>JAZNGB010000001.1:0-34935 GCA_045576275.1 Acutalibacteraceae bacterium
ATTATATCAGGAGGTTTCTTCTTTCCGTTAGTTCTTTTTCGGGCGGCTTTGAGCTCGCCCGTTTTTGGCTTTACTAAAGTCTTCTTTCACCCCCAGTAGAACTGGGGGTTTATTTCCACACCTAAAGGCACCAATGAAAAATCGACTTGTCGAAACAAGTCGATTTTTGGCCCGCCCGGAGGGATTCGAACCCCCGATCTTCAGAATCGGAATCTGCTGCGTTATCCAACTGCGCCACGGACGGAAATTTTTATCCTTACTATTTTACACCGTAGCGAGTGTTTTGTCAACCGAAAACTGAAGTCACAAAATGTCTTTTTATGTTATGTTATATTTTTTTTGCATACGAACACACGATTTCACGGAAGTGTTCAAATTGAAAACTGTATTTCAGATCGGTCGATCGATATAATATCCTGCTTGCAGATTCTGAATGATCGCCTCAGCTGCAAATGCTTCAAAAACATAAGCATCCGAAAAAGCTGCCTCAATATCCGCATTCATACCTTCATTGATTCCCCTGATTGCATGACGGTAAATGCAGTTTTCCTTGCCGAGCAACGCCCCCATTCTCTCCAGACAACGCAAGCCCTCGATCATATCCTGTGTTTTTATTTTCCCCTTGTATGCAACCATTCATTCTCCGCCGCAGAGAATCTGATCCACGCTTGTTTCAAGCACACTTGCAAGAGACGGAAGAATAGCGGTATCAGGCAATGTTTCACCGCGTTCCCACTTGCTGACCGCCTGAAAAGAAACACCGATCCTCTCCCCCAAATCTGCCTGTGTCAACCCTTTTGCATTCCGAAGCGATGCAATCTGTTTTCCGACTTTGCCGTTATCCATACAAAAAGCTCCTTTGTATCTTGTTGTGGTTTCGCTATCATTGTACCAATCAAATAAGTATCTTTCAATAACTTTACAGGTTCGTTTTTTCGGTTTTCCTTTTGTTGTTTCTGCCTTCCGGTGTGGCATATTTGTCATACAAAACATTTTTTTGTCCGAAAAAGGCAAGATAATACGAAGTTTTTTGCGTTTTAAGTTTACAATGAAAAAAAAGCATGATATAATTATTGATATATGCTTATAAATCGGAGGAATGCAACATGAAACTGCAAGATATCAATATCCGAGATCCGTTTGTTTTGCCTTATGACGGCACTTACTATCTGTACGGTACCCCGGGTCAGTTTGCATGGTCGGGAGCCGGCGGCTTCTGGTGCTATACATCCAAAGACCTCAAAGAGTGGAGCGATCCCGTCAAATGTTTCACACCGCCCGTTGATTTTTGGTCAGACCGTAATTTCTGGGCCCCCGAAGTTCATTTTTACAAAGATAAGTTTTTCATGTTTGCCTCCTTTTTTGCAGAAGGAAAAAACCGCTGTACACAGATTCTTGCAGCCGATCATCCGACAGGCCCGTTTGAAGTCTGGAGCGAACCGATCACCCCTGCCGACTGGATGTGTCTGGACGGCACTTTTTATATTGAAAACGGCAAGCCCTACATGGTGTTCTGCCATGAGCATCTGCAAATCGGCACAGGCACCATCTGCGCCATTGAAATGAGCGAGGATTTGCGCAAGAGTGTCGGAGAAGCCGTCACCCTGTTTGCAGCAGACGAAGCACCGTGGATTATTTATGATGCAAACGATACCGTTGACGGAAAGCCGCGCATGGTTACGGACGGTCCGTTCCTGTATCATGACGGCAAGCAGCTGACCATGTTCTGGGCAAGCTGCAGTGACCACAATTATGTCGAGGCTGTTGCCGTATCGGAAAGCGGCTCGGTTTTCGGTCCGTGGCAGCAATGCGAAAGGCTTTTGTTTGATAAGGACGGCGGCCACGGCATGCTGTTCAAGACCTTTGACGGTGACATGATCTTCACCCTGCATTCCCCCAACAGCAATCCGAATGAGCGTCCCGTTTTCTTCCGTATCACAAAAGATGAAAACGGTTGGCACAAGGGTGAACAATTCTGAAATCCACGGAGAAACGATATGATTTTTACCGATTACATATGGGACTTTGACGGTATGCTGTTTGATTCTTATCCGCACATCACGGAAGCTTTCATGCAGGCATACAAAAAAATCCACAACAAAGACATTGACCGCGACGAATGTTACAATCTGTTCAAAAAGTCTTTCCGCACGGCATACGATTATTATCAGCCGGGTGAATTATGCAAGCTGATGTTCAGAGCCATTGAAAGTCAAACGGATCTTGCACCGATCGCATTGCCATACCCCGGCATTCCCGGAATACTTAAAAAAATACACGAAAACGGCGGCAGAAATTTCCTGAACACCCACCGCGATTCCCTGTCTTTGACCTATCTTGAAAAACACGGATTGCTGGAATATTTTACAGATGCCGTCACAAGCGAAATCAACACCATGCCCTCCAAACCTGCACCCGATACAAACTTATATCTTATCAAGAAATATAACCTCAACCCTGCAACCACCGTGATGCTCGGTGACCGTGATGTGGATATTGTTTCGGGAGCTTCGGCCGGCATAAAAACCTGCCTGTTCGATGAATTCAGAAACAGCGGCCACATCGTTTGCGATTACTGCGTTTATGATACACAGGATCTTGCATCCGTTTTCGGGCTTGCATAATTTTTGCACAAAAGCGGAAAAATGAAAGAAACGATGTATACTATACTTAGTTTGTAAGAAGGAGTGATCACCGTGCATACTGCATTGCGTGAACAGATAGAAAAAAGAAAAGCCGAAACCGATACCGTTGTGTTGGCACACACATATCAACCGCCTGAAATCATAGCCCTTGCCGATATCACAGGTGACAGTTTTGCACTTGCCAAGGCTGCTGCAAAATTGCCGCAGAAGAGAGTCATCATGTGCGGTGTTCGATTCATGGCGGAAAGTGTAAAAATACTGGCTCCCGAAAAAGAGGTCATTTTACCTGCACCCGACGCAGGCTGCGGTATGGCAAGAATGATCACAGCCGAAGACATCACCGCATGGAAAGAGCAACACCCGGATGCCTGCGTGTGTGCTTACATCAACACAACCGCTGCGGTAAAAGCCGTGTGCGATGTGTGCGTAACATCCTCGAGTGCACTGAAAATCGTCAGCAAACTGGATGCGGAAGAAATTCTGTTCTTACCCGACCGCAACCTCGGAAGCTGGATTGCTTCGCAGTTGCCCGATAAAAAAATAACCCTTTGGAACGGCTACTGCCCCGTGCACGACAATCTGACCGAAGAACAGGTTCTTGCTGCAAAAAAAGAATATCCCGATGCACTGTTGGCGGTGCATCCCGAATGCAGAGAAGAAGTCGTCAGACATGCCGACATGGCAGGTTCCACGGCAGAGATCATCACCTATGCATTGCAAGCCGACAAACCTGTTATCATCGGCACCGAACGCGGTGTTGCCGACACGCTGACACAAAAATACCCCGACAGAGCGTTTTATTACCTTTGCCCCGAAACGCTGACCTGTCCGGATATGAAATACATCTCTCCCGAATTGCTGCTTGACGCCATCAACGGTGAGCAAGGGGAATCCATCGAAATGAACGAAGACCTTCGTCTGGCTGCAAAAAAGAGTATCGACCGAATGCTGGAGCTTGGATAATATGGATATGTACGAAAACAACAAATGTTATGATGTTCTCATTGTCGGCAGCGGTGTTGCCGGCATGTACGGTGCATTGCAATTTGATGACACCGTATCGGTATGCATTCTTTCAAAATACGGCAAAACCGTGTCCAACAGCAACCTTGCCCAAGGCGGTGTTGCGTGTGTGCTTGATTTTGAAGATGACTCCTTTGATCTGCACATCAAAGACACGTTTATCGCCGGCAGACATGAAAATGACCCGGAAGCGGTGGACACGCTTGTGCGTGAAGGTCCCGACGATGTACGCAAGACCATGGAAATGGGAATTGTATACGACCGTAACGAAGACGGAGAGTTGGACAAAACCCTCGAAGGCGGCCATTGCAGAAGACGCATCGTACACTACAAAGACTGCACCGGTGCCGAACTTGTACGCGGTCTGCTTGCACAGGTTGAACAAAAAGAAAACATCGATTACAAAGAAAACACCGTCCTCGTCAAACTTACACAGGTTCGCAGCGGTTTCCGTGCTGATTTGCTGACCGACGGCAAGATGTGTTCCGTTTTCTGCTCTTACTGTATGCTTTGCACAGGCGGTATCGGCAGAGTTTACAAATACACGACCAACCCAAAAAGTGCAACCGGGGACGGCATTCGTATTGCATATGAACTCGGTGCAAGAATCAAAGATCTGCATTATGTGCAATTCCATCCGACGGCATTCAACTCAGAGGACGGCGAACAATTCCTCATCAGTGAATCCGTCAGAGGTGAAGGTGCCTACCTTCTCAACTGCAATCTTGAACGCTTTATGGACCGCTACGACGAACGTCTGGAACTGGCTCCGCGTGATGTTGTATCCAAGTCCATTCTCCTGGAAGCCAGAAGAACGGGCAGCAACCGTTTCTACCTGGATATCCGCCATGAAGATGCCGACTTTTTGCGTGCTCGCTTTCCTGCCATTCACGAGGGTTGCATGCGTTACGGTGTGGACATAACCAAAGACCTGATCCCCATTTTCCCCTGTCAGCACTATCTGATGGGCGGCATTGAAGTTGACATAGACTCCAAAACAAACATTCCCCGTCTGTATGCCTGCGGTGAATGTTCCAACACAGGTGTACACGGCAGAAACCGACTTGCCAGCAACTCGCTGCTTGAAGCACTTGTTTATTCAAGAAGAGCTGCCGAAGACATCAAACGCTGTATGCAAAACGGTTTTGCCTGCGTTGCAGCCCATCCGGTCACCTTACAGGCAGACGGTGCACCGCTTCCTGAGGGCATTTTCTCGGAAATCCGTTCCATCATGCAGCGTGCAGCCTTCGTCATGCCGGATGCCGGTGCGGTACGCTACGGTCTCAAACAAATCGACAACATTCTCAAACGCCTCAAAGGCGGTAAATTCGCAACCACAACCGCCTATCTGGAGGCTCTGTCCCTTGCGACAGTTGCATTTATTATATTAAAGGAGCTTGACGAAACATGATCATTCCGCAGTTTTATATTGATGACATCATCCGCACCGCCATCAAAGAAGATATCAATTATATCGACGTTTCCACCGTGTTTGTCATCCCCGAAACGCAGACAGATACAGCCCGGTTCATTGCCAAAGCCGACGGTGTTGTTTGCGGACTTACGATCGCAATGCGTGTTTTTGAGCTTCTGGATGACACATTTTCTTACGAAGCCTATTTCAAAGACGGAGATGCGGTCAAAAAAGGCGATCTGATCGCTGTGTTCAAGGGCAAAACCGCCTGTCTTCTGCAAGGTGAACGTACGGCTCTCAATCTCTTGCAGCATCTTTCCGGCATCGCGACAGCCACAAATGCCTGTGTAAAAGCCATTGAAGGCACAAATGCAAGCATTGCCGAAACCAGAAAGACCTTGCCGGGACTTCGTGCATTGCAAAAATATGCCGTTACCTGCGGCGGCGGCAGAAACCACCGTTATAATTTATCCGATGCAGCCATGCTCAAAGACAACCACATCGATGCCGGCGGCGGCATTGCAAACACCGTTGCGATTCTGCGAAAGAAACTCGGCCATACCGTTAAGATCGAAGTGGAAACCCGTAACATGGACGAAGTGCAACAGGCAATCGATGCAGGTGCCGATATCATCATGCTCGACAACATGACTTGTGAAGAAATGACACAGGCCTGCAAGCTGATTGACGGCCGTGCCGTAACGGAAGCATCGGGCAATGTAACCTTGGAAACCATCCGTAAGGTTGCCGAAACAGGTGTTGATATCATCTCTTTGGGTGCATTGACTCACTCCGTCAAAGCTTTTGACATCTCCATGCGCATCGATAAAGTCTGATTTAAGAATCACCTTTACAATAATAGAAAATTTTTTCGGAGCGTACCAGAGTATGAATAAAGCGAACAGAATCATCACCAAAACAGCATTCGCATATGCTGTATATATGCTTGTCCTGTTTATTTTTCTATCCCTTTGCATTGAACTGCAATGGACGTTTATTTACAAACTGCCGGAGGCTTTGAATTGGATTCTCAGCAATGTGCTGCTGAACATTTTCAAAATCGGTGCCGTAGCGGTACCTGTCTTAACCGGCACGGCTGTTCTCCTGTCGGTTATTGCTGCCGTCAAGGAAAAATCAGCAAAAAAGATCGACATTCCTTTCCTCGTAACCACCGTTATTTTCACGCTTACCACAAGCATCATTTCAGCAATCGACACAAGTGTTGTTTCCACTTTCTCTTAAAAGATGACATAAATTATCCGGAGGTTCACTTATGAAAAAGAACGATGCATTGCAGGCAATCAAATTTGCACTGTTTTCCGCATCCGCAGGCATCATCCAGATCGGCTCATTTACGCTTCTCAATGAATTGGCGAAGCTTCCCTACTGGCCTGCCTACCTTATCTCATTGATTCTTTCCATCATCTGGAATTTCACCCTGAACCGTCGCTACACTTTCCGCTCGGCAGCCAATATTCCCGTTGCCATGGCAAAGGTTTTCGGTTTTTATCTTGTATTCACACCGCTGTCCACATGGCTCGGCAATGTCGCAGCCAACAACAACATAAATGAATACATTGTCCTTGCAGTGACCATGCTTTCAAACTTTGTCCTCGAATACCTGTTCTGCAAATTCGTTGTCTACCGCGGTCAGGAAAACACCCGTCCCGAAGACAAAAAAGAAGAATAACGAGATAACAAGGAGGCGGATTGACAATGCCTGCAAAAAACAAGCAAGCTATCCTGACAACTTGCTTTTTGTCTCTGCTTTTCTTCGGATTGCCGCTGGTTTTCACGAACGGCTTTTTCAACATCACGCAAACCAAAGCTTGCTTTTTTTATGTGATAGCCTGTGCATTTCTCTGCCTTTTTCTTTTTCTGTCTCCTTCCAAAAAGACAGAAAAAAAGACAGACATAAAAGCAATACGCAGAAACCTTTTTCAGTATTTGAATACAACAGATATCGCCATACTTTGCTTTGCAGGTTTTGTATTGCTGGCAGCATTGCTGTCACCTCATCAGCAGGATGTCTGGTTGGGAGCCGCAGCACGTTATCAGGGTACGATCACAATTTTACTGTATACTCTTATTTATTTTGCGGCATCCCGTCATTTAAAGTATACACAACCGATTTTATTATTTGCCATGATCGGTTTTTGCATTGTCTGTCTCTTAGGGGTATTGAACTGTTTCGGCATTGACTGGATCGGCATTCACGACCGTCTGAGTGAAACGCAGAAAGGTGCTTACATATCCACCATCGGCAACATCAATTTTTACAGCAGCTATCTGTGCTTGCTGTATCCGTTTCTTCTGTGCGGCTTCTGCCAGGCAAAAACCGTTCGTGTACAAATCGGTTGCACCGCAGCGTTGTTCATCGGTGCACTCGGCATGATGGTAACGGCAAGTGAGAGTTTTGCCCTGGGTATGACGGTTGCATTTGCCGTTCTTCCCCTGTTTTTGCTGTCTGACACAAAAAAGCTGACCCGTTTTTTTATAGGGGTCATGCTCATTGCAATCGCTGCACAAGTATTTATATCGGTGTATCATCGTACACCCGTTCATTATGTGCCGATCTCCGAAGCACTCACCCTGTTCACAAAACCCGCTTGCTTTATAATTGTTCTTACTGCGTGCATAACGGGATGTCTGATTGTCCGCTTCTGTCCGTCAGCACTTCCGAAACTGCGAATTGTATACATTGGTTTTCTTGTTGCTGCCGCGGTAACAGTTGTGGTTTGTTTTATCATGGCGAACACACGCGGTGCAGGTGCTTTGGATGCATACTTCAAACTGACAGATGAATGGGGATCCAAACGCGGTGAGATCTGGAAACAGTGTCTTCATCTGTATGAGAATTTCAGCATCAAAGAAAAGCTGTTCGGCATCGGCCCCGAATCTTTACAACGCATTTCCGACGGTTCCGTGGTGTTTAAGGGCAAAACTCTTGACCAGGCACACAACGAGTACCTGCAATACCTCCTCACAACAGGTGTATTCGGTCTGCTTGGCTATTTGTCCGTTCTGATTACAGTCACGCTGACCGTAATCAAAAAACTGAAAGACCACATTCTTGCCATCGGTCTGCTTGCCGGCCTTATTGCCTATTGGATCCAGGCAACGGTCAACATAGCCCAACCGTTCAGCACACCCTTTATGTTTGCATACATAGCCATGCTCGGCGGTCTTGCCTGTAACAAAGCCAATATGTCCGCAACCGCTTGACCATCCTTGTCCGCACAGTCATTCAGACCTGTGCGTTTTTTTCATGCATAAACTGTAAAAAACGGTCAGTTTTGGTTGCAAAAGCAATCATACTATGCTATAATAATTGATTAGAATTAAGATGAATCGAAAAGAGGCGGACAGATATATGGCGAAAGAGAAAACAAAAGAACAATCCGCACAAGAGAACGTATACAAACATGAAATGCCGACAAGGAAAATCATCGCAAGATTTTTGCCTTATTACAAGAATCACAGACGCACTTTTGTTTTTGACCTTTGCTGTGCTGCCTTGACAACGGTCTGCGAATTGATCTTACCGATGATCGTGCGTTCCATCACCAATGCCGCAACCGGTGAAGACGGAGCCGTACTGACACCGGGATTGATTCTCGGCATGGGTGGTGCCTACCTGTTCATGCGTGTCATTGACACCTTTGCAAACTACTACATGGCAGCCATGGGACACATCATGGGTACACGCATTGAAACGGATTTACGCCGTGATCTGTTCGGTCATCTGCAAAAACTCTCGTTCTCCTATTTCAACAACGCAAAAGTCGGTGTTCTCATGTCCCGTCTGACAAACGACCTTTTTGACATCACGGAATTTGCACACCATTGTCCGGAAGAATTTTTCATTGCCGGTATCAAAATTCTCGGGTCCGGCATTATCCTGAGCTTTATCAACATTCCGCTGACACTCATCATCCTTTGCATGATTCCGGTTATGATTCTCTGCTTGCTGCGTGTCAACCGCCGTATGCGAAACGGATTCCGCGAACAACGCAAAAAAGTAGGCGAACTGAATGCCGATATTGAGGATTCCCTGCTTGGCATTCACGTTGTCAAAGCCTTTGCAGGTGAGGAAAAAGAAATCGAAAAATTCCGCAAAGGTAACGAAGCTTTTCTTGCCGTCAAATCCACCGTTTATAAATTGATGGGAACCTTTTCAAGTACCTCGCGTTTCTTTGACGGTGCCATGTACATCATCGTTGTTATTCTCGGTGCATTCTTTATTTTGTGGGATAAAATCAACGCAGCCGACCTGATTGCCTACCTTCTGTATGTAACAACGCTGTTTTCATCCGTCCGCAGAATCGTGGATTTTTCGGAACAGTTCAACCGCGGTCTGACGGGTATTGAGCGTTTTTCCGAAATCATGGACACCGAGCCTGAGATCGAGGACCGTCCCGAAGCCGTGGATTTCGGCAGAGCAGAAGGCAACATCACGTTCAAAAACGTATCGTTCAGCTACAACGACGGAACGGATGTTATTCACAACTTCAACCTTGAAGTCAGAAAGGGTCAGAGCATTGCACTTGTCGGCCCGTCGGGTGCAGGCAAAACAACGCTGTGCAGCCTCATCCCCCGTTTTTATGAAATCAACAGCGGTTCGATTCTGTTGGACGGCACGGACATCCGCGACATCACCATGCGATCCCTGCGTGAGAACATCGGTATCGTGGAACAGGATGTATACCTGTTTTCGGGGTCTGTCAAAGAAAACATTCTCTACGGCAAACCCGATGCAACGGAAGAAGAGATCATAAAAGCCGCAAAGCTTGCCGGTGCGTACGAATTTATACAAGAATTGCCCGACGGATTTGACACCTATGTCGGTGAACGCGGTGTGCGACTTTCAGGCGGTCAGAAACAAAGAATTTCCATTGCCAGAGTATTTCTTAAGAATCCGCCTGTTCTCTTGCTTGACGAAGCGACAAGTGCACTCGATAACGAAAGCGAACGTCTTGTACAGCAATCCCTGCAGGAGCTTGCCAAGGGAAGAACCACATTTACCGTTGCCCACCGACTGACCACCATCAAAAATGCCGAACGCATTCTGGTGCTGACAAAAGACGGGGTTGCCGAACAGGGTTCGCACGAAGAACTGATTCAGAAAGACGGCTTATATGCCAAAATGTATAAATTGTATACAACAAATTAAAGAGAGAGGAAAAACAGATGAAATTACCTTTGTTAACAGCCGAAACATCCACCGAATCCATCGGTGAATCCGTTTCCGAAGCACTCGAAGAAGTGGTCGGTGCAGTTACGGATATTCCGCAGAGCTCAGATGAAATCGGCAGCTATCTGTCAGGTATTGCTGATGTGCTTGCAGAATATGTGCTGTCCTACGGTGGCAGACTGATTGCAGCGATCGTTCTGTTGCTGCTCGGTTTTCGCATTGTCAAAGTACTGAACAAGAAACTGGCAACCGCCAAACTGCTCTCAAAAATCGACACATCTGCTAAAAATCTGTTCTTCAAAGCGTTTGATGTGGTGCTGAAAGTGCTCATTGTCATTCTTGCAGCATCTGTTCTCGGTGTTCCCATGGCATCGGTCGTGGCGGTCATCGGTTCGGCAGGTCTTGCCATCGGTCTTGCACTGGAAGGCAGCCTCGGCAACATTGCAAGCGGTGTTGTGCTGATGGTGACAAAACCGTTCAAGGAAGGCGACTTCATTGTTGTCGGCGGCAACGACGGCGGCACGGTTGTGGACATCGGCATTTTCTACACCACCATCACCACCCCCGACAACCGCCGCATTGTATATCCCAACAGCTCGGTTGCAGGTGCAACGCTTGTCAATGTAACCGCAGAAAAAAAACGTCGTGTGGATCTCGTATTCAGTACCTCTTACAAAGCGGATGTACAAGCGGTCAAAAACTGCATTGCAGCAGTGATCGACAAGCATCCCCTTGTCAACAAAGATACCGAACCCTTTATCCGTCTTTCCAAACTCGGTGACAGCAGCCTGGATTTCACCGTCCGTGTATGGACAAAGGCTGAAGATTATTGGACGGTTTATTTTGATCTGCTTGAACAGGTCAAAAACGAATTTGATGCCAAGGGCATTGAAATTCCCTATCCGCAGATGGACATACATATTAAAGAAAACGTAAAATAAAGGAGACAACCCATGCTTTTCTACACCAAAAACGGCGAAATCTATACCCCCGACAAAATCAATCCGCAGCTTGTTCAGCTTGCAAAGGCAATCATCAAAACCTGCCATCTTGAATTCAAATACAAGATGAAAACCAATGCCCTCCTCAACATCCAGAAAGAAGGCAAAATCGAAAAAATGGCAGACACCATGCAGAAGTGCCTTGCCAAAAATAAGGATATGTATGAACAGGATATGTCCCTTGCAGGTACCGTCATCAGCGAAATTGACGACAACTTCTTCGCAGACAAGGATGCACAGTTCTACAAAGACCAGTTGCAGATTCTCATTGACTTTGCAGCCATCAACTCTGTTGTTGAGTCGCGTATGTTCGCCCTGATGAGTGCTGCCTGCGAAAAGACATTCAACAAAAAAATCAACGAACTGAAATTCTTCTGCAACCAGACCGAAATCCTCACCATTGACGAAGACGACGAAGGCACAGAAGAAATCACCGAATAAACACCAACCCAATCAAGGATTGTACACAGGCTGTACAGTCCTTTTTTTGCAAAAAATGAGAAAATGAAGAACAAAACAAATTACGCTTTGTTGAACTGCATTCGACAATGATATATCCGCTTGCCGCGGATATGATATATCTTCGATATGAAGGGTCGCTCACGCTCCGAATTATTGAATTATTATATAGAGCGAAGCGGAAAGCGACAACATCCGACACATTTGTGCAAACAAATATATCATCCGCAACGCGGATATCACCACGACGAAGGCGTGATATCATTCGCACAAAAGGTGCATATATCATTATTACGGTTTGTTCCCTATATTTTATTTCGTCTCAAAAAAAGAAAACTGCAAACAATCCCTCGGTCGGGTGTTTGCAGTTTGCAGCAAAACGCTTTTTATATTTCAATTTCTGCCGTGTGGGGTCTGTGGTCGGACACAACCGTGGACGGAATATCCGCCGCAAGAATGCGGACGGCAGGTGTTGCAAAGATGTAATCGATTTTGACATTCGGTGCATCGGACGGAAAGCTCTGTTTCGGCTGCGTGAACAGGTCTGCGGCATCCTTGCATTTTTTGCGGATGGGTTGCAACACGGCATCATCGGGGGTGACATTGAAATCACCCATAAGAATCAGTTTGTCGGCATCCAGATGCTGTAACACGGTCTTGACGGCATTTTTTTGTTCGCTTGCATTCAGACCGAAATGCGTGACAAGCACAGCAAGTCCCCCGGCAACATCAATTTCCGCTTTCAGCAGGCAACGTGTTTCAAAACCGCTGCCGATACGGACCAGCGGGTCCGGAATGGGGATGGTCTGTGCATTTTTGATGGGATAACGGCTGAGAAGTGCATTGCCGTAAGGATTTTTTCCGCCGACGTCAATGGCTTTTGCAAAATAATAATAAAAACCTGTTTTTTCGGCAAGAATTGCTGCCTGTGCTTCATAATCCGCACGTTCACCGTCACCGCGTACTTCATTGAGTCCGACGATGTCGGCACCGCTGTCGAGAATTGTCTGTGCAAAGGTATCAAAATCAATTCTTTTTTCCCTATAGATTTCACAATGCAGGATGTTGTAACTCATAACCGTCAGTTTCAAAAAAATCACCTCTGTTTGCATTTTAGCAGCTTATACTTGCAAAATCAATGCGGATTTTTCGTATTTTTCAACAAAAAGTGAGCTTGTTTTTTTTCTTGCATTATGTGTGCGTTTATGATAAAATAAACTGTACATCTATTCAGAACAGGAGGAAATTCATTGGCAACTGAACCCAATAACACCGCTGAACAGTTGACAGACGAACAATTATCGTACGTTTACCAAAACCGTCGATATGTCGGCTTGAAAGAAACTGTCGGTTTTGTGCTGTGGGATGCGGCACAGTCGTTTAATATCAACACTTTTTCATCCCGTTTCGTCAATAACATTTTTGAGTTACCACTGAGTCTGTCTGCACTGGCAGGCACAATCAATACCCCTTGGGACATGGTCAACGACGTGCTCTTTGCCACCATTGTTGACAAAACCCGTACCCGTTGGGGCAAATTCAGACCCTACCTGCTGGCACTTGCCATTCCCGGACTGATCGGCACACTTGCCTATTGGTTCCAGCCGGTGCTTTTGCTGAATGCAAACAAGTGGGTCAAATTCGGTTTTTATCTGTTCCTCACAATGGTGCGCGACGGTATCGGCACCTTCCAGGAAATTGCAAAAACCGGACTTATGTCCACCATTACACCACACCCTGTTGACCGAATAAGATTGGTCACATTGGCAAACTGGGCATCCGGTCAGTTCGGTGAAAAACTCCCCGAACAGATCTTTACGGTCGTTCTTGACATCATTGACAACAAAAAACACGATGCATCAAGAAGTCAGACCCTTATTACTGCGTTCGTCAGCATGGGTACGTTCACAACGATTGTTTCCAGCGGTATGTCGTTCTGGTTCTTCATGAATTCGCAGGAACGCATTCTGCAGTCTGTCAAGCCCCCCTCAATCAAAATGGGTGTTGAATCGATCGTCAAAAACAAGCCGATGCTACTTCTAACCCTTTCGCAGATGCTCAACAGCTTCGGTGTCGGCGGCAGCAAGGGCAACTACTACACCGACGTTCTGCACTTCAACTCCCTGACCATGATCGCAGGTATTCCCGCAGCTCCCATCAGCCCGTTGAGCTTTGCTCTGGTTCCGTTCTTCCGCCGCAAGTTCTCCTCGAAATTCCTGTATATCATGGGAAACTATTCGAGCAAGATTCTGATGGTTCCCGTTTTCCTGTTCGGCTGTATCGGAATGGATTGGAAGACCAAGGCAGGCGGTATGTACCAAAAAGTGGTTCCCATGGGTATTGCCATGGCTCTTGAAGAATTCATCTGGACTTTCTTCTATGGTACTTATACGGTTATCAACACCGAAATGTACAACGAATGCATGGACTACTGCGAATGGAAGATGGGTTACCGTACCGAAGCCATGACAGGTGTTGCAAAGGGTCTTGCCACCAAACTTGCAGGCTCTGTTTCCGGTGTTATCAACAACCTGCTTCTGGAAATCTTCAAGTATGACCAGTCTGCATACAAAGAAGGTAAAGAACAGACCGATGCGGTCAAATTCTTCCTGTTTGCATACTTCGCCATCGTCCCCACCATCACAGGCTCTTTCGGTATTATTCCGATGCTGTTCTATGATCTTTCGGGCGAAAAGAGAGAAAGAATGTATGCAGAGCTGCTTGTTCGCCGTGCGGAAGTTTCTGCAGTTGCCTCCGAAGGTAATGCTGTTGAACTTGAACGGATTGCAGACGAACAGCTTGCAACCTCAAACACCAAGTCCTGATTTTGAAATGAGGTTTTCAGAATGAACAAAAAGAAGATCGCAATTCTGGCAGCAGCCTGTGTTGTGTTGATTGCCGTTATTGTTGCCGTCATCTGCATTTCAAGCAACAAAGCAGATCCGTTTGAAGGCCTGAATGTACAGGGCATTGCTGCCGGTGAATACCACACAAGCGTTCTGTATGCCGACGGAAGCGTTGCAACAGTCGGCGGCAAAAATGATCTGCTTTCCTATGAAAGTGCAAAGTGGACAGATGTTGAAAAAATTGCAGCCGGTGCTGACTTTACCGCTGTTTTGCTGAACAACGGTTTTGTGCAGACCACTTCCTCTTTCAGCGGAAACACCACATTCTGGAGAAACATCACATCCATCGCTGCAGGTACGGGCCACCTGGTCGGTCTTTGTGAAGACGGCACAGTCGTCGCAACAGGCGATTCCAAAAACAGCTCCAAATATGCGGTTGAAGAGTGGACCGACATTGTTGCGGTTGCTGCCGGCGAAAAATACACAGCCGGTTTGAAAAAAGACGGCACCGTTGTGGTTGCCGGTGCTTTGGGCGGAGATGTTTCGGAATGGAAAAACATTTCGCAAATTGCAGGCGGCTACAAACATCTGGTTGCATTGACCAAAAACGGCAAAGTTCTTGCCATCGGTTCTGACGGCACAGAGTGCACGGAGGCCGACTGGTCGGGTATCAAATCCGTTGCAGCCGGAAAAGAAATCACCGTTGCAATTAAAAACAACGGCAAAGTTGTTGTTGCAGGCGACAACAAGCTCGGCCGTTCTGCTGTAAAAAATTGGTCTGATATCATCGCCGTATCTTGCGGTTTGTATCATACCGCAGCGGTTGACAAAGACGGCAAGTTGTTCTCAACCGAGGTTATTTCTTCCGTTGACAAAAACCTGCTCGGTCAGGATGATCTGTCTTCCCTGCAAAAATAAATTCTAAAAAAACGGTCGCTGCATCAAACAGCGACCGTTTTCATATGCTTTTTTACTTTTTCAATTCTTTATAAATCAGATCCGTCACACTCGCAGTCACGGCATCGGCAAGTTCTTTGATTTGTGCAACACCGTTTTCCATGGCATAAGAACGAAATTCTTTGATCATGGCTACATCGTTCACATTGTCACCCACCGTTACAACATCCTCATATTTTACACCGCACATCTGCATCAAACGGTAAATTCCCTGTGCCTTATCCATGCCGGCAGGTACTATATCAATACAAGTGCCGTTTTGCAGAGGGTTGACAACATTGCCGAACTTTTCTTTTACGGCAGCCGTCACACGAGCAGATTCCTCAAACGTGGGCAATGCGGTACTGACCTGGTTGAAATATGCGATCTCCTGTGCATCGGATACGGTCAATGCATCCGATGGTCGATCTTCGCTTTCGGCATTATAAATCCGCATTGTCTGCTCTGTACAAATACTTGCCCAAGGACATCCCAGTGCAAACAGATATTGCAACAACGGCAACAAAACCGTACCGTCACAACGGCATTCATCCAAAGTGCGGAACTGTGCATCCAGAATCATCGCACCGTTGCATGCAAGAAAATAATCGATCGTCATTCCGTTGCCTTGCATTTCGGGACAAAACTTTTTATCCCTGCCTGTCACAACAACAAAAAGATTACCGTTGTGCTGCCATTGTGCAACCGCTTTTCTTTTTTCATCATCAATGCCGCCGTGGTTCAGAGTACCGTCGTAATCACTTGCGATGATTTTCATACTGTTCCTCCCTGTTGATTTGAAAAACGACCGGTCGCCCGGTCGTTTTTGTTTTACATGATTTCTTCGATCCAGCCTTCGGGAGCAGGCAATTTGCCCATCTGAATACCGGTAAGGGTTTCGTACAGTTTCTTTGTAACGGGGCCCATTTCCGTCATACCAGCAGGGAAACAGATTTCTTTGCCGTGGTCAACAATCTTGCCGACAGGAGAAATAACGGCTGCTGTACCGCAAAGACCGCACTCTGCAAAATCTGCAACTTCTGCAAGTTCGATTTCGCGTTCTTCAACTTCCAGACCGAGATACTCTTTTGCAACATACATCAGAGAACGACGGGTGATGGAGGGCAGAATGCTGTCGGACTTGGGAGTCAGAACCTTGTTATCCTTGGTAACAAAGAGAATGTTTGCACCACCGGTTTCTTCGATCTTGGTACGGGTACCGGGATCAAGGTAAATATTTTCATCAAAACCGCAATTGTGTGCATCCACAATATTGTAAAGGCTCATGGCATAGTTAAGCCCTGCCTTGATGTTACCGGTTCCCTTGGGAGCAGCACGGTCAAGGTCACTGATACGAACGGTCAGGGGTTTGACACCGCCTTTGAAATACGGACCGACGGGGGTGCAGAGAATGCGGAACTGATATTCGGTAGCAGGCTTGACACCGATAACGGCATCGGAACCGAACATATAGGGACGCAGATACAGTGTAGCACCGGAACCGAACGGCGGAACATAGGCTGCATTTGCCTTGACAACTTCACGAACGGCTTCAATAAAACGTTCTTTGGGGAACACGGGCATCTGCAAACGCTTGCAGGATGCTTCCAGACGGTCAGCATTGAGGTCGGGACGGAAGCAAACAATTCTGCCGTCTTCGGTGGTGTATGCTTTGAGTCCTTCAAAAACGGTCTGTGCATACTGCAGGACACCTGCACATTCGCTGATAACAACATTCGGATCGGTGCTGAGAACACCGTCATCCCATTGTCCGTCTTTCCAGTTGGAGATAAAACGATAATCGGTCGGCATATACCCGAAACCAAGTTCACCCCAATTTATATTTTTCTTTTCCATACAAAAAAACCTCTTTTCAGTCAAAGTTGCATTTTCTAAATTATACGGCTGTAATTTGGTTTTGTCAAGAGAGAAGAAAAACGGATTTCTTTTATGTTTAAAATAATTTATTTAAAAAAATTTTAAGTCTGTTTAAAATTTTTTAATTTTTCGATATTGACTTTTTTTTGTGTAAGTTGTACAATGAATAGGATAATGCAGAAGAATATCCGTTTGTGCTCAAAATGGTGTTTTTCTTTAAATATATAAATATATATTGCATTATTTTATTACTTCCGCACAATGTGCGGTCCCTATAAATTATCAGGAGGTACACAAAACGTGCAAATCTCAATCGGCGTGGCCATTGTTATCGCAGTGATAGCAGCAGTGGTCAGCGGTGCGATTTTCTTCGTTGTCGGCGGTATTGTTCGCCGCAAAACAGCAGAAAAAGCCATCGGCTCTGCAACGGATGAAGCAAATCGTATCATCAGCAATGCCATTGCGCAGGCTGAACAGAAGAAAAAAGAAGCCATTCTGGAAGCAAAAGACGAGATTCACAAGGAAAGAAACGAACTTGAACGCGAGATCAAAGATCGCAGAAGCGAAGTGCAGCGTCAGGAACGTCGTCTGAACCAGAAGGAAGAAACCCTCGACAAGAAAACCGAAAACCTTGAAAAGAAGGACGAGCTCCTGCAGAAAAAAATCGGCGAAGCTGAAGATAAGCTTGTCGAAGCCGAAGCCCTCAAGAGAAGCCAGTTCGATATGCTCGAAAAAATTTCCGGCTTCACAAAAGAACAGGCCAAGGACTTCCTGATCAAGAATCTGGAAGCTGACCTGACCCACGAAAAGGCACTCAAGATCCTTGAAATCGAACAGAAAACCCGTGACGAGGCGGACAACCTTGCCCGTGAAATCATCGCAGGTGCCATTCAGCGTTGTGCTGCAGACCATGCAGCGGAAGCTACCGTTTCCGTCGTTGAGCTGCCCAATGACGACATGAAAGGCAGAATCATCGGCCGCGAAGGCAGAAACATCCGTACCCTTGAAACCATTACGGGCGTTGACCTTATTATTGACGACACACCCGAAACCATTACAGTTTCCAGCTTTGATCCCATTCGTCGTGAAATCGCAAGATTGACCCTCGAAAAACTCATCGTTGACGGCAGAATTCATCCCAGCCGCATCGAAGAGATGTATGCAAAGAGCAAAAAAGAAGTTGAACAGGTCATCAAACAGGCAGGTGACCGTGCCATCGCAGATGCAGGTGTTCACGGTCTGCACGGTGAGCTTGTCAAACTGCTCGGCAGACTGAAATTCCGCACCAGCTACGGTCAGAATGTTCTCAATCACTCTCTTGAAGTTTCCTACCTTGCAGGTCTTATGGCATCCGAACTCGGTGTTGATGTAAAACTTGCAAAACGTGCAGGTCTGCTGCATGATATCGGTAAAGCACTTGACCACGAAATGGACGGCACGCACATTGAACTCGGTGTTGAATTTGCACGTAAGTTCAAAGAAAATGACAATGTTCTGCATGCCATTCAGGCACACCACGGTGATGTGGAAGCAAAGACGATTGTTGCCGTACTTGTACAGGCAGCCGACGCCATTTCCGCAGCACGTCCCGGTGCCCGCCGTGAAAATGTGCAGAACTACATCAAACGCCTTGAAAAACTCGAAGAAATCTCCACCTCCTTTGACGGTGTTGAAAAGTCTTTCGCAATCCAGGCAGGTCGTGAAGTCCGCATCATGGTAAAACCGGAAGTTGTCACGGACGACAAGATGGTTATCCTTGCAAGAGATATTGCAAAGAAGATCGAAGAAGAACTGGAATATCCCGGTCAGATCAAAGTGCATATCATCCGCGAAAACCGTGTATTCGATTACGCAAAATAAATAAAAACGGAAGGCGGCACCCTCTGCCGCCTTTTTCCATAGAAAGGTTTTCTATGATTATTCTTTTTATCGGTGATGTTGTCGGTACTCCCGGCTGCGAATGTGTACGCAAGCTGCTGCCGGCATTCAAAAAACACAAAGGCGTTGATTTTTGCATCATCAACGGTGAAAACAGTGCACAGGGCAACGGCATCTTGCCGCAATCCGCAGATCACCTGTTTGCAAGCGGTGCAGACCTGATCACAACAGGCAATCATGCCTTGCGACGCAGCGAAATATATCCCGTCCTGGACGGTCACTTACCGATCATCCGTCCTGTTAATTTTCACAGAGAAGCACCCGGCAGAGGTTGGGACATTCTTGAGAAACGCGGTATGCGTCTGGCGGTCATCAATCTCATGGGCAGCGTGTGGATGGAATATGCAGAAAATCCGTTTGATGCAATCGATAAAACAGTCAAGGAGATCAAATCCCATAATATAAACAATATTTTTGTGGATTTCCATGCAGAAGCCACCGCAGAAAAAAGAGCAATGGGGTTCTGGCTTGACGGCAGGGTCAGTGCCGTGTGCGGTACACATACACACGTACAGACCGCAGATGAACAGATTCTGCCAAACGGCACCGCTTATATTACAGACACAGGTATGACAGGTGTCATACATTCCGTTTTAGGTGTTGACATTACTAAAGCAACCGACAAAATCCGTACGGGATTGCCTGCACGATTTGAACAATGTGTCGGGGAATGCCGCATGGACGGTGTACTCATTGAAACCGATAACAAAACAGGAAAGGCTGTTCACATTGAAAGAGTTTCATTGGTTTAAAAAATTCATTCCCGTTTTTCTGCTGTGTCTGTTGCTGACTTCCTGCACAGATACAAAGCCGGTGTTGCAACCCGGCAACACTGCAAGCGATCCGAAAGGCACGCTGACCATGTCCTATTGTAAAACAGACAGCATGAATCCTTTTTTGAGCGTGGGAGACGAAAATCGCCATCTCTGGCCGCTTTTGTTTTTATCTTTATTTGAGGTGGATAAAAACTTTCAACCGCAGCCTGTTATGGCAGACACATACGAATCAACCCCGACCACGGTTACGCTTACCTTGCGAAGCGGACAGCGAACTCCTGACGGAACAGAGCTGTCCATTGCTGATGTGCTGTATTCGTTCAAACTTGCACAGCAATCCGCACAATATGCAAAGCAGCTTTCTGTCTTTGCAAGTGCTGCAATCGGCACAAAAGCAGATGTGCTTGTATTCACATTGAACCAACCCAATCAGAATGCGTGTAGTCTGTTGACCTTCCCTGTTGTACAATACGGCACTGCGGATAATGAAAATTCCGTCCCCATCGGTGCAGGCCCCTATTCACTCTCCAAACTGACGGATGGCTATTGTATGCTTTACAATCCGTATTATTATGACGGCAATCCGCAGAGTGCACAAATCAATCTGCTTGATGCAGGAAACGACACTGCAAGAGCATTTGCACTTGAAAGCCGTTCCATTGATTGCAGTTTCAGCGATCTTGACGACGGCAAAATCATTCGCTCGGCAGCAAGTGCACATAAAATTTCATTGAACAATCTTGTTTACATAGGCATCAATTTCAAGAATGAAAATCTCAAAAATGAGACTCTTCGACAAGCACTTTCCCATGTACTTGACCGCGAAATGATTACGGAATATGCATTCTGCGGTTATGCATCTGCAACAGACAGACCGTTCAATCCGAACTGGTATGCACTGCAGGAAGTCAGTGGAAGCAACAATACCACAGCCGACGTTCAAAACGCGATCCGACTCCTCGGGCAGACAACGGTGCAACAAGGAACGGCATTAAACCAGACGATCACTTTGCGACTGTTGTATTGCACAGACAATCCGTTCAAGACGGCTGCTGCAACACAAATAAAAGAGCAAATTGAAAAGACACCTCTTAAAGTCACCCTTGTCGGAAAAGAAAAGGAAGAGTATATGACGGCTGTAGAAAAGGGCGATTATGACTTATTCCTGGGTGAGACGATCCTGACGGCAGATATGAACCTGAACGCATTTTTAAGCAGCAGCGGTTCGCTTTTGTATGCAACCGACCTTACGGCTCTGAACTGTGATGAAACCTATGCAAAGTATCTGAATGGTGAAACCGAATTGAGTACTTTCCTTACAGAATTTGCAGAAGAAGTTCCGTTCATTCCTGTTTGCACGCGGATGGGCATTTTCCACACCAGCCGTTTGCTGAAAAATGAAGTGCTTTACACACCGTACAATCTCTACAAAAACATCTGTTACTGGGAAAAATAAATAAGAAAAAAACCGGCCGAGGATTCCTCAATGGCCGGTTTTGTCGTATCAATAATTTCATAGTTGCCTTGTCTTGCCATATCCAGTTTCGGCAAGTACATTTTCATCTCTTCTTCAATCGCACCCAATGATTTTGTGGAGCTGTCAGCCGTAAATGAAAGCTTGCTGACCAATTCGGCAGCCGCAACATCGGGAGGAATATGAAGATACACACGCAATACAAATTCCTGCGGTTTTGCACGGGAGTAAGAAAGCGTTTCGTCAAGCACAACAAAAGCATTTTCTTCCGACTGCAACATGCCGGGTGTCTTTACGGAAAACGCATCCACCGTGTAGGTGTAGGGAGAGAAGTTCCATGTATTGGCGGTCGCGTGGATATATACACAGCACCATTGTGCAGGATCATCCGCTCTGTCAAACCAAGGATCATTTTCCTCCACTTCACTCACCCGAACACTTTGTACGGTGATTTCGGTGCGATTGCCCTGGTTTTCCAAAGAAAACGCTGCCGCAGTACCGCCCAGCACGAAGACACAAACAACTGCAACCAGAATGCTGAGCATACTGTAAAATATTTTTGTAAATCTTTGAATCAAGTAAATTCAGTCCTTCCAATCAATCCAATTTAACATTATAAAAAATACAGGCCGTTTTGTCAAGAATTTATTCAAAACTTATTTGATATATTTTTAATAAAATAAGTATGTGGTTTTTATGCAAAATAAACATTTTTTTGGTTTAAAAATTTATTCTTTATAAACACTTGACTTTTGGAATTTTCGTCCATATAATGCGATTAAACCATGTTTTTTTGAGAGGTGATTCGCCATGCAAACGCTGTTTAACCATCCCTTGCCTGACAGTCTGCAAAAAGCGTACAATGAAGAGTTCTCTGAAACGCAACCTCTGTTTTGTGTCGTCGGAGACCTGACACTTGACGCAAAATACGGTGAAAGTCTTCTTGCTCTCACCAAAACACATGCCATTGCATTCGACAAGCAGCACGAAAACGGAATGCTTTGTATTGCCCTGGCTGACATTGAGGAAGCCAAAGTCAAAAGAATGTACGGCAATGCACTGTTTAAGTTGAAAATGAAAGACGGCAGCCGTATTTCCCTGCAGCGTTTTTCGTATGCCGCAGCCAATGTTGCGGATGCAGCCGCAGAATACATCAACTCCGTCAACAAAGAAGGCTGGAGCGAAGAACTGGTAGAAGTTGTCCGTTCCGTCTATCTCAAGCAGCGTTCTTTCTGTCCGAAATGCGGCAGAAAATTGCCGTCTCCCGATGCAGATTGCATCAACTGCTCAAAGAAAGGACATATTTTCTCAAAACTTGCAAAATACATTGCGGTTGAGAAAAAAGGTCTGGTCATTTGTCTTTTGCTCTCCATGTTCACAACCGCTATGGCTCTGATTCCGCCATACATTACCAGCATCATGGTGGATGATGTCTTGCCGAACAAAGATGCAAAAGGTCTGCTCTATGTTATTCTGGTTCTTGTCGCCTGTTATATTCTACAGTATGCCGTCACGGGTTTCCGTTCCTACTTGCTGCGTGTGACCGGTTCGAGAATCGTCATCAGCCTGAAAAAAGACATCTACGAAAAAGCACAGTATCTTCCCATGAGCTTTTATGATAAGACGTCCACAGGCTCTGTTATCAACCGCATCAATTCCGATACGGCAACCTTGCAGCAGTTCATTCTCAAAATTACACAGGAAGCTGTTGTGCAGTTCTTTATGCTCTTCGGCATTCTTGCCATTATGCTTGCGATGAACTGGAAGCTGACCATTTTTTCACTTGTTCCCGTTCCGTTGGTTGCCCTGACAGGCAGATTTTTCGGCAAAAAACTCGGACCGAAGTATATGCGTATCTGGCGTCGTTCTTCTGCCATTTCGACCATCCTTGCAGACACCATTCCCGGTATCCGCGTTGTCAAGGCATTTACGAATGAAAAAGCAGCGGTCAACAAATTTGAAGCCTATTGCGACGATTGGCTTGAAGAAGACAAAACCGTTGCAAAGGTATCGGGATTCTTCCCTGCCTTCATGACATTCCTTGTGACTTGCGGCTCGCTGATCATCTGGTTCTCGGGCGGTCACTTCGTCATTGAAGGACAGGAAGGTTTTTCCATCGGTATTCTCGTTTCCTTCATTTCATACGCAAGTATGTTCTACAACCCCGTCAACTTCTTTGCGAACCTGTCTGACTCCTATCAGAACACGCTCGCATCGGTCGAAAAGATCATGGACATTCTGGATGCCGAGCCTGAACATGACTTCGGCAAAGGCGATTGTCCCGACCGCATTGAAGGCAAAATCGAATTCAAGAATGTTAACTTCTCTTTTGATCGTTCCAAGAAGGTGCTTTCCAATATCAACCTGACCATCGAACCGGGCGACATTGTCGGTATCGTAGGTACAACCGGCTCCGGTAAGTCAACATTGATCAATCTTCTGATGCGGTATTATGATGAATACGACGGTGAAATCCTCATCGACGGCAAAAACATCAAAGACATTGACATGGCTTATTACCGTACACAGATCGGTTTTGTTCAGCAAGAACCGCTGATGTTCCGTGATACCGTATTCAACAACATTGCTTACGGTGCACAGAATGTCCGCGTTGAACAGGTACTGCACGCTGCTGATATTGCAAATGCACACGGATTCATCTGCAAACTTCCCGACGGTTATGACACCATGCTCGGTGAACGCGGTGTCGGTCTTTCGGGTGGTGAAAGACAGCGTGTTTCCATTGCCCGTGCTATTCTTAAAAACCCGGGTATCCTCTTCTTTGATGAGGCAACCGCTGCCGTGGACAGTGAAACCGAAAACCTCATTCAGACCGCTATTGAACGCCTGATCAGAGGCAGAACGACCATCATGATCGCCCACCGTCTGTCAACACTCCGCAAAGCCAACAAAATCGTGGTTGTGGACAAGGGGGAAATCATTGAATGCGGTCCGCCTGAAGAACTGCTTGCAATGAAGGGTAAGTACTATAAACTTGTAGAGATTCAATCTATGGGTGAAAAACTCCTGGCTGCAAAGCAAGAAGAAAACTTTGAATAAGGAGGGAACGGTATGATTCACTATATTGACGGCCCGGAAGTCAGACTGACAGTCAACGATACCATTTTTGTCGATGCAACATTTGCCTCCGGCGAACATTTTGAAATGCTTGAACCGCATTGCCTGTTCCCCATCAGCGGCAGAAACAAATACATTGCACTTCTGGACAGCGAAGGTGAGCAAGTTGCGATCATCCGCGATCTCGAACAGCTTTTGCCGGAATCGAAAGAAACAATAGAAAACTGTCTGCGTGAATACTACATGATGCCGCGTATCAAACGCTTCATCAACATGAGTGAGAAATTTAAAATCTGGATGTGGACATGCGAGACCGACCGCGGAATCATCACCTTTGAAATCCGCAATCACATCACAGCCGTCAAGCCTTTATATGACGGTCGTATCCTTATAAAAGACGGGAATGACAACCGTTATGAAATTCCCGACATCAACCAACTCGACAAGAAGAGCCGCAAAATGCTTGCTCCCAAGATCTAATATTACATCATATAAATCGGAGGAAATTATGAAACTTATTATCGCAATTGTAAACAATGAAGACAGTGCTGTTGTCAGCTCTGCACTGACCCGTGAACAGTTCACTGTTACCAAGCTTTCCACAACCGGCGGCTTTTTGATGGTCGGCAACACCACCTTCCTCATCGGTGCAAAAGATGAAGATGTTGCTCATGTCAAGAATATTATCAGCAAATATTCGCAGACCCGTACCCACAATCCTTCCACAACCGCTTCTTTCGGCAGAGGGTTCGCAGAAGGTGCTATGGAATCGCCCGTTACCGTCGGTGGTGCTACCGTCTTTGTTCTGAGCGTTGATTCCATGGACAAATATTAAGAGGCAAACGCCATGACAACATACAAACTCTGGGATAACGTCCCGGGACTTTGTGAAGAAGTTCCTGTTCTGGATTACTACCCGGCAGATAACAAGAAAACGGATGCCTGCTTTGTTATTCTTCCCGGCGGCGGTTACGGTATGCGTGCAGGTCATGAGGGTCAAGGCTACGCAGAAATGCTCAACGCAATGGGAATCTCTGCTTTCGTATGCCAGTACAGAGTATCTCCGCACCGTTTTCCGCTCCCCCTGTTGGATGCAAGACGTGCCATTCGCTTTGTCAGAAACAATGCTTCGATCTTCGGCATTGATCCCGAAAAAATAGCCGTTATGGGCTCTTCGGCAGGCGGTCATCTTGCCGCCCTGACCTCCACATATCGTGAAAAAGTTGACTTTGAAGGGCAAGATGCAATCGACAAGGAAGCTTTTTTACCGAATGCAACCGTCCTGTGCTATCCCGTTATCTGGGAAGTGGACGACAGCAAAATCACGCATGAAGGTTCCTATTACAATCTCCTGGGTGAACAATTTGCAGAGATGAACGAAAAGGTCAATCCTGCAAAACTTGTATGCGAAACCACCCCGCCTGCATTTCTCTGGCACACTTCGGACGATTCGGCTGTGAATGTGTGCAACAGTATGCGTTATGCGGAAGCACTTCGCAACAACAACATCGGATTTGAGCTGCATGTATTCCCCCACGGACCGCACGGCTTGGGTGTTGCAGCAGACAGACCGAACATAAACCAATGGGTACAACTGCTTAAAAACTGGCTGTGTGAACTGCATTGGCTATAATAATAAACAACCGGGGTTGTAAGTACAATCCCGGTTTTATCCGTCATTTTGGAGGACAATATGAATTTATCAAACCTGCTTTCTGATATGCAAAACTGTCCTTGCGGACAAAAGCACGAATGCGACCTGCGGGCCGTTGAAATCGGCAGCGGTCTGCTCTCAAAAACAGCACAAATATTAAAAGAAAACGACTTCCCCACCTCTGTTCTCCTGGTCGCTGACAACAATACGCTGAAAGCCGCGGAGGGCATTACAGATATTTTACAAGAAGGCGGCTTTTTCTTAAAAACGAAGATTTTTGATGATCTGCGTGTTGCCGAATACGAAGAGGCTGAAAACATTGCATCGCTTGCTGCAGAGGTTGACGGTATTATATCGGTCGGCACAGGTTCATTGAATGATATCTGCCGTCGTGCTGCCCTGGTTGCAAACAAGGAGTTTGCCATTTTTGCAACGGCACCGTCCATGGACGGCTTTGCATCGGTCACAAGCCCGTTGACGGCCAACAACTTCAAAATCTCGTATCCGGCAAAACAACCGTCCGTTATCATCGGTGACACTGCCATTCTTGCCAAAGCACCTGCAGAGCTGAAGAGTGCAGGTTTCGGTGATATGATTGCAAAATACACCGCATTGGTCGATTGGAAAATTGCAAAACTGACCACGGGTGAAGCCATGTGCGAAAAAGTTGCAGCTGTTACAAAAGCAGGATTGATGCGAGCCATCAGCCTTGCAGACAAGGTAACAAGCGAAAATGAAGAAGCCGCCGGTGCCATTTTCGAAGGTCTGATTCTGACGGGACTTGCCATGAAACTCGGTGATACAACCCGTGCTGCATCGGGAGCTGAGCACGTTGTTTCGCATTTCTGGGAATGCAAAAAGCTCGAACAAGGCCTGCTTTCTGATTTCCACGGTAAAAAATGCGGTGTCGCAACCCTGATGTGCACCCGTCTTTACAAAGAGCTGGCAAAAATCGAAAAACCGGATTTTGTTGCAGATCAGACCGATTGGGAGCAAGTGTATGTCGTTTACGGGGATAATTTCCGCAGTGAAGTAGAAAAATACAACACCCCCACCGTTACCGATGAAACAAGCCCCGAACGGCTTGCAGAAGTATGGAGTGAAATCCGCCGTATCATCAACGAAGAGCTTCCCGATGTTGATGCGTTGACCGCATTGATGCAAAGTGCCGGCTGTGCAATAACCGCTGCCGAAATCGGTGTCAGCGACGAACTTGCCGTTACAGGTCTGCAATACCATCCCTATATGCGTCACCGCATGATGCTGACCCGTTTGGTACCGATGTTTAGCGGTATCTCACCTGATTGGAAAAAACTCGCAGGTATCTGATCACTAAAAAAAAGCTTATATCGTCGAAAAAACCGCAGCCGAGGCTGCGGTTTTTTGATGCTGTTATAAATCGTTGGTGGTATTAGCCCCCGAACAGGCTTCTGAACCAAAGCACAATGCTTCTGAAGAAATCACCGAGTTTTTCAAAGAAAGACTTCTTTTCCTGCGGATCGTTGGTGATTTCGTCATCCAGATTATTATTACCCGAAGTAAATACAAGAATGGAAATATCCTCGGTAACATTGTGAATGGTGTAGTAACCGTTTTCGTCTGCATAGTAAGCACCGCTACCGTTTACCTTCACGGTGACATCCACGTTGTTGACAAGCTTAAAGGAAATATCGGAACCATACGGAATCTTAACAGTTCCCTCTTCGATGGTCTGTCCGTTGACGATATAACCACCGCCTGTCTTGCTGGTCGGGAACCATACAATGACATATTTTTCTTCATCTTCTTTGTCTTCAACTGTGGTCTGCAAGCCGGTTACTTCAATCGAACCCGTACAATAACCGTCAGCAGAATAGCAATAGATCTGCGTTGTGCCGACACCGATAATGGTGACAAGTCCGTTTGTGCCGACGATCGCAACGCTTGCATCTCTGGTTACCCAGTTGACCGCAATATTGGTTGCATTATCGGGACGAAGAATGTAACCAAGCTGGACTGTTTCACCGACGGGAAGGTTTGTTGTGGACGAAACCGTAATCTCCAGCCATGTGACATAAATCGGAGTAACGCGGATTGTACAGAAAGCAACAAGTTCCGGTTTTTCAAGACTGCGTACGCAAATGCTTGTTGTACCGACACCGACAGCGGTAACAAAACCGTTGGAATCTACGGTTGCCACGGAGTTGTCAAGAGAGAACCATTCAACATCGGGATAGTCTGCATCAACGGGATATACGCTTGCCTTGAGTTGCAATGTGTTGCCGTTGACAAGGGTGACATCGGAGTAGTTGAGAACAACACTCTGTACAAAACGATAGACGGTAAACTGTGCGTAATAGGTCTGCGTACCTGTTACGGTGGAGACATCAGGAGACCATCCGTTGAAGGAATAAGCATACAGATTGTTGGGAGCCTTGTTGGGTGTTGCACCGGTATAATCGGGAAGCTCGCCATACTTGTAGGTCTGTTCAAGAAGAACTGTTTCTTCGTTCATCCAGACAATGCTGTAGTAACGGTCATGGGTATCAAAGAGAGCGGTATAGGTCGCATCACCTGTTACGGTGACAATTTCCTTATCCCAACCTGCAAATGTGTAGGTATACTGTGCATCCGCTTCTTTGACAGGTGTGCCGTCATAAGAGGGCATCGCACCGTAGTACCAGTGTGCGATGCGTTCTGCACCGTCAATCACCCATGTAATGGCATGGATGGTGGGAGTCCAGACCGCTTTGAGTCCGACATTGCCGTAACGACCGGTCAGCGATGCGGAAACAGCAGTGGTGGTATTCAGTATCCAGCTGCCGCCTTCGCTGACAACCTGCCATCCTGCAAACAGGCTACCCTGCTTGGTGGGAACGGGTAATGTATCGGCAGATGTGATATTGTATGTGGTGACATAAGATTCGGGCATTTCGCCACCGTTTACATTGTAAGTGATGGTATACTCACGCAAGGTATAAACAGCGGTGATGACAAGGTTCTGTGCAGGCATGACCTGCGGTAAGGTGCCGACATCCCAAGCTGCGACGTAACCGAGCTTTTCGGGAACACTGCGCTGTGCGATCGCTGCACCGTAAGCATAGGTTTCGATAGAAGATGTACCCTCAATGATCCAGGTAACGGTATAGCGGTTGATCTGCCACTGTGCCTGAATGGTCATGTCGCCGTAATTTCCGGCAAGAGCAGCATTCAGTTCAAGTACCTGTCCCTGTTTCCAGCTGCCGTCACCGAGAAGCACATACCAACCGGTGAATGTATAACCTTCGCGGCTGACAGTGGGAAGTGTCTGATTGCCGTCGATGGTATAGGTCATTTTATATTCTGCAGAGCCGTCTGCAGGATAAACAGTAACGGTGTATTCGGTTGCCTTCCACTGGGCGACAAGAGTAACTTCACCGTACATACCTGCAACAACACCTGCATTGTAAGAAGTGTCAGCATCCCAGTTTCCGACAGCCGCAGCAGGTTTCCAACCCGTAAAGGTGTAACCGTCGCGGACAGGTGTGGGCAAAGCCAGCGTTCCGTTGATGTTGTAGGAAAGTGTATCATTGACAACCGTGCCGCCGTTTGCACGAAGGGTTGCGGTGTAATCCACTACGCTCTCGGTAAAGATTGCGTAATAAGCAACATTCTGTCCCTTTACAAGAGCAGGAAGTGTTGTGAGAACGCTGCCGTTTTCGGTAGCAGCCCATCCTGCAAAGGTGTACTTGTAGCCGTTTGTATCCGCTTTCACGGGGGTGGTGTAGTAAGCAGGAATGTCACCTTCAAAACCGTAGGTGGTGTTTGCAACACCGTCAATATACCAGGTGACGGTTACGGGATCGGTATTTTCAGCAAATACAGCCGTGTAAGTTGCATTGCCAGTAACAGGATTGATTGCAGGTGTCCAGCCCTTGAACTGCCATACGTGGGTAGCCGGATTGGAGGTTTCCTTGACGGGGATGCCGTTGAAGACAGGGATTTCACCGTAAGCAAATGTGTTTTCAACGGTAACAATATCGCCTGCTTCGTTCTTTTCGTAGGTCCATGTAACGGTATAGGAATTCACATATTTATTGAAAACAGAGGTATAAACATATTTTGTGCCGTTTGCACCGGAGACAGCCGTTACAACCGGTGACCATTCGCTGAATTCGTAAGTATACTGTGCATCGGCAGCCTTTTCGGGCTTTGCACCGTCATAGGTGGGAACAGTGCCGTATTCGACATCCGTATCGGTTTCAAGCACGGTGCCGTCTTCGTTCTGCCATTCTACGGTGTAGGTGTAAACTTCCCAGACAGCATCAAAACGAACCGTACCCCATGCATCGGGATAATTGCCTGCGGCGTATATTTGCGTTGCATCCCAGGATCCGACCGATTCGGCAGGCTGCCAACCGATAAAGGAGTAATGATCGCGGCTCATAGAAGGCAGTGCAATGCCGTTTTCAACATCATAATCCTCAACAGTCAGTGTGTTCTGCAAGGTATTCTGAGAATAGAAGGTTGCATCGTATTTGTTCAGTGTCCACTGACCGATCAGGTCAATATCGCCGTATTTGCCGTGTTCAATGGAGTAAACAACAGCATCCTTTTCCCAGTTGCCGACATAGTCTTTTACCTGCCAACCGGCAAAGCTGTAGCCGTTGCGGATGGGAGTCGGCAAAGATGTATCGGCAAGAATGTTGTATTTGATTTCGGTTTCAGACAGTTCTCCGCCATTGGGATCGAGTGTTGCGGTGTAGGTATCTACTTCCCACTTTGCGGTAAAGCTGACATTTCCGTATTTGCCGGTAATGGCATCGTCTTTCGTATAAACAGTACCTGCTTTCCATGTACCGGAATCTGCATCGGGCATCCAACCGAGGAAGATGTAGCCTGCCTTTTCACTCACCGGCAAGGCAGCACCTGCAACAGTGGTATAGGTACGGTCTGCAAAGGTAGAACCGCCGTCGGAGTTGAAAGACATGGTATACTGAATGGTATTCCACTGTGCAACAAGCGTTACGTTACCGTACTTACCTTCCGGTGCTTCGGTCACTTTGATATATTCATTTTCAATCCAGTTGCCGACACTTTCTTTGACTGCCCACTGAATAAATGTATAGGCTGTGCGTGTGGGTTCAATGATGTTCAGCGTATCTTCAATGGTGTAGTTATAAACGGTAGCACCGTCATAAGAACCGTTATCCAGATCGAAGGTCAGGGTATATTCAATCGGTTCCCAGACAGCAATCAAGGTAACATTACCGTAGTTACCGACTGCAACGGAGACAACTTCGTCACCGACTGCAAACGAACAAACATCAGCAACTTCATAAACTTCCCATTTGACAAATTTGTAACCGTCACGGGTAGGGATGGGAAGTTCAGCAGTCGATTCAACATCGTAAGCAACGGAAGAAGGATTGACCTTACCGCCTGCGGTGTCGAGGCTAACGGTGTAGGGGATCTTTGTCCACTGTGCGGTGAAGCTCAGTGAGCCGTACTGACCGGAGTATTCACCGGGAGCATACTGACTGCCCTGTTTCCAGTAACCTGCATCGACATCAGCAATCCAACGAAGCGAATAACCGTTTCGGGTGCTGGCGGGAAGATTGAAAGTATCCCCGATGGTGTAGGTAAAGTCTGCAACCTCAGATCCGCCGTTTTCGTTGAAGGTCAGAGTGTAGGTTGCATAATCCCAATGGGCATACAGAGAACTGTTACCGGGGATTTTGTAAATGGTATCTTCGGTGACCCTGGTGCCTTCGTTTGCATCCGTATACCAACCGGCAAAGTTGTAACCGGGGCGCTCGGGTGTACCGAATGCACTGTTGATTCCGTATTTTTCATCATAAACAACGGCAATTTTATCAAACTGACCCATGGTGCCGTAGTTATAATGGAACGTGACTTCATAACCGTTGGCTTTCCACTGTGCATAAAGGGTAGAGTCTCCTGCAATTTTATAAATTGTGTCTGCATTAACCTTGTCTCCGCCTGTAGCTGCGGTGTACCAACCGTTAAATCCGTAACCGGCACGGCCTGCGGTGGGCAGTGTGCCGTATTTTGCATCGAACGTGACTTGTTTGCTGTCGGGTGTATCACTGTCACCGCCGTTGAGGTTGTAAGAAAGGGTATAGTTATTGGGTGTGTAAACCGCTTTGAGGGTGATATTACCCCAGATCGGCAAAGCGTTTTCGACTTTTACACCGAAATCCCCTGCAAGCATGGTACCGCCGACAACAACACCGCCGCCGTCTGTAATCGATTCAACGGTCCAGCTCTGGAAGGTATAACCTGTCTTTTGTGCCGTGGGCAGCGTACCGCCGGTTTCAATATTGTACGTGATGGGATTGATCGCTGCACCGCCGTCGGTATTAAAGGTTACGGTATAGGTGGTGGGAGTCCACTGGGCAACGAACTTGACATTGCCCCAATAGCCTTTCATGGCTGTATCGGCTGGGAAAACATCACCGATGTTCCAATTTCCGAGTTCACCTTCGACATCGCTTTCAACCAGGCTGTCCACTTTCCAACCTGTAAAGGTATAACCGGCACGGGTCGGCAGCGGCATATACATGCCGTTCGTATTTTCAATGTCGTAGCTGATTCCCGTCGGGGTTGTAACATTGTTGTAGATACCGCCGTTGGGGTCAAAGGATGCCTGATAGGGCTTCGGGGTCCATGTCGGGTGAATGAGCACCGTACCGCCGGTATTGCTGAAAGTGGATTGTGAGATACCGCCGGAAATGGTGACTGCTTTATTGGAGCCCGGCAGCACACCGCACCAACCGGTGTGTGCATAAGCCGTACGCGTATAGAGGTAAGAAAGCTTTATATTGTTGCCGGTGTTTTCCGATTTCGGATAGTCGGTATCGGCAAAATAGGTTCCGTTGTCTATACGGCTGGCAATGTGAGAACCGTAAGTACCGTCAAAACCATTGGCAACCCAGTCAGCAATGTTGTCATACTTTCCATACCAGTTTGCATTGTTGGTGTACTGATCTGCCATGTAGAACATGGTGAAATAGGTATAAGAACCTGCACCGGTGTTGGAATACGGCGTCCAGCCTTTGCCGCTGACAGGAAGGTTATATTTACCGCGAACAAAGTAACTATGCAGCGTTGCATCACCGGTATAGGATTCATTGACAAACTTACCGCCGATAACATAAGGGGCATCTGCCTCATCTACTGCCCAGATATTGGATGCATAAAGCGTTGCATTACCGGTATCGGCAGTTGCTCTTACTTTAATGTTTGAATCAATGTCAAAAATGTAAACATTATCGTCATTACAACGAATGGTAGTGTAATAACCGACACCGCCTGAAGTTGCGTTATCATGATCATTACCGATACCGTTGTTGTTTTCCTGCGGCAAGTTAAGTGAACCGCCGTAAATATCGGCAGAATAGCAAGCGTCAATGTTCAGTGCATAACCGCGACCGTTTGAATTCATTGCATAGAATGCTCTCGACTCGGCAACAGCCACAAGATTACCGCCGTACATAAACAGCTTTGCAGAAGTAGAAATCAATGATACTACCATGGCAGTTGCATAACAGTTTGTACCGGAAGAACCGCCGCCGTCCTGTCTGGATCTTGCTGTGGATTTGAGGGTAAAATTCGAATAAGAATCATTATTCTTATCACCGAGAATCAAGGTACCCGAACAGTTCAGGAGGTTGGATGAAGCCTGAACGGTGGATTTACCGCCACCCCAAGTACCGGTATGCACATAATCGGTGTACAAAGTCACGTTTGCATCTGTTCCGCTTGTGTTGATGATTTGCAAAGTACCGCCTGCAGAAACGGAAAACAAAGCATAAGTCAAAGTGTCTTTTGTTACATCATAAGACGCATTGTTGGTGGGCAACTGGACATGTTTATAGCTGTTACCGTTTTTACCTTCAGCTGAATATGAGTAACTGATCGTCTTACCGTTCAGGTCAAGGATAACATTACCTGTAATAGCAGTTAATGCCGTTACGGTCGTTCCCGACCAACCTGCACTAAGTTTAATCGTAGTCTGTACACCAGAGCCTGCTTTATTGGCATCAATAATAGCCTGCTCCAACTGACCATATGTGCTGACTTCAATGGTTGCTGCCTGTGCCGTGGGAACAAGGCTGTTCCACATTTCACTCGACAAAATGCCTGCAAGACCTGTTGAACCCATCGGCACAACAAGCACGGCACAAAGCACAAGAGCCAGAATACGGCGTGCGATTTTGTGTTTTCCTGTCATAAAAATAACACTCCTCTCGAAGACGATAGTCTTCGCACAATTATACACTGTAATGATACCACAAATACACAATAAAAGCAATAAATATATAAAAAACAAAGTAAACAAAATATATATATTATTTATAGGCACATTCACAAGAAAACGGCTTCGCCGCAACGCGGCGACCGTTTTCGAACAGTTGCGAACAGAACAATGACCTTGCGGTTGTCGGTAAATCGGAGTTTATCGGGATGACATCCAAGTAAATTATCCTCTCAAACACTTGTCGCCCCTGAAAGACTAACTATTAAAAGTCAATAGCAAAAAAAGAAAAAGTTGTGAATTGTAGAGAGAAAAAAAGGTATAACAAAACAGACGTCAAAGACGCCGAACTTAAAAGATAAAAGAAAGTTAAGTCTTAG
>JAZNGB010000002.1:0-12106 GCA_045576275.1 Acutalibacteraceae bacterium
TCTTCGACCCGAATACGAGGTATTTTTATTGGATTTTTGGGGTTGAGACCGCAGGAAGGCTGCCGCCTTTCAAGGGTGAAACGCCGAAAAGACTTAAAAAGATCCGTTTTCGGGCGGGTTCGGATTATACCCGTCACCCTACGGGAATTATTATAAATGCCTGTTGATTATTCGGAGAAAATATAGTATTATATAATATGGTATTATATGATTTAATAAAAGCAATCCAAACAAGTAGGAGATCACAATGTATACTTTCAAAGAAAACATCAACGAGCAGGCGTTTGAAGCGTTTGTTTCTTCTTATTCCTGTGCTCCCATTCAGCAAAGCCTTGCATGGCCGAAGCTCAAAAGCAACTGGAAGCACGTTCTGTGCGGTGTTTACAAAGACGAGGAACTTTGCGGAACGGCATTGATCCTCATCCGCAATCTTTTGCCCGGTTTTTCCACCGCCTACTGTCCGAGAGGTCCGCTGCTTGACTATTCGGACAAACAAGCCGTAAAAGCTTTCGTTGACGGTGCAAAAGCACTTTGCAAAAAGCACGGTGCATATGAACTGAGCATCGATCCGCTGATTCCTTACGGTCTGACTTTGCCGAGCCTGGACGAAAAGGCATATTACAACCCCTACGACACCGCTGTCGGTCATGCACAGCACGAAGCACTTGTAGAAGCCGGTTTCAGACACGGCGGTTTCGGCAAAGCTCTGCACGACACATTGCAGCCGCGTTTCAATGCCATGATTGCCCTGCGTGATGCACAAGGTGAACCCCTGACCGCACAGGCTCTCAAGAAGAATATGCCCTCGAGAATGCGTACGTATTTCGGCGGTTTCCGTGAGGCTCGCGGTTTGTATTATGAAAAAGCGGAACTGACGGACGAAAACTTTGCTCTGTTTGAAAATGTTTTGCAGAAAACGGAAGAAAGACAGAACATTTCGCTGCGTAATGCCGCTTATTTCAAGCAGCTTTGCGAGAGTTTCGGTGCAGAAAATGCAGAAATCTCTTTCCAGCGTTGCAACGTCAGTGTCTATCTGAAAACGCTCAACGAACGACTTGCAAAAGAACCCGAAAACGAAGAAAAAATAAAAGCTCTGATTGCCGAAGCCGAACAGGTGATCGCAGAAGACGGTGAAACGGTTACCCTTGCAGCGGTGCTGACGGTATATCCTCCCAACAAGGACGGCATCCGTATTGCCGAATACCTCTACGGCGGAACGGATCTTCGCAGATTTGCCGCATTCCGCGCCATGCCGAGCCTGCTGTATGACCAATGTCTGTACTGCATCGAAAAAGGCTGCCATTATCTCAATCTCGGCGGTTTTGCCGGCACATTCGACGACGGCCTGTTCAATTTCAAGAACCACTTCAATCCCCTGTGCATCGAATATGCAGGCGAGTACACGCTCGTGATCGATTCGATGAAATACACCCTGATGAAAAAGGCAATGCCCACACTCAAAAAGGTGTACAGAAAAATATTTGCCCGATAACAAAACGACACCCGCCGATGCAGGCGGTTGTTTCTTTTATGTATAAAAAACAAATTACGGTTTGCAGAGGTGACGGGGAGTCAATCATGGGGACGGCTACTCTGTTCGACAAACCGTAACTTATTTAATCCTGCGGTGTCAGGCGGACGGTGATGATTGCATCCCGGACATCGGTGAGGTGAACGGTCAGCTTTTGCACGGTCAATTCCTTGTTATATTCGTAATCGGGATAAACAAGGCTCTTTGCCTGCATGGTGCTGAATGTGCCGTCTGCAAGCAATTCTGCTTTGCAGCGTTTGCCGTCCAGGGTCAGCATGGCGGATTTTCCGTCTTCAGAAATCGCAATATCGGCTTTGGTGTGCATGAACCAATAAATTTCGGATGCGGATTTGCAGGAAATCGTATCCGTTATTTCCAAATAAGAATAATCTTCATACAAACCGATTCTGCGTTCCGCTTTTTCAGCACCCGAAAGACGGTAAGCATCGGTCATGTCGATGGTGCAGGCTCCGCTTTCTTTGGTATCGGTACCCTCGTCCCCTTTGGTAACGGTTTCAACCTCAGTGACAGATGCGTGTGCAAATGCAAACTGATCTTCTCCCTCGGTGGGATTGATGACGAGTGTGTTTTGTCCTTCGGTACGTTTTTCATAGACTTTCCAGCGACCGCCACCGTAGGTAGGCACAAAATAACCGGGTGCGTCATAGTTGCCGGGACCGTTTTCTTCCGCCCAACGCACACCGAGTGCATCAAAAACAAAGGTGCCGATGTCTAAGTCACCATGGTTTGTGTAGTTATAACCGCTTTTGACGGCAGCATAGGTTGCGTTTTGGTCAAGATAAGCAGAACGCATGATGACAAGCTCTTCCCCCTGGGTCGATTCCAGATGTACGGTTTTGGGCAGAGCCGAAAAATCGACCTGTTCATCGCTTACAAAATACCACAAAGCACCCAAGGCACATTCTCTTGCGGTTTCGTGGGAGCTGAGAACGGATTGCAGATTATCATCGGTCAGCTCCTGTCCGTCGGACACAAGGGACAAATACTGATTCTGATACCATCCCGTCAGCGGATTGCCGAATTCGTTCGCGTAATAATAAAGCACGGGACTGTACAAGGGGTTGGATTTATTGTCACCGTAATTGAAAACACCCGTCGAGGAGGAGATATACACCGGAAATGCACCGACTTCGGAAACACCTGCGTAATCAGACAGACCGAAGTCCGTACCTAAAAACTGTTTGGAAGTCTTGATAAAATAGGTCAGATAGCTCGTGCCGTATTCCCAATAGCCGGGACCTTCCGCATAGGCACCGTCGGGTGTGAAATTGCAGAAATTGATGGGCATATTGTTGTATGCCATGGTCAGATGTGCGACCGCATCTTCGGGACAAGCCTCATAAAACACCATACAGGCAATGCCGATGCCGCCGTAGCAAACGCTGTTCCAGTTGGTTTTGCTCCAGACCCACCAGTTTGTAAAATGGTTTTTGCTGCGTGCCGGTGCAAGACCTTTTTCAAGAAATGCCGCGGTCAGGGTTTCCTTTTGGCTTTCGTCCAGCCAATCAAAGAACCAATCGTAGCCGACGGCAACAGCAAGGCTCATTTCGGCAGCATCCAGAAAATGGGACGGACACCAATCCGCAAAATTGCAGACATTTTCGAGTTCTTCCCATGCACGGACGGCATATTTTTCTTCCCCCGTGACTTGCCAGACAAGTCCAAGGCTGATGATGCGTTCAAGTGTCTCGCGTGAGATTTCAAGAATGGCATCTTCTTCGTCCAGTTCATATACAAGGGGTGCGGCTTCTTCGGTATCACGCAGCAAGGCATCTGCATAGCGTTTGGTGATCGCATAATAGCCGTTGATGTATGCATTGCCGTCCTCACCTGCCGCAACACTGTTTTTCACAGTTTCAAACTCTACAGCATTCGCCAGAACATAGGGGTGCGTCATACCGACACTTGCAACCTCAAGAGCTTCGCGGATTTCCGATTTGCTGTGTGTGGGGTCGGCACGGTCAAGGGAAATATAATCCAGACCGATCTCCACAAAGCCTTTGGCAACGGATGTATAAGGCGGTATCAGGTCGGTCCCGACGGCAAGGGCTACAAGAAGAACAACCGCAAAACAAACCGCTGCTGCCGTTATCTTCTTTTTACGGCGACGTGTTTTGATTGCAGGGTCGATCGGTGTGAAAGTCTGCATATCTTGTTTTCTTTTCATGAAAAAGTCTCCTTCCTTTTTCTTCACGGAAATGTTCGGATGCTGTCGCTTTCCGCTTCGCTCTAAATATCGAAGATATATCATTGTCGAATGCTGTTCGACAAACCGTAATTTCCACATTGCTCTTAATTTCAACATAGGGTGACGGATATAATCCGAACCCTACCCATTGTCATACAAAAAAGCTGCCTTTGCAAGACAGCTTTTTTATTACATTAATATAATACCTTATGCAGCGGTTTCATCCTGCTTTTTCTTGTTGCGTGTAACAAGGTAAGCGGCACCTGCCATGAGGACGGCTGCTGCTGCGGATGCGAGAACCGCACTTGTACCGGTGTTTACGTTGTAAACCAATTCAACGGTCTTGGTCTGGGTGCAACCCTTGGCGGTGCACTGGTAGAGCTGATAACCGTTTTCTTCAGCAGTAGCGGGAACGGTTTTGACAAGTACGAACTTGTGCTTGCCGGTTGCAGGAGCCTTCAGACCTTCAACCTTGGTTTCTTCACCGCACTTGGAACATTCATAATAATAGTTTCCGGCACTGTTGCAGGTTGCATCGGAGTAGGAGAACTTGAAATCGTGACCGTGTGCTTTGATTTCTTCTGCTTCCTTGATTACTTCTTTACAGACCGAGCAATAGCTGCTTTCGGTCTTGCCGTTCTTGGTGCAGGTTTCGGCAACAGCTTCTTCCTTGACTTCTGTATGAGCAACTTTGTCAACCTTGGTCTGTTTTTTGAGAACCTTGTTGCATGCGGAGCAATGTTCGCCCTCGGTCAGACCTTCTTCTTTACAGGTGGGAGCCACGGCTTCGTCCTTGACAACGACGTGCTTGGTTTCGTCCTTATCGACCTTGGTGGGTTCAACAAGAACCTGTTTGCAGACCTTGCACTGTTTGCCTTCCTTGGATCCTTCTGCAGAACAGGTGGGTTCAACAGCAGGGATGGATTCTTCCGTACAAGCTTCGCTCTTTTCGTAGCCGCAGGTGCACTTCAGGGTGTGCTTTTTGTCTTTGGCAGCGACAGCGTCACCGAATGTATGGTCTTCGGTCAGCTCGAACTCATTGTTGCATTTGGTGCAAAGATAGGTATAGGTATGACCCTTGTCATCTTTTTTAACTTCCTTGCCTTCGACAGGCTTGGCATCTTTTGCTTTTTGGTGACCCGTGGCAGAAATTTCGCCGCTGAATTCGGTCTCTACTTCCTGCTTGCAAAGGGTGCAGGAGAAAACGACCAATCCCTTTTCGGTGCAGGTTGCAGCCTTGCTCTTTTCTTCATCCTTGGCTGCGGAATCCTTGCAAGCTGCCGGTTCGGTTGTGTTGCCGCAAACGGAGCAGGTACCGATGTGCTTTTCAGTCTTGGTTACTTCTTCTGCAGCAGCTTCGGTTTCCTCGGTATAGGGAGCATAGGTGTAGGTGCAGGCAGCTTCAACCACCGTGCCGCATTCGGTGCAGGTTGCGGTGTGCTTGCCGCCTTCTGCTTTTGCCCATTCGCCGTTCTTGACTTCGTGGCTTTCGGTCAGGTTGCAGTTTGCACACTTGCGGCTGTGGGTATTCTTTTCAGCATCGAAAGTGTATTCTTCTGCAAATGCAGCATCATGGGAAAGCACTCTGCCGCAAACGCAGGTTGCGGTGTGTTTGCCGTCTTCGGCTGCGGTGTATTCGGCAGCGGTACAATCCTCTGCTTCGTATTCCTTTGTACAGACACTGCACTTAGCAGTGTGCTTGGTGCTGCCTTCGGTTTCGTCCTTTGTATAGGTAAGTTCGCAATCTTTGACTACCTCTGCTTTGCAAACGGTGCAAGCACCCTTGTGGGTCTTGGTGCCGTCAACATGGGCATACGTTTCGGCAGTACATTCGGCTTCGGCACCGGCTGCTTTACAAACATCGCAAACGCTGCTGTGCTTGCCGTCCTTGGTGGTGTAGACGGTGTAGGTGCAATCTGCATTTTCCTGTGCAAGGCAAACCGTGCAGATGCTGTAGTGCTTACCGGCTGCGGTGTAGTATACAGTGCTGTGGCCCTTGGCTTCGGAGGGTTCCTTACTTTCGTTGCCGCAAAGGCAAACGGAAATCTTTTCACCGGCTGCGGTGCAGGTTGCGGTGTCCTCTTTAAACTCAAATGTGCAGGCTACATCTTCAAACACTTCGCTGCAAAGCGAACATTTAGCCTCGTGTGTATCTTTGTCTGTATCATATTTTGTGTAAACAAAAGAATGTTCAAGGGTTGCATTTTCTTTGGTGACCTTGCCTTTGCATTTTGAACATTCATAAACAACCGTTCCTGCTTCTTTGCAGGTTGCATCTGTTGTGCTTGTCGAAAATTCGCAATCCTCGGTCACGGTGCCGCAGGTTTTGCAGGTGTAAGAATGCTTACTTGTACCGTCGAAGGTCGGTGTGTCGGATTCATAATCATGACCATTTGCATTGACAACGGACAAACCTTCTACCTTGCCGCATTCGCATACTTTTGCCTTGACACCTCTTTCGGTGCAGGTGGCTTCTTTAACGACCACATCTGCAAAAGTACAGGTATGCTCCTTGGCTTCTTCAGCGATTGCCGGCACAACGAACAGGCAAGTCGAAAGAAGAATACACAAAGTAAGAATTACAACGATGCTTTTTTTCATCAGTAAAACCCCCTGAAAAATTAGAAGAAATATATAAAATGATATTCTTAATATATATTATTATATTATATATGATACTGCAAATGGTCTGCAAAGTCAATATCAAACAGAGATTTTCCCTGCTTTGGAAAACATTTCCGTCCATTTGAACAAACAAGCACATACGACCGCTGCACATTCGGGTAATACTGTATAACCTTTTCCTTAAATTAGTTTGTAACCGAATTGTAATCTTTAAAGAACCGCCAGAAGTTGTTCGACATCCTGTTCATTGGTAGCCCAGGATGTGGCAAATCGCACAACGGTATGATTTTCATCGGCTTTTTCCCAGAATCCGTAGCAGACAAATTCATCAAGCTGTCTGCGTTTTTCGTTTTCGAGTACGACAAAAATCTGATTCGTGACGGTTTCGAGGAAGAAACGGTAGCCCTTGGCACGCAAGCCCTCACGCAGTTTTTGGGCGGTGCGGATGGCATTCGAGCAGATGTCAAAATAGAGCGAATCGGTGAACAGGGTATCGAACTGCACACCGAGCAATCTGCCCTTTGCAAGCAAGGCTCCGTGCTGTTTGATGAGGGTGAAAAAGTGATCGGGTGCACCGTGTCGGGGGAACACAACCGCTTCGCCGCACAAAGCACCGCATTTGGTGCCGCCGATATAGAACACGTCGCAAAGTGCCGCAATGTCGGGCAGCGAGAGGTCACTTTCGGGACAGGCAAGTGCATATCCGAGTCTTGCACCGTCTAAGAACAACGGAATTTTGTATTGACGGCAGACATGGGAAAGAGCCTGCAACTCGGCATGGGTATAGAGCGTACCGTATTCGGTGGGATGGGAGATATAGACCATGCCCGGACGGATCATATGCTCGCGGTTGTCGTCGGCATGATAGACCTGCAAAGCCTCCAGCAGCTCGGCAGCGTCCATTTTTCCCTCATGTTGCGGCAAGGGCAGCACCTTGATGCCGGCAGCTTCCACAGCACCGGCTTCATGGCCGTTGATATGCCCCGTGACGGCAGCAAAAACACCTTCATATTTACGAAGACACGCATCGATGACGGTGGCATTTGCCTGCGTACCGCCGACAAGGAAAAACACATCCGCATCGTTGTCTGCACAGGCGGTGCGGATTTTTTCTTTGGCAGAATCGCACCAGCAATCGAAACCGTAACCGCTCTGGGCGACGAAATTGGTACGCATCAGTGCGTCCAGAATGGAAGGATGTGCACCTTGTATGTAATCACTCTCAAAATGTAACATAAAAACCTCCTGGGATATTATTTTGGTTCTTCACGGAAACATGAAAACAGACAAACCGTAATTTGCACATTGCTTTCAATGACAAAATCTCTCCGACTGTCGTGAAAAACTCTTATTTTCCTACGCAGAATTTAGAGAATACTTCCGACACAACCGCATCGGAGACTTTTTTACCCGTGAGGGCAAACAGGCATGACAGGGCACTGTCGATGCAAACCCCTACCGCATCGAGGGTTTCACCGTTTGCAAGGGCATGGCAGGCAAACCGCAGATGGTCGATCGCTTCGCTGCAACACTGTCTCTGTCGTTCTCCGGCAAGGACTTCCCCGTTGGCATCAAAATGCTCGGTTCCCAACACACGGGAGAGAAGTTGTTCAAATATGGCAGCCGAATCGGGATTCTTGGCAGACAAGGCACAGGAATGCGGAATATAACGCGTGATTTCTGCTTCGTCAAAAGCAGGCGGCAGGTCACTTTTGTTGATGACGGCAACCGCGGTACGATCCTTGCATTTTTCGAGCAAAGAATAATCCTCCGCATCCAGGGGGACCGAGCTGTCAAACACGGCAAGCAACAAGGCTGCCTGCTGCATTTTTTCGCGTGCCATGGCAACACCGATCTCCTCGACGGTGTCGGACGTAACACGCAATCCTGCCGTGTCGGCAAGCCGCAGCACGATTTCTCCGACACGCACGGTTTCTTCTATGATATCACGCGTTGTACCTGCAATGGGTGTGACAATGGAGCGTTGTCTGCCCGTCAGCAGATTCATCAGCGTGGATTTGCCGACATTGGGTTTGCCGCAAATGACGGCGGAAATGCCCTCTGTCACGGCTTTACCGCTGTCGTAGCGGTCTACAAGCACCTGCAAACGGTCTGCCTGTGCAGAGAGGGTTTGTTTGAGTTCATCTTCGGACACACCGGGCACATCCTCGTCGGGATAATCCGTCCATACGGCAAGTCCTGCGGCAGCGGTGGTGAGAACGGATGCCACATCGTCCACGGCACGGCTGACGCTGCCCGAAAGCGTGGCATGGGCTGCGGCAAGTGCCTGCTCCCCTTGTGCGGAAATGACGTTCATAACCGCCTCGGCTTCGGCAAGGTCCATTCTGCCGTTGAGGAATGCCCGTTTTGTAAATTCGCCTGCCTGGGCAGCCTGTGCACCGGCTGCAAACACGGCTCTGAGCAATCTTTTTGTGACATACAAACCGCCGTGACAGCAAAGCTCAACCACGTTTTCACCCGTGTAGCTGTGCGGTGCACGGTAGACAAGAGCCACACCCTCATCAATAACGGTATCCCCGTCGCAAAGTTTGCCGTAGGCGGCGGTATACCCTTTGTATTGTTCTAATTTTTTACCGCTGACGGGTATAAAAACGCGGCCAGCAATGCACAATGCATCGTCCCCCGAAATGCGGATGACGGCAACACCGCCAACGGCATTGGGTGTACAAACGGCTGCAATGGTAGACATACAGTTTCCTCCAAAAGAGAATTACTCACCCTGCTGTGCGAGCTTTTCAGCGGTGTCGGCTGTGATGAGTGCATCGATCAGCTCATCAAGATCACCGTTGAGAATGTTTTCTATTTTATACAGTGTCAGACCGATACGGTGATCGGTGACGCGATATTGGTGGTAGTTGTAGGTGCGGATTTTTTCGCTGCGGTCACCCGAACCGACCATGCCGCGACGTTCGCCTGCCTGTTTTTCCGCCTGTTTACGGCGTTCGCTTTCGAGCAGACGGCTTTTGAGGACTTTCATTGCCTTGTCCTTGTTTTTGTACTGGCTGCGTTCGTCCTGGCATTCCACCACAAGACCGGTCGGCAGATGGGTGATGCGGATGGCAGACTCGGTTTTGTTGATGTGCTGACCGCCTGCACCGCCTGCACGGAAGGTATCGATCTGCAGATCGGTGGGGTTGATATCAATTTCCACATCTTCGGCTTCAGGAAAGACGGCAACGGTGGCAGCTGAGGTATGAATGCGACCCTGGGTTTCGGTTTCGGGTACACGCTGCACACGGTGGACACCGCTTTCAAACTTGAAACGCGAATATGCACCGTTGGCACTGATGAGCACCGTGACTTCCTTGTAACCGCCCAATTCGGTAGGGGTTGCGTTGAGAATTTCGGTGCGGAATCCCTTGCTCTGGGCATACATACTGTACATACGCAGCAGCGTACCTGCAAACAAAGCACCCTCTTCCCCACCCGTACCGGCACGGATCTCAACAATGACATTGCGGTCGTCGTTCGGGTCACGCGGCAAGAGAAGAATTTTGAGCTCTGCTTCCAGTTTTTCGCATTCGGCAACGGCATTTTCATGTTCCTCAAACACCAGAGCACGAAATTCACGGTCGGACGTTTCCGCAAGAAGTTGCTTGGTTTCACTGACCGTGTCATCCGCTGCCTGCCAGCGTGCAAACTGCTCGGTAACCGGTGTCAGACGTGACAACTCCTGCATGAGCCTGGTGCTTTCGGGGATGTCGGACATGATTTCGGGTGAACAGAGCAGATTTTCAATTTCTTTACGGCGGTCTGCTGCAGCACAGAGTCGGTTATAAAGCGATTTTTCCATAAACAGTTCCTTCGTCGGTTTTTACGGCTCTTCGGCACGGTGGATTTTGCGGATTCCTTTTTCGGCTTTGACACGCGGAATCATAATCTCATGACCGCAGCCTGTGCAACGCAGCCTGAAATCCATTCCGACACGCAAAACCAGAAAGGTTTTTGCACCGCACGGATGATTTTTTTTCATCTCAAGAATATCATTTAAACGAACATCCATAATTTTCATCCTACTATTTAAAGAATCAGATACAGTATAGCATATTTTTACCGCAAGATAAATACTTATTTATTACGAGTTTTAATTTCCGAAAGGAAGCGATTGTATGTTTTTTGTGCCCGAGGGCAATCTTTGGAATACAGAAGAAAACCGAATCTCTCTCAGCAGCCTGTCTGCCTTGCGGGAAGCCATGTTTGCAGGCAGCATCTTAGAAGCAAAGGCGGTCAAATGCGATGCACAGCACAATCTGCACGTGGATCTGGGATGCGTGCACGGTGTGATTCCGCGAACGGAAGGTGCATTGGGGATCGAGGACGGCACGGTGCGTGACATTGCACTCATTTCGCGTGTGGGAAAGGCCGTCTGCTTTACGGTGATGGACATCACCGCCGACCCGAACGGAGAGCCGCTGGCGATTCTGTCACGCAGAGACGCACAAAAACGCTGCAAGGAGCTGTATGTTTCCACGTTGCAACCGGGTGATGTGGTGACGGTACGGGTCACACATTGCGAACCCTTCGGTGCTTTTTGCGACCTCGGTGCAGGTGTGCCTTGTCTGTTGCCGATTGATGCGGTGTCGGTCTCGCGGATTCCGCACCCGAATGTGCGTTTTTATGCCGGACAGGAAATAAAATGCGTGGTACGCAACATCGACGAAGACAACCGCGTAACACTCTCGCACAAGGAATTGCTCGGCACATGGGAAGAAAATGCCGCCCTGTTCAATGCCGGTGAAACGGTGTCGGGCATTGTGCGGTCAGTGGAAAGCTACGGTGTTTTTGTGGAGCTGACACCGAATCTGGCAGGTCTTGCCGAGTTTTCATCACTTGCACAGACAGGACAGAAGGCTGCCGTGTACATAAAAAGCATTCTGCCCGAAAAAATGAAGATCAAGCTGATTCTGGTGGATTGTTTCGACGAAAAACCGACACGCACACCACCGCGGTATTTCTTTGAAGGGACACACATGGATCGGTTTGTGTATTCGCCGCTGTGCTGCGGCAAAACAACGGAAACCGTATTTGGGGAATAACAGGAAAAATGTTGCAATGTAAACAGTCAATGGTATAAAATACCACATATCCGTAGGGTGACGGGTATAATCCGAACACTAAAAGCAAAAAAAACACCGGACACTTCAAAAGTGTCCGGTCTGTTTTTAAAGTTCAATGGTATCAAGCAAAGCCTTGAGAGCCTTGATATCCGCTGCGGTGAGGGTGATACCCTTGCCCATCTTTTCGTGTTCGGGACCCCAATCGCGAATGTCGTACTTAGCTTCCTTGCCGTTCCAGCTGATGAGGTTAAGCTCCTTTGCCCAGCCGCCCGAGCCTTCGGAAATAACGCCGAGTTCCTTTACGATTTCGTATGTAAATTCAGGCATACATCTTACTCCTTTCTGAAATATCGGACAGCATTGCCCATCTTTACTTATATAATATATTAAAAATAAATAAAAATCAATAGAAATTTAAAAATATTTTAAATATTTTTAATAATACATATTATATATATATAATTATTTGATTTAGATAGAGGCAAATTACGGTTTGTCGGGGTCTTTGCAAAGTAAATTTTCCTCTCAAACACTCGTCGCCCCTGAAAGGGGAGATGTCTGCCGCAGGCAGACAGAGGGGTTCAACCAAATCTGCTGAAAGCTCTGACAAAGCCACTTCTGATTCCTTTAACCCCTCTGTCACTTCGTGACATCTCCCCTTTC
>JAZNGB010000003.1:0-14117 GCA_045576275.1 Acutalibacteraceae bacterium
GAAAGGGGAGATGTCACGAAGTGACAGAGGGGTTAAAGGAATCAGAAGTGGCTTTGTCAGAGCTTTCAGCAGATTTGGTTGAACCCCTCTGTCTGCCTGCGGCAGACATCTCCCCTTTCAGGGGCGACGAGTGTTTGAGAGTGAAATTTACTTTGCAAAGACCCCGATAAACCATAATTTACACATCGATTTTAATTGCATAATACTCCCGACTTTCCGTGAAGAACTATTTTTTTTGTTTCGGAAAAAAAGAGGAATAAGATATTGACGGAAGAGATAATATTTTGTAAAATAATTGTTATATATACTTAAATTGAAGAAAGATCGGGGTGGGTAAAAATGCAGGCTACGAAATCCTTTGAAGAATACTACCAAACGTATTATCAACAGGTCTATCTTTATACCGTCAAGAAAATTTCCGATCCCTTTGAAGCAGAGAATCTGACCATGGAGGCTTTTTATCGGTGTCTGAAAAACTTTGACTCCTTTGATCCGGACAAAGCTTCTTTCAAAACATGGATTTTTACCGTTGTCGGAAATCTCATCAAGAACCATTACCGCGATACAAAAAGTTTTGATGATATAGACAACGTGGTTATTTCCGTTGCGGATACCACCGCACGCACCGACCGTGCCGATGCCGTCCGCAGTCTGCGTGATGCCCTTGCGGATGCCATGCAGGAGCTCAGTGAAGTGCAGCAGCAGATTGTGGTCTACCGTTTTTATAAAGACAAAAATGCCACCGAGATTGCTGAGATTTTAGGTCTGCATCCGAACAATGTCCGCGTGCATCTGTCGAGAGCCCTTACGAAATTGCGTGCTTATTTTGAAGAAAACAACATCGATTGGGAGGCTGTTTATGGCTGAGAATAAAATTTACCGCAAATCCGCAATTGAAAAGCTGTCCAATCCCGAACAGCTTGACCGTGCCGTTACCGTTTCTTCGCCGCTTTCGTGGCTTGCACTCATCGGTGTTGCCCTGCTCATTCTGGCAACCTGCCTGTGGGCATTTTTCGGCACGTTGCCGACCACCGTCACCGTCACGGGCATTGCAGCCGATCCGCAGAGTGCATGTGCGGTTTATGCCGATTGTGCCGCAACGAGTGCATCTGTTTCCGTTTCGGTCGGAACGAAGATTGCAAAAGGCGATACCGTCGGCACGCTGACCCGCAGCGACAGCAGCACGAGTACCGTCTATGCAACCCAAAGCGGTACGGTGTCTGAAATTCTTGTGTCTGCGGATACAGAAAATGCAGAAAAAATCTACCCCGGCACGGAGATTCTTCGATACACCCCCGATGTCACCAAAGACCAGACCGTTATTTGTTATGTTCCGGTTGCAACCGCAGCAAAATTGCAGACAGGAATGGAAGTTCTTCTGACCGTTTCCGGTGACGATACGCTGTCCGGAAGCATTGTGAACATCGGTGAATATCCTGCATCTTCCACCAATGCAGCCTATGTGTTGGGCAGTGCGGACAATTATTATGTCAATCAGATTTTCTCTTCCGGTCCTGTCATTTCCGTGGTCTGTGAAGCGGACACAAACGGCAAAACCTTTGCCAACGGTACGCAGGTGAATGTAAAAATTGTCACCGATTCCTGTGCTCCGATTGAAAAGCTGCTGACAAATCTCAGGAACAAATCGGAGGGGTGAGTATGTCGCATTACGCAAAAACCCCTACGGTGTATCAGATGGAAGCCACCGAATGCGGTGCGGCTTCATTGGGGATGGTTTTCGCCTATTACGGAAAATATCTGTCTCCCGAACAACTGCGTATTGAAACAGGTGTTTCGCGCGACGGCTGCAATGCACGCAACATTGTGCAGGCTGCCAAAAAATACGGTTTCGAGTGCCATGCCTACCGCAAGCAGCCGTCTGCTCTGCGGCAACTGACACCGCCGTGTATCATCCATTGGAATTTTAACCATTTTGTTGTCTTTGAGGGATTCAAAGGCAATTATGCTTACATCAACGACCCTGCTTTCGGCAGACGTAAGCTCACCGCCGACGAACTCGACGACGGTTTTACAGGTGTTGTGCTGACTTTCAAACCGACGGCTGCTTTTGTAAAAGAAAAAAAGAAAAACACATTTGTTACCTTTGTACAGGAACGCATCCGCGGACAAAAAGAAGTCATGGCAAAGCTGTTGTTCGTCGGTTTGCTGCTCGTATTTCCCGGCATTTTATTCCCTGTGCTTTCGCAGGTTTTTCTGGACGAAGTGCTTGTTGCAGGCAACACGGATCATTTTACGGGACTGCTGCTGTTTATGGTGTCATCCGTACTTTTGCAGGCAGGGCTGACCGTCTACCGCGGTCGGTTGCTTAACAAGCTGCAAAAAAAGATGGTGCTGCTGTCTGCAAGGGATTTTCTGAGTACGCTCATGCGTTTGCCCATCTGCTTTTTTGACCAACGCTATGTCGGTGATCTGACAGGCAGAGTCGAAAACAATGCCTCGGTCAGCGATTTTCTGGCAGGCGATCTTGCCGGGACGTTGCTGAATGTTTTTGTGGCGGCTTTCTATTTGGTGCTGCTGACGGTTTACAGTCCTGTGCTGACACTTATTGCCGTGCTGACCGTTGTTGTCAATGCAGTCATCGTAAAATTCACCTCTGATTATATCTCCAACGGGAGTATCAAATTGCAGCAGGATGCAGGTAAGCTTGCAGGTGCGGTGTGTGCAGGTATCAGTATTACAGATACCCTCAAGGCTTCCGGTGCGGAATCGGCATATGTCGGCAGAATTCTCGGCTACAGTGCCAAAACGGGAGACACCGAGCAGAAACTCAACCGCAGCCAGCAAATCATCAGTGCCGTACCCGATGCGGTCAAGATGCTTGCCGATATCATTATTTTGTTGGTTGGCGGTGCGTTTGTCATGGACGGCAAAATGACCGTCGGTATGCTCGTTGCATTTACTGCTTTGTTCGGCTCTTTTACCGACCCCATCGAATCCCTCGTCGGCTTTGTCAAAAAAATTCATTCCACCGCTGCGGATGTACGCAGAGTGGAAGATATTATGGAATATCCGATCGACAGCAAGTTTACGCAGGATGCTGTCCGCCATGAAGTCAATAACAAATTAAGCGGTGAAGTGGAGCTGCAGGATGTATCCTTCGGCTACAGCCGCCTGAAACCGCCGATCGTTTCCGACTTCGGCTTTCATCTGCGTTGCGGCGAATGCATTGCCATCGTCGGTCCGTCCGGCAGCGGTAAATCCACCGTTTCCAAGCTTGTCAGCGGTCTGTATGCTCCGTGGGAAGGCAAGGTGCTGTTTGACGGAATGCCGGCAGACACCATCCCCAACGAGGTGCGAAACGCAAGTGTATCCACCGTCAGCCAGCAGATCACGCTGTTTTCGGGGACGGTGCGTGAGAATCTGACCATGTGGAATGCCAACGTGTCCGAAGAGGATATGATCGCAGCCGCAAAAGATGCCTGTATACATGATGTCATTTCACGCAAACCCGGTGCGTATGATCACCGTCTTTCCGAGGGTGCAGCCAACCTTTCGGGCGGTCAACGGCAAAGACTTGAAATTGCAAGAGCTCTGGTCACCAACCCGACGGTGCTGGTGATGGATGAAGCCACGGGAGCATTGGATCCCATTGTCGAAAAGCAGATCATGGATAACATCAAACGCAGAGGGTGTACCTGTATTGTGGTTGCCCACCGTCTGAGTGCCATCCGCGATTGCGACACCATTCTTGTTATGGATAACGGTGTGATTGTCCAGAGCGGTACGCACGAGGACCTTTGCAGGCAAGAGAACGGACTGTATTGTCAGCTCATTGCCAATATGTAAAAATAAGCAAGGGGAAAGGGACACTATGACGCAACTTCAAAACAGCATTGTGCTCAAAGGCGGTGCGTTGCACGTTACCGAAAACGAAAACGAAGCCTTCCGCGTTGTCAGCGGAACGGTTTTGGTTTATATTGCTCCGTTGCAAGGCAACCATCCCGGCAGACGGTCGTTTATTTATGAAGCCCATGCAGGGGAAGTGCTGCCGTCTTTCAAGTACAGGGATATTGAATATGTCAACTGGCGGTTTTGTTTTGCCGCCCTTGAAACCGCAGAGCTTGCCTGTATTCCCAACGGGGCTACATCCGTTCTGCGTGAAAAATTTGCCGAAAAGGTAAAAATCCGCAACTTCAAAGTCGAAGGATTCAACGCAGGTCTTGTTGACCAATACCGCATCAACATTGTTTCCGAGGACAGTTTCATTCGCCGCAACCGTCGCGAGCATGAACACACCTACACCAACACGCTGCGGTTGATTTATAATGCATTTGCAAAAGACCGTGTGCAGGTCAGTGCCGAAAAAAGCGGGGAAATATTGTTTGATACCGTTGCGGTGCTTTGCCGCAAGCAGCGTATTCCGATCACCTCGTACGAAAAACTCAAGGATGCCTGTCCCGATGTATATGACGTGACGGACATTGCACGTGTTTCGCATTTTGCCTACCGTGAAATTCTCCTGACCGACGGATGGCAGACCCGTGACAACGGTCCGTTGCTGGTGTTTGACAACAACAAAAAACCGCTTGCCTGTTTGCCCAAGGGGGACAGCGGCTATTTGCTGTATGATGCACAGCAGGAAACGGTTGTGCCCGTGAGCAAAGAGATTGCACAAAGTATTTGTCCGCGTGCCTGTATGTTTTACCGACCGTTGCCTGCCCGTCCGCTTACGGGAAAAGATTGTTTTGCATTCTGTGCACAGACGGTCAGAAAAACAGACTTGTTGTGGCTGCTGCTTCTGGTGGTGCTTACATCGGTCATCGGTTTGTTGACCCCTGCCATGAGTCAGTCTTTGTATGATTCATATATTCCGCTTGGTGAAAAGGCCATTCTGCTGCAATTCGGGGGGCTTCTTACCTCGTTCATGATTGCCAATATTCTGTTTTCCATTGTAAAGAACCTTGTCAATTTCCGCATTACTTCACGCATGGGATATGATTTCCAGGCAGCCGTTTATGACCGCCTGTTCAATCTGCCCGAAAGCTTTTTCCGCCGTTTTGAATCTGCCGACCTTGCACAGCGTGTCATGCAGGCAGGCTCTCTTGCCAATGAAACGGCAGGCAGTCTGTTGCTTGCAGGCACGGCAGCGGTATTCAGCTTTGTGTATTGCATTGCGATGGCAGTTTACAGTCCGACGTTCACATTGGCAGGTATTGCCATGGTGATTGTGTGGAGTGTGTGTTGTTTCGGCATTGCATTGCGTACTTCCTCCTACCGCAGCAAGGCGGTTATGCTGGAAGGCAAAACGCAGTCTCTGCTCTATCAGTTCCTCAACGGCATTGCCAAAATCCGTATTGCAGGTATGGAAGACAGAGCCTTGTATGAATATATGAAACCCTATATTCAACGCCGTGAGAATGAGTACCGCACCAACAACATCTCCCACATTGAAACGGTGATTTCCATGGGGGCAGGCAGTGTGTTTTCCGTTTTGCTTTATATTCTGGTCATGCGTAGCAACACACAGACCTCTTTGGGTACATTCATTGCGTTTCAATCCGTTTTCGGCTCGTTCTTTGCCTTTGTCATGCAACTTGTGCATGCGATGGTTGCGATCTATACTGTTCGTCCCGAATGGCAGCGTCTGCAATGCGTGCTTGAGGAGGCACCGGAAGCGGACGATTCCAAAGAAATGCCCGGTACACTCAGCGGAGGCATCGAAATCAACAACGTCAGCTTTTCCTACGGCGACGATATGCCCAATGTAATCAACAACCTTTCGTTGAATATCAACCCAGGTGAGTATGTTGCCATTGTCGGTCCGTCGGGTTGCGGCAAATCAACACTGCTGAAACTCTTGCTCGGCTTTGAAAAACCGACTGCAGGTAAGATCTATTATGATAATAAAGATATAGACAGCCTCGACAAGCGTGAGTTGCGTAAGAAAATGGGTGTCGTTTTGCAGGACGGCAGCCTGATTGCAGGCAGCATATTTGAGAACATTACTCTCACCGCACCGTCTGCAACCCTTGCGGATGCACAGCAGGCGGTACGCAATGTCGGACTGGAAGAGGATATTGCTGCTATGCCCATGGGACTGCACACCATCCTGAGCGAAAACTGCGGTACCATTTCGGGCGGACAGCAACAACGTATTCTGATTGCCCGTGCCATCATCTCCGACCCGAAGATTCTGTTTCTGGACGAAGCCACATCTGCACTTGACAATGTCACCCAGCGGATTGTCACCGACACCGTCGGCAGAATGCAATCCACACGCATCGTTGTTGCCCACCGTTTAAGCACGGTCATGGCTTGCGACCGCATCATCGTTCTTGACGGCGGTACGGTTGCGGAAGAGGGCACGTACGATGAACTGATAGCAAAAGACGGTATTTTCAGTCGTCTGGCAAGCAGACAGATGTAAAAAAACTGCAATCTGAAAAAAAATCAAAAATTTTTTCAAAAAACCTGTAACACTTCTCCGTTTGCCGTGTATACACAGACGAAGAGACAAAACGCTCTCGAAAAAAATCAAATCAAAAGGAGATATTACACATGGTTATCACAAATGAAAGAATCGAAATGATCGCAGCTACACTTACAGAGGATGCAGATTTTGCAAACGAACTGTTCGCAATGAACGCAGAAGATGCCGCAGCAGCACTTGCAGCAAAAGGCTTTGCAGTTTCCGCAGAAGAACTTGCCGCTTTCGCAGTCGACCTGCAAGCATATCTTGAAACAAACGAAGAACTGGATGAAGATGCACTCGAAGATGTAAACGGCGGTTGCCGTCCCCATCCGCATCACCATCATCACCACCATCATCACCACCATCATCATTGCCATCATCATCACTTCCATCATTGCCGTCCCTGCAGATGGTAAGTGAACAATGAGAGATGAGTGGATAAAAGTTCTTGCAAACCAATCGCTTGCAGAACAGCTCTCGGAACCGGATGCAAGAAAAGCCGTAGAGATGCTTAAGGATTGCGGCGTACCGTTTTCGGTTGAAGAAGTGGAATCGGCATACAAAGCAATCAAACAACTCATGCAAAAATACAACGACGACGAACTCGATGAAAAGGCATTGGAAAATGTCACGGGCGGAATTTCCGCCGGGGCTTACAAAGCTGCGATACTGCTGCTTGACAATGCACTTTTCGGGAATATATGATAAGACTGCAATCGGGACGGTATGTGCTGTCCCGATTGAGAATCCCACAGCAGAAAGGAAGACGGATATGGAAGATCGTTTTGAGAAAATGCTCGGCCGTGTTTTTCAATTCACCGATGCGGACGAAGACGATGCTCTGTCACAGAAAATAGACGAAGTCCTTGGGGATGAACTGTCCGAAGACGAGCTGTTTTTTGTTGCAGCCGCCGGAAACGGTCCGGATTTGAAAGCGTTTTCCGACTTTGTCAGAAACAAAAACAACGCAAACGGCAGGGGATGATTGAAAAATGCGAAGAATGAACGGAAACACCCTGGAAGTACTTGATGAACAGGGCAATGTGCTTCTTGCAATCGAAGAAGACTTCCGTAACAATACCCTCAGTCTGAAACTGAAGGGGGTTTTGAGCGAGCAGGCTGCACACGAATTCGAAGACGAATTGAGTGCGGCTTTTTTTGCTTGTAAAAGAATTGAGATCGATATGCATGAAACCGAATATATTTCGGCTTTAGCAATGCGAATTCTTTTGGACACACAGCAAAAGGCAGAGTCCAAAAATGCCGTCATGGTACTCTATAATTTGTCCGAGCCCGTTATGCAAACCTTTGTGAAAAGCGGGTTTACGGAGCTTTTGCGAATTGAGGAACGATAAAAGGCAATGTGAAAAGAGGGAACGGGTTTGGAGATGAAGTGTTCGGTATCTGCGTACGATGGTGACGAAGCTTATATTTTTCTGAGTTATTGCCACAAAGACAAACAGATCGTATATCCGCTGATTGAACAAATGGCAAATGACGGCTACCGCATTTGGTATGACGACGGATTGCAGGGCGGTGACGACTGGCCCAATGTGATTGCACAGAAATTGAAAAACTGTGCGGTCTTTCTTCCTTTTATCACTCAGAATGCCGTCGATTCCCACAATTGCAGAAACGAGATTACCTTTGCACTCAACAATCAAAAGTCCGTTCTTGCCGTGTACAAAGAAAGAATAGCCTTGTCAATCGGTATGCAGTTACAGCTTGCAAACACCCAGGCTCTGTTTTACAATGAATACCCCTCCGATCGTGCTTTTTTACAAAAACTGTATCATGCAAGTTGTCTTGCATCTTGCAATGGCGGAATTGATAAAGATAAAAAAACGCCTGTAACGGAAGAAAAAAAGATAATTGACAAAAGCGACGATGACAGCTTCGGAGGCTTTAAACCGCCCGACAAGCCGCCTGTAACCGACAATCAACCGAGTAGTTATTACATTACGAGGGTGGCGACAAGGGAAGTTGCAGAGATTCGTTGCACTTCTTTTGTGCTCGGTCGCTCACAGCAGTTTGCTGATTTTATCATCACCGGCAACAAGACCATCAGCCGTACCCATGCAACCATTACCAAAGAAGGGAATCGTTATTACATAACCGATAATGCTTCATCCAACGGAACCAAACTCAACGGAAGAAGACTCAAACCGAATCAGGTCTACAGCCTGCAAAGCGGTGATACCGTTCAGCTTTCCAATGAAAAGTTCATCTTTTCTCAGATGGAGAATCGGGCATAAGGAGGTTACTCCATGCACTACAGCAGTTATACTGACCCCGGCAGCAGAAAGAACAATGAAGATTTTCTGCTTTTCGGATCCGTCGGCAGCCGTCATTTGTTTGTGGTCAACGACGGTGTCGGCGGTGCTGCGGCAGGGGAACTGGCAGCCAAAGCCGCTGCGGAAGAAATAAAACAACAGTTCCTTCGTTTTCCGCATACCTTCCGCTTGAAAAATGCCGTTTCCGCTGCCAACGACCGTGTGTTCCGCTTGCAGCAGGAAACAGGAAAAAATATGAAAACCACAGTTGCCGTTGTCTGTACAACAGGCAGAAAAATCCGCTGTTCCCACGTCGGGGACTCAAGAATCTATCTTTTTTCGGACGATACAATCATCTATCGTTCCCTTGATCACAGCGTTTCGCAGGAGGCTGTCAACCGCGGTGAAATCACCGAAGATGAAATCCGTTCCTATCCCTCACGCAATGTGCTCACCAAGGCTTTGGGTGTGTGGGCGGATCTGACAGCCGAAGTCACCACTTTCCCCATGCGGTCTGTGAAAGCCATGTTGCTTTGCACGGACGGTTTCTGGGAGTACGTATATGAGGATGAAATGATTTCTCTTTTGCGTGTTGCTGAAAATCCGCAGCAATGGCTGCAGGCCATGCGTTCACTTCTGGAAGAGCGCATCGGTGTTAAGAATGACAACAATACGGCCATTGCCGTTTTTTGTTGATATATTTTCGGGAGGAATAAAAAATGAAAAAGAAAACAGTTTGTTCGGTTCTGCTTTGTCTTGCCGTGTTGTTGACCGTGCTTTTGCCGGCAGGTTGCACAAGCGGTGAAATTGAGAAAAAGGATGAACTGACCGACCCCGACAGCGTACGGATTATGTCTTTCAACATTCGTTGCGGTGAATACAAAAGACGCAAAAACATCGTTCCGCAGCTCATTCAGGAATATGCACCCGACTCCCTGGGTATCCAGGAATGTACATACGAGTGGTATCTGCAGCTCACCGAAAAGCTGCCCGAATATGAATTTATCGGTGTTGGCAGAGATTCGGGCGACATCAGCGAGGACTGCGGTGAGATTTCCGCCGTTTTGTTCCGCAAAGACAAATACACTCTTGTGGACAGCGGCACTTTCTGGGTCTCGGAAACCCCGGATGAAGTTTCCTACGGTTGGGATGCAGCTTGCAGAAGAATCTGTACCTGGGCAATTCTCAAAAACATCGAAACAGGCGAGGAGTATGCCCATGTCAACACCCACCTTGATCATGAGGGCGACCTTGCCCGTGTCAACGGCTCGAAAATGGTTGCCGAGTTTGCTCTGTCATTTGATATGCCCACGGTGCTCACGGGCGATTTCAACTTCAAAAAAGAGACCGACCTTTACAACGGCATCATTGCAACAGGCCTTCGCGATGCACAGGATCTGGCGGACAGCACCATGAACGGCAAGACCTACCACGGCTATGAAGGCGGTGAAGAGGGCAAGCCGATTGACTTTGTTTTTGTAAACGACGGTGTAAGCTCTGTTTCAACATATAAAATCATCCGCGAAAAATATGCTCTCAGATACACATCCGACCACTATCCGATCTATGCGGATGTAAAATTCTGATAAAACATCATACTGAAAAGCGCATTCCCTCTTTTTTTCGGGTGGGTGCGCTTTGCTGTTATTCCGGAAGCGTGTTACGGTTGTTGACAAATGCGTTATTGTGCAAAAAAATGACTGCATGACCGCTGAACATATATACTTGTTATACGGACAGACAATGGTCCGTATTGCAGCAAGAATCGGACACATTTTTATCCCGATAAAAAAGGAGAACGGACGTATGCAACACAAAAAAGACACCCTTTATACCATTGCCACCGCACATCTGGATACTTCATGGCTTTGGAAATACGAACAAAGTGTCTCGGAATACATTCCCGAAACCTTTCTCAGAAACTTTGCTCTGATTAAAAAATATCCCGGATATAAGTTCAATTTCGAGGGCAGCCTGCGTTATGAGCTGCTCAAGGAATACTATCCGAGCATCTTTGAACAACTCAAAGACTATGTCAAAGACGGCACATGGAACCCTTGCGGTGCTTGCTTTGAAAACGGTGATGTCAATATCCCGTCCCCCGAAGCACTCATCCGCAACATTCTGTACGGCAACGGCTTCTTTAAAAAAGAGCTCGGTGTAAAATCGAACGATATTTTCCTGCCCGACTGTTTCGGTTTCGGCAGAGCGTTGCCGAGCGTGGCAGCCCATTGCGGTCTGAAAGGCTTTTCCACCGGAAAACTGGTCTGGGGTTGCGGAAATTCCATCCCTTTCCATATCGGAAAATGGAACGGCATTGACGGAAACGGTGTCTGGAGTGCCGTGACACCCGGTTCCTATACCACCATTTTGAAAGACATCCGCAACCACGAGGATATCAAAAAGAAAATGGCGGAAGACAAAGAAAAATACGGTCTGCATCTCGGCTATGCCTACCACGGCAACGGTGACAGAGGGGGAGCCCCGTATGAGGGTTCCGTGCAGGAAGTGGTGAACTGTATGCAGACCAACGACGAAAACGATCTGCAGGTTTTGTCTGCCACCACCAAAGAATTTTTTGAAGCAATCGATTCGCTGTCCGAGGAAGAAAAAGCAGCCTTGCCGGTCTGGGATTCCGAATTTCTGATGACCCGTCACGGAGCCGGCAGCTATACCTCCCGTACCGTCACCAAGCGTTGGAACAGACGCAGCGAGCTGCTTGCAGATGCAGCCGAGCGTTTTGCAAGTGCCGCTTTCGTTTACGGTATGGCGGAATATCCCGGCAAAGGTCTGGATGCGGCCTGGAAAAAGGTTCTTGCACACCATTTTCACGACGATATCACGGGCACGTCCTTTGAAGAGTGCTATGAACGCTCGTTTGACGATTATGTACAGGCGATGCATACGTTTTCGGCAGAATATACCGCTGCCTGCAAAACCCTGGCACACAATGCCGACACCTCTTTTGTACAGGGAACAGCCGTTGTTGTCTCCAATCCCGTCCAGGCACGGCAAGACAGAACGCAGGCGGTTACGGCTGTGATCGCATCTGCCGATCCCTGTTTCAGGGTGTTCGACAAAGACGGAAAAGAAGTCCCCTCGCAGGTCAGAACGCTTGCTGCAGACAAAAAAGAAATCGTCTTTACGGCAACGGTGCCGTCCTGCGGTTTTGCGGTGTTTGATGTGCGTCCTGCCGACAGCAACTGCAATCTCGAAACCGCACTCCGCGTTGAAAATAACTGTCTTGAAAATGATAATATACTTGTAAAAATAGACAATAACGGAGACATCTGTTCTGTATTTGATAAAAATTTACAAAAAGAACTGTTGCTTTCACCCATCCGTGCAGGCATTTATAACAATGTCAACAGCTTCGAATGGCCTGCATGGGAAATTAAATTTGAGGACATCGACAACACCCGTCCTTATCTCAATCTGTCTGCACCCGATGTAAAAATCAAAGACAACGGTCCTGCATTGTGTTCGCTCGAAATCAAACGCACCGCAGGAGACTCGACCTTTACGCAGGTCATTTCGCTTGATGCAAACAGCCGTTTTGTCAGCGTTTATAACGAAACGGATTGGCGTGAAGAAGCATCTCTTCTGAAGATGGAGTTTGCTTTTGCTGCCGAAAACGAAAAAGCCGATTATGACATCGGCCTGGGCTATACGCAAAGAGGAAACAACACCAAGGAATTGTATGAAGTGCCTGCACAGAAATGGGCCGGTATTACCGACAAAAATGCATTGTTCGGTGTTGCCGTGCTCAGCGATTCCCGACAGGGTTGGGACAAACCGAACAACAATACATTGCGACTGACCTGCATCCATACACCGCTTGCAAGCTACCGTCAGGAATGTTCGCAGCACCTCATGGACATGGGACTCAACCGCTATTCCTTTGCCGTCTGCGGCTACAGCGGTACACCCGATCTTGTCACCGCACAAAGCGATTTGTTCTGCCAACCTATGCACACATTCGTGACCGAAAAACATACGGGTGCTTTCGGTGCTGCTTATTCGTTTGTCCGTGTCGATACCGATGAAGTGCGGATTTCCGCAATCAAAAAAGCACAGCAGCAGGATGCAATCATCGTTCGTTTCACCGAAACCGCAGGCAAGCCGCACGACTGTGTGCAGACCGTGTTTTCGTTGCCTGTTGCAAGTGCATATGCGGTCACGGGGGATGAAGAGATTCTGCACGAAGTTGCCCTTGCGGACGGACAGCTCAGCTTCGATATGAGAGCCAATGAAATCAGGAGTTTTGCCCTGACATTCCAAACCCCTGCAACTGCAGCACGCAGCACGCAGGAAATGTTGCCCTTGACTTACAATGCATGCGGCATTACGACCAATAAGAACCGAACGGCTTCTACCGTTTGGGGCGGTGTGTCGCTTCCCATGGAGCTGCTGCCCGATATATTGCACTTTGCAGGTGTGGCTTACCGTTTTTCCGGTGATGAACAAAACTGCGTTGTGTGCAACGGACAGGAAATCACCGTCCCCGATGGTACAAAAACGCTGCATTTGTTGGTGGCATCCCTTTCGGGTGACAAGGATGTCCCGTTTGTCTGCGGAGAAAAAACCGTCAGTGTGCGTGTGCCGGCCTGTGACGAGGCGGTCGGTATGTGGGATCTGATGATGCGAAGAAAAACAGGCTATATCAAACCCCAACCGCAAGCACTGTCCCTGTCGCATACCCACATGAAAAACGGTGATGCAATCGGCAAGCAGTTCTTCCTGTTCACCGCAGATTTGCCTGTGGACGGCAAAACTTATATCACGCTGCCGCAGGACAAGGAGTTGCTTCTGTTTGCAGCCACCGCCGAATCGGACAGCTATGCGTTCAGCAAGGCAGACGAACATTTTGACACGCTTGAAAAGAGAGCGTTTGATTATACCTTCTCTCGCTATGCACGAAATCATGCCGCACCGAAATGGTATGAGCGAAAACTCGACAAACACATCGACCGTACCATCACCAAGGACATAAAAATGGGCGGATTCTATAACAAAAATTCCGTTGCCGAAATCTATTTTGCCATCAACCGTGCCATCGATATGCTGTTCTATAAGCGTTGGTCGCGTCAGGTCACCGAAGAACGCAACGGTACCGCCAAGAAACCGTAATTTGTTTTTGATTCCCCCTTCTTTTTGTTTCCTTGCAGAACGTATTTTTTGGTTCTTCACGAAAAGTTGGGGGAATATTGCAATTAAAAGCAATGTTTAAATTATGGTTTAGCGCACTCTTACTTGGTTGATCCTCAATCCCCCTTGTCGCCCCTGAAAGGGGAGATGTCACGAAGTGACAGAGGGGTTAAAGGAGTCAGAAGTGGCTTTGTCAGTGCACTTGTCAACAAAAATTGGACACATAAATCAAAATATTAGACCTGAAAAATGTGAGAATGCAC
>JAZNGB010000004.1:0-14843 GCA_045576275.1 Acutalibacteraceae bacterium
AAAAATAAACAGCCGCACGGGAGCGGCTGCTTGAAATAGTAATGCGGTGCTAAACTTCAGGACCCCTTTCAGGGGTAAAGCCAGTAACGGCCCCTTATAGGGGCAGAGCAAACCACCGGTTCAACCGGTGGTTTTGATTGCAATGCATTATAAAACTATTGTGTACACAAGTGCAAATAAGATTTTGTAAGAAAGCTCGAAACCATATTTTTCATAAAAACGCGGTCCTTTCTTATTCCCAGTGTCGGTTATCAAAAACATACTTTTTACATTCGCATTTCTGAGTTGTGCAAGAAGTGTGTCAACCAGTTGTGTACCCAATCCCATACGTTGATGTGATGGTAAAATATCGATATGCATATGTGCAGGATACTTTTTTGAGAGCAACATATATACCGCAAATTCACCAATTGCGGCAAGTGCATTCAAAGTTGATGTTTTAAGTAAAGGCTTGATGTGATTTCTCATAGCATTGCAACAATATGCTTTAGTATCCGGTGCACAGAGGATATATCCGACAACACCGCAATCCTCATCTTCAGCAACATAACAAATGTTTTTATCAAAATCAACGTAACTGTCGCTATATACGCTTGCAAGACCATCACACTGCTTCTGCGTCTTTACACGCGATGGATCTGCTGTCGCAATACAGATGTGTTGACATGCCTGTCTGTCGTTACTGTTGTATTTTCGTATAATAACAGCCATAATTATCTTCTCCTTTTTATGATTTTTTCCGAAATGTTATTTTTGTAATATTTTTAATCACTTTTTTGTTGTCAGCATAACACTTTTGTGCTATACTGAGATAAAATTCTTATAAAGTCGGTGAATTGTTATGATAAATGTTGCTATTTTCGGCTATGGAAACTTAGGAAAAGGCGTTGAAGCTGCCATCAGACAAAACGATGATATGTGTCTGAAGGCTGTTTTCACAAGACGTAATCCTGAAAGTGTACAAGTACGCACTCCCGGTCTTTCCGTATATAACGCTGAAAAATTATTGGAAATGCAGGATGAAATCGATGTGTTGATTCTATGCGGCGGAAGTGCAACTGACCTTCCCACGCAAACACCGTATTATGCACAGTATTTCAATGTGGTGGACAGTTTTGACAACCATGCAAACATCCCTTTGCATTTCGACGCTGTCAACAAATCTGCCCTTTCCGGCAAAAAAACTGCTCTTATATCTGCCGGTTGGGATCCGGGAATGTTCTCTGTCAACCGCTTATATTCCTCCTGCATTCAGCCCGAAGGCAAGAACTACACCTTCTGGGGCAGAGGTGTCAGCCAAGGTCACTCTGATGCAATACGTCGCATAGCAGGTGTTATTGACGCAAGACAATACACTGTGCCCGTAGAGGAAACCGTCGAAATCGTCAGAAGAGGCGAACAGCCCACCTTGACAGCAAGACAGATGCACAAAAGAGAGTGCTATGTTGTTGCTGCAGAGGGTGCCGACCTGTCTGCGATTGAATCAGCAATCAAAACCATGCCCAACTATTTTGAGCCCTATGATACTACGGTTCACTTCATAACAGCGGAAGAAATGAAAGAAAGTCACAACGAGCTTCCGCATGGCGGATTTGTCATTCGAAGCGGTGTCACCGGCATGGAAAAAGAGCACAAAAACATCATTGAATACAAATTGACACTTGACAGCAATCCCGAATTTACTTCGAGTGTACTGGTTGCAGGTGCCAGAGCTGTCGCAAGATTGAACAAAGAGGGGCAAACCGGTTGTAAGACAATGTTTGATATTGCACCTGCCTACTACTCTCCCCTGTCTGCCGATGACCTTCGGCACACAATGCTGTAAAAGAATATCCAAAAATACGGACTGTCGATATACGGCAGTCCGTTATTTTAATTAATCAATAAAATCATTTTCGTTGATTGAATCTGTCCAGAAAACCACAGTAAAGTCATATTGCAGACTTTCACCGGCAGGGATGGAAAGTCCGCCTTTAAAGAACAGATTATTGGCTGCCATCAATCCGTAATTACGGATGTGCCATGTAGTCGGAAAACGTTCGTTTGTGTTACGGTCAAAAGCAGCAATACCATAAGTCTTATCGTTCAGAACTGCAGAATAATTACACCAAAGAGCTTCTTTTCCCCAGCATTCTTCCTCTTTGACACCGCCGTTGGAATTGGTAAAAGTACCTTCTCCATCAGCACGCATGAAATCATTGACACGAATACCCAAAGGACCTGCCTCTTTGGTGGGACCGAATTCAATATCACCGTAAGCAGCGGTGAATACAACCTGCACATCCACACGCACACCGTTTGCGGCTTCAGAGAAAATGAACTTGCGTTTTTCGTTGATAACGGGTGTGCCGTCCGGTTTTTGCCATACGTTATTAACAGAAACAACCGCCGTTTCACCGTTACTTATTTCGTCAACAGAATCAAACACGACAACACCTTTGTCATCTTCAAATTCATTCCAGAAGTCCACACCGTTGACTTCACCAACACCGATGAACAGAGAGCGCTGATGCGGATGCTCCTCATGGAACGGAGCAAACCGAGTAAAAGAAACACCATCAGGTGCATTCACTGGGCCCATGAAGGGTCTTTTATAGGTCGCACTGTAATCACAGACAGTAAAAAGATAATCGTTGTGATATACTTCAAAAACATTTTCCTTGCTGATGACATTAAAGCTCATATAACATTCTCCTTTAAAAATTCAAGTCCGTCGGACATATCTTTTATAAAATCTTCATATCCGCATTCAATAGTCAGGTCACCTTTGTAGCCAATTTCTTTCAATACCTTACCAACACTTTTCAGATATTCGCCGCCATGAAAACCGGGACGCAACCTGCCGGGTGCTTCCGACACATGCACATGATTGATATAAGGCTGTGCTTCTTTCAAAATTGCAGGATCTTCGTTACCGACTGCCATATGGAATGCATCGGGTGTAATTCGCAGATACGGATGATCAAATTCTCGTGCCAATTCGATTGCCTGAGAAACAAAATTGATCTGGTTGGTTTCTTTTGCCTGCAAGGGCTCAATGCAGGTGTAAATGCCGTACTGAGAGCCGACATCGGCACAATAGAGAAGAAAATCCTTATAATATTTTCTGCCTTCAGATTCACGCATTCCTTCAGGGTAGCTTCGTGCACCACCCGATCCGAACACAAGAGCTTTGATCCCCATAATGTGGAGATTCTTAAAAGTTTTATCCGCATGTGCCCTTGCTTCTTCATGATTCACACAAACACGGATATGACCGGGCAGAAAACAGTTGATATATTCAATCCCGAAATCACCGGATTTTACCATTTCAGACAATGTAAGCAGCTCGTTTTCTTTCAAATCATTCACAGAGCCGGAGGTAGCTTCAACATAGTCAAAGCCCATTTGCAGAATATTTTTGTAGCCATCCGTCAGCACGGTAAACATTTGGTCAGCATGAACCGTGTTTTTAAACTCAGGCATAAATGTATTGGGTGATAAACAACAACCGATTCGCATTGCAATGTCCTCCCTTCAATTAATTTTATGATACAACAACCTTTATTGTCTGTCAATGAAAAAGTGAAGAAAATTCTATCGACAAAATGCCAAACATATGCTACAATTAAGAAAAAAACAGGAGTTGGATATATGTTTGAGGAATTGAAAAAGAATGCTGCAAAATTGGATGCAGATGAAATTGTCAGCATTGAACATCTTCGTTGCGAAGATAAGGTCAAAATCGTTTTCAGATTTGAATATCCTTATTTTAATGTTAAACTTCACATCGGAAATGAAACATATACAGATGCATTCAATGACAAAGAACCTTTCGATGTTTTGACACATTTTTTCTTTATTCCCGAACAGAATGCAGATACAATGATGTGTCTGACCATGTGGGATGACACAGAAGACGGCGATTGCTTTTATCACGAATGCAACTATGGAACTCCCGACTATGCAGATGCCGATAAATTGTTTGCAGAATATGACAACGGTCTTACGGAAACAGAAAGAGAAGAAAATGAAGTCGTTGACGGTGTTCTCTATCGTCACATTCTCTACAAGGATAAAAACGCTACTCCCGTACACACATTCTGGTTGGCGGTTGACACAAGCAAGGCGAGTCTTGCAATCGGCACCCCGAATGACGGGTTGCAGGCTCATGACATCAGAGCCACCGTACCGTCTATGATCGATGCAGCCGTTGCAAACGGAAAGAATGTTGTTGCAGCGGTCAATGCTGACTTTTTTAATATGTTCGGTGACGGCAGCCCGTCGGGTCTTTGTGTAAAAGACGGCAACATGATAGCCAATGCGGACAGCAAGAGAGCATTCATCGGCATCAAAAAGGACGGTACTCCCGTGCTGACCACGCTTGCGGATGAGCCTGCGCTGTTGCCCGACTTGCAGCAGGCTGCAGCAGGTCTGCAGATGATTCTCAAGGACGGTGAATTCTGCGAATGGGGACCGCTTGAACCCTTTGCGTTTGTAAGACATCCGCGCACTGCAGCCGGTCTTTGTGATGACGGCACCGTGCTTTTGTTGGTTGTTGACGGCAGAATACCGGAGTATTCAAACGGTGCAAGCCTTGTAGATCTGGGACTGCTGATGCAGTCATTTGGTGCAAAAAGAGCCGTCAACCTGGACGGCGGCGGCTCCTCTGTCTGCTATACCAAAGTAAATGATGAATTTATTCTGCACTCCAATCCAGCTGACCTTGTGCAACCGCTGGATAAAATCATCAGAGAAGAATTCAACTGCATTCTCGTTACAAAATAATCAAAGTAAAAATAAAGACGGGTCTTCCGGACTCACGCGGCTGCCGCGTATGGATGATTGACAGCATGCCAGCACGATTCTGAGTACATCATGTGCTTCTTTCGCCGTACAGATGGGCGGCCGTTTTCCGTTCAGGAAATCGGCAAGCGGTTTTGCCTGTCCCGCAATGCGATCCGCCTGTGAAGAAGGAACGGTCAGATCGGAATTATGCCATTTTTTGTCTGCATTTTTATACCAGCGCATAGCAGGAAGTGTGCCGTCATACACCATAGCGGCAGGTTGATCGCCGCCGTAATGCTGCATGGCTCCGTCCTCAAAATAGGCTTCGGTGGTGATTTCGGCTGCAGAACAAACAGCACTGAAGGACACTTCGCACAGCAATCCGCTGTCATATCGCATGACGGCAACAGCGGTATCGTTTTTTATGAAGTTACGCCTTGCGGTGGAGATTTCACAGTTGACATAACGCGGCATACCGAACAGCCACAGAATCAGATCCACAGGGTGTGCACTGTCATCGGCAAAAATATCGCGGTTGAGTGCAGTATCTACATGCCACGAGTTTTCAAAATCCCCCCACAGGTGGCTTGAAAGTCCGTGTCTGCGGCGAAAATAAAAGCACTTGCCCATCTCACCGCTGTCGAGTTTTTCCTTTATTTCAATATTCGCAGGGTCGCAGCGCATCTGGAATGCGGCTGTAAAATCCACTTCGTTTTCCTCAACAGCCTTCACGATTTTTTCGGAATCGCGCAGCTTTACTGCCATGGGCTTATAGAGAATGATTTTCTTTTTGGCCTCGGCAGCCTTGACGGCAAGCTCGCAATGAAATGCCGTTTCCGAACAGATGAGCACCGCACCGATGGCAGCATCTGCCAGAATTTCATCCAATGACAATGCCTTCAAGCCGTATTTTTCGCAGCTTTCCTTTTGCCTGTCTGCATCCCTGTCCCAGCCTGCAACGGCTTTTACCTCATATTCGGGGTGCTGTGCCCATTGCTGCAAAAGGCCGTGCACATGGCCGTGTGCAAATCCGAGAACGGCAAGTGAAATCATTTTATTTCCTCCGTAAAAACAATTTAGTTATACATTATTTACAATTTAGCACAAACAAATTCTGTTTGCAATGTTGAATTTGTTAAAAATGTGTGCTATAATAAAGCAGATTAACGGTAATTATACCGCAAAGAAAAGGAGTGTGAACCGCATGAGTGACAAGACCGCAGGCATCGTCGACAAAGCCAAGTCCTTGCTCACCGAGTTCAAAACACATTGGGACACCCCTGCCGAAGGGAAATACGTTCCTTACAAGGAATACAAAGACATTTTCTTTGCCGTCGGCAGCAACTACACGGGCATGAAGATTCTGGAGTATATCGGCTTCTGGTCGAGCTGCTTCCTGATCATGCACCACTACAACCTGCCGTATCTGACCTTCTCCATCATCGGCATCATCAACATGCCGCTTGGTTATGTTTCGGCACTGATCTGGTGGTTTGTTTGCGACAACCTCGGCTTTTTGCCGAAAAAGACATCACGGATCCTGTATATCGTTTACGGCCTGATGGCGGCGTTCGGCATATCGTGCATTCTGTTTGACTATTCGACCCTGTTTGCGCCAACAAGTAAATTCATTATTTATCTCAATGGTCTTGAGGGCATGAATGCGACCGCCTGCTTCAAGGTGTTCGGAACGCATTTCCTGTACACAGGCTGGGTCGGTATGCGCAATATGTTCTGGCGCAAAAAGCTCATTCCGAAATTCGGCAGATACAAATATTCCCTTTACAGCGATGTTGTGCCGAAAATCATCATGGTTATCCTCATCGGCTGGCTGCCTGTTTACAACATTCCCGATGTGACCACCCGTGTGTGGGTCGCAAACCTGATGTTTGCCTGCTACAATGTGTTCGGCTTCGGTGACTGCCTTGGCGCCTGCGTCAACAACATCAGCCCCAACCTGCAGGAAAGGATCTGGATCCGCAGCTATCCGCTGAAGCTTTCCCACATTTTCCACTCCATTCTTGCCATCATTCTGCCCGTTATCATCGGTGCGCTGCGCTATGACTGGGCAGACATCAACCTGTATCGCTTTGTTATTCCCATTTATTTCATTATTTTTGCAACCATCACCATGTGCCTTGCAGGCCGCGTCAAGGAAAGAATTCCGCAGCCGCCGCTTGAAAAGAAGGTGCAGATCAAGTTTTGGGACGGTCTGTTCGGCGTTCTGAAGAACAAATATCTGCTGATCAACACCATCGTCAACCTCATCGACTCTCTGGGCAACGGCATGCTGCCCTTTGTTACGATTCTGTATTTCTACACCTTCCGCTTGAGCGGTCTGCCCTACAGCCTGATCGTGGCACTCGTTTCGTTTGCAGGCACCCCGCCCGATCTGTGCGCTCCGTTCTTCCTGAAGAGATTTTCTTACAAGCAGATCATGATTTTCTATCAGGTTTCGCGTGCGCTCGGCAATGCTGCCATTGCGGCCGCAATCTGGTTCTGCGGCGAAAATCTGATGCTTTGCGGCACCATCTGCATTGCAGTTCTGTTCTTTATGGAAATGACCTCGACCATTCCGAAAACCGCAGGACATGACATGAACGTGCGAATCGGCGACTATCAGATGTACTTAACAGGTGAACGCCTTGAAAGCTATTCGGGTATTTTCGGCTGGTTCACAGGCCCCATCACCTCGTTTGTCGGCATGATTATTCCGCTTCTGCTTCTCAGATACGGCTTCAACAGCAACTGGGACGTTCTGTTTGTGGATGCCGCAAGAAGAAACATCATCGCCATTCCGCTGCTTGTTGACGTGGTCGGCTTTGCGCTGATGACCATTCCCTACCTGTTCTGGGATTACGACAGCGTAAAGCAGAACATGGTTATGGAAGTGCTTAAGCGCCGTGCGGAAGTAACGGCAAAGCAGGCCGAAGCCGAAGGTATTTCCACCGACGGCAGTTATCTCGGTTAAGGAGGTGCAGAGCAATGAGTAAAAAAGAAAAGAAAATCAACAACCCCAACGAGCCCATTGTCCTGAACATCCCCGAGGATGAAATCTGGACCTATCAGGTGCCGGGTCTTGCCGCTCCGAGCATCGGCAAAACACCGAAGCATTACGGCATCAAAAAGGTGATTCTTGCCCTTGTGATTATTGTTGCGGTTTCGTGCTCGTGCTATTTCAGCATCCGCACCGTGCAGAAGGACACAATCGAATATGAAGCTGCAGCCGACGGCGGTCTGATGCTTTCCAAATTCAGCAACACGGGCTTTGTTACCGAGCTTGACATCGACTATCACCAGACCATTGAATACGATTCCGAAAACCCCGATGTGAACACCAATTTCAGCTTCAAAAAGGACGAGGCACAGCCTGTTACCGCCATCCGCGAATATGCATTCAACTGCGACGACAAGCTGAAGGTTATCAACATCGGCCCCACTGTGACCGAAATCGAAGCCACCTCGTTTTATTCCTGCTGGGCACTCGAGCGCATCGAGGTTGACGAAAACAACCCCAACTACTGCGATATCGACGGCGTGCTTTACAACAAGGACGTAACGGAAATCATCTGCTATCCCACCAACCACGATTTCTATTTAAGCAACAAGCACGGCTACAGCCAGTATGACGAAAACAACAACTGGCACGAGCCGGAGGGTGAAGAATACGATGCATACAAGCTTGCTGTGTGCAACTATGTGCTTCCCTCCACGGTTACAAGAATCGGCGACCTTGCATTCAACTATGCGTTCATCAAGGAGCTGTATGTGCCCGAAGGACTCAAGGAAATCGGCACGCTCGGTCTGTTTGAAATGACCTCTCTGGAGCATATTTACTCCTACAAAACCGACAAAGAGGTTATGAACACCGCATTCACAAGCCGTGAAGACCTCGGCGAAGTGTATCTGTCGCTGCCCGAGGGACTTGAATACATCGGCTCCGATGCGTTCAGCTACAACCAGTCCATGACCTATATGTTTATTCCCGAAAGTGTTACCCACATCGGCCACCATGCATTCTGGGACACCTGCTTCAAGCAGGACGGCGAGCTGCGTGCGGTAACGGAAATCAACGTTGCCCGCAGCGAGGAAGCCTTTGACGAAGTCAAAACAGGCGACCAGTGGCGACCCGTTTACGAGTATCTGCTGTTCTTCAAGAGCATCCCCGTGAACCACGGTGCCGAAAGAATAGCTTTACCCGAATAATCATCAAAAGGATTGCACGAAAGTGCAGTCCTTTTTTTGTGCAATTTTCTCTTTTTAATTCAATTTATTAAAAAGGGTTGACTTTTACAAGTAATTGCATTAAAGTGAACTTGTATGTGCATTGCATACAAAATAAGCACAATAACCGAAAGGAAAGTGATACATTTTGATTAAACTCGGTGTAAACAGTGTTCTTTTTAAGGCTTTCTCCTTCCGTGAAGCTGCTGAAATGATCAGCCGTTGCGGTTACGACGGTGTTGAAATTTCCGCTATCGAAGGAATGTGCGAGCATCTGAAGCTCAGCGAATGGAAAATGCGCAAAAGCGAGCTTTTGAGCATTTCGGAATATTATAATCTCCCCTTCCTGTCCACGGAAGTTGCTTCCCGTGACAGAAACCGTCTGCTCACTGCATTTGAAGCTTGTGCAGAACTCGGCATTCCTGTTGCCAACATCGGTTCGGGTGGCAGCACAGGTGACGAAGAATCATTCAAGGAAGCCATGGAAGCGATTGCAGTTTCCGCAGCAGATGCAAAAAGCTTCGGCGTTTCGCTTTGCGTGAAGGCACACGTCGGTGCGGCTGTGCATGACACCGCAACAACGCTTCGCATGGTTGAGGAAATCGGTCTGGAAGGCTTCGGTGTGGACATGGATCCCAGTCACATCCACAGAGCCGGCGAAAATCCCGCTCTTGAGCTGCCCAAGGTCATTCATGCCATGAAGCACATCCACATCCGTGACTGCAAAGGTGAAGGTCCGTCCCCCGGAGAACCCATGCTGCAGGCTTGCGGCAGAGGTGACATTGACCTGTTCGGCTATTTTGAAGCCATGGTCAATGCAAAATATGACGGCCCTGTTTGTCTTGAAGTCATCGGTGCAGACCAGACCATGGCAAATGCAACCGCCATTGCTGCCGAAAGCTACGGTTACATGAACGCAATCCTCAAAAAATTAGGTGCAAGATAAAACGAGATAAGGAGATACAACTATGGCAAAGAAATACCCGAATATTTTATTCTTCGGCATTGACTCCCTCAGAAGCGACCATATGAGTCTGTACGGTTATGACCGTCTGACAACACCGCACATCGACAGATTTATTGAAGAAGACGGTGTTGTGTTTGAAAATATGTACTCTCCGTCTATCCCCACCACACCCGGCTATGCTTCGATGCTGACCGGCTGCGACTGTTTCAGCACCGACTGCGTGGCACTTCGTCACGAAGGTCCGCTGACGGATGCTGTAACCACATTGCCTGAAATTCTTAAGAACTACGGTTATACATCCACCTACATCGGCGGGCACTCCGGCAGAGGTTTTGACAATTACATCACCTATCCGGACTGGAACCCCGAAAAGGCAGACAAAATCAACGAGGTCATTCTGCCTGAACTTGACAGACTTGCTTCTCAGGATCAGCCGTGGCTGCTGTTTATGCGTCATATGGATCCGCATTCCCCCTACTATGCACCCAAGCCGTTCGACAGAATGTTCTATGAAAACGACGAATTCGACCCCAAAAACACCTCCCTTCGTGAGTGCTATTCGTTCAAGCCGTTCCGTGACTATTTCCTGAGCTGGTTCCCCGAAGGATGCACCGATGCCGAATACATCGTTGCACAGTATGACGGCTCGGTCGCATACATGGACTCCTGCATCAACCGTGTATTGGTCAGATTGCAGACACTCGGTCTTGACGAAGATACCATCGTTGTGTTCACCTCTGATCACGGTGAAACACTCACCGATCATCACTGCTATTTCGACCATCATTCCATTTATGACAACTGTCTGAACGTACCGTTCTGCTTCCGTTATGCAAAATTCCCCTATGTCGGCAGAGTGTCAGACATTACCCAAACCAAGGATATCGTTCCGACCTTGCTTGCCGTTGCCGGCATTGAAGACTGCGGTGTTAAATTCGACGGCAGAGACATGACCAAGGTTTTCACCGAGGGTGTGAAACAGCAGCCTGAATTCTACATCACCGAAGCCACATGGATGCGCAAGCACGGTTGGAGAACCCCCGAATGGAAGCTCATTGAAGCACTTGAACCCGATTTCCATTACCTGCCCCCTGTTGAGCTTTACAACCTCATTGATGACCCGGGTGAACTGCATAACGTAGCAGAAGAGAACCCCGATGTTGTCAAGTTCCTGCATGACCGCATGATGGCACACATTGCCAAGCGCGAACAGGAAGTCGGTCACGAAAACCCCATGTACACCAACCTCAACTGGAGCGGTTTCGGCAGACCCTTTGAATCAAGCGACGAGGCTTACAATTCTCTGCACATCGGTGACCCTGAAGCTGCACAGAAATTGCAGGATAAGCTCGAAGCCATGGGTGTTACGGAATAAGGTGAATTAAAATGCAAAGAACTTGCGTAATCGGCATGGGCCCCATTGGCAACAACCATGCCACCGCTTATACACAAACAGATTTAGCACAGCTTGTGGGTGTGTGCGACAAAATCCCCGAACGTGCAAAAGCCGCCGGTGAAAAGTACGGTGTTCCTTACTTTTTAAATGCGGAAGAAATGCTGCGTGAACTCAAACCCGACATCTGCTCGGTCACCACAGGCGGTTATGAATATTCAAGCGACCACTACGAGCCCACCATGCAGGCTTTTGAACATGGCTGCCATGTATTGGGTGAAAAACCCATCTCCAACAGCATCAAACTGGCACAGGAAATGGTGGACACCGCTGCTGCAAAGGGGCTTTGCTACGGCATTGACATGAACCACCGCTTCACACCTGCTGCAAGGCAGGCAAAGAAGTGGCAGGATGACGGCAGAATCGGTGAACTGCTGTTCTGCAACATGGCACTGTGGATCGGCAAATTCATGCCGCTTGATTCGGTTTATTATCACCTGAAAGCTCTCAACCCGCATTCGGTGAACATCATGCAGTATTTCTGCGGCCCTGTCAAAGAGGTTTCCTGCTTTGCAATGAAGGCAAGCGGCAGAGACATTTATTCCACACAGAGCACCAATATGCGTTTTGAAAACGGTGCGGTCGGTCACCTGACAAGCTCCTATGACATCCGCAGAGGACATCCCATGGAGCGTTGTGAGGTTGCAGGCACAGAGGGCAGATTCGTTTTCGAGGATATGTGGCGAGAAGCCGTCCTCTACCCTGCCGAAACCTACTTAAAGGAAGTCTACACAAACCCCGTTTTCGACGGTTTTCAGGGCTTTTATGACACATTCAAGGACCGCATTCATTCCTTTGTCCGTCAGGTGGACGAAGGCTGCAAGCCGGAAGACATTGACGGCAGCGGCAAGGAAGGATTGGAAGCCTCGCGTGTGATTCATGCCGCCATCCGTTCGATTGAAAACAACGGTGCAGTGATTCAGGTTAAAGATATTACAGAATAAGAAAGGAAATTGATTATGGCTAATTCTCCTTTGAAGGTCGGCGTCGTCGGTATGGGCGGCATCGGTCATACACATTGCAATGCATATAAAAATGATGAACTTGCTGAGCTTATCTGCGTTTGCGATATGCGCAAAGAAAGAGCCGACGAAGCGGCTGAAAAATTCGGTGTTGAAAAGTTCTACACCGTCAAGGAAATGCTCAATGCGCACCCCGAGCTTGACATTGTGGACGTTACCACCTCGGGTATTGAAAACGGCTCGTGGCACTATGTACCTGTTATGGAAGCACTTGCAGCCGGCAAGCACGTTCTGACAGAAAAACCCATTTCCAACGACATTGAAGAAGCGCGCGAAATGGTTCGCTTTGCCTGCCAGCAGGATCTGTATCTGGGCTGCAACCTCAACCACTATTTTTCCGAACCCGCTTTCATGGCTGACAAGCTGATTGCAGACGGTCAGATCGGTGAGCAGGTGTATGCACTGACCAAGGTCGGCTTTAACGGCAGCACCGTCGATGTTCCCGACATTGACCCCAACTCCCGTTGGCAGTATCCCTACTCCCATGCAAAGGCATTTTTGACCCATCCGTTCTCGGTCATGCGCCATTTCAGCGGCGACGTGAAATACATTCAGGCATTCATGGATAAGCCCGGTGCAAGAAGACAGGGCGGCGACATGATGCTATCCATTCAGAGCATCCACATGCAGTTCCAGAACGGCTGTGTGGGTTATCTTCTTTCTCAGCGTGGTGACGCACACTTCGGTCTCGGCGGTTGGTGGAGCTATGAGCTTGCCGGCACAAAGGGCACCTTCTGCATTGAAAACTGCGTGGAAAAGCTGACCGTATGGCAGAAAGACAAAGAACCCGTCATCACCAACACGGGTGTCACGGACTTCGGTGCAACCTTCCCCATCCGCATTCATGCGTTCCTTGAAGACGTTACCAACAAGGTCGACAAGGAACACCTGCGCGCAAGCGGCCGCGATGCTCTTGCCACGATGGAATACATCTTCGCGGCCATTGATTCCTACGAATCCGGCGGTGAACTCGTCCGTCCGCACGCACTGCCCGCCTTCCACGGCTCGGTCAATATCATCAAATAACATATTCAAAATACCCGTGCAGACAAAGAAACTGTACGGGTATTGATTTTATCATCAATTTTGTATATAATAACAGTATACTGAAAGACGAGGAAGTGAGCACATTGTCACCCGCATTACAACTGAATGAACTTCTGCAAACACTTACCGCAAGAGCAAAAGACCTGTTTCAGGAACATCTGCATTCTGTTATTCTGTACGGTTCCTACGCAAGAGGCGACTTTGATGATGAATCGGATGTTGACATTCTGCTCCTGGTGGATCTGGATGAAACAACATTGCAATCTTACCGCATTCACCTTGACCGCATCTGCGGTGACTTGCTGTATGATTACGGCTTTGTTGTTTCAATAACAGAAAAGAACATTGATACGTACAACCGATACCGTAACATTCTCCCCTTTTATCAAAATGTATCGAAGGAAGGTATAAAAATTGCTTGATGCTGAATTTAAAAATCTGTCACAGGCTCGACTTGCTCACGCGAAAGACTGCCTGCACGAAGCTGAGATTCTGTATGCAGCCAATGAATATAAAGGTACCGCAAACAGATCTTACTATGCCGCTTTTCACGCTATGAGAGCCGTACTGATTTTAGACGGCTTTGATTCCAAAAAGCACTCCGGAATCATTGCAAAATTCAGAGAATTATACCTAAAAACCGATTTGTTTGACCGCAATGTATCCGATGCAATATCTTCCCTTTTCCGTGTTCGTTCGGCAAGTGATTATGATGATTTTTATATTGTATCGAAACAGGATGCCCGATTGCAGTTGGAACACGCAAAAATGATGGTCAGTTTAATTGCAAATTATTTGCAAACAAGACAGATATAACACTTTTTTGTTTTATTATTTCCGATATGCTCTCAACAATTCTTTTTCACTGCCCGTCTTCCACGGCTCGGTCAATATTATCAAATAAGCAATTAATAATTCGCACCGCCATGACAGAGGAGATGCTGTCATGGCGGTGCGGTTTTTGTTTGTCCGAATCCGGTCAGAACCGGACAATGGATGGGTACATTGTTATCTGAACCTCTTCCCCATATGGTTTATTTGTGAATTATATTCACATTTATTCCTTATGCACCGAAGTTAAACAGCGGGGCGCTGTAGTGCATTTCACCGCAATCGCAATACTGCTGAACGCCGAAAAGTCTGAAAATGAAATGCAGAATATTCCAGAACAGACGAATGAGTTCATTGTCGCTGTGGCACAGGTGGTCACAGTTGGCAATGGCTTCTTCGCGGTCGAGGTCAGCCTGCGTTTTGTAGGTTACCAAAAGGTCGCAATCGGGCATCAGGAATGTGATTGATTTGGAATTGACATCCACGCCATCGAGGGTGACTTCTTTGCCGTCGGCATCCTTGATAATCCAAC
>JAZNGB010000005.1:0-44971 GCA_045576275.1 Acutalibacteraceae bacterium
GTTGTTTTGCGGAACAAGGTAATTAAGATGAATGCAAATTATGGTTTAGCTCACTCTTACTTGGTTGATCCTCAATCCCCCTTGTCGCCCCTGAAAGGGGAGATGTCACGAAGTGACAGAGGGGTTAAAGGAGTCAGAAGTGGCTTTGTCAGAGCTTTCAGCAGATTTGGTTGAACCCCTCTGTCTGCCTGCGGCAGACATCTCCCCTTTCAGGGGCGACGAGTGTTTGAGAGGAAAATTTACTTTGCAAAGACCCCGACAAACCATAATTTATAAGAATCCCTTTGTTTTCGTGCAGAACCTTTTTTTGGTTGTATTCATTTCTTTTCCGTGCTACAATAACAGCATAAAGAGGTGATGACTTTGCGGGAATATGCAAATGAAAAAATCATCAGAAAATATCTTTCCGATGATGCAAAAAATATAAAAACAGAAGTAATTGCCCTCATCGACTCCACAAATGACGAAATGAAGCGCCGTGCAGCCAACGGGGAAACGGAAATATCCCTGCTCATTGCCGAGGAGCAAACAAACGGCAGGGGCACCAAGGGCAGAAGCTTTTTTTCACCTGCCCATACGGGCATCTACATGAGCCTTCTTTTAAGACCGACCTATACACCGCAGGAATGCACCTTGCTGACCACCATGGCAGCGGTCAGCACCGCAAAGGCGATTGAAAAGGTTGTCGGCAGTGCTGTGCAGATCAAATGGGTGAATGATATTTACCTTAACAATAAGAAAGCCGGCGGCATCCTCACGCAGGCTCATTTATCAAAAGACGGTAAGGAAATCGAATGGGCAGTCGTCGGAATCGGTATCAATGTAAGTGAACCCGACGGTGGTTTCCCGACGGAGTTGACAGAAATCGCAACAAGCCTCGGCAAAAAAGAAGAACATCTCAAAAACCGTCTCATCGGTGAAATTGTCAACGAGTTTGTGTATTATTATCGGAATTTGTTGAAAAAAGAATATATAGAAGAGTATTCACAACGGCTTCTCGGACTGCATGAAGAAATCACCGTAAAAGAGGGAACGGATGCATTTGCGGGGACAATAATCGGAATTGATGATCAGTGCCGCCTGAAAATCAGATTGCCCGACGGCACGGAAAAGATATTGAACTCGGCTTTGTGACAAGGAATCGAAACAGAGTATTGCACTGCAAAACGAATCAATCATAAAAACTATTGCTTTTCGACATACACTCGGGTATAATGATAACGAAAGGATGTGTTTTTTATGCCTACAGATAAAAATATGAAAATCACAACCGGTAACAAAGATCTTGTGCTTCGTGTGTCAAAGGGTCATTTTGCTGCCACGCACTCCCACAGTAACTATTATATTGATGTTGCTGCACAGAAATCCAGACTTTCCGAGGCAAAGGCAGTTGCAAAAGAGCTCTGCCGGAACTATAACTATAATACGCAGATTGTTGACACGGTTCTTTGCCTGGACGGCACTGAGGTGATCGGTACCTGCCTTGCAGATGAACTTACAAAAAATTCATTCATGAACATAAACGCACACCAGACGATTTATGTTGTAACCCCCGAAATGACGGGCAGCTCGCAGTTGCTGCTGCGTGACAATATCGTGCCCATGGTAAAGGGAAAGCATGTTCTTGTGCTTGCCGTTTCTGTTGCAACCGGTACCACCGTGAAAGCTGCTATTGATATGGTCCGCTATTACGGCGGTGATGTGGCAGGTGTTGCATCCATATTTGCAACCAAGACAGAATGCGGCGGCTATCCCGTCGGCTCGGTATTCAATCCCAATGACCTGGATGGCTATTATACCGTGCCTGCACACGAATGCCCTCTGTGTAAGCAAAAGGTAAAAATCGATGCACTCATCAACAGCTTCGGTTTTTCGAAATTATAATAGAATGCAAAATGTTATCTGCCGTGCAGCTCCGTAAAAGGAATTGCACGGCAGGTTTGTTTTTATTATTCAGTGTCCGTAATGATCTTCATATCTGCGTACAACGAAGCATCAGCGCATACATCAACCTTTCGACCCGATGCTGTTGATATGTTCAGATATACATTTTCAGGGGTGCCGTAAGGATAGGGCTTGTCCTTTGAAAAATTGCTGTCGTAATCACCGAAAACAACAACACGACAATGCTCTTTTATACAACTGTCATCAATCTGCATATTATCTATGATAATATTTGGCGGCATTGTGCAGAAATATCCGAAATCGTGATCTCCTGCATTTTCAGCCTCAAAGAGATTGTATGTTTCTCTGCCGTCATCAACAATCTTCCATGTGCAATTTCGGATGCTTAAATTGCCGTTGAAGGTAGCCCCGTAATCGTCACGGAATTTAATAAAATGCCGATTATAAACAGTTGTGTTTTCCACAAGAAAATCTCCGAACCCGATAAGATGTACCCCCATATGCCCGAGGGTGCATTTTTTTATTGCACCGCCCGAAACACCGCAATGGGCATCAAAACGGGACATTGTGCAATTTTCAAGCAAAACATTCTTGCAGAAATTGGAGCCCATCAGCCCCCAGTAACGCTCATCACAGATATCAACGGTCTGCGAAATATCTTGCAGCGACAGCCCGATTACAGCATAAAAGTTCAGGTCATAGCTTCCCATAGGCACCATTTCACCGGGAATTTTTGACTCGGTGAAATAGGTTTTATGCGGAGTGAAAAGACAATTCCGTATTGTCACATTGCTGCATTCCCTGACACAAATAAATCCGCTGTACGGTGCACCGTGCGTTCCTTCTTCGGTTACAAAATGCGTGAGCTTTTCAACGGTCACATTTGAGCGTGTTATCAGAATGTTTCTTTCGTGATAGTTATATTTCGATTCACAGCAGTTTGCGATGGTCACAAAGCAGCCGCCGCGTATTGTGACGGGCTTGTCATCAACCGAAAAGGCATAGGCACTTTTGATTTTTTCATGCTCCCAATTGATTGTGCAGCACACATTGCCATTATTATCCACAAGAATCGAGTCGGAAGCATCGGTGCCGTTGTCTTTGTTGAGTCCTTTTCTGATATATACCTTTTTATCGGAAAACACTCGCAGATAAACAGTTCCCTCATGCGGAAAACTGAGCCTTGTCTGATTTGCACAAACCGATGAAACGGCAGGAACAAAATGTGCAGCCTCCGATTTCACCCAGAAGCAATGCTGACAGATATTTTCGGGATTTTTGTCATCGATGATAAATTCAGCGTCCGAAAAATCTGTGTCGGTCATAATGATTGCAGTAATATCTTTGCTGCCGATGTAATATTTTCCTTTGCCTGCCACAACGGGAATACCGGCTTTGTTGGCATAATCGTGACAGGCGGCAATCGAACGCATATCGTCTGTCTTGCCGTCGCCTGCCGCACCGAAATCCTTATATGTTACATATTCTTTTACCATACAGTTCACTCTTACATATTTTTGATTTCAAATTCAACATAAAAGTCAACCTGTTTGCCCGTTGCACATATTTCAACCCTGCCCAGGCCTTCTTCGGCTGCGTTGACCCTTGGTTCGTAATTGATTCCGTTGTTTTCAAACTGTCTGCCGGGTCCCGTAATAAAATCAATCTTCACCTGTGCGGGTGCTTTTACCCGACAGACAAGCTTTCGCTTTTTGCCCGGTATTGTTATTTCATTTCCGCTTATGAAAGGCTCCGACTGACAGTGAATAAGAAAAGTGACACACTCTTCTTTTTTTGTCTGAACCGTATCCTGAACCGTAAAAATTCCCCGTTCACCGCGATCGGGCTCCCAGCACATTCTTCGCACAACCTTCTCGCATTTTTCGCTGTAAGCCTTTGTCAGATCCCCTTCAATTTCATATTTACCGTCTTTTTCACTATGATATGTTACCGTCGCCATATCGTATTGAGAAAGCCAATGATCCGGGTTCTCCGGTTCTTCGAGATCATAAGGGAAGCGAGTCCCCTCGTGACCGATCAGCAGGCAGTTATGTGCAACGGTATGAATATAATAATTCATTCTGTGCGGTGTATGATAGGCATCATACACGCCCGAATCGGATGCGAGAATTTCACCGTCATAGATCTGAAAACAGCCCGTATCAAGGTGATCGTGGTTGGCTCCCCACAATTCACCTATTTTCATAAGAATAAGCCGTTCTGAGTCATTATACACCGTGCAACCGACAGGGAAGCCAAAATAGCGTGCAGGGGGAACAGGCGGTGCATCATCAAGCGGTGTAAGTCCGTTCCATATAAGATAAACCGAAGCGGACATAAGACCTTCACCGTAGCTGCCTTCTTCATAGTAATCGACACTGAAATGTGACGGCATGATATAAGACGGATGCAGCTGACGAAGTGCTTCATTATAGTAGTGCCTGTTTCCCGTATAAGCAGCCGTGAGAAACAAGGGGACACCAAAGGGGTTTTTCTGCGAATAGAGAGCTTTGCCTTCATTGCAGTCGTCTCCAAGACGCAGCATTTCTCCGTCTGAACGTGTAAGGTAAAGAAAGCTGTCTGCTAAGTTTTCCACAACCGAAGGAAGCACCTTTTTATCGCTCATGGCATAAATCAGCAGTCCGAACCACATTGTCCCCGTATGACGATATGCACCGTATGACGGTCCCTGGGGGTGGAATTCTCCCGAAAACACCTTTTCATAGGTGGGAAGATACTCACTGAATAGTCTGCCTGCACAAAAATGATATATATCGGGACGTTCGTCATACACGGCAATGCCGAATGATAACAGGTCTCTCAGAAGCTGTGCCTCCGTTCCGTGACCGCTTATGGCAGACTGCTTTGCAGGGGGATAGCCCATCTCAAAATATTTTTCTGCAAGCGTTTCGCAGGCTGCAATGATTTCCGTTTTTTCGCTGTCATCAAGCCAGCGGTAACACCAATCGTATACCTCGGAAGAGATAAAAATAAGATGTCCGCTGAATCGTGCCATCATGATCGTGCCGTTGTAGCTTACGGTACGAAGCAAATGCAAAAGGTCATTTATGGTTTTCCTGCCTAATGCTTCGTCATTATGAAGCAATGCTTTCAATGCCTTTGCTTCCACTGCCATATATTCTTTAAGATGATATGTGCCGAAATCGGGATTTGCTCCTTCTCCATTTATTTCGAGAGAGCAAAGCTCATTGAACACACACTGTGCACGGCAGGAAGATTCATTCTTTATGTTCTGTTTTATACGTTCAAAATCTTTTTTTCTGAGCATCAGCCTCGGATGCTCGGAGGGTGGCAGTACGGGTGGCACAGGATAAATATTTTCAAGCATATAAATCTCCTTTTTCCGATACACAGGATATTGCAGCGGAAAATTATTCACCGTATAAAGCCTCACGGATTCTTTCGGGATGGTCTGTCATAAGAAGGTCAGCACCGGCTTTTGCAAGAAATTCCGCATCATCGGGTCTGTTTATTGTCCAGTACTGTGCAGAAAGACCGTATTTATGAATATAGTCAATAAAGCTTGCTTTGCCGAGATTGCCCACAAGAAGCTTTCCGTCATCCCAGTAATAGGGCATCTGCAGGCACATAAACTTTATATCATCGGGATCAAGCTCTTCATTTCTTGTGTAACAGCCGTAAAAGTCCACAATTTCAAAGGGATTGGCAGAGCGGTTGATTTTGCCCTCATAATGGCTGTCAATATATGCCGTAACATCAGGCCAGAAGCTTGCAACAATAACACGGTCAGCCATATCATATTCCGTAATCATATCATAAATGCCGTCCACCATACGACGAGCCCAATGAAGGGGATATTTGACTTCGATTATGTATCGGAACTGTCCGTCCGATTCACCTTCAATCAAAGCAAATACATCACTGAGAAGCGTGATTCTGATATCGTCGGGTATGTCTTCTCCCCTGAGTCCCTGATAGGGATATGCATCTTCAATTTTAAAGAATTCACCCATATTCAGATTGCGAAGCTCATCATAAGTTTTTGCAAAGACAGGTGTGTTCTTGTGACCGAAATATTCTGCACTGTTGCTCATTTCATCAAGGTACAGGCTGTGATAAAGAACAATCTGATTATCCTTTGTTATCTGTACATCCATTTCGATAATAGCCGAGTCACCTTCGGCATATTCAAGATTGGCTCTGATTGCCATGAGCGTATTTTCGGGAGCTGCTCCCTTACCGCTTCGGTGAGAGGATATGAGCGGACTGCCGTAATCGGGCAGAAAATATTCACCTGTATCGAAATTCGGGTTCCGGGGCTCTTCATATTCTGTAGGACTCAATGTGCCCAGACACATGAAGCCTGCAATCACAAAAAGGATGACCTTTCTTACAATTGAAAGAAAAATGTAAAAAATCTTATCAACCATGTCTTTCCCACCTTAAATTATTTTTCTGAAAGCATATCTGTCGTTTCGTTTACGTTTTCCGCAGCCTTTTCACTATTGCTTGCAATAAGAGCCCTGCGTTCATTCAGTTCGATATACATCTGTTCACGCTTTGCACCCACAAGATCATAGAGGAAATACGGAATTACTTTTATGATACGCGGTAAGATATTGATACCGTTATAAAGGAACCATACCTTCTGATAAACAACCTTATTTCCCTGTGCCCAGGGAAGCATGGGTAATGTGGTGTCATAGCCTGACCATTTGAAAAGGAATATTGTAAACAGAGCATTCAGTGGTGCTGTTATACGAAGGATCAGATTCGTAAGAATTTCGATCGTACCGTCAGGACGTTCACCCGTGACATACTCGGTGTAATCGTTGATTTCTCTTCCGATTTCACCTTCCACCACATTTGCAGGACCGTTGTTGACACCCGTCAGACCATAGAACAGACAATAGATTGCAATGGCGACCCAGCGTCTGTCCACAAACGGAATGGCTGCCCACATGCCGCAGACACAAAGAATATCCCACATACGCAGGGCAATCAGCTCGTTGCGGTTGTTGTTTTTGAAGAATTTTGCGAATTTTGGAATGAATGCAACCGAAATGACATCAATGATGTTGTACGGTGCCATTGCAAGTACTGTATAGAATGTGCCGCCGAAAATCTCCTGTTGTGTAACAACATCCCACGAGTAGCCGCCGTTGCTCCACCAGGAGGTTGCAAAGTTTGCGGCAAAATTACGAAGCATATATTTGTTTTTCAGAACATACAGAACTGATTTTTCAATGGGAGCCGGCTTTGATTGCAGTATAACTCTTTCCTTGCAGAAAACGGCAGCTGAAACATTGCAGACAATTCCGATGGAAGCTGCAAACCATGCAAGAATCGAAAACAGCCAGGACATCGGAAGATTTATATATCCCTTATTATTCAGTTCCATCAACGGCAGGAAAAGTGCATAAACAATTGTGGCACCTGCTTCACTGAGATAAGAATTCAGAAGGCCTACCGTAATTCTGTCCTTGGGATTTGCAGTCATCAGCATCAGCAGATTTTGCTTCGGCAGATTGTATATTGTAGCAAAGGTTTCTTTCAGGAACAGCATCAGAAAGACGAACAATATTTTTTTCGGGTCATCACCTGCGGGATTTTTCATAAAAACCGCACCCGAATACATGATGGCCGTTACAATAAAATACGGCACTGCACCCAGAATGAGAAATGGCCTTGCTTTTCCGTAACGGGTTCTTGTGCGGTCATATGCAATACCGATAAGAGGGTCATTCAGCACATCATATATACTGATAAGTGCCTTGATTGCCGTGACATAAAGCATATTGATGCGCAGCACATTTACAAAGAACAGTGTTTCATATACCTGCACACCGTTGAGAATACTGGTCGCAAACTGTGCAATTGCAGGAATCGAAAGCTCTTTTCCGTCAAGAACACGGGTGTGAAATGATTTTACGGCAATATCGCTGTACTTGTTGAGTATTTTTTTATCTATGGTTGCCGCAGAATCTGATTCAGCTTCAAAGAATGCACTTACAATATTTTTGTTTTCTTTTGCCATCAATCATTCACCTCCGTTTTGCAGGATGAGTAATAGTTTCCGTAATCGGTAATGACATAAATAACAGTTGAACCTGCAGAAACTGCGGTTACAAGACCGTTTTCGTCAACCTTTGCAACAGATTCATCTTCGCTGTACCAGTAGCATTTTGTGTTTGTTGTATTTTTCGGATTGAATATCGCTTCAATCTGAACCGATTCGCCCGTTTTCAATGAAAGCTTACCCTTGCTCAGGTCAACGCCTTCTGCGGGGACACCTACATGAACAAGACAGGAATCGCTGTACTGCTTACCCTGAAAGGTGAATGAAGCGGTGATAACACTGTCACCATACACCTTCTTTGCTTTAAGGTACCCTTGTTCATCAACCGTAATAACCGATTCATCGGAGGAAGTCCATACAACATCATACGTCGCAGGATCATCACAGGTAAGCTTTGCTTTCAGCACCTCGGTGCTTCCTGTTTCAACCGTCATTTCATTTTTATCAAGCTTCAATGACGGCCAGGTAAAATTATATACTACGCGATCCTTTGCATCGGCATCGACTGTTATAACACCGAGCTGACTGTAGCTGCCCGTCATTTTCAGCTCTGCAGAAACAGAGCTTGCCGTTTCAAAGCGAAGGTACTGCAAGCAATCTGTAAGGCGGTTGATTTCAGCATAAAGAACAGCTTCATTATGATTGATGCTCATATTCTGTAAGGTGTAGTACGCTGAGCCCTCTTTTGTAAGCACTTCGGAAAGTGCCTCTGATTCGGGGAAAGGATTCTCTGTAAATCCGGGAGAATCAGGTTGTATATGTAATGTGATTTTATAGGTATCATGACTGCGAAGCTGCAAGGTGTTCTCGCTTGCGCATTCGGGACACACCACATCAAAATCATCATAAGCGATTTCGGAAGTACAAAGAGAGCATTTGTAATACGTATACTGAAGCTGAGAACTGATAATGTCGCCGGCATCGATGTTGCAGACTTTCAGGAAGTCTGCTGCAGATTCGGAATAAGAAGCAGTTTCTTTTTCAAAGCTGTCGGTCATGCCGGCATTGATTCCCGGAATGGCCATTTCAACTGCACGCAACAATTGCTTACTGTCTTGCGACAACCGAACACTGCTTTTATCGATTGAAAATGATGATGAAAGCTTTGTTTCCGGAGCATGAAGCAGTGCTTTTTCAATTGCAGCATTGATATACTGTATCATTTCCTCATTTGTTTCAGGTTTTTGCGACAAGGGCAGGGGAGCTTCATATAGTTCACGGACACCTTCAATGGAGAGTATTTCCTTTGCACCGAAGCCCACACCTGTAACAAAGAAGGTCACAAGCACAACAATGGCTGCCTTGTAGATATATTTTCGCCAGTCGGTCTTAGCCATTCTCATCACCTTCTCCCGGTTGCTGATAAAGTGCTTGCTGCTTTTCTATTTCAAGTCGGATTTTCTCGGTCTCAGCCGTTTCAACAACCGGCTGCGGAAGATCGTCAATGCTTATTTCACCTGCTTTGACCTTTTTTGCAATCGCAACTCTTTCCTCATCACCTTCGGCATACACAATATGAAGTCCCTGTTTGCCGATCAATATATTGATAACGGCAACGACAGAGAAGAATGCAAGGGAAACAAGAACACCTGCTGAAGTCTCTCCCGAAACAAGATCAAGGTCTTTTGCGGCGAATGAAAATGCACCGACAAGCACAGCGGAAAGAACAGAAAATACTGCACCTGTAACAGCAGTACCTGCAATGATTCTGTGCATTTTCTTTATGTTTAAAAAGCACAATACGGTCATAAAGAAAATCAGAAGTGCTGCAACAGCAGCAAGAACAAACATGACAAGTGCACCTGCCAGAAGCATAAATGCTTTACCGTTTATTTCGCTTCCTGTCATGGACAGAATATACGGCAGATAATTCTTTTCGTATACCGTGTAAAGTCCCAATGCGGAAACAGAAATATGACTGTTAAAAAACGGCTGCGAAAAGGTCACGCTCCCGAACGGAACAAGAAAGGATACGATGGGTAGCAGCATTACGCAAAGCCTTGCAACCGTAAGTCTTGAGCCTATAAAGGATGCTTTGATATGGGCTATGAACATATTGATTCTTGCAACGGACAGCTCTGCTTTTTTGGCATCCCTGTAAAAATTCTCCTCAAAATTATAAAAGCGCAGATTCACATCACAATGAGGGCAATTCTGTTTCAGATAAAGCAAACTGATTTTTTGTTTGCATTTCGGACATGCAGACATTTTTTTCGCACCTCCTGTTGATTTATTCTTTAAATTTATATGCTCTTACATAATCCACGATATATTCAGCCTTAAAGGTTTCTTTGTCATTTCTTTCTATGAACCCCGACCATCCTTTTGTGGGCATTGCAGAGCCGCCGTCAACCTCGCAGGAAAGAATCAGATATTCAGGCTTTTGGGACACACCGCCCCAGGAAGTCTTTGCGACCTCGTAACCGTTTATATAGAAGGTATAAGCATCGGGTGTCCACTTCATACCGTAGGTATTGTAATTTTCATAAGGATCATTATCAAGCTGAAAAATTCCCACATTTTTATATCTTGTATGAAGACTGTAACCGTTATAATGGAGATTCAGTGTTACAAGGTTTCTTTTTTTCTCTCCGAGAAACCAGAACGGAGACTCAAAAATATCAATTTCGGCACCGTTTCTCGAATGTCCCACAACCTTGTTTACGTGACTGTTCATCATCCAGAACGCAGACCAGAGCCCCTGTCCCTTTGCAAGCTTACAGCGGCATTCAAAATAACCGTAGGTCTGCTCAAACTGATCCTCTGTTTCAATACCTGCGGTATACCAGCCCGGTCCGAACTCCCCGTCTTTAAGATATTGTGTTGTAATGATCAGATTGCTGTTCTCAACACGTACCTGCGAGCCACTCCAGTAACCACCCTTACGGACACCGTAAGAATTGTGAGCACGCCAGATATCCTCATTCAACTTTTCTGCGTCAAAATGATCTTCAAATGTAAGAATCATCTCATCGGTATTGATTTTTTCACCTGTACGAAGTGCATCGGATTTGTGAAATGCCAGCAGAAGTGTATTCACAAATTTGATCGCCGCATTTTCAAGTTTTGCTTCAACAAGCTTCCTGTGAAAGCCCACAGAAATCCCTCCCCAAATACTTTATTTAATTCTAATTTATCATAATGCATAGGATATTGCAATATTTTAACAAAAAAATATCTGTAAAAATTAATTTTTTTGTTAATTATGTTGTGAAGTTTTTTACAATATGATATAATGTGTTAAGAATTATTCCGGAATCGGGAGGGTGATTGTTTTGAAGAATCTTTTTGACAAGTTTATCAATATCTCAATAGATATCATTCACCGTGCTATTGTTGTTTACCGAAGCAAAAGACCGTATAAAAAAACAAACGAGCTTGATCTTTCAAAATTTACACTTACATTTGAAGATGATTTTAACGAAAATGTTCTGAATCCCCGGATCTGGAATCACTTCCGTCAGGGGGTGAGAAAAGGGGGATACTGGGATCAGGAACAGACCTTCATAAAGGACAGCAATCTTATTATACGCACAGAATATAAAAAAGACGGTAAATACGGAGAAGGTTGGTACTGTAACCGTATTGATACAAGACATCTTTTTGAGCAGAAATACGGTTATTTTGAATGTCGATGCATTCTTCCTGCTGCCGAGGGGTTGTGGTCTGCTTTCTGGCTTTCAACAGAAGCCATCGGTGATTTTGTTACCGGCAAAAAGGGAACGGAGATTGATGTTTTTGAATCGCCCCTGTGGCACAGATGCCTCAAGGGCAAGGATAATAACATGGTTACATCCAATCTGCATTACGGCGGCTATCAGGCAGGGCATCGCTATAAGAATGTAGCCGTATCAAGACCGCATAATCCGTATACGGAATATAATACATACGGTGTTGAATGGAATGAGGACGGTTATATTTTCTATGTCAACGGCAAGGAAACCGGCAGAAGCCGTTTCGGAGGTGTATCGCAGACACCTGAATATCTTCTGTTGTCCGTTGAAATTGACGGTGTTGCAGGCAAGCCCTTCCACGGATGGTCGGGAAAAATAACAAGGAACGCACACGGTACGTTCCCTGCAGATTTTATCGTTGATTATGTAAGAGTATATCAATATAATTCCATTCTCGAAAAATCAGACGCTTAATGCATGCATCATTTTTACATACGACGGAAATTCAAATTCTGCATCACGAAGCTCGGGATGCCAGCGTTTTTCCCATTCAAGACTTAAATATCCTTCATAATGATCATTTTTCAGCATACGGACGATCTGTGCCACGGGAAGAGTTCCTTCTCCTGTATTGCACAATTGACCCTGTATGCTGTCTTTTATGTGCACGTGACGGATCAGATGTTTTGTTCTGTTCCAGAACTGCACGTAATCCTCACGGCTGTGCTGAATATCCCACACAATACCGAAATGATCGCAATTCACATACTGTGCCGTTTTCAGAATTCTGTTACTGTTGTTGAAATCTCCGTGCACCTCAAGAAGAATACCCACATTGTGTTGACGGGCTTCATCGCAAAGAAGTCGTATTGCCCCTGCGATGTCACGGATCTCTGTTTCTTCATCTTCCGTAACAAGGTGATTGCCGAAAATGCGGATATACGGAATATTGCATGCGGAAGCCACGCGCACGGTCGCCAGAGCTTCTTCCATATGTTCCTGTCTTTTGTCTGCTTCATGAAAAGAGGCAGACGCATCAAGACAGCAAAAAGCAATATCGTTTTCTTTTGCATACTGCAATGTTGCACAACGCCTTTCAGGGAGCAATTCTTCAATTGTATCCGCACGAAGGCAGTCCTTTATGCCTCTGATTTCAACAGCCTGAAAACCGAATTTTTTTGCCTGCTCTACGGCATATTGCAAGGACCAATCGGGACACCCCAAGGTGGAAAATGACAGTTTCATATTTTTTCACTCCTGTGTCATAAGACAGAATTGTCGGTAGCTTACGCTGTATTGCAGCGTTTCGTCACGCACAAAACGACCGATATCATCAATGATTGCCTGTGTCATCTGTACATCTGCCGCAATGGCAGCAGTATGTGGCTGCAGCAAGGTGTTATCAGTTGCTTTGAGCAGCTCTTCGTTTATATTTCCTGCACCTTCTTTTTCATAAACATCAAGTACTGCGTAAATGCTTCCGTCTTTCAGTTTATCTGCGAGTGCCTGCGTATCAATGATCGAACCGCGGGCAGAATTAACAAGAAGTGCCCCTGCAGGCAGTAAATTCAGTGCTTTTTTGTCTATCAAATGGTATGTGTCGGGGGTTTTGGATGCGTGAACGGAAACAACGGGATTTTTCATTGCCGATTCAAAATCGCAAAGCGTGGCAAAGCTCCATTTGTCCAATGCATCTTCCGTCAGAAACGGGTCAAAAACGGATACCCTGCAATGAAAAGGAACGAGCAGATCAAGCAATGCTCTGCCCACGGTGCCGAGTCCTATAAGACCAATCCGTGCGTTGAACAATGAGCTTTGCTGACAGATGAGCTTATCCCATGCGCCTTGTCGCATCATTGCATCTGTCTGCACAAAACGGTGTGTTCCTGCAATCAGATACCCAAGAACGCTTTCGGCAACATACTGTGCCATAACAGGATTTGCACTCAGAACGGGGATATTACGCTTGTACAGTTCTTCACTTGCGATGTTTGCCACCGAGCCTGCAGCATGTGCAACAAGACGAAGCTTCGGTGCATTTTCAAGAATCTTACCTGCGATTTTCGGTGTTCCCCAATGCGTAATAAGAATATCGACATCCGACATTCTTTCTGCCAGCTCCTCTTCCGTAAAGGAACGGTCAAGGGGATTTCTTTCAACCGCACCGAAGGCTTTGAGCTGTTCAATGATTTCACAAGGGAAATAACGGACGAATGTTCCGTTATCGGGAGGGGTTATCAGTATTTTCATAATGACCTCGCAATTGAGTAATGCAATTATTTGTTCACTGTTCCGATACCATCATCTCAAATAAACGGTCTTCTGTCCAGTACAAGCCGCAGCGGTTTTTCTGTAATTATTTTCCCGGGAAGCACACTCTGAAGCTCGGCAAGTGTACAACAGGCACCGAAAAGCAGATGCAGATCATTAAAGCTTTCATCCTTTTCGAAGTCAAGATTCATCATGTTGAAGCAATACTCCTGTGCAAAGCATTCAATCAGCATCATCCGTTCGTTGAATCGGTAATCAGTCTGCATTCCTGCTCGCGTAAGACAGTACAGCCAGTCCGTTTCGATGAAATTGCACTTCTTCATAAATTCATCGGGAAGCCCGTTTTCCGTAAACAATTTTATGCAGGAATCAATCATTTTTTCGGGATAGCGTAACGGCATTTTTGCATATTCGAGATTGAACAGATAATGAAAGCTACCTGCCATATAGGTATAAAGAGATGCCTTTCCGTTCACGGTTCTCTCTGTGCAGCACGGTGCACTTTCTGCAAAACCCTTTTTCCAGAAGCCTGTTTTTTCGTCCGCATTTTCCCAAAGCCAATCAAAATAATTCTTTGAGAAGTCTTCCGTTATTTCATCGGCATTGACAAGTGCGGCATAAACACCTGCACCGAGGTGCGATTGCTGCCACGGATTGCCGTGCCAGTCCAGTCCATCCAGCAGAGCAAACAGCTTGTCCTTATCGTAAAATTGATGTAAGGCATTTACCGCATACAAAGGCTTCGCGTCAAAAAGCTGCAGTGCAGCAAGACAATGTGCGGTGGTGTGTATCGGATCGTGGCTGATTTCGGTAAACAACCCGGTTTTCGGGTCCTGCATGATCTGAATTTCATGAATCCGTGCCTGACGGGTTTCTTCTTCACAATAAAAATCATTGATCGTATACAGAATATTGGCAGCATCGGCACAGCCGTACTCGTTTTTTCCAAGCTCTCGGGGTTCACCGCCGTCTCCCCATATGCCGCCTTCCCACAGCCATCTGCAGTAGGATCCCTTTTGTTCAAGTGCATGACGCACAACACATTTTTTTATTTCGGTTATTAGGGGTCGAATATCTGTGGCATTCATAATATTCCCCACGCTTTCTTGATCTTGCTTCGTCTGCCGCCTCGGCAGTATTCGGGAGTTCTGCATCCTGTCTGCCGGCAGGTGAGAACAGCTGAACGGCTTCTCCGTAGATTCATTACGGATAATATCCTGTAACGCACAAGCTTATTTTACATCTTATAACAAAACAAATCAAGACAGCCGAAAGAAAAAGAAAAAATCATACCACAATTATTTGCGTTCTTGCAATAGTTTAATAAAAAAATCCCACTTGACATCTTTGCAGTTTTACCTGAAAGTGTCATAGTGGGTTATATACTTTAAAATTTAAATCCAAAAAAAAGTATTGCTATTTGATATACAATCGGGTATAATAATAACGAAAGGTGGTATAAATATGGCAACTAAAACTGCAAATGTGCTTGCCCGTGTTGAGCCGGAAGTTAAACAGCAAGCCGAGGAAATTATGTCACAGCTCGGTATTCCCGTGTCGGTTGTTATCAATATGCTTTATAAACAAATCATTATGAAAAAAGGTATTCCGTTTTCGCTGTCGCTGTCAGGTGCTCCTGCAACCCTTGATGAAATGGACACGGCAACCTTTAACGCCATAATGGAAAAGGGACTTGCGCAGGCAAAGAACAGCGAATCTCTTAATGCAGAGGATGTGTTCAATTCACTTCGCAAGAAGATAGCGAATGGATGAGTATAAAGTAAAAATCACACCGCAAGCAAGTGCACAGATGCTTGAAATTTTCAGCTATATCAGCGGTACTGTGAAAGAGCCGGTTGCGGCTGAAAGACTGCTCGACGAACTGCAAAAGAGCATACTTTCTCTTAACACGATGCCGAAAAGAGTGGCACTTGTGGATGAAGAGCCGTGGCGAAGCTACGGTGTACATAAAATGCCCGTTAAAAATTTTCTTGTTTACTTTTGGGTAAATGAAGAACAAAAAGAAGTGCATATAACTGCTGTGATTTATGGCAGAAGAGACCAGCTTGAACAATTAAAACAAATGGATATGTAACATAAAACCGCCGCTGATAATTGCGACGGTTTTAATTTAAAAAAATTGAGTATTCACAAGAGAATCCCTTATGAATACTCAATATGGTGCGGATGTTCATAACACAAGTAGTTCTCCGGCAATACATATTCTATACTTCGTACTCTAATATATTTCCTCAGATATGGAGGAATACAAAATGTCAAATATCATTGAAGCTTTCTACTATGGCAACGTTGAGCCGCAAGAAGTCAATTCAGAATTAACACCCAAGCTTAAGAAAAAGCTGAGTAACATTGCCGAGAAAGAAGAACAGCTTACTGCAAGGCTGACCAGTGAAGATAAGGAACTGTTTCTCAACTATGTAAGTGCCTATGTTGCATTTTCAACAACAAGTAATGCCGACAGCTTTATATCGGGTTTCAGACTCGGAGCAAAATTTGCATACGACACATTTGTTAAGAATACGAAAGGATGAACGCTATTATGAATAACAATACAAATATTCAATACAGACAGGTTGGGGATTATAAAATTCCTAACATTATCCTGCCGCCCGAACAAGCAAATATCACTCTTGGTAAATGGGGTGAGCGAGTGCCGGTGGCACTCAAACAGGCGAACCGACCGAGCCGGCAGGCGAGACATGATGCATAAGGATTACCTTGAACACAACAGACGAGGTCTGTTTATGCTAATGGTGACTAAATGCACACTTTGGCCTTATCTTGCAGATGTTGACCGTCAGGAGAATGAAATGTATGACCTTCTGATTGAACAAATGAAAGAAGCAGAAGGCATTACAGAAGAACTGAAAGAACAAGACCAATTTGAGTGGGTACAGAGGATGGGTAATATTCAGCAGAGAGCACAAGAGATAATTTACAACGAGTTGATATATGTATAAAATAACAAGGGGCTGTTGTACGAAAGTGTGACAGCCTCTTGTAAATTTTAATAGTATTTATTGACAGTTTCACCTATTGCTTTGAGTAATGAGCCTTCGCTGCTGGAGGGAAGGTCACAGTTGTAGTGCCATATCATTACACCACCAAAGCCGTTTCTAATGCAGTAATCTGTCTTTTCAGCTACAACATCGGGAGTATTGAACCAAAAATCTTTGTCCGTTTCGCTACAATGATACCAGCCGTTTTCATCTATGCTGTCGTAACAGCCGTTATATCCGTACCAATAGCCCGACATATCCGTTGGTCTTGAATAAAAGGGTATACCAACATTGACCTTGTTAACCGGCATACCTCTGAGACCAAGCTGTCGGATTTGCTCAAGAGTATCTTCATAGGTAGCGTGTCTTCCTTGTTCATCAATGAAGTCATAGCTCATCAATTCAAACGTATCAATAGCCTCAATAGCCGCATTGGTGAATTTTATGTTCCAGGCATTGCCGGCAACACCGAGAGTGTACTTTTCGCCAAGCTTTTTGTCAAGGGAAACCAGGAACTTATTGTAATAATGCCAGGCCTTTAGAGAAAGAGGATATTCATAATCAAAGTGTACACCGTCAAAGTCATATTTTTCAAGAACGTCAATAATGTTATCCTCTAAAACTCCGCTTTCAAACGCCTTGTTGTGTTCATCACTCTGAGCTTCCATCTGATCCTCATATACATCAGAATCTGTTTCACCCCAGGGACCGAGAAGATTGAGTGTAAGGTGTATGTCTCTGTCGCCAATTGTCTCTCGAACTCTTGACAAAACGGTTTCCATTTTCTCTTCGTCGTATTCAACCTCGCCTTTGTTATTAAAGGTTGCACACTCAAAAATTATAGCATCCGTAACGATGTCAAAATCCTCCTTGTATAGCTCGCCGCCCCAGTACATAATAGCATCGCCTCTTATGTAGGTGGTAACCTTGAAATCGTCAACCTTTTTGTCAATCAGTCCGCTGTTCACACCGAAAAAGCTTAAAAGAACTGTTGTGAGTGCTGTAAAAAATCCGAGAACTCTTTGAATGAATGTAATCATAATACTATCTCCTTTTTTTAAATTTCACTTTGTCTCGAGAAAAAACGCAGATATTTACTACAACTTTCAGGATAAATACCGTCAGTTATTTACTGCCTGTCAGCATAGGATAATAATAACAAAGCATAATTTTGCTCTTTCGCCGATTGGTCTATAATAGTATATCAAAAAAATGCACCTAATTCAATAAATATTGGATAAAAAAATTAAATTAATCATTTCCCACCACTCTTGGTTAAACTCTTGACTCTCTTCCTATACTCGCTCGGCGTCATGCCGGTATATTTCCTGAACAAACGACTGAAATACAGTGCATTGTCATACCCGACAGTAGCTGCTATTTCAGTTATATTTTTATTGCTGTTCTCAAGGTAACCCTTTACAGCGGCAATTCGTAAGGATACTATGTATTGCATCGGTGGTACAAGGCACTACATTCGTTCAGATGCTCTTGAGCAGATAGTTTTGCTTGAACTGAAGCATCTTGCAAACTTTCTTAAATACGATGAAGAAAGACTTGCAGAAATCCTTGAATTGCCTGAAAAAAACACAATCGTAAACGATACCCGACAGGGAGTAGCAGTGAATTATATTTCAGGCACTTTACCTGAAACAGCATAAAGAAAAAAGCCGCAGTTAATCTGCGACAAATACAAAAAATATATCAGTCTGTTTTTAAACAAAAAAGGATGCGTGTTCAAATCCCTTATGAACACGCATCATGGTCGAGCGGGTGGAGATAAATCCGAACCTTCATTATAAAATTTTTTCATTTCTTCAAAAGTGATAATTTTAGTTCCTTCTTTGTAGTTGAGTGCTATTTCGATGCCGTTATCCATTACATAAACTGAGTTTACAAATGCATCGAAGAACATTCGCTTATAATCTAATGATGTTATATCAAGACTTTTCATTTTATTGAACCACATATAAAGCATATCTTCATTGATTTTAGTGCGTCCTAATTCTTCCGTAGCAAGCTGTACTTCAATGTCTTCTTTTCTTGCTTCAAGCTCTTCAAGTCTTTGCTTTGTAGAGGATGTGTATATGCCATCCTGAATGGCATCAAGCATATTACGAATTCTCTTATCAACTTCAGACAGCTCTCTTTTTAACATCGGCAAAAGAGTGTTGTCTTTTTTACTTTCTGAAATAATAGAAGAAATCAGATTTTCTATATATTCATCGTCCTCTAACACGCTTTTGGCATATGTCAGAACTTCATCTTCAATCCAATCTTTACGAATAGCTCTTCTTTTGCACCCCTTATGTCTTTTGGCATTTGAACATTTATAATAATGATATTTTCTTGATGTGTGGCTTGTACCGCTTTCACCTGCCATAGGCGATTTGCAATCAGCACAGAATATTTTTGTTGTAAGAAAATAATCATCTTCAGCTTTGTGTTTTGCAGGAGCTTTTTTATTAGTTTTTAGTCTTTCCTGTACAGCATCAAAAAGTTCAATAGGTACAATGGCAGGAATTCCACCGGGAGTGACGATATCTTTGTAATGGTACTCACCGATATAATGACGGTTCTGCAGAAGTCTTGATATACTGTTAAGATTTGTTTTACCACCTTTTTTGGTTCTGAAACCTTTTGCATTCATAAAGTCAACAATTTCTTTCATTGTTTTGCCGTCTTTGTACAGGGTGAAAACTTCAAGCACAAGGGGAGCAGTAAGCGGGTCTATTTCATAGTGCTTATCTTTGGTTATGTTGTATCCGACAGGAACAGTACCACCGTTATATTTGCACTTAAGTGCATTTTCTGTCATACCTCTCGTTACTTTTTCAGCAAGCTCTGCAGAGTAATATTCCGCCATACCTTCAAGAACAGATTCAAGAATGATACCCTCAGCACCTTGTGATATTGCTTCTGTTGCAGAAACGACTTTAACATTGTTTTTCTTGAGCAAGTGCTTATAATATGCGGAATCATATCTGTTTCTTGCAAAACGGTCTAACTTCCATACAAGGATAGTGTCAAACATATTTTTAGAACTGTCTCTAATCATTCGCTGAAAATCAGGTCTGTTATCGGTTTTCGCAGATAACGCTCTGTCTATATAAGTGCCGAGAATTGTTATTCCGTTTCGTTCGGCATAAGCAGTACATTCCCTTAACTGACCGTCAATGGATTCCTCTCTTTGATTTTCGCTTGAATATCTTGCATATATTACACCTTTCATAAAATTTATACCTCCTGATTACAATTATATATTTGTTTGAGATTTGCTCAAATGTGTGAGCGTTGCGGTGCCCTGAGAAGAATCAAGGACACCGCAATTTTTATTTATCCGGCTTTTTTCTGCTTAATCTCTTCTGTGGCTTTAACATATTCTGCATATTCTTTTTTGCCTTCCTCGGATTCAAAAAATGCTGTTATATCAGGAAGTATAACTCTTGCAAGGGCATCAAATACAGATGTTGGTATTTTACATTCAGCTGTTGTGTCTGTTTTAACGAACTCCCAGTATGCTTTAATATAATTTATTTCATCTTTTATTGTAGCTATAATTTTAATAGCAGTAACTTTTATTTTTTCATAAAGTTCTATAATCTTTGTTTTAGTCTCTGTTTTTCTTATAACATCCATCTCCTTATCTCACATCCCGTGAATAGCCACGGTTTCTGTTTTGTGTTTTATTTTTCTGTTGCTGTTCGATTTCAAGAATTTGGTCTATCTTGTTTTCCACATCAGACTCTGATTTTTCAATTCTTTCGCAGGTGTTAATATTCTTACGAAGAATTTTTAGTCTTTCAGAAAACAGGCTGATAGTATCTTTTATTTCTTCGATTTCCTTTTCATCTCCCTTGCGAACAGCACATTTCAACTTGTTACGATAGACTTTTCGTGCTTCGGTTACCTCTGCCATTTCGTTTATACATTCCTGTTTAAACGCCTGTAATTGCTCATCAGTTTCAATATCGTTATGACACAAAAGATTCTGTTGCTCAATCAGACGGTCAAGCTTTATGATTTCTCTCTGCAGATATTTTTCGATATAGTAGTTTTCTTTAGGTCGGCTTTTTACCGCCTGAACTACTGTAACGAAATGAACATAAACCTCTCTGTAAGTTTTCGGGAAATCATAAAGATAATCTTTCCACTCATCCTGCGGCGGTAAGTCAATACGGTAACGTCGCCAATTAGCGAATGCTCTGTTACATATTCTTTCATAAGAATACTCATCACCGAGGTCACATAACCATACCGGTCTCTTGAATGACGGATGATTAACTGTTATATGAGGTTTAGAAAAATCAAATTTATAACCAAGCTTCTGCATTTCATAAAGAAAATTTCTCTCACTGCCTGTACGAAGAATACACTCATCAATATCTTTTTTGAGCGTTGTGAATTTGTTATACTCACCGTCACGCTCTGCGATATACTGCGGATAGCATTGATGCTTTGACGGTTTTGGATTTTCAATAACCGATAATCCCTGCTCTCTGCAAAGCCTGTCAGAAACATTACGCATTTTATTCAGAAAAGATTTGTTATCATCAAACTTTTTACCGTCAACAAATGAAACGCTGTTCACTACAATATGGCAATGAAGGTTGTCTGTATTTTTATGAAGTGCAACAATGACTTCAAATTTATCACCGAATAATTCTTCTGCTAACTTACAACCAATTTCAAAAACCTGTTCATTCGTACCTTCGTTATCATCAAATGATTGAATAATATGGTAACCGACATTACCCGAATTTTTATTAAACATATTTTTTGTTTCCTGCATCTGTGCTTTTGCAAATTCGGGAAAGCAGTTTATACCTCTTACAAAAACCACTTCTTCATTTTTCATACCGTCATTAAAAATTTTATCGGCAGTAGTTTTTGAAGAATTCATTGCATAATCAATCAGCTTTGAAAGTCCCGTTTTTAACTTTTTAATTTTTGTTATTGCTATAAATTTTTCACCTCCCTGTATCAAAATTTTCGAGCAACTGTTTTTCACAGTCACGAAGTTCTGTAATTGCATTTCTGATTTCTTTAACGGTTACAAAAGATTTCGAGTTTAAAGCTCTTGCAATCTGATTAAGATTGTTACCTATACGGCGAAGTTCCGGAATAACAGAACGGATTTCTTTAGGCGGAAATTTTATGCATTGGTACAAAATCAACAATCTTATTAGCTTTGAAACGCTGACGTTATATTCTTTTGTTTGACTTAAAAGCATTTTATTTTCTTCATCATCAAGATAAAAAGCGTATCGGTGTTGTCTTTTTCTCGGCAAGTGTTTCACTCCTTTCTTCTGCTTCCGAGCGGATTTGTTGCAACAAATCCAATGCTCGCAAAGACGATACCATACTTTTTATCGTTCCCACTGTCGTTGCTTTTGAAGCACCATTGCATACCGTGCAAGAGCCTTTTCTGTTATCTCTTCCATCTTTTTCGGCGGCATATCTTTCTTAAAATACTTCTTAAAAGTTTCAACAGGGATTTTTACATACTCCTTTTGATTAGCTTTTTGCTCCTGCATAATTTCAAAGATAGCGTCCATAGTGAGTTTCTTTTCATCACTTAACTTATGCATACGCTGTGCCTGAGAAAGTGATGGAGTGCAATCTTCGCTTTCAATTGTTTCAATTAAGTTGCATTGTTCCTCTTCTGTTAAATACGAAAGTTCAACTGCAGGTGTAAAAGAAATTCTTTTTTCATCAACCATATCAAGAAGTGCAGGTTGCAAATTATTTAATCTGATATATCTCTGAATCTGCATTCTGGAATCAGGCATTGTTTCTGCGAGCATTTCATCGCTGCGAAACTTCGTCCCAACTTGTGACGAAGTTAAATCAGTTCTTGCACCTTGCTTTTTAATTGCATCGTGTTTCATTTTGTATGCACGAGCTTTTTCACTCGGTAAGATTTTTTCTCGGCTGAGATTACAGTCAACAAAATTTATTACCGCTTCTTCTTTTGAAAACTCTCTTACATAAACGGGAACAACATCAAGATTCAACTCTTTTGCAATCTGCCATCGTCTGTGACCGGAGATAATTTCATAACCATTATCCGACTTATTTACAATCAACGGTGTGATAATGCCGAACCCCAGAATGCTGTCACGAAGCTCATCGTATTCACTTTCATCAACACTCTGAAAAGGATTGTTTTCAAACGGATGAAGCAAATCGAGATTAAGATATTCAATTTTTTCGTTAGACATAATTTCTTTTTCCTTTCTTTGAAAATTTTTGTTTGAGTTTTTGAACTTTAAAATGATGTTTTTTATTTTTGCTAAAGCATTTTTTCACTTCCTTTGTTTTAAAGTTTTTGTGATAAAAAATCCTTGTATTTATACGAGGATATGTATTCAGGTTGATTTGTTGGTTGTGGGTGTGATATAATTCAGATAACATATAAATTATGTTGAAAAAATCTTAATGGTGGATAAGGCTATGATTGATTCAATCAAAAATAAATATCTGAGCAACAATAAAAAAGATGTTTTGAAACATGTTGAAGATGTCGCAGACATAGCTGTCGGATTAGCTAAAGCATATAAACTTGATATTACAAAGACAAAACTTGCTGCGTTACTTCACGATATCAGCGGAATAATGACACCACCGGAAATGTATGACTTTGCTGTTGCTCGTGGTTTAGAAATAGACCCTGCTGAAGAAAAATATCACGCTCTGTTACATCAAAGAGTTTCAAAAATCATAGCACAAGAAGAATATGGTATCACAGATTCAGATATTCTGAATGCAATTGAATGTCACACAACTTTAAGAAAAAATGCAAGCTTGTATGATAAGGTTGTGTTTATTGCGGATAAAATATCTTGGGACAAAAAAAGTGTTCCCTCATATGATGATTTAATAGAAAGTGCAACTATTGAATCATTAAATGAAGCCTGTTACCTTTATATAAAATACCAGTTTGATAATAATCTGTTGGTTATGCCTCATCATTGGATAATAGAGGCTTATGAGGATTTGAAGAATCTATAATACCGACTACATTCCGCACATAATGTCGGGAAATTTTTTCAGCCTTCTGTTAGAATAAAGCCAGACAAGGAGGGATAACGATGGATTGGATTATAGGAATACAACGGGCAATAGATTACATTGAAGATAATCTTACTGAAACGATTGACTATGAAGAAGTGTCAAAGAAGTGCTATTCTTCAAGCTATCATTTTCAACGTGTGTTCAGTATTCTTTGTGGGTTTACCTTAGGTGAATATATCCGTAACCGAAGACTCACTCTTGCCGGCAGAGAGCTTGCAACTACCAATGCAAAAGTAATTGATGTTGCAATGAAATACGGTTATGAAAGTCCTGATAGTTTTGCAAAAGCATTTCAGAAGTTTCACGGCGTATTGCCCTCACAAGCCCGTAGCAATGGCAGTAATCTCAAATCCTTTTCCCGTCTTGTACTGAAATTTTCTTTGGAAGGCGGTACAACTATGAATTATCGTATTGAAACAAAACCTGCACTTACTCTTCTTGGTTACAAAAAGCGGTTCAGCGGAACTCCTTATGATGAAGCAAGACAACATCAGGAGGGAGATTTTTTCAAGACCACAAGAGCACATCAGTGGATGCTTAAAGGAATAAGCAACGACAAAATGTCAGATTATTGTGTTCTTTCAAACTTTGATGATGACGGATATGATTTTTATATTTCTGTCACAACGGATGCTTATGAACGTGAGAATCTGTATAACAGCGAAGTAACGGGAATTAATTTTATGCAAAAATTCGGATTTGAAGAAATAGTTATTCCCGAAAGAACTTATCTTGTTTTTGAAACAGAAAAGACAAAGATGCCTATCCCTGAATACTTTGATATCCGTAAGCAGATTGCAGCTGAATGGTTGTCTAATGATGAATACCAGATAGCAAAAGCTCCCGAACTTGCTGTCTACCATTGGGGAATTACCGGCGGCTACAACGGAAGAACAATTGAAATATGGATTCCGATTGAAAAGAAATAACGCTTCTCTGCTCCCTCATATTTGTGGGGGCAGTTTTCATATATCAAAACTGCCCCTAAAAGTAACGGGAATAAGTTCTACAAAAATGTTCCTTGAAAAATATTTATTTTTTCAACAGAGCCATTTTTGAGTGCATTTTGCTCTTAGTACTACGGGTAGAATGCACCGATTTTTAATGGAAATTTTGCTGACGGGGTACTGTTCATTTTGCAAATTTCTATCGTCTGATTTGCTAAATTGAGATTTTTATTCCTTTGAAAATATTTGTTTTTTTTCAAAAGTGCTGTTTTTAGCAAGTTTCCCTCGGTTCAGACCGTTGAAAATTCGCTTTTTTCAAATGGAAATCTCCGCAATGAAGCAGGCATAATTCAAACAATTTCTGTTCGATATTTTACGAGCTGAAGAAGGGATTTACATCAGCTCTTTAGTTTTGTGTATCTTAAAGAGCATTTGTAAACACTTTACTAACCGAAAGAGTTTTTTTACATTCGTGCTTTAACTCCGCACTTTCTAAAGCATAAATGCAAATACAGAACCAGCCGAAGAAGAAATGATGCGTGTTCATCAGCTTTTCGCATTCACACAAATCGCCTTATATACTTAAAGTTACTGCTAACTTAATTAAAGAATATTTTTCTCTTCTCGGTTGGTATATATCTCAGTCTTACTCTAGTCAGTATTATTACTTGCGATTTTCACGGTGACCTGATGCGTGTTTTCGGTATATCTAAAACATACAACTTTGCAGGTTTGCCTTTGCCCTGATATTTACGGCGAAGCAGATTATATTTTTCAAGCTCACGCTGTAGCCTTGTTGCTTTGTCATGTCCGCAACCGAGCATTTCACTTGTTTCGGAAATGGTGTAAAAGATAAAGACTTCTCCGTTTTTATCACACCAACCGTTAATTGCAGACAACTGCATTCTGTCGAGCATTAACCCATAAAGCAGCTTTGCTTCGGCAGATAAATTCTTGTATTCTTCTGTAAATAACACCTTCGGCATTTTGAAGAAGATTTTGCTTTGCGATTCTTCGTAAACGATATCAATGCTCAGATACATCACACTCCTCTGGCTTGATACTTGCGATAAAATCCACCATTTTTTGCATAATTGCCATTGTTCTTTGAAAATACTCAGAACTCAAAAGTCTCGGATTATTAAAAAAAGTGAATTGGTATGATACGATATGATTTTTCACATCCAGTTCTAATGTTTCTAAAAAGCTTTCAACATCGCCGGATGTATCTAAATCTTTCATGTCTTCACATATTGACCTTATAGTTTGAATTACATCAGGTGTAGGATTTTTATATGTTTTTCCAAATATCAAGTTTTCAGTAAGGGATTTCCGTTCTTCCACAGGAGCCTTTGCAATATCTGCTATTACACCTTCAGGCTTCTTTATTTTGCCTGAAAGAATTTCCTCTTTGATACCCGGAACAGCCTCTTCCGCTGCATCAACACCTTTTGCAAACCGTTCTGCACGGGCAACATATCCTTCACTTGTCTTTGTTTCTTCTGCAATCTTCTGTCTTGTTGTCATTCCGTTTTTCAACAGACCATTTTGGTCAGTTGAAAATTCAGCACCACGTCTTGCACCACCGTGAGACATTTTCTCTGCTTCATATCTTTTGCCTATAAGATATTTCTTGTTTTCGGGTGTAAGATTTCTTCTGCCGAGCTGATTATTGCAAATCCACGACAGCACCTCAAACCGCGAAGAAAACTCTTTTTCTACAATCTTATATTTAAGCTCTGGATGTTCTGACAGAATATGATAACGGTGATGCCCGTCGATGATATATCCGTTCCAAGTGAAAATAGGATTGAATATTTCACCATCGGATAAGATATTGCTTTTCAGCTGTTCATACTCATCAACCGTAAGTGCCGGTATGAGCATTTCAAATTCCTTGTCAATTTTTAAGCTTTCCATAGTATCAATCTCCTTTATTTGTTGTATTTCGGGTTAATTTTTGATGATTTTTCCTCTGTAATGGTTTTAATTTTGATGGCGGGTAATTTCATTAGGTTATAATACAAAGTCTTGTTTTGCAGTTTTATCGAAAAGGGTTGTGATTTTCATCTCATAAAAAATACATCTACTTCTCTATTGGGACAAAAATTTGTCTTTCTACAAAAACAATTTTTGCTCTCACCTATGTATTGCACGATTTTTTAGATTTTGGGGAAGTTTTTTTTAATACCCTCTACTTCTTTATTGGGACATTTTTTTGCGTTTTGACCCACTTTTTTTGAAGAATTTACAAAATGTTCAATTTTAAAATCTGTATCCCCACCATATATTTCTGACTAAATTTAAATTTTGCTCAAATTTTCTTCTCACCAAATATTCCCGACTAATTTTCAAATTTAGCCAAATATTTTTCTTTCACTTATGTATAATATAGTTTTTATGGCTTCGCCAAAAATCCCTCTCATCATATATTTCTGACTAAAATTGGATTTTGGCGAAAAATTTTTATCTTCCATCATCTTATTGCACGGTTTTCAGAGTTTTGATTGAAAATTTAAAAATAAAAAAGCACCGTACGAACTCGAATGGACATAGTTATCCCACATCCAATCGACTTTCGTTACGGTGCTTGGTGGTTTTTCAGTTCTGAAAACAGAGTCCTGCCCCGCTTACGCGATTAAGAAAGTGGGTTCTTTCGTCTCCGCAACACTGATATGTAGGTTCTCGCTGTGTGTTGCTATTTTGAAAGATATGTACATTCGACTTCATACGGCGCTTGGAAGATTTTCAGCCTGTAAAGGTACTGCTCCGCTTGCACGATTTAAAGTCGTTTATTTAATTGTGCTTATGATTATAGAACAAATGTTCTTGTTTGTCAATAGATTTTCAAAAATTTCCTAAAACAATTGAGGTGTCGGTTTTTAGTCGACACCTCGGAGTGAATTTACTTATTTTATTAGTTGTTCTGATAACTCCTCAACATTATCATAAAGCCAGTTCAAAAAGTTATTTATGAGTTTTGCAATAGCTTTATAACTGTCAGGAATATCACAGAGTTCATCAGGACGATAATTACACATACAGTGCCAATAATACAGAACATAAGGCATTGTTTTTATATCATATTCCGTTAACGGAAACTTTTCTGTAAATTGCCTGATGTACTTTTTCAGTCCGTTTGCATCTATTTCACCTGCAGCACAGGTGGGACTTGAGAATACATAAGATGTTATAACATCCAAACAAATCGGCAATCGACAAGCTGAACTCCAATCAACAACCGTGAAATCATTGTTATGTATGATAGCTTGACCTATGTGATAATCACCGTGCGAATTAGCATAAGTCAGCTTTTTAGTATCAATATGGAATTTTGATATTTTCTTAAGATGACGGATTTGTTCTTCCCAGACAGATATAGCATCCATATTTTTTGCTTTTTTCGCTTTAACAAGTTCTTTTTTGTATTGCCACAATTTCCTGCGAACTATTTTGGCCGAAAAGAAGTCTTTATCAAATCGTAATGACAATCCCTCATAATCTTTCAACAATAATGCTGTTTTACCAAGGAATTCAGCAGATTTGATGATAAACCAATCAGGTGCAGTATTCACCGATAGCGATTCACCATCAATAAATTGCTGAACGGTAAACTGATATTCAGGGGTTTTTACCACATAAGCATTTTCTTTGCTTTTCATAAATCTTGCAACTTTAAGCCCGTGATTATAGAGATATTCGGTAAGCTCACCTTCGTGTTTTACATTTTCCATATACAATGGCAGAACTTTAACTATGTATTTTCCAACATCGGTGCTGATTATATAAAGCTCAGTACCAAAATGCTTATCAAGAAGCTTTATATCAGACACTTTTAAATTAAAATTATTTTCTATTATATTTTTATTCACTGTTATTCCTCCCAATATTTATGTTAACAATGTCTGAAAATGGGTGCAAAAATGCCGTAGAAAGCAACCCTCTTTAGTGGGTACTTCCTACGGTTGATTTTAGACATAAAAATAACACACCCTAAAGTGTGCTACAACCGAATGTTATAGTATTCACGAAAGGTTACTTTAAAATGGCACAATAACATAGAGGTCTATGCCTCAATCATCGTTTGCACCACATATTCAGTTTAAGATGCGATTACCTCATAAAAAACTTTCATACAATTGTTCTCCTTTCGGCATCTGCTTTTGCAGATTTATTTGAATTTATTATAGCATAAATAGTATGCCTTTTCAATAACAAAAATGAATATCACATTGATTGAAACAACAGATAAAGTGTGTTAAAATATACCCATACAATACTGAGCATAAAAAGTCAGGAATTAATATTTTCTTTGCTTTATAATGTAGCCACACAAAGAGGTGAGCATATGGATTGGGTTACAGGCATACAGAATGCAATAAATTATATTGAGAATCATTTGGCTGATGAAATTGATATGGAGCTTGTTACAAAAGAAGCGGCTTGTTCGGAATTTTATTTTCAAAGGATTTTCAGCATTTTATGCGGAGTTACTTTAGGTGATTATATCAGAAACAGACGGCTTACACTTGCCGGCAATGAACTGTGTGCTTCTGATTCAAAAGTAATTGATATTGCATTTAAATACGGATATGAAAGTCCTGAAAGTTTTACAAGAGCTTTTACAAGGTTTCACGGAATTACTCCATCAGAAGCCAAAAAGGACGGTTCAAAACTCAAATCTTTTTCTCGCCTTACTGTGAAAATTACATTAAGCGGAGGAAATATAATGGACTACAAAATTGTAGAAAAAGAGGCTTTTGATATTATTGAAAAGGTTGAAGCACATACTGTTGAAAATTCAGAAAATGCCAAAAGTATTCCCGACTTTTGGACACGTTCTCACAAAGACGGTACTGTTAAGAAATTAACTGAATTAACTACAGACAAAACCTTCATATTCGGTGTGTGCTATGGAAATCTTCCCCAAAACGCAAAAACCTTTGATTATTCAATCGCAGCAAAATGTGATGAAAACGCCGAGGCTCCCGAAGGCTTCAGAAGAAACACGATTCCTGCAAGAACTTGGGCAGTGTTTGAATGTAAAGGTGCAATGCCGAAAGCTATGCAGGATATGTGGCATAAGATTGTTTCGGAATTCTTCCCGACATCAGGCTACGAGCCTACTTATGAAATGGATATTGAGGCTTATACCGAAGGTAATATGGCAAACCCCGTTTACCGCAGTGAAATATGGGTTCCTGTTGTAAAGAAATAAAGTGAAAATCCGCATTATAGCAGATTGCTATGGTGCGGATTGCTGCTGTTATAGTATTGTTTTTGACTGTTTCGGAATATAGTTTTTATTTAATTTGTTCACGATTATCTTTTGGTGGTGTTGAAAAAAATTCAGGATAATCCATTAGAGGTTTTGATGTAACTTCTCTATAACCAATTATCCATTCTATCGACCAATTTCTTGGCAACAAAACCTGTTTTGCGCCACTTGTCAATACAGTACCTGTATTGAGTGTAACCGGTGCGACTAATCCCACATTAATTTTTGTTCCAATAGGTACAAGTATTTTTTCTTCAACAAGTCTGGTATTTAGCCATTCAGGTTTCAGTGCAAGTCTTATTTTTACATCAATCCTTGATTCTGCAAACTCAGTTGATGCATAACCGCTATTCCAAGTTGCTCTCTTATTTTTTCTGTATCCTCTACCGTATGTACGGTATAAAACAATCTTATCAGTCGTTAGATATGTTTTATATTCACCATTCAGGAAACTTGACACTACTTCTTCAGGAAGGGTGTCTTTTTTTATTTCTCTGACTTTTACTGTTAGGTCAGTTTTGTATTTTTGATTGGTTGAGCCTGATTCAGAGCCTAATCCTTCTTCGATTAATTCTTTTAGATCCAATTGTAATACCGTTCCTTTGCATTGAAAAGTTACTTACGATAACTATTTATTATTGTAAGAATTATTTGGAAAGGATGAAAACAATTATGTATATAGAAGATATATTTTTTATGGATAAAATATTCGAAATCGAAAAAAATATATCTTTACATAATAACAAGCCTGTTACAAACTTGTCCTACTGGAATCCATCAAATGTTTATACAGATATGATGTTAGAAACACTGACACCACAATCCATAACTGATATTTTTGAATATGTATATACATATGATATTCCTATTGAAACAAGAAATGCAATTATAGAAAAACTAACAGGAACATCGGCAAACACACAGATGTGCCTGCTTTTACCGAATAGTACTTTATCAATAATAAACATGGTAAACTATTTGAAATTAAACAATTATCGCAGATTATTAATTCTTCAGCCCTCTTATTTTTCCGTTGAAGAAGCTTGCAAATTAGCAGAATTTGAAATTGTAAAAATACCTTTCGATCCTGATTATACTCTTCCTTGTGAAATATTTAATGTAGATGAATCTGATGCAATATGGATTACGTCACCAATATATTCTACTGACCATATATTAGATAAATCTATAGTTTGCGAAATCAACAAATTAACAACCAACAACAGACTTGTTATTATTGATGAAAGCTTAAATATTAATGGTTTTGAAACAATAAGAAATCTAAAACCAAATAAGTATTTATTTGGTATATATAGTCCACATAAATCTTTGTTTTTTAACAGTTTTAAGTTTTCAGCCATAATTTGCGACAAGAGCAATGACGATTTTTTGGAACAATGGGTTGATGTAATAGGAGGGGCATTGCCTGGAAGTTGTATAAGTGCAATAAAACATTTTTTAAGCCCCAATTATGATTTATGTGCACAAAAAGCAAAAAAGTGGTTTGAGCAAAGCAAATCAATAATAATGGAAATACTTAAAAAATATCCTTTTGCCAATATAGACACTGAACAATCTATTGGAGCATATATAACCATCAACATCCCCAATGTACCTTTAGAATCAATAGACTTTATCCGAGTGATGATAAACGAGACTCTAGTCTCTATAATTCCAGGTTTTCTGAATGGTAATCCAAACTGTTCATTTAGGATAAATTTATCTTTAAATCATTATGTTATTGGAAATGCATTAACCGCTTTGCTAGAGTTTATTTCTCGACAGAAATACTGATTTTTTGAACATTTTTGTTGTTATAACCGTAAAAATTATTTTCAACAAAATTACAGTTATTTAGTATTTGACAGCCATTATTGATTGTAACATTAATTGTTATATTTGTATTGTTGTCAGACAAATCTAAAGCATTTACTGGTTCTTTAATCTTCCTTTTTTCCTTCTTATTTTTGATTGAATCGTAAACAATTGGCGTAGCAATTCCTAATAACATTAAAAATACTTCTAAACATTGTACCATATTTTCTGGGCAAGATATCCATTCATAAAAAGAACCAGTTTTCGTTTTTATCTGTTTACAGTGACCTATGCCAAATTTATTTAATATTTGACTTAAATCTTTTTCAGGTTTTTCTAAGTATTTAATCTCAATTAATACATTTCTTTTTTTAGGAAAACAACTATTTATTCTAGATAAAAATTCTTGAGTGATTTTCTTGAATTCAAAATATATATTATTTATTAGTAGAATTATATCGTCTTTAATTTTCGAATTCTCAACTGGATTTATATTTATTGCATTAATTAACTTTTTGTTTAGCACAAACAATATTAACGGTGCGATTTCATTTCTACTTGAAAAATAGGAAATCAAATTTTTAATAAATACTAATTCATTGGATTTTATTATTATGTCTTTTTTTAATATTATTTCTAAAAAATCCGCCCACAGTAACAGTATAGATGGATTATCAGGGTACTCATAATTAAATTTCAATATGAATGCATTTGCATATAGATTTTGATTCAAGTAATCGTTATATAGATAGTCTATATTGTTTGTTGAATCAAGACCATTTAAGGAGATTTCTTGTAAAGCAATCTCTTTGTTTAGCAATCCATAGTTATAGCCTAATAATTCAATCTCAACACTTGTGTTAACAAATGTGCAATCACTAAAAATTTGATAATGGAATGAACTTGAGAATGCACTATCTACAAAAGAACAGTCTATATAATTGTTTAATTCACATAAACAACAATTTGGTTTAAACTTGTAAAATTCACATTCTGTAAAACTACAGTTTTTCATAGTGAAATTTTTAAAACTGCAATTTTCGAACACACATTTTTTAAAAAATATATCTTCCATACAAGTTCCATCAAAACTTACATTGGTGAATGTACAATTTGAAACTTGAATAGAAATTATATCTGCATTATTTAATATAATGTCACGAAAGTTACTATCGTAAATTTTGCAACCCATTATATCACAGTTTTTAAAAGTAGAATGTTTAAAGGAGCTACTTCGTACGGTTAAATAGCTTAATTTTTCTTTATACTTATTTGTATCGGTAATTTCTGTATTATTTAATATATTAGTGTTTAATTTGTATTCACTTAATGATTTATCCATTATAGCCCTCCATAAATATTCTCAGTCCAATTCTTACAATAATAAATAGTTATCGTAAGTTTATATAACTCTCCCCGAAATTCTGATAAAATGAATTTGCGAACACATTTTTAAAATTTCGAGGAGTGATCAAATGAAAAGTATAAAAACAGCAAGTAATGAATTTATACAAGTCATTCAATCTACAAAAAACTTATCCGATAAAACGATAACGGCGTATCGTTCGGATTTAAAAGATTTTCAGACATTTCTTCAAGATAATGAACTTGATGAAACGGTTATCCTGAAATATGTGCAAGTGTTATCCAAAGAGCGAGAACTAAAAGACAACACAATTTGCCGAAAGTTAATTACGCTTAAAATATTTTTCGGGTTCCTTTACGAGCAAGGTTATACTGATGTGAACTACTATCAGAATCATCACTTCCGTTATAAAAAGGAGCGACGGCTCCCAAAGACTTTAGCTGTGAAAGAAACCTCAAAACTGCTCAATTATCTCACTTGCTGTGCCGACAAAGAAACAACCGCTTTTGACTTGTGGAAGAATTACCGTAACCTTGCTTTGATTGATGTGCTGATTAGTACCGGCATAAGAATCGCAGAGGCTTCAAACATCGCACTTGGTGATGTAATTTTTTCTGAACGGACAATTCTCATTCACGGTAAAGGTCGGAAACAGAGACTAATTTACATATCCTGTAACGACACTTGGAATAATCTTACCCGATGGCTGAAAGTCCGTAAAATCAGACCAACAAATACAGATAAGATATTTGTAAATCGCTTTGGTGAACAACTAAGTATTCACGGTATTGAATACATCTATAATTCTGCGAAAAGAGCTTGCGGAATTAACGAAAAATCGACACCGCACTACTTGCGGCATACATTTGCTACAAATCTTCTTGCAAACGGTGCAGATTTGCGTTCAGTTCAGGAAATTCTCGGACATAGTAGTGTTGCTACAACGGAGATATACACAGAAGTAACAACCAAGAGAAAGAAGCAAGTGCTTAATAAGTATAATTACAGAAATAAACTGTAATTAATACTTTTTCTCCTATATATAAAGTGTTGAAAGTCGCAAAAAGTAACACAAAAATCTTAATGTTTTTGAAATTTGTCGAAATAACAGTTTTGATGCGGATATTTTGTTGATTTTGCTAAGCAAATTATATTTACACATATTAAAAATATCTCAATCTAGTTTTATGTTCAAGGCTACTTGCAAAAACGTTACATTTTTTGACAAAAACGCTTGTTCTTCAACATAAAATACACAAAACCCGCACCATAGCTATTCTGCTACAATGCGGGTTGCAAATTTTTTTAGTTATTTATTTAGATACATTCTATGTATTCATTAAATTCATCCTGCTGTTTTATGCTCTATGCTGTTTTTATACTTTGTTTTCTGCATAATACTGAGCCTGTGCGTTCCAGAGTTCACTGTATTTGCCGTTGGGGTTTTCGAGGAGGTTTTCGTGTGAGCCGTCCTGAATTAACTGACCGTTATCGAACACAAGGATTCTGTCACAGAAACGGCATGAGGACAAACGATGTGAGATATAAACCGCTGTTTTGTCCTTAACCATATCGTTGAATCGTGAATATATTTCGTGTTCTCCAATCGGGTCGAGTGATGCAGTAGGTTCATCGAGAATCACAAACGCAGCGTCTTTGTATAAAGCTCTTGCAATTGCAATTTTCTGCGCTTCACCACCGGAGATTTCAACACCATCTTCTTCAAAATCTTTGTAAACAGGTGTTTTAAAACCTTTTGGCATAGCTTTTACTCTTTCAAGCATTCCGGCTTTTTCAAGTGATGACCATACTTTATCTTCATTATAGTCAACACTTGCGGCTACATTTTCGGCAACAGAAAATGAAAACAGCTTAAAATCTTGGAACACAACGGAAAACAGTTTCAGATAATCCTCATAATCATATTTCTGAATGTCAATTCCGTTGAGAGTGATATATCCCTCTGTCGGGTCATAAAGACGACAGAGAAGCTTAATCATTGTAGTTTTGCCGCTACCATTCATACCGACGACTGCGATTCTGTCACCGACCTTAAATTTAAGGTTGAGGTTTTTAATCGCATATTTATCGGTACCCGGATATTTGAAACTGACATTGTGGAACTCAATGTCATACTGATTATCCATTCGTTTTTCTGTGGGAATAGTGCCGTAATGCATTTCGGTGGGAATATCAAGATATTCAAAGAACAACTCAAGAAAATCATTGTTTGCACGAAGATCGGCAATAGCCATTGCGAAGAGAAATGTTGCTGAAGCAATTTTTGAAACACACCATTGATATTTGACAAAACTTCCAAGACCGAAAGCACCTATATAGACTTTTATTGCAACATAGAGATATGTCAATGCCGTCATTGCAACCCAAAATCCGTTGTGCCACATACCTTTCTTCTTTTCGTTGTTAAACCAGTCGTTCTTGTGATTTTTCCATTCATTATAAAAAATATCCGAAGAATAATTGACAAGTTTTTGCTGTGAAAAAATTCTGACATCCTTGCCCGTCTTACTATCATCAAGATAATCATTCAGATAGTAATGCAAAAGTCTGCCCGAATAGGAGCATTTTTTCATATTATCAGCAATTAGATGACTGTACTTGCCATTAGCCTTGTAATCAAAAAATGTCAATGAAGCAATAATTACGAAGAAAAGCAAAGTCGCAACAGGAGAATCAACAAACTTTTGGAAATCTGAAAGGATTCTGTCCGAATGCATAAAAAACATTTCAAGAGAAACTCCAAAAGCAAGAATACCACGCCAAAAAGCATTGAAGAATGTGACAAGTCTACCTACAAGTCCGCTGAACCTTGCTGTGTCACCACTGCTATCTGTTATTGTCTGTCTCATTGCTTTTATTTTTGAATCTTCCATGTTTTTATAATCCATTGAAAAATTCTTTTCATTGAGCAACATTTCTTCCCACTTGTTTGCGATTATATGAAATGAGCGAACTTTTCGCCAAGATTTATCACGGATAATACGAAAAACAATTTCCAAAGAGTAGCAAGAAATCAAAATTATAAGTTTCTTGATATCTCTGTTACCAACAAGCTCATCAATAATGGCTGCTGTTATATAATTTGATGCTACATATGTTGCCGCAAAACAAAACGAAAACACATTTATATGAAAAAGTAAATGTGGAGTTGAGGTGCTTACCAGTTTTATCGCACGACTTATAATTAAAAAATCTTGTTTGAGAGTGCGTTTGTTTTTACTGTTGGTCATTTCTCCTCTGCCTCCTCTCTGTAATACTTGCTTTGAATTTGATACATTTCAGCATATTTACCCGAGAGCTGTATAAGTTCATCGTGTGTACCGATTTCGGCAATGCGATTTTCATCAAGCAATACTATCCTGTCGCAAAATCTAGTTGATGAAAGTCTGTGTGATATGTAAATCGATGTTCGGTTTTGTGAAATTTCACTATAGCGAAGATAAATTTCATTTTCGGCAATAGGGTCAAGTGCGGCGGTAGGTTCATCCAGAATAAGAATTGGTGCATCCTTGTAAATTGCCCTTGCCAACAACAGCCTTTGCGTTTCGCCTCCTGATAGTTCAACTGCATTTTCATTAACAGTTTTTACAAGTAGTGTATTTTCTTTTTGCGCCAATGACTTGATTTTTTTGTAAAGTCCGGCTTTGTTTATGCAGTCGAAAAATCTTTCCCTATTACTTTCGCTAGCCGGTAACATAGAAACATTTTCAATCACACTGCAAGGCATAAATCTTGGATCCTGAAAAACCGCAGATATTATCTTATAATAATCATCACGATTAAATTCAGTTATATCTGTTCCATTGACAAGAACTTTACCCTCAGTCGGTCGGTAAAGACCGCAAATAATTTTAACAAGAGTTGTTTTTCCTGCTCCGTTTATGCCCACAAGTGCAAGCTTTTCACCTTTTCTGATTTTTAAGTTGACATTTTTCAGAACTTCATTATCACTTTCAGGATAAGTGAACGAAACATTTTGAAGTTCTATTTCATATGGTAAATCTTTTGGTAAAGGCTTTCCTTCGCTGTTTCTTGCCGTGTTTTTAATATCAAGAAATTCACGCAGGTTACCAATTTCCATATTAACTTGAATATTGCCTACGGCAACGTTACCGATTTCCGTTACATATGCTGCAAATTCCGTAACTGTAAACACATATAGTACAAGCTCTGTTTTAGATATATTGCCATCTAGCATAGCGTGTACAATATAGATAAATATTCCTATTTCTATACCGATGCTCAACACAAGTGAAATCATATCAGTACAAAAATAATAAAAATACATTTTTTGTGTCCAAAATTTTCTTTCACCGATAAAGTATTCACTCATATGTATAAGATAGTCTCGTAATTGATAGAGCCTTATATCTTTTGCCGATGCAAAGTCACGAGAAATACGGTTGACATAATTTAACCTTCTGTCAATTTTTGCAATAGGACCTTTTGTTTTGTTTATAAGCCGACTTTCCAAAGCAACTGAAACAAGTTTCAATGCTTCAAGCCCAGTTAATATAATAATCAACCATGGATTTAAAGTAACAGTTATTGTTCCGTATATAAGAGTCAAAAGCAACATAGTAAAGAGTTTGCCGTATTGTTCAGTAAAAGCATATACACCTTCATATGAAAGGGCATTTTTACCTTTCTGATATTTTTCTCTGCCTATGGGGCCTTCAAGCAGGTCATAATCCATATCCATGACTTTTTGACCGAGATAAACATCAAAATTCCTCTCTATTTGAATACGTTTGCTTTGAATTTTTTGCCACAGGATGTTGCTCATTGAATTTGAAATAATTTGAACAACAGTAACGGCAAGTGTAACCAAAACGATTGAAGATAATCCCTTTTGATTTTCAAGACAATATGTCAGTGATGTTGCGAAACTTGCAACGCCAAGTTCGACTATAACAACAAAAATATCATACGCGATATTCATCGGCATAAGTGATTTATCCCATTTGTTTAATGCTTTAAACATAAATATGGTGTTGTCCAAAAATGAATGGGTTGGTTTTTTCTTTTTCATTTTTTATCACCTCACAGTATGACTATACCAAAAAAGCAACCCGAAAAGGTTGCTTTTGCACGAGTGGTTATTTCTTTTGCACGAATGGTAACATTATCTCTGTACCGAACACTCCATCTTCAAACTGACGGTTAACAAAACCGTTGTATTTATCAGCAATTCTGTCAACTCTCATAAGTCCGAAGCCGTGATTCTCACCCTTTGAAGATTTGTACGCTTTACCTCTTTTAATAGGAGTACCAATTATTGAGTTAGTTACATTTATGTAAAGCTGTTCTTTGAAAAGCCCTATATAAACACGGATAAATCTCTTTGTTTTGTCCTCAATCTTTTCGCAGGCTTCCATTGCATTGTCGAGCAGATTTCCAATGATAACGCAAAGCTCAACATCGTTAACCCTGCATTCTTCGGGTATGGTTGCCGTAACCTCATAGGGAATATTCCTTGCTTTGCAGAGTGCAAGTTTACTGTTGAGAATAGCATCTGCCATAACGTTGCCGGTCTTGACAACCGTATCAACCGTGTTGAGGTCAACTGTAAGTTCACCGAGATAGTTGCCGAGTTCGGTCAAGTTGCCCATTTCAAGTGATGCACGCATAACTTGAATATGATTTTTATAGTCGTGACGCCAGCCACGCATTGTTTTGTAAATGTTCTGAACTTCCTCGCAATGCTTTGTGATAAGGTCATTCTGGTACTCGGCAATACGCTTGTCTGTAAAATTGCGGATATATCTTCTTGTAAAAACAACTGCCAGAACTATTGCAAGCAAAACACCTGCAACCGCTGCGGCAATAATCCAATAATTCATTGACTGATACCTCTGTAAAATTTGATGAAAGCCACATTGACATCGTTATACATTCGCCTTGATACGGGAATGTTTTTGCCATTGTCAAAGATTACATCCGTTTTGGTGATTCTTGAAATATGCTGAAGATTTGCTATGTATGAACGGTGACATTGAACGAAACTCTCTTCAAGCTTTTTAGCAATATCCGAAATAGGGAGCTTAACATTATACTCACCGTTTTCACAAGCAACACAGCTTGAGTGTCCGAAGGCTTCAACATAAATTATATCTTTCAGATTGATTCTGAGGCTCTCGTTATCAACCGAAAGCAGAACGAATTTTTCTTCTTTCTTCAGGTTGTCACAAGCCTTTGAAAGAACCTCAGAAAGCTTTTCTTTCTCAACGGGTTTAATCAGATAATGAAGTGCCGAAACATCATATCCACGGGAGATATAGTCGGGGAAACCGGTTATGAAAACAATCTGCATACTGCTGTTGTTCTCACGGATTTTCTCAGCAAGTTCAATGCCATCCATAGCCTTCATCTGAATATCAAGCAAAAGAATATCGAAGTTTTTATCTTCCTCATACTTAAAAAGAAATGCTTCCGCACTCACAAAACCCGAAATATTTACGGATGTTTTAGTTGCTTTTGCCCATTCCTGCACAAGCGATGTCAGATATTCAATTTCAATAGGTTCATCATCGCAAATAGCAACATTGAGCATAGTAAACATTCCTTTCAGCAAGAATATAGATAATTATACTATTTTCTACATAAAAAATCAATCCGAACAAAAATGATTAACGGCAGGGAATTTTCACCCTGCCGCCGATTTTGCTAATTGAATATAATTTCGCTATTAACGATTTCTCTTGCTCTTGCTTCAATGTTTTGCATACGGCATACCCATTCCAACTGATTTTCCTCTTTCAGTTGTTCGGTTATACCTTCAGTGGCTTTTATTTGCTCAATGAGTGTTTCAAACATCTCTTGTGCCTGCTTTTCAACTTCAGTACAGTGCTTATAAAGTTTGCCTTGCATAAGCAGTGAGTAAAAAAACACCTTCTTATGCTTTTCGAGATGAGATTTGTACATCATTCCCCATTTGCTGAGGGATATAGTTGCTTCTTCGGGTGGAATGGTTAGGTTTGGAATGTTAAAATCTCCAACTCGGCGATAACTGATAAAATTTTTGTTTGACATAAAAAGTCCTCCTTTAAATTTTGTATTTTCATTGTACAAATTTAAGGAGACTTTGTCGAATGTGTGGATTATAAAATGATATAAACAGGTCGAAAAATAAGCATTTTTGTCGAAAAATGACACGTTTTTGTATTACGTATTTAACTATTTGCTTTAATAAAGTATTCTTATATTTAGTTTGTGTTTATAATTATAGTTTTTATAAGAAATGAAATTCAAAATTACAAATTAGAATACAGGTGTTTTATTATGAATGAATTAAAAAATAAATTATTAGAATTGTTAAATACCGATAGCAATATCCGCTATTCGTATATGGCCTTAGAGAAATTAATAGCGATAATGCTTAAAGACTATATAGAAAGTCAGGGGAAAAGTTTTATTTTCGATCACTCCCATGTTGTTGATAAGCATTATTATGATGCTTGTGCACCAGAAGGTTTTGATCATTTTGTAGGTAAGACAGTTTTTGAATTCAAATTTTATCGTTCACAATCTGCTTCACTACATATGCTTAGAAGAATTATAGAAAGAAATATATCTACAAATGAAAATATTGAAAACCTAATTATTGTTTTTGTAGGTGAAATTGCAAATAATCACTATAAATACGTCGAAAATATACGGCTTGATCAAAAATTCAATGTAGTTTTATGGAATATAGATGATTTAATTAATATTTTTTCTAAAAATATCGAGTTATTTAATAGCACATATTTAAATATTAACGCAGTGTTTGTAAAAGACACCATTAATCAAGGGATACGAAACACATTATTAAATTCAAATAAAAATGATGACTATATAACTAAACTTGCTAATGATTATAAAAATGATAAAATTGTACTATTTTTAGGTGCTGGAGTATCTAAAGATGCGGGTATAGCTACTTGGAATACTTTAGTATCAAAATTATTTGTTGCTCTTGTTGATAATGAACTGTCTAAAAATGGTGTTAATATAAGCGATACTTCAAAGCGTGAAATTGTTGACAAGCTGATTGAGCAAAACAATGCGTCACCATTATTACAAGCAAGATTTTTAAGGCAAGGCTTTGCAAATGAATTTGAAAAAGTTTTAAGTGATACATTGTATGAAAATGCAGTTGTTTCATCTGATTTACTTAAAGAAATTGTTCAATTGTGCATTCCTAATAGAGGGAAAACTGGTATTCAAGCAATAATAAATTATAATTTTGACGATTTGGTTGAACAGAATCTTCAAAAAAATCGAGTGAAATATAGCTCAATCTATAATGAAGGTATGGTAGTATCAAATGATGAATTAGGAGTCTACCATGTTCATGGTTTTTTGCCAAAACATAAAAATGAATATAAAAATTTGGCCAAATCATTGTTGGTTTTTTCGGAAGAAGGATACCATAAATTAATGTTAGAACCATATAATTGGGCAAATATTACTCAACTTAATTTTTTAATTAATAATACTTGTATATTTATTGGTTTGTCTATGACAGATCCTAATTTGAGACGGTTACTTGAAATCAGTGCACAAAAGCATATTGAAGGCGAAGTTGTATCAAACCATTATGTGATAATGAAAAGAAACAGACTAAATTCATCAGAAAATTCAGAAGATTTTATTAGATTTGAAAATGTTAATGAATCAATTCAGGAATCAATGTATCGTGAGCTTGGTGTTAATGTTATATGGATAGATGACTACAAAGAAATTCCTAGTATTCTAAAAAGAATTAAAGAGCATTGATTTATTGTATTCATATTAGAGGTGATCAATGATGTCAGAGTGGCGTAATGCTTTTGCTTCAATATATAAACTTGTAAAAAATTATTGTTGTATAAGTGATGATGTTATTGCTAAAGTAGTTAATGTGGGAATACCTTCAGTTAGACAGTATTCAAGTAAACGTCAAACTATGCCTGACGACATTGATTCACTATGCGTGCTGTTTGAAGAAGAGATAAAAAAACTGAATATAGTTCAGCGAAAAACGCTGTTAATCAATGTGCAAAATGTTTTTAAGAATAATATTGAAGATGTTAAATCTAATGAAATCGGAGAATACATATGTGCTATCATAAAAGAATGTTATGTGAATGAAAAAAATAAAGCACCCTATTTCAGCGATCCACAAAATTGTTATGAATCTACTGGATGTATTCAAGCTGTAATATTTGATTTTGATGGTACTCTTACTAAATCAAAATCAAGGACGACTTGGGAATCTTTGTGGGAAATGTTAGGGTATGATGTCCAAGAATGTCAATCTCTTCATCAACAATACGATAAGGGAGATTTTTCTCATCAAGAGTGGTGTAACAAAACAGCTGAAAAGTTTATTGCAAAAAATCTAACAAGACAGCAAGTTCTGAAGCTTGCTAACAATATAAAGCTAATTAAAGGTTGTAAAAAAACATTACAAATAATAAAAGAAAGAAATATTAAACTTTATATTGTTTCTGGTTCAATTATGGATATTATTGAAAACGTTTTGGGGAATTGCCACAGTTTTTTTTCTGAAATTAAGGCAAACGAGTTTGTTTTTGATATGCATACATCCATTCTCCACAAGATAATTGGAACAGAATATGATTTTGAAGGCAAAGCAAATTATATAAAACATATTTCTGAAAGATTGGAAATCCCAACATCGGATATCCTTTTTATTGGAAACTCCAATAATGACACTTGGGCATATCAGTCTGGTGCAAAAACATTGTGCATTAATCCCACTCACACAAATTATCATGACGACACAGTTTGGCATAATACAATTGTTGAATGCAATGATTTGTCTCAAATATTAAATTTCATATTGTAATATTTGGGGTTACGTATTGTCACGCCGCTGTTACAAATGTTTTAATTTTATCAACTTATTTTTAAAATTTGTGTCACATTTTTATATAATCGAATACACATATTTTTAGCCATACATTGATGTGTGGCTATTTTTGTTGCCACATTGCGCACATTGATTTGTTTTTGTTTAGGATTTATAATTGTATTGAACAAATCGTAAGAATATACGATTAAATTATATCAAGAAAGGGAAATCAATATGACAGAATTAAATTCTTTGGTACCAGTAGTAGCAGATGCTGCAGTTGCCATCACAGGCAACATCACTAATTTTATTACAAAAACAAAAGCCGCTGGAACCATACAGCGGGCTCAGTTTGAGATGCTTAAAAATCAAACTGAAAAAGTGTTAGCGGATGCAAGAGCATATAACACGTTTAGCATTGTAACAACAAATCTTGAACAAATCGCGAGAACACAAGAATTTATTGATACATTAATAAAACAAGGAAGATTGCATGGTAAGTCACTTGACATGGCTATGGATCAACTTCTTGATCTTAATGACATCCTCAGAAGAAATCTTAAAAAATTTGAAAATGGTGAGATGTGGTGATTTAAGAATGATTAAAGATTTAAAACTTTTAAAATTATTAAAACTTTCTAAAAATAAAAAGGATAAAGAGAGTTGTATATCGTATGAAGAAGCAACGGAATATATGAATTTCCCCGATGATAAGATTGCAAGATTAATGGAATTAATAGGTTGTGCAATTGAAGATTGGGCAAAAGAATATAATATGGAAAACTTACCCAAAAAAATCATTTTTGAGCAAGTTTTGGATGCAATGCACTCTCTTGAAATTGCTATGAATAATATAAATGAATGCTGATTGTGTTCTAAAGGGGTGATAATATGAAGTTATTTTTAATTATACTGTTAATAGTGCTGGGTGTAATATTAACAATATATTTTATTTATTATTTTCTTACAATACCCGAAAGGCGTAGAAACAAAGAATTGTTAAGACGTTCAAATATCCTTTATAGAGAAAAACTTAATGCAGAAAGAACTGCTTACAAAGCAAGAATTGCAGGAGAAACTGCAAGAAACAATATCGAAATAATTGCAAACAAAACCAATTCAGTATAAATATATTATTTGATTTTAATGGATATGATTATAAAATATAAATTGAATAGCTTCTTATATAGAGTTTTAGATTTTGTTTGAATGAAGTTTTTTATAAATAATGCATTCCTGTAATCTGATATCATCATTTACAGGAATGCCCTTATTTTGCGAATAAACTTGATTATACGATCAGTACGGATATTTGATGTGAATAAAGAATCCGAACCCTTCACCTATTAAGTGAGGGTTCGGATTTCTTTCATATGGTACGGGTGTTCATAACACAAGTTCAATTCTCCGGTAACACACATTCTCCGTACTATATAGCTTTTCCTCATACACGGAGGATTACATAATGTCAAATATAATAGAAGAATTATTCTACGGGAATCTTGAACCGCAAGAGCTCACTACTGAAATTACACCAAGACTCAAAAAGAAATTAAGTGAGCTTGTAAAGAAAGAGGAAGAATTGACTTCAAAGCTGTCTGAAGCAGAAAAAGAACTGTTTTCAAATTACACCTGTGCATATAATGAATTTTCAAGTATCAGTAATTCTGACAGTTTTATTTCAGGGTTCAGGTT
>JAZNGB010000006.1:0-4328 GCA_045576275.1 Acutalibacteraceae bacterium
TGAGCTCTCAAAAAAGACTGTCAAGATCGGAACGAGCGACCAACGACCTCTTTAAGGTGCATCGTGCTCACGCACGATGATTATATCGAAACGGAAAAACAATTCACCGGATTGTTTTTCCTGTTTCGACGGTATAACAGCCGCAAGATGCGTCTGTGGAAACACAAGGAAGTTGGTTCGAGACAGCAAGATGAAAACAAAAAAAACAACCATCCGATTGGATGGTTTTTTTTGCGTAAGAGTAACCAAACGTAGCAGAAGTGAGGTAAGAGTAAGTAAAAGTAGTATACTGATCAATTCGACAAATTGGAATTTACTTGCTGCAATACACCGCAATTGCATCGCAGATGAATGCCGCTGTACCATCAGCATGTTTATCAATATTATTCTTAAAGCGCTCGTCCGCTACATACATCTGACCGAGACCTGCCAAAATTTCATTTGTGCAGACATAGTAATTCTCGGTGATATGGTTCTGCAGCATTTTTACAAGGTTTTGTGCTTCAGTGGAATCAGGATTTTCGCCCTTTCTCATGCAGAGTGCAAACCCTGCCATAATATGGTCCATTCCCTCGGCAAGGTCATTCCACTTCTGCTTGGAGTAGTTCTTAGTCCGTTCTGCATGTTCCTTGTATGCATCTGTTTTGCCCCATTTTTCTCTGGCTTCAGCCTTATGTTTTTCAAATTCGCTGTTGTCAAATGCTTTCATAACATTTTTTCCTTTCACGGCACCGTCAATAGCAGAAATTAACCTCTCTAATCGTTCTTTTTTGAGTGTGAGAAGTTGTTTTTGCTCATTGAGTGCCTTGCTTTTGTCATAATTCGGGGATGACAAAATCTCACCAATGCATTTTAAGGAAAAGTCAAGTTCGCGGTAAAAGAGAATTTCTTGCATACGAAGAAGAGAGTTTTCATCGTAAAAACGATAGCCGGTAGCCCTGTCAACAAAGGCAGGCCGCAACAATCCTATTTCATCGTAATAATGCAGTGTGCGCACACTTACACCCGTAAAATCGGCAAATTCTTTAATTTGCATTTTCAATTTTATCACCTCACAAGGAGAGCATACACTATGACGGAGCGTGAGAGTCAATACCCTTTTGAGAAAATATATGGATTGATGTTCGAAAAATTCAAGTTTGTCTAATTAAATTATACCACAAATTAAGTTGTTTTGCAAATAAGTGATAAGTGATGCGATGCGTTCCGCACGCGCCGAAGGCGTGCATCACAGACGAAGTCTGCATCACGCACGCAGTGCGCATCATGTTCCGAAGGAACGCATCACGCAAAGAGACCTGATTTGTCAGATAGACAAATCAGGTCTCTTTGTTGCGAAAGAACGACTGAAAGTAGTGTAAGTAGGGGTAAAAACGACCAAAAGTACACCAATATTACTTCTACAAATTGCTACTTTCTAATTCAATATAGGTTCAATATAATTTTTTATGGCATATTGAATTAAATTTTCAATTTGGTCTTGTGTCATCAGCTGCCAATTATATATACCGCTACCATACATCACAACGCGCTCATAAGAATATGTTGTGTATAAATTTGATGCCTCATGTACGGTAACATTGAAATAATACTGATCGGAGAATGACGATTTTTGAGCATCAAAGGTAAGAGCTCTTCCATTTTCCAATTCCCTTGTCCACTTTGTCCCTTTTTTCTTGAAACCAAGAGGTTTAAGAGCGCGAGCAAAATGAGCGAGAAATTCTTTTTGTCTCTCTTTCTTTACAGCAAGAATCTCTTCCTTGGCGTGATTTTTGTATTGCTCATAAAAATTTGAAATAATTGTTTTAGTAACTGCTTCACTTTCGGCATCCCATATGCAAAGTATGTTTCGCACTTGGCAATCATCCATATCAGAGCCATGGTTTACAAACCATTCTTCATCTCCTGGCATGTATGCAGTAGAGGCAAATCCGTACAATATGGTAATGCAACTGTCTTCATCAACTTCAAGGTTAATAACAAAAGCCGTTTGTTCTGTTGCTTGACGAAAGAAATGACCTGTTTTTTGTTTCGCTTCCGAAAAACCTTTCTCAAACATCATTTCTCTATATTGCATATATAGCTCACTTTTGGGTGGATAAGTCATTATTGTTTCACCTCTTTTTAACTTGCAAATACTTATTTATCGGCGTATTTATTATACCACATTTCCGGAAACAAATCAACGGCTTGCCGTTGCATATCATCAATGCGAAGCATTGTATATCACCAACACGCAGTGTTGTATCTCATCAAGTCGCAGGAGTATGCACCTTCGGTGATGATATACGCCTTGCGGCGATGATATACACGCTAAAGCGTGATGATATACCAAGCCTGCGGCTTGGATAAAAAAAGAAGTAACTTTTGGTAGACAAAAGTTACTTCTTTTTTGTCTTTACAGGACGGAATGACACCCCCTGTAAAATATATTTATTCATGGCGTAATATAAATAATTCATCAGTTTCACAAGGAGTTGTAATTGATTTTAATGAATTATCGTCTGACTTCAAAAATCCGGAATAGATTTCTGTAATCTCTTCTCCCTCATCATAACATTTAAAACAATCAACTACTTTATACAAGGAAAGCTCAACAATATCTCCGTTGATGTTAGTATATTTATCAATATATGATTCGATATATTTCTCAGCTTTTTGATATGCTTCATCAAAAGAATCTGCATTTATTTTCAAAATCTGTTCCTCGTATAACACTTGTGGCTCTTGACTGTGAACAACATATTTATAAACTAATTTAACACCGTAAATATCCTTGCTCATAAGCTCACCTCTTAATAATTACATCACTGAGCATTCTCTTCAGCGGTTATACTGTTTTCATTAAGATAAAACTGTATTGCTTCGTTTAATTCCTCAGGATGTTTTCCCGATGTTATAGCAATATGGTAATATTTTTTCTTATTTTCATCATCATTTGTTAATGCATAAATTATTGCAAGCAGTGATGCAGCTTCCACACCGTTGTTTTTAATTTCAAGTGATTTCTTTGCGTCCGCAACAGCATTATTGTATTCATTGATTCTGAAATAATAATTTGCACGGTTAATATATGCAAAATAATTATCGGGTTTTATTTCAATTGATTTGTTGTAGTGTTTGAGTGCAGATTCAAAATCACCACAAGTCATAAGCTGCAAGCCCAAATTACTGTGTGCCCGTGCATTATTTGGCTCTATTTTCAATAATTCATAATAAACCTTGATTGAATCCTCTGTATATCCTGCATTTGTATAACAAAGTGCAATAAACAGCAATATGACCACGGTGTCCCTGTCAAATTCGCACTCTTTAAGAAGCTCGTAAAGATATTTAAGAGCCTTTCGGTAATTTGCTTCGTGAAACAAACGAATTGCACACAATAATTTCTTTTTGAGAATTGGCTTATTCTGAAATGCGAAGCCGATATCATCAGCATAAGTTCTTTCATATACATCAAGACCGTTTCTTCTGCCCGAACCTGCCTTGTGCAACCTGATAACAGTGGCTATCAGCATACAGATAACTGCAAGCATACGGAATAAATTGTCATCATATGGAGTTTTGTTGTATATCACATCGTAAAGATAATAGGCAATAAGCCCGATTATTACAGCAATAATCAGAACAGTAATTATTATATTTGTCTTATTCTTCTTCACAAAATCACATCCTTGCGGAAATTATACCACAGCAGACTTTACAATGCAAGAAAAACAAAAACCACCCAGAAGGATGGTTATAATACAATCGTGCGAAGCACGCAACCAACACAAGCGCAGCTTGTGCCTGTATAATTATTGTTACTTTTAATTTTACAAAATTTCTTGTTGCTCTACAGTCGGACTCGATATTTTTTCTTTTCTCTACTTTCTACCGATTCTCAACCGCTGCCTTTCGGTAAGTGCGGTCGGTCAGAAACATTGTCGCGCTACTTCGCTTGGAGCGCTCGTATCGCTCTGTGTTTCTTCCTGCTCACCGTACCCCTTCATCGTCCACCGGACGCGGGGCACGGTGAGCCAGATAACAGCCGCTGACGGGGCTGTTGTTTCCGCGGCACACAAAGGTGAGAGGGCTGATTGAGGTGCCATAGAAAAACAAAAAAACCATCCGATTGGATGGTTTCTTTGTTTTGGCTCCCCCTGTTGGACTCGAACCAACGACCTCTTTAAGGTGCATCGTGCTCACGCACGATGATTATATCGAAACGGAAAAACAATTCACCGGATTGTTTTTCCTGTTTCGACGGTATAACAGCCGCAAGATGCGTCTGTGGAAACACAAGCTCGTTGGTGAGAGATCAAAAGATGAAAGCAAAAGAAAAAGCA
>JAZNGB010000007.1:0-4087 GCA_045576275.1 Acutalibacteraceae bacterium
CCTTTCAGGAACCGTCTTAGCGGTAGGGGAGATACACCAATCCACAACACCATTTACAGTATAGCACATTGCTTTCATGAAGAACAATAAATACTACTATTCTATTATACGAGGGGAGATGTCTGCCGCAGGCAGACAGAGGGGTTCAACCAAATCTGCTGAAAGCTCTGACAAAGCCTCTTCTGACTCCTTTAACCCCTCTGTCACTTCGTGACATCTCCCCTTTCAGGGGCGACAAGGGGGATTGAGGATCAACCAAGTAAGAGTGAGCTAAACCATAATTTGCATTCATCTTAATTACCTTGTTCCGCAAAACAACAAAAGCCCAACACCTGCGTGCTGAGCTTTTTTGTTATGTTTATATCTGTTTTTCAGTTCGCTTATTTGGCACCGAACAAAGCAAGTAAGAAACCTGCTGCGATTGCAGAACCGATAACACCTGCAACATTGGGACCCATTGCGTGCATGAGCAGGAAGTTTTTGGGATTGTACTTTCTGCCTTCATTCTGTGCAACACGGGCAGCCATGGGAACAGCAGAAACACCTGCTGCACCGATGAGCGGATTGACCTTACCGCCTGTGATAACATAGAGCAGCTTACCGAGCAGAAGACCGCCGACGGTGGAGAAAGCAAATGCAACAAGACCGAGAATAACGATCTTGATTGTGCCGAGCTGCAGGAAGGTCTGGCCGTTTGTGGTTGCACCGACGGTGAGACCGAGCATGATGGTGACAATGTTCATGAGTGCGTTCTGTGCTGTGTCGGAAAGTCTGTCAACAACACCGCATTCCTTGAACAGGTTGCCGAGCATCAGGAAGCCGAGCAACGGAGCAACGGAGGGAAGAATGAATGCGCAGATAACAAGAACAACCACGGGGAAAACAATCTTTTCCACCTTGGAAACCTGACGAAGCTGCTTCATTTCGACCTTGCGTTCTTTTTCTGTTGTAAGAGCCTTCATGATGGGAGGCTGAATAAAGGGAATGAGAGCCATATAAGAATATGCCGCAACAGCAATGGGGCCTAAGAGATGGCCTGCAAGCTTGCCTGTCAGGAAGATTGCAGTCGGACCGTCCGCACCGCCGATGATAGCGATGGATGCTGCTTCATTGGGCTCGAAGCCGAGCAAAATAGCAATAACGAAAGCAACATAAATACCAAGCTGAGCTGCTGCACCGAGCAGAAGCGACATGGGGTTGGAGAGCAAGGGACCGAAGTCGGTCATACAACCGATGCCAAGGAAGATAATACACGGGAAAATACTGGACTTGACACCTGCATAAATAAGCCTGAGAACACCGGAATCATACCAGTGTGCCCCCTCAATGATGTTTGAGGTATCCATCAGTCCCGTCGGGTCATCCATAAGACCTGCACCGGGAAGGTTGGCAAGAAGAATACCGAAGGCAATGGGAACAAGCAGCAGCGGTTCACATTTTTTTGCAATAGCAAAATAGAGAAGCACAAAGGACACAAGAATCATAACAAGATTCTGCCAAAGGAAGGTGCCGTCTGCAAAAAGTGCATGAAAGCCCGATGATTCCCACAAGCCGACAAGGACATCTGTAATCATTTCCATTATGAGAAATCTCCTATTCTTTTTATATTTTGGGGAATCACATTACAACAAGAACATCATCTGTGTTGACAGTTGAGCCCTTGGAAACAAGAAGCTGCTTCACGGTGCCGTCACAGGGTGCAACGATGTCGTTTTCCATTTTCATGGCTTCGAGAACAAGCAGAACATCCCCTGTCTTGACAGCCTGTCCGACGCTTACATTCACATTGAGAATCGTGCCGGGCATGGGAGACGGAACCTTTGTGCCGTCACCTGCAACAGGAGCTGCTGCCGGAGCTGCCACAGGTGCTGCTACGGGAGCTGCTGCAACGGGTGCTGCAACAGGTGCATCGGAAACCGAAAGCAGAACTGCATCCTGTTCGGTCACTTCCACTTCGTAATTTTTACCGTTCAATGTAACTACATATTTCATTTTATTCATCCTCCAACAGTTTAATTGACTTGAAAGAAAGTCTGTTCAGGGGAATACCACTTTTATCCGACACAATCGCCATAATTACAGCGGCGGTCTTTTCATCCGTATTGACAAGTTCCAGTTCGCCATGATTCATACCGGCTGGCATCGGAACACCGGCAGGTGCAGAAACCACCGGCTGTGCAGTTTCGACAACAGCGGCTTTATTCTTTTTGTTTGCGGCATTTTCAACGGCTCTGATTGCCTTTGAAACCAGGATGATCAGCAGAGCAATCACTGCAAGAATAAGAATAACGGTTGCAATACCGATAACAGCAACTGCAAGGGCATCCGTAAGAGTAAAATCAAGCATTTCTGATGACCTCCTTATACTTCTCTGATGGTGTACTTGAAGGTGTTTCTTGCCTTTTCGTCACGCTTGTCGAAGAATGCTTCTGCCTGTGCGGGGAAAGCGATATAGGAAAGGACATCTTCATCACTTTTTGCCTTGCTGCCAATTTCAGCCTTTGCTTTCTCAAAGTAAGGCTCGAGCGTATCAGCAAAACGACAGGTAACGGGTGTTTCGTCACCGAGAATCTTCTTTGCAAGATCTGCATTCACTTCACCGGGTGCTTTTCCGTAGAATCCGAGGAAGTAGTTCTTGATTTCCTTGGAAACATTCTTGTATCTTTCACCTGCAAGCACATTCTGCGTTGCCTGTACACCGACCATCTGGCTCATGGGAGTTACAAGCGGAGGATAACCGAGGTCTTCACGCACTCTGGGCACTTCCAGAAGCACCTCTTCAAACTTATCGAGCTTGCCTGCTGCCGTAAGCTGGGCAACAAGGTTTGAAAGCATACCGCCGGGTACCTGATAAGAAAGAGCATCCGTATCGGTTGCAAGCACAACGGGATTCAGCAGACCGCTTTCAAGAGCTTTGGCTCTGACGGGTTTGAAGAAATCGTTGATTTTCTTAAGGGTATCCATGTTGACATCCACTTCATATCCCTGCTGCTTAAGAGCATAAACAAGGGTTTCTGTGGGAGGCTGGGAAGTGCCGCCCGAGAAGCATGAAATGGCGGTGTCGATGACATCAGCACCTGCTTCGACTGCCTTCTGCAGCGTGAGTGCACCGAGACCTGTTGTGGAGTGTGTATGGACAACCAGAGGCAGCTTCACTTCAGCCTTGATTGCCTTTACAAGGTCATAGGCCTCCTGCGGACCCATGATACCTGCCATGTCCTTGATACAGATGGACTGCACACCCATCTTTTCCATATCCTTTGCAAGTTTTACATAGTTTTCAAGAGAATGGATGGGTGAAAGGGTGTAGCAGATGGTGCCGGAGGGATGTCCGCCGTTTTTGAGTGTTTCGTCAACGGCAACTTCAATGTTGCGAAGGTCGTTGAGAGCGTCGAAAATGCGGATGATGTCAATACCGTTTTCGATGGACTTCCTGACAAATGCTCTGACAACATCATCGGAATAATGTTTGTAGCCGAGCAGATTCTGTCCGCGAAGAAGCATCTGCAGCTTTGTGTTGGGACAAGCCTTGCGGATTTTGCGAAGTCTTTCCCACGGATCTTCATTGAGATAACGCAGGCAGGAATCGAAGGTTGCACCACCCCAGCATTCAAGGGAATAGTAGCCTGCTTTGTCGAGTTCCGAAAGAATCGGCTCAAATTCGTCAAAAGACATTCTGGTTGCGATCAGGGACTGGTTGGCATCACGAAGGATCGTTTCTGTAAATTTTACTTTCAAAATGTCACCCCATAAAATATATTATTGTTTCTGTACACATTTGGTATCGGTATTTATCAATAAAAATTATCCGATTTTCCACTATTATACATCTTACTAAAATATCCAAAGAATTTCAACTCATTTTCCCTTTTTTTGAAATTTTCAGTAGTTTGCTCATTTTTCTTCGGCAAATGCAAAGGTTATTTATAACTTTCGTGAGAACAACAATCAAAACCACCGGTTGAACCGGTGGTTTGCTCTGCCCCTATAAGGGGCCGTTACTGGCTTTACCCCTGAAAGGGGTCCTGAAGTTTAGCACCGCATTACTATTTCAAGCAGCCGCTCCCGTGCGGCTGTTTATTTTTGC
>JAZNGB010000008.1:0-31502 GCA_045576275.1 Acutalibacteraceae bacterium
TTCCGTTACGGACACAAAATAAGTGTATCTGATCGGACCATCGGCTTTTGCCGGTGGTCTTTTTTTATTCCTCCCGAAAAACAGGAAAATTATGGTTTAGCGAACTCTTACTTGGTTGCTCCTCAATCCCCTTGTCGCCCCCGAAAGGGGAGGTGTCACGAAGTGACAGAGGGGTTAAAGGAATCAGAAGTGGCTTTGTCAGAGCTTTCAGCAGATTTGGTTGAACCCCTCTGTCTGCGTTCCGCAGACATCTCCCCTTTCAGGGGCGACGAGTATTTGAGGGATTCCGTCAGTAAGATAAACCATAATTTACACATTGCCTTTCATTGCAATATTTCCCTTTTTTTCCTTTTCAGGAAACGCTTGCAAAATGCAATGCGGATCGTTATAATAGAAACAAGACAATTCTTTTTTTTGTAAACAGATCGGAATTGTTATGATAAAAAGTGTAAGGGGAGCGAAATAATGTTTCAACGAATCATTGCGATCATCCTGTCCATTGTCTCTTTTTTGCCGGCTCCGTTTTCGGTGCTTTTCTCGAAAATGCAGCTGCAATATGAACTTTCAGCAGGGAATTATGAAAGTCCGTATATTGTAAGGCCGCTTGAAGAGATCACAGTCAACGGTATTTCCGTTGATGAATACTGCATTGTTGTCAGCGATTGTGCAGACGGTTCGGTCTATGGCGGTGCTGCACAGACACTGAACAATGAACTTTACAAAGCCTGCGGCAAGATGATTGCCGTATCCGAAAATGCAGATCAAAAAGCCTTCGTCATCGAAGAAGAGCTGTATGATACCGACGACTTCAGTCTGACGGTTGCAAACGGTACGGTTTCTGTCAAAGGCAGCTCGAAAGTTGGCATTGCAAGAGGTATTGCGGCTTTTGCAGATGAAGTTTTGTCGGCAGCGGAAGGTTGCTACGATTTCAAGGACGGCTATGTCTATCGGAAAACATTCTCCGATTATGTGACCTATGAGCAGTTCGGTGCCGTGGGTGACGGCAAAGCCGATGACTTTGAGGCAATCGTCAACACTCATGCCTATGCAAACGAAAACGGATTGTCCGTTCTTGCCTCGGAAACCGCGACTTATTATATCGGCGGTGCAGACCGAACCGCTTACATCAAGACGAATACCGACTGGTCAACCGCACGTTTCATCATCGACGACACGCAGCTCGAAAACAGAAATGCATGGCTCTTCAACATTGCTCCGTCGCAAAGTTCGTTCAGCATCACAGATAAAGTTTCTCCCATGAAAGCGGATGCCACCAACATCGGCACCACACTTCCCGGAAAAAGCCTTGTTGTGCTGACGGATGCCAATGTCAAACGCTATATCCGCAAAGGTGCAAACCAGAATTCCGGCAGCAACCAGACCGATGTCATTCTTGTGGATGAAAACGGCAACATTGCAGCCGAAACACCGCTGATCTGGGATTTTGACAACATCACTTCCGCAACCTGCTATCCCGTTGACACCGAAACATTGACCATAAAAGGCGGCTGCTTCACGACGATCGCCAACAACGCTCCCTCCGAATACAACTACCATGCAAGAGGCATTCTCGTCAGACGTTCCAACACCGTTATCGACGGCATTTATCATGACATTGTCAATGAAGGCGAAACAGGTGCTCCGTATTCGGCTTTTGTCAGTCTTTCTTACTGTGCGGATGCAACCGTCAAAAACGGCACGTTCACGGGACACAAAACATACAAGACCATCGGATCTGCAGGCACCAGCGTATCCATGGGCACCTATGACATCGGCGGCACTATGGCGGTCAACGCAAGCTTTGTCAACTGCAAACAGACAAACGATATCTCCGACGGTGACTACTGGGGCATCGCAGGATCGAACTATTGCAAGAATCTGACCTATGACGGCTGTGCATTTTCCCGTTTTGATGCCCACCAGGGTGTTCTTAACGCAACCATCAGAAATTCCGTTCTCGGTCACCACGGTATCAAGCTCATCGGCAGCGGTACGGCTCTGATTGAAAACACAACAGTCATCTCCGACAGCTTTGTAGATCTGCGTGCTGACTACGGCTCCACCTGGAACGGCGACCTGATCATCCGCAACTGCAAATACTATCCCACCGATGTGACAGCCAACATCATCAATGCGGAAAATTCCGAAGATCATGATTTCGGCTACACCTGCTATCTGCCGCAGAACATTGAAATTGACGGTTTCTATGTACACAGAGCCGGTATCAATTATCTTTTCAATATGGTCAACTCCAAGCATCTGACCGATTCCTACGAAGCTGCCTATCCGGTTGTGCCTCCGCAGAAAATCACCGTCCGCAACTTTGATGCATTGCTCGGTGGTAGCCTCTGCGTATCCCTGAACATGGCAATCTTCAAAGCAGAAATTGAATCCTGACAAAAATCCACCTGCAAACGACCGTGTTTGCAGGTGGACTTTTCAAATATTCAGTTTTTTACCCTGCCGTACAGACAGACGGTGGGGTCTTTTTCAATTACAAGTCCGCAGTAGTTGCACATAAGGCACTTTGCTTGCTCTTGTCCGTTTTTGAGTTTTTTTGCAAGATCGGGTTCGCAGATAAACGGGCGGCACATCGAAACAAAATCCGCTTTTCCGTCCGCCAAAATCCGCTGCATATCTTCCGTTTTGTGTATGCCGCCAACCACGATAACCGGCACGGAAACATTTTTCTTGATTTTTTCAGCATTCTCCACATTGAAATTTTCAAGCGGTGTCGGCTGTTTCAGAAGCGGATTGATCAGATTTGCAGCAGGCAAGGCTATTTTTGTGAGCCATGCCGGGAACGATGCACACGGTTCTCTGTATTTGAAAACGGCGTCCATGGGCATCTTTTTGCTTCGCATGGTGTTCATGCCGTCCTGTACCGTACCGCACGAAACCTCAATCGCATCGCAGCCTGCATTTTCCAGCCGCTTGCAGATCAAAACGGCATCCTGTACATTCATGCCGCCTTTGCGGTTGTCCTCGGCACTGAGCTTGATCCAGACGGGAAGTTTTGTCTGCTCTTTGATCCGACGGATGATCAGCTCCACGATTCTGCAGCGGTTTGCAAGGCTGCCGCCCCAGTTGTCCTTTCGTCTGTTGCCGTAGGGGGACAGGAAATCGTGCAGCAGGTACCCGTGACCGCCATGCAGTTGCACCGCATCAAAACCTGCCTGCTCTGCCCTGACGGCAGCGGAAACAAAGTCGTCTGTGATGCCGTAAATCTCAGCCTCGGTGAGTACCTTGGCACGGTCGGGATAGAACGCGTGCAGCACATCCGAGGGGGCAACCTTCTGCAAACCGATCGCTTTTGACGAAGTCTGCCGGCCGCAATGGGCAATCTGCAGCACAACGGGAGTATTGTGACGGTGTACCGCTTCGGTCAATGCCTTGTAACGGTCGATTGATCGGTCATCAAAAATGGTCAGCATTCTCGGATACGGCGATACACCGTTTCTGCTGACGGCAGCATAGCCTGTGATGATGCAGCCGACCTCATTTTTGGCAAGATGTTCGTATTTTGCAATGAGTCTGTCGCTCGGGGCTCCGTTTTCATCTGCCAGACCGTCGTGCGTTGCGCTGCGGAAGATTCTGTTTTGGACTGTGAAGCCTGAAATATTTGTTTCTGTAAAAAGCATACTGCCATTCCTTTTCATTTTCTGTTGTTTTTATCGTATCATAAAAATCGCGGTGTTGCAACCGGAAAGATGCCGTTCGGATGTGAAATCTTTACAATCGCCTTTTTTAAAAGCCTTGTTTTTGGTACTTGCTTTTTGACCGTATTGTGTTGTAAAATAGAAGAAAACAATTATCAGGAGATGAGAAAATGTCCGCAAAAACCAAAAAGACAAATTCCGCAAACACCAAACCTGCCAATGCGTTGCCATCGGATATCGGGAAAAATGTTACAAAATTTGAGTATATCTGTCTGATGCTTGCCCGTATCGGCGGTATGTTCGGCACAACCCTCACCGGTACGCTTGCCGCAGCCTTTTTGCATGAGCTTTATTACGGTCCTGTCGGGGTATCTTCTGACGAAATTGCAAACATTCTTGCCGTGCAGACAACGCTCACAACCGTTTGCGGTGTGATTGTCGGTCTGATTTCGGGTGTCATTGTGCAGAAATGGCGTACCCGTTGGGGCAGATACCGTCATTGGTGCATCATCTGCCTTGTGCCGATGTTTTTGCTGACGGTGTTCTATTTCTACGTTCCCGAAGGCTGGCCGGTGGAGCAGATGACCGTATTCCGCTACGGAATTGCCTGCTGTCAGACCGTTTTCAATGCATTCAACAACCTCGGTCAGAATGTCGCCCAGGTTATTTCTCCCGATCACAAAGAAAAGAAAACCGTTGCCACCATCTGGCAGTTGTCCTATTACCTCGGTTACGGCGGTGCCTATCTCGCAACCTTTGTGTACGGACTTTTCAGCGACGACAAGAATGCAATGTACATGACCCTTGCCGTGGTTGCAGCCTGTGTCACATTCTTCGGCAACATGATGTGCGGTCTTTTCTGCAAAGAACGCATCGAGCTGCCCAGAAAACAAAAAATCAAGATTTCCAAAACCCTGTTTTCGCTGTTCAAATACAAGAATTACCGTGCATATCAATATATGCAGTGGGTCAATGTGTTGGCCATGCTCGGCAAAATGTCCACCTTCCTTGCAGCCATCACCGTTGGTTCGTCAAAAAATATCCTGCTCACCATCCCCACCGCAGCCGGCACGGTGATCGGTAATATCATCACCACCAAGCTGTCCAAAAAATACGAACCCACCAAACTGCTCAAATTCTGCGGTCCCTATTCGATGATTTCCGCAGGTGTTCTGTTTCTGATCTGTTTTGCGGAAGCAAAAATGGGACTCATGTTCTTCTCGGGTTGGAACAGTGTATTCTTCTATGCATTCTATTTCCTGTTCGGCATGGGAATCGGTGTGCAGGAACTTGCCAATTCCCACTTCACGGTCGAATACTACGACTATCTTGAATGGCAGACGGGTGAACGCGTGGAGGCCATCCAGGGCATTGTTCCCGGTTGGATTCTCACGGCCCTCAATTACCTCAAGGAGATTCTGATTCCCTTTATGATCGCATGGGTCGGCTATGAATCCTCGGGTGAAGGGGATCTCGTCGCCACCATGCAGGCACAGCCGACATATATGAAAACCTGCCTGTGGTTGCTTGCCTTCCTGCTGTTCGGTTATGCTCTGAGCAATCTGCTCAAAGCAATCATCCTCAAGACCATGTACAATGTCGAGGGTGAAACCAAAGTGCAGATGTATCGCGATCTTGAACAGATCCGTGCTGCAAGACACGAAGAAAACGAAGCACTGGAGAACAGTGCAAAATAAAAATAAGGAGAAAATATGATGCTCAGAAAAAGACAAGTACATCTTGATTTTCATACAAACGGTACCCTGCCCGTAGGTAAGACCTTTTCCAAAGAGCAGTTTCAGAAAGCCTTGCAGATCGGTCATGTTGACTCCATTACCGTGTTTTCCAAGTGTCACCACGGTTGGTCTTATCATCCGACCAAGGCAAACAAAATGCACCCGACACTTGATTTCGATCTGCTCGGTGCACAATTGGAGGCTTGCAGGGAGATCGGTGTCAGGGCACCCGTCTATATTTCGGCAGGCTATGACGAAAAGGACTATGTCCTGCATCCCGAATGGCACTATGCCCGATCCATGGACAAGGACGATGTAAAGACATACGAAAACGAAACCCATTTCCATCTGCTTTGCTTCAACACGGAATACCTCGATGTACTCTGTGCACAGATCGAAGAAGTCATGCAGATGTACGACCCATGCGGCATTTTCCTGGACATCATTGCACCGCGGGTATGCTATTGCGAAAAATGTCTGTCCGATATGCAAAAGGCAGGTCTGGATGTCAACTGCGAAGCTGACCGCATAAAATTCGGTGACATGGTTTTTGCCAACTACCTTGCAAGAACCAATGCAGCCGTCCGCAAATACAGCAGCACCGCCACCATTTATCACAACGAGGGACACGTGCCCAAGGGCGACTATGCCTATATTGATGCCAACACCCATCTGGAGCTTGAAAGTCTTCCCACAGGCGGTTGGGGATACGACCATTTTCCGCTTTCGGCAGCCTATGTCCGTACACTGCCCGATACCGAGTTTTTGGGCATGACAGGCAAATTTCACCATTCATGGGGTGAGTTCGGCGGTTTCAAGCATCCCAATGCACTCATTTATGAAACCTCGCTGAGCATCGCCAACGGTGCCGGCTGCTCCATCGGTGACCAGTTGCACCCCTTGGGTGAAATGAACATGGCAACCTACGGACTCATCGGAAAAGCCTATGCTCTTGTGGAAGAAAAAGAACCGTGGATCATCGGTGCCGCAAATGTTGCGGACATTGCCGTCCTGAGTGCGGAATCGCTGACACACGAACGCAATCACAAGGCGGATTTCGGTGCCAACAGATTGCTGTTGGAAAACAAATATCTCTACAACTTCATCGATACCACCATGGATCTGTCCGGCTATAAGATGCTGATTCTGCCCGATGTCGGCGGCCTTTCGGATGCCATGATCGAAAAAGTAAAAACCTTTGCAGCCAACGGCGGCAAGGTCATTGCAAGCGGTGAATCGATTCTCAAGGACGGTGCATTCTTCCTCGACACCGGGGCTGCATACATCGGTAAGAACACCTTCAATCCCACCTATTGCATTCCTTCCTATCCCACCGTCAACGGCACGACCGAATATCTCATGCGGTGCGAATCTTTCTGCATGGAAGCGGTTGATTGCGAGGTCTGTGCTCACGGACAGAATCCATATTTCAATCGTACCTATGAACACTTCTGCTCCCATGCACATACACCCAACGACCCGACCGAAACCTATCCTGCCGTTGTCATCAAGGGTAATGTCGCCTACATCGGCTGGGATATTTTCACCGCCTACGCAAAACACGGTCATCTTTGTTTCAAAGAGCTGTTTGACTATGTGACAGCAAGAATGCTCGGTTCAGACCGTACGGTGTATGCCGCCATTCCCGACCGCGGTGTAGTTACCCTGACAAAACAGGCAGACCAAAACCGCAACATTCTCCACCTGCTGTTTGCCCACACGACCTTGCGTGGCGAACGCACAGAGATCATTGAGGATGTCGTACCTCTTTACAATGTCGCCTGCAAAGTCAAAACCGCCACGGCACCGTCAAAAGTCACGCTCGTACCGCAAAACAGGGACATTGACTTCACCTGTACGGACGGTTATGTGCAGTTCACCGTCCCCGAAGTCTGCATCCATCAGATGGTCGTTCTTTCTGACTGCATCTGAAACCACACACCGTTCTGCTGAACGCAAAATGGGACTGTATCATAACATCCGTTTCGATGTCTTGATACAGTCCCTTGTTTTGTGTCTTGTTTTGTTACAGTGTTTCCAGTCCGACTGCGGCACGCAGGATGAATCGGGCATCCGAAGAGGTGATATCTCCGTCATTGTCCACATCAGCTGCAGCAGCCTGTTTTTCGTTGAGTTCTTCAAGACCTACCGCGGCACGCAATGTCAGTCTTGCATCCGAGGAGCTGATTGTGCAGTCACCGTTGATGTCGCCTTTGGCATACGGTTGCGGTTCGACTTTTTCATATCCGCATCTTGTGCAGGTGTTGCCGTTGAACGTGTGTTCTTCCTTGTTTGTCAGTACGTCGGAAAACAGCTTTTCATCCAAATAAATCACGGAATTGTCACCAATGATACCACAGACTTCTTTACCGTTTTCGGTTTTAAAGAAAACGGGCGAGTTGAATCCGTCGGGAAGCGACAGGGTTACAAAATGCTCACCGTCGGCGGACAACAATACAGAGCCGTCAAACATGAAATAAACGCTGACACAGCAATATTTTTCGGTGCTGAATTTGATAATATTGTTGCAATCATAGTCTGCCTGCGATGTGCAGACGACTCTGACTTCGTCTTGCATGAGGGTATATGTATAAACCTCATCAAATTCTATTGTCTGCAAAAAGATGGTGTTGCCTTCCGCTTTGCTGTTGAAATAACCGGAGGGGTTGTTGTTTTCATACAGCATGGAAACGGTTTTGCTCTGTTCGTCAAAAGCCCATACCGTGCTGCGGCTGAACGCACTTGAACGGTGGTCACTGCCGAAAACGGGACGGTATGTTTCGGTGAAACAGAATATTACTTTATCGTTGACAACGGAATTACCCATGGTGATGAAACCGTAGGGAGCAAAGTCTTCTGTCAGTCGGATGTAATCTGTAAAGTTTTCCGTATAGTACAATCCCTGCAGCTGATATCCTCTTGCACCTGTTGCATTTCCCTGCACACTCTGCATCAGAACAAACAGCCCTTTGTTGCCGGGTGCAAAGAATTTGGCTTCAAAAGAAACACTTTCGCTGCCGCGGTACATTTCAAACTCTGCAGTCGGTGTATGGTATTGGGTCCAGTTTTGCAGGTCGGCCGATACGTAGTATGCAATCTTGTCGCCGGGTTCAATGAACACGTCATGATAAATGTCGGACGGGAAGGTGACCACATATTTGTCTGCAACCTTCAGGAACGATTGAGGTTGTGTGTCTACCGGGAGATTGAATTGTGTATACGAGACAAAATCCGTGGTATGGAAATAGTATTTGTAGCCGATACACAGGATGGTTTCATCGTCGCATTCATAGAATTTCACAGCAGCCTTGCTTTTTGCTGTCTGATTGTCACCCAAAAGGGAATCGATATCAAGCAAAGTGATCTGTGTACCGTTGACGGGTTTTGTATAGACATTGCCCGAATTGCAATAGAAAATAAAGTGGTCATTGCAGAATTTGGTTTGTTTGATTTCTTCATTTGCAATGGAGAATTCTGTTTTTGTGAAATCATAAGCAATCGGATCGGAATCAAGGCTCAATTCTGCGGCATCCGATTTTTCGGCCTTGACGATGTTCACTTTCAGTTCATAGGGCTGCCCGAAGTAGTAAACCGTGACGCTGTTTTCACCTGCCACCGTATTGTCAATGATGAGCTGCTCTTTTTTATAAGAAAAGGAACTGGAATTGTCAGCGGTGATGACATCTGTGTGACCGTCTTTGAATGTTCTTGTGATCTCAATATAATAGGGGGAAAGTTCATAATAGGTGATTCTTTCATCGTTGACTCTTTCGCTGATGGTATAATACCCTTTGACAAGGTCAAAACTGTGCTTCATACTGATGTTGCTGAACGGGTATTCCTCATAAAAAACATCAGCAGTAAGGCAGTCGTTACCGGATGCAATGTCGATTTTGTCAAACGATGCAGCACCGCCGGGAATGTATACACAGTCAATCTTTTCACAGGATGAAAATGCGTTTTCACCGATGGATTCCACAACACCGCCAAAGGTCATTGTGCCGATGAGGACGTTTGTAAATGCATTTGCACCGATTGTTTTCAGTGAGGACGGAAATGTAACAGAGTTTACGGACTCGATTTCTCGTGTGTAGCGTGTCATCTTGCCTTTGAATGCATTGTCTGCAATGTGTACAACGCTTGCACCGTTGATTTGTGCCGGAATGACAAGATCAGTCGGTCTGTTGCCGTAAAGAATGGTTGCCTGTTTGTCTTTTATGTCATACAGGATCCCGTTTTCATAAATGCTGTTTTTGCCGACATTGAATACCACGGTGTCATATCGATCATCGTAATCTTCCCACATTGCATTCCAGTCGTTTTCGCTGCCTTCGTAAAAAATAATATTTGCATACGGGATACAGGTTCCGTCCAGGTGTGCAATGCTCGCAGGAAGCTTTACGATGGTTACATCGCCTTCAATCGCCCAGGGTGCAATGAGCCTTGTTCCGTCTCTGACTTCGCACATATCTGCATCCTGCAGATCGGATGCCATCAGATACTTTCCGACATACAAAAGACCGTTTTCCCAATTGTCGGCATTTTGTGCAAAAGCCGTGTTGGTCAGTGCACCGGAACCGATTTTCTCCAGGCTGTCGGGGAAGGATACGGCAGTCAGTGCATAGCAGTCATAGAATGCACTCATGCCGACGGATGTGACACCTTCTTCGACCACAACACTGTAAATGTCGTCGGCATATTCTGCCCATTCGGGATCTCTCCAGTTGAAGTTGTTCATATCGCCTGTACCCGAAATGGTCAGCACACCGTCAGAAAGTTCCCAGGTCAGGTTATCTCCGCAGGTGCCCGTGGTTGCGGCTGCTGCCTGCATCGGAATACATGACAACAACATCATAAGACAAAGACATGCCGACAACGTTTTTTTGATTGTGTTTTTCATGTGAATACCTCTTTCCGGCTTTTTTCACAATCTGTGAGTGCCTGTTTTTTCTGTTGTTATAAATATATATCGCGAAAAAACAAAAAGCAATAGTCCCCGTAATGAATGGTCTTTTTTCAGGGCGAACGGTTGATCGGATCGCATCGGGACAAGGAAAAACCGCAGAAAATCCTTTATGGATTTTCGAGTATTTTAACGAAGTATCGGCGGAAATCCGCCTGTAAAAAACGGATTCGGATTATATCCGTCACCCTAACCGTCTCCTGTCCTACCTGGCTGTTTTTATGATTTTTACATCCGGACAGCCTTCAAAAGCATTATCAGATATATGAATCTTTTTATCCGGAACAACAACCGTAGTAAGCTTTTTACAGTTAAAAAATGCTCTGTCTCCGATTATTCGCACATTTTCCCCAAAAACTATTTCTTTCAGATTTGCACATCCTGAAAAAGACATTGCACCTACACACTCGAAGCTGTCAGGAAATGCAACCGAAGTCATACCTTTGCCCGAAAAAACATATTGACTTATGTCTGTTACTCCGTCGGGAATTACAACATTCTCAGCACTCCCGTTATAGGATTCGATTATACCGAAATTGATTGAAAACTCCTGTTGATTTGACGGTGCCTCACCGTATCTGATTCTTTCCTCTTCATCTTCTTGCATCCGGCGCTGCATTTGTATATAGTCATCCGCTTTGGTGTTCTTCTCTGACAGCAACAACTTTTTTAACTGTTGTGCGTCTTCATTTATGAAATTGATTTCAGAAAGATTGCGACATCCGGCAAAAACAGTTTCAAATCCGTAACCGCCTTTTTGTCGTTTGTTTCTGAAAGGTGTATGATAAAATGTAACGGTTTTCAGCTTCGTGCAATCTGCAAAAGCAAAATCACACAACTCTACGGATCCTCTTATTGTTACACTTTCAAGATTATTGCAACGTTGGAATTTAGATTTAGCTATAAAACAGACATTCTCGCCGAATACTATATTTTTAATGCGATTCCTGTATTTTTCTTCTATCCAATCAGACGTGCCGGCTTCATTCCCGTGTAACACGATCGTTTCAATGCTTTCGGCACCCCAGAGACATTCATCTATCTTCTTGACACTTTCAGGAATGCTGATATTCTCAAGTGCATAACAACCACTAAAAGCAGCCGATCCTATTGTCTTTATTCCATCGGGAATGTTTAATTCTTTTAAATTCTTACAATTGTAAAAAGCAGAAGAATCGATGTTTGTTATGGTATCGGGCAATACTATCCTTTTCAGATTCTGACATACACCAAAAGCTTTTTTGCCTATTTTTTTTATCCCCTTCGGAATTACAATATCTGTAAGATTGTCACAATAAAAAAACATACCATCACTTATGGCTGTCACTGTGCTCGGAAGTGATACGCTTTCTATTCCGCTTTTCGCAAACACTTCAGAACCTATTTTTGTGACTTTTTCAGACATTTTAACACAGGTAATACCTTTGCAGCCGCAAAAAACATTATCTTTAAGTTCTGTCACAGTATCAGGAATTACAACATCCCTTTGCAAGATGCCGTTGAAATACAGCTCATTTATTACAGGACTTCCCTGAAAATCAATTCTGCACCAGGACTCAATATCACCCTGATAATAAAGTTTATCAATTGTAGTATTAAGAATTTCTATTCTTGTAACATCTCTGTGAATAGTAAGACTTTCAAATTTTTTATTACCCAAAAAAGCAGAACCGGCAATTGCGGTAACAGTATCGGGAATCACAAGATTATTTTCATTTCCTCTGTAATCCTGCAATATGCCGTTAAAAACTATAAATATTTTCCCTTGCGAAAGTTCATTTGTCGCAGAAAGTGAAAAATCTGTAGTCTCTTTATAAAATTCTTCACGGGTTACCGCAGTCGAACTTAAATGATTGGTACGTATGTAAAAACAAGTACCTTTTTGGTGGATTTGATCCCAATCAAAAAGACGCCCGGCTTCTTGTAACAAAATACAAAACATTTGCGGTGTTGCCCATCTTTCGTAATCACCTTTTATCGCCGAAAAATTTATATCTTCAAAGTTTTTATACTTATCTTTCTCATCATAAACAGTAATAACAATTGCACTTGGGTTATCATCAGGTCCCTGTGTGGAAATATCGATACATCTGCCGGTTAAAAATTGACTCGCAATGTCCTGCATACCCATGTATCTTCCCTTGTGGTCGGTTATACTTAATATCCCCGTGTTGAAATTCATCGCTATCTCTCCTTTATTTACCATATACCCAACGTTAAGACCAATCACAAACCAAAGACCAATCAGCGGTTTCGGGGTCGGGACAGGGGATGGTGCTGTGTCCCGCTGATAATTCTTTCAACAATTCCTTTTGTTGTTCCCGTCGATCGGCTGATCTACCGAATTTTGAGTTTGAGTAAATATTTATTTTGTTTTCAGTCTGCTCTTCGTCAGGACTGAGAATCGTCACCTGTCCTGTCTGTTATGTTTTGGTATTTATGTTAATGTACCTAATATCTCCAAACCCACCGATGCACGCAGAATCATTCTTGCATCCGCTGCCTGCAGATTTCCGTTTCTGTCAGCATCCGCGACTTTTCTTTGCTGCTCACTGAGTGTTTCAAGACCAACAGACGCACGCAGCGCAACTCTTGCGTCTGCTGCCTGCACCATGCCGTTTCCATCCACATCACCGATGAGCGTGCTGACTCCGCAAGGCTCCTTACAGCGATCACACAACTGATCTGCGTTTGTATCTGTATGATCGAGAGCAGGAAGTATGGTCTCGCTGATAAATTCCCCACATCCGGTACAACAGGTAAAGATTTTTCCTGCAGTGGTACAACTCGCATTCTGCGTAAATGTTTCTACAGAAGAATGATTAGCAGGATCAATTGAGGTAATTGTTTCGCTGAGTGTTTCGCCGCAGTTGGTGCAGACTTGACGGATAATACCACCTGCCATACAAGTGGCGGCATATGTAATTTCTTCTGCTTGCGGATGATTGCAAATATTTCTGAACGGGTTGCCGTTTTTCTTTGCTGTTTTTTGTGCTGTTGAACCTTCATAACCATAAATAGTTACGTGTTTTTCTATGCTATAATCGCTGATGGTACATACAGGATTATAAATATAAACCGACTTCAAAGAGTCACAATTCTCAAAAACATCAATACCGAGTTGCTCAACAGAAGACGGTATATGGATTGTTGGCAGCGAAGTGCAACCTTTGAAAGCATCCCAATTGATTTTGGTTACCCGGCTGTTTTCTTCAAAAGTGACCGACGCAAGAGAAGTACAATTCTCAAATGCGGATTCATCGATAATCATTGCAGAAGAAGGTACAACAATTGATGTCAGGGAACTGCAATTCATAAAAGCACGTTCTCCGATACTTGTCGCTTTGCTGTTGTTTTCAAATACAACCTGACTGAGACTGCTGCATCCGCAAAACACATAATCACCAAGATTTACGACAGATGACGGAATCACAACAGATTGCAATGCGGTACACCCATGAAAAGCGGAAGTATCAATGGTTGTAACTGATGATGGAATTGCTATGGTTTTCAGAGAAGTGCAGGATGAAAATGCAAAACCACCAATACTTGTTAATTTGCTTTTGCCATCGAAAATGACTGAAGTCAACGAGTAACAGCCGGCAAATGCAGAACCTTGAATCGCTGTTACATTGGCAGGAATGTTTACTCTGACCAATGAGCTGCAACCCGAAAAAGCATTGAAATCAATATATGTTATTCCTGACGGAATGGTAACAGATGTCAGCAACGTGCAATTATTATATGCATACATTCCTATTGTTTTTACGGGGTAACCACCAAGATATGACGGAACGGTGATATTTCCTTTGATAGAAGTATCTGTTTCCATAATCGTTGCTTCGTTGTTCAAAACATAATATTTATAATATCCGCTTGTAAGCGCTTCTGCTTTTTGTGAAAAAGAAGAATCATATACCGTCTCTGTACTCAATAAACTGTAAATCGGTGCCGCAAAAACCAATAAAAATGCAAGCAGTATAGCGGCAATTTTTTTCATAATAATCTTCCTTTTTTATGTTTTATAGCATTTTGTTGATGAATGTTACAATCAGGAGCCGGTTCTGTGATTGGTTCTGTTTGAATTCCCTGATTGCTGACATTTTATTATTTTACAATATATTGTAAAATAATTATATTTATTTGTCTATTGGCATATATTACAAATATTGTTTATCCTTTTTGTGTGCGTTTTTTGCATTTATTTGATAATTCATTAAAGCAAAATTCACAAATTCAGAAAAAAAAGAATTGACTATGCTGTGCAATGTGTTATATACTAAACTTACCTGTACATAGAAAACAAAAAGAACAGGAACAGTGGAAATTTGCTTTTGAAAGGACGGTTTTGTAATGAAAATAACATTTATGGGTGCAGGCAGCACCGTTTTTGCGAAAAATGTTCTCGGTGACGTCATGTGCACACCGGCTCTGCGTGAGTGCGAAATCGCACTGTATGACATCGATGCAGACAGACTCCAGGACAGCTGGGTCATGATCAATGCCATCAATAAAAATGTGAACGAGTCCCGTGCAAAGATCACCCGTTACCTCGGTGTCGAAAACCGCAAGGATGCACTCCGCGGTGCAAACTTTGTTGTCAATGCCATCCAGGTCGGTCTGTATGACCCCTGCACAATCATCGACTTTGAAGTGCCCAAGAAATACGGTCTGCGTCAGACCATTGCCGACTCCAACGGTATCGGCGGCATTTTCCGTGCTCTTCGTACCATTCCCGTTCTCAAGGACTTCGCAAACGACATGGAAGAAGTCTGCCCGAATGCATGGTTCCTGAATTATACAAACCCCATGGCACAACTTGCAGGTTATATGCAGCGTTACACCGGCATTAACACCGTCGGTCTTTGCCATTCCGTACAGGGTTGTTCAAGAGGTCTTCTCAACGGCCTGGGCATTCCCTTTACCGAACCCATCCGCGAACGCATCGCAGGTATCAACCACATGGGTTGGCTGCTTGAAATCGAAGATGCCGACGGCACCGATCTGTATCCCGAAATCCGCAGAAAAGCCATCGAAGTGCTTGAAAGCGGTGTGACCGATCACGGTGACCTTGTCCGTTACGAATATATCCGCCGTCTGGGTCACTATTGCACCGAATCGAGCGAACACAATGCCGAATACAACAACTTCTTTATCAAAGACAAGCATCCCGAACTCATCACACGCTACAACATTCCGTTGGATGAATATCCGCGTCGTTGTATCAACCAGATCGCCCGTTGGAATGAGGACCGTAAAAAATACCTCACCGATGATGTCAGCCACACCCGTACCCATGAATATGCATCCTACATCATGGAAGCCATGGTCACCGACGTTCCCTACAAAATCGGTGGCAATGTCATCAACAACGGTCTGATCCCCAATCTTCCCAAGGAAGCCTGCGTCGAGGTTGCCTGTCTTGTCAACAAGTACGGTGTTCAGGGCTGCCAGCAGCCTGCACTCCCGTTGCAGCTGGCTGCCATGAATATGACCATGATCAACGTGCAGTTGCTCACCATTGAAGCAGCCGTCACGCTCAAGAAGGATGCCATTTATCAGGCTGCCATGCTCGATCCGCACGTGTCGAGTGAACTGACCATCGACGAAACCGTCAATCTTGTTGACGATCTGATTGCCGCACACGAAGGCTGGTTGCCGAAATACCACTAAGAAAAATTTGCAGGCAAATTTTTCAAATGCAAAATGCAGGAATGCAAAATGCAAAAAAAAGGAATGGCGTTGCCATTTATAGATGTGTTTTGACTTTCTGCGTTTGCATTTCAAATTATGGTTTACAGCACAAAGTGGGAGACCCCACCAACCCCTTGTCGCCCCTGAAAGGGGAGATGTCTGCGGAACGCAGACAGAGGGGTTCAGTCGGCAATATCAAACTTTATTGACCAAATTTGTGCAAACTTGGTTAACCCCTCTGTCACTTCGTGACATCTCCCCTTTCAGGGGCGACGAGTGTTTGAGAGTGAAATTTACTTTGCAAAGACCCCGATAAACCATAATTTATCTCTCAAAAATCTATAATCCAGAGCGAAGCGACCATTTAATTTTGCATTTTGCACTTTGCATTTTGCATTCTTCAAAGGACTTGATTGTATGTCTTTATCTTACTTAAAAAGCGGTACGGACATCCGCGGTACGGCATTGGGGGACAATTGTGACCTCAACGATGCTGTCATAAAGCAGATTGCCGTCGGATTTTTGTCCGTGATAGCCGCAAAAACAAATACAAAACCTGCCGATATGCGTATTTTTATCGGCAGAGACTCCCGTCTTTCGGGGGAACGCATTCTCAATGCACTTTGTGAGGTCTTTACAAAATACGGTGTCAGTGTGACCGATTGCGGACTTTGCTCCACACCTGCCATGTTCATGACAACCGTAACGGAAGGCTGCACCGCTGCGGTGCAGATCACCGCAAGCCACCATCCGTCCGACAAAAACGGACTCAAATTCTTCACCCGTCAGGGCGGTTTTGAGGGCAGCGATATTTCTGCCGTGCTTGCTGCTGCCGAAAAGGAATGTCCGTTTGCCGAACAACAGGGAAGTGTCGGAAAATGCGATTATATTACAAAATATGCCGCACTGCTTTGCGACATCATCAAAAAAGGTGTCAATGCAGAGGACTATGACAAGCCCCTTGCAGGTTTTCACATTGTGGTGGATGCCGGCAACGGTGTGGGCGGATTCTATGCACAAAAAGTGCTTGCCGCACTCGGTGCCGATGTGTCGGGCAGCGAATTTTTAGATCCCGACGGACATTTTCCGAACCACATCCCGAACCCCGAAAATGCCGATGCCATGGGATTTATCTGCCGCAGCGTGCTTCGCAACAAAGCGGATTTCGGTGTCATTTTTGACACAGACGTGGACAGAGCCGCTTGCGTTGATTCCGACGGAAAGGAAATCAACCGCAACCGTCTTGTTGCCCTTGCCTCCGCCATTGCACTCGAAAACGAACCGGGCGGCACCATTGTTACGGACTCGGTCACAAGCGACGGTCTGGCTGTGTTCATCAACGAAACATTAGGCGGTGTGCATCACCGTTTTCGCAGAGGATACAAGAATGTTATCAACGAGGCCATCCGCCTGAACAACGAAGGTATCAACTGTCCTCTTGCCATTGAAACATCTGGTCATGCGGCACTGCGTGAGAATTATTTCCTGGATGACGGTGCGTACCTGATTACGAGAATCATCATCCTGCTTGCAAAACTTCGCAAAGAAGGCAAAACACTTTCAAGCGTGATCGTATCCCTTGCGGAAGCAAAAGAAGAAAAAGAGCTTCGTTTTAAAATTCTGCAATCCGATTTCCGTCCCGTTGGTGAAAAGGTGATCGCAGAGCTTGAAACATGGACTTGCGGCTTGCCTTTTGCAACACCTGCCGACGACAACCGCGAAGGCTTCCGTGTGTCGTTCGACAAAGATCACGGTGACGGCTGGCTGCTGCTCAGACTCAGCGTACATGATCCGATCCTGCCGCTGAATATCGAAAGCAACACCCCCGGCGGCTGCAAACAGATCGCGGAATTGTTGTATGAATTCCTCAAGCAGTTTGAGGATATTGACATTGCACCATTGAAAGATTATACTGATAACTGATATTTTTAACTTGGAGGTTATGCTATGGCTCAGCTCCCCATTGGTATTATCATTGACTCCCTCAGAGGAAAAACAAAGCCCGAACAGGTCAAAACCGCTGCTGCACTCGGTGCAAAGGGTATGCAGGTCTATGCAACCCGTGGCGAAATGGCTCCCGAAAACCTCAACGCAGCACAGCGTCGCGAATTTCTGAATCTTGTCAAGGACAACGGTCTTGTCATTTCCGCACTCTGCGGTGACCTTGGCGGCGGCTTCGGTCATAAAGAAGAAAATGCGGAACGCGTTGAAAAGAGCAAACGCATTCTGGATCTTGCAAAAGACCTTGAAACCGATATCGTTACCACACACATAGGTGTTGTTCCGACCGATCCCAACCACGACCGCTATAAAATCATGCAGGAAGCCTGTGCACAGCTTGCAGAATATGCCGATTCCATCGATGCACATTTTGCTGTTGAAACAGGTCCCGAAACCGCAAAAGACCTCAAGGGATTCCTCGATTCCCTCAACTCCCGCGGTGTTGCCGTCAACCTTGACCCTGCAAACCTTGTCATGGTTACGGGTGACGACCCCGTACAGGCTGTCTACACGCTGAAAGACTATATTGTCCATACCCACGCAAAGGACGGTATCCGCCTGCGTGACAACGACCCCGAAGTCGTTTACGGCATCAAGGAAGCACTTGTTACGGGGCCGAGCTTTGAAGAAGTGCCGCTTGGTGAAGGACAGGTTGATTGGCCGAACTACATCAAAGCCCTCTGCGATATCGGCTACAAAGGTTTCCTGACCATCGAACGCGAATGCGGTGAAAGCCCTGAAACCGACATCGGTAATGCCGTCAGATTTCTGCAGGAAGTCATGCAGAAGATTTAAAACAAAAGAACCAAAAAGATCTGCAATCCGAAAAGGTTGCAGATCTTTTTTACTGTTTATGATTGACACCGCGGTTTTGTGTGCGGATGTCAGTTGTTTTCTTCTGGTTTTCCCGTGTCCATGACTTTTGCTGCACGGGCAACGGCAAGTTCTTCCATCATTTTCTCTTTGGTTTTTCCATTGACATTGAAGAACAGCAGCGTAACACCCTTTAAGAATCTGCCGATGGCAGGACACAGGGCAAGCACGATCCAGATGTTGCGAAGCAGAATCGGATCATCGCTGGGTACGAAATTGCCGTTGATGTAGGTTGTTTTGATGCCGAGTTTTGTAATCAATGCACCGCTGATGAGGTTGGAAACCTGGTTTGTAAGCAGTGAGACATAGCCCATGGCTGCGTTGATCATACCTTCGTTGCGGATGCCTGTTTGCCATTCCACATAGTCATACAGATCCCCGGTCATGGCGGTGGATGAATAACGCTGGATACTGTTGACCGAACCGCAGACGGTCAGGGCAATGGTGATCCATACGATGTTGAGTACCTTTCTGGCTTTTCCGAACGGCTGATAGCCGACGAGGTACATAATGAAATAGCTGATGCCGCAGAACATATAGCTGCCGCTGCACAGGTTGCGTACACCGAATTTGCGGGTCAGTTTGGGTGCAAAGGGAAGCACGAAGTAGCTCGGCAACCCCGTGAAAATACCGGCAATGGTGGAGTAGGACAGCTTGCCGTAGCAGTTGATCCAGAAGTCGGATTCAATCTGCGAGCTCATGCCCTTGCCGACACCGAAGAAACCTTTGATGAGCACGACCCACATCGGACGGCAGCCTGCCACCGATTTGAAGGATTTCCATACGCTCACCTCATTCATCTGCTCACGCGAAGCAAGCGGAACACGCTCACGCAGTGCAAAGAATCCGTAAATACGGAAAATGATGACCATAATCACGCCTGCATATGCACCGCCCATATAAATCGTACGTCTTGCGAGGGTTTTCGGAAGAATGTCAACGAGCAGCTTGAATATTTCGGGCAGCACACTGCCGCCGATCAGGTCTGCGTATGTATCGGTTGCAATCAGACGGTTGCGTTCGTCCACGTTCGGGGTGATGTTGTAAAGCAAAGCTCCGTATGCAGGGGTATAGAAGGAGTTTGCAATGGAGCCTAAATAATAAAGCACCGAGAAAATGACCATATACAGGTTCTGGCTCAGATTGACGGGCAGACTCCAGTTGACACCCTGTGCAAGGCACCACAACGGCAAGGTGAGAATAAGAAACGGACGCACTCTGCCCCAACGGGTACGGGTACGGTCGATGATCGGGCCGGAAATTGCATTGTCCAGCGTGTCGGCAATGCTCGAAACCACGCTTGCCTTGCTGAGTGTCCATGCGGAAACACCCAGAATATTACGGTTGAAAAAGCTTGCGTTGCGGGAGTTGAAAGTGTCCCAGTTTTTGTCACCGAACCCCGAAAGGTTGTAGGCGATGTAATCACGGGGGGAGAGATAATTTTTGTTCTGATGTTCACGCTGTTTGGCAACAGCCTCTTCCTCAGCGGTCAGAATAGCGGTGTTTTCAGCCATAGTAGCCTCCTGTTCAAGAATGGAGATGCGCGGAATGGATGTAAAATACGTTTTTAAAGCTCAGCTTTTTTCTGTTGGCGGATGTCGCTGCCGAGAAAATGCAGCAATTCGTATTCGCCCACAATGCGTGATGCAATGCGTTTGGTATATTTTTCTTCAATGCCTTTTAAATCGAGGTTTGTGCTGATGATGGTCGGCTTGCCCGACAAAAGGCGGTTGTTGATGATGTTGTAAAGTGCCGATATGGTAAACTGGGTCGAAAATTCGGTACCCAGGTCGTCTAAAATCAGCAGGTCGCACTCAAAGAGCATTTTTTCGTATTCGCCTTCTGATGTTCCTCTGCCGAAACGTTCACGCTCAAGACGGTTCATGATGTTTTGTGTGGAATCATACAGAACAAACAAGCCTTTTTCGATGAGAATGCCTGCCACGGAAAGGGAAAGATGCGTCTTGCCAAGACCTGTTTCACCGTAAAACAGCAGGGAAAAGGAGTTTCCGTCGAATGTGTCGGCATATTCGCGGCAATAGTTAAGAATTTTCTGCATATGTGCCTTCTGCTCACCGCTGTAATAGTGCAGTGAAAAATCCTCAAAACGGCTGCAGGTCAGCGGAGAACGCTCGCTTGCCTGTTTGTAGGCGAGTTCCTTGAGCAGCAGTTTCATGCATTGGCAATAATGCGATCCGTCCACGCCCGAATCTTCGCAGATCGGACAGTTGTATTTTGTCTGCAGATAATCGGCAGGCAGACCGTGTTCTTTGAGCAGATCGCGGATTCCTTGCTGCATTTGCTGACACTTGGTGCGGTGCTGTTCCACAAAATCGGCTGCACCCTTGCCCATGCCGATGACCTGCATGATTTTCATCGTACCCTGTGCCAGTTCGCGTTGCAGAGCAGGATAACGCGGTTCCAGTGCAGAAAAATCCCGACGTCGTTTTTCAGCCTGTGATTCGGCTTGCATACGGCGTTGGTTGATGATTTCTTCGGCACGTTCAAACAGTTCACGGGAATAAGCCATGGTGTTTTGTCCTTTCTTGGGAACGGGTTGTGCTGCTGCAAAACAATCCGTTACCGTTTTCTTTTGCGTAGTGTCGGTACGTTTTCGCGTGCTTCCCGTTCGGCTTTTTCCAGATCATAGGAAGCAGGTGTATCGGGCATACCGCTTTTGGTGTTTGCGTTGACTTTTTTGGGTGCGGCTTTGGTTTGGTTGTCAGCGGTATTCTTTTCACGGAATGCCTTTTCTTCGGCTGCTGCCTGTTCGGGGGTCGCAATCCCCTTTTCATGCCATTTCTTCAGAATTCCGTTGAGGTAGGAGAATCGCACGCTGTCGGTGCGTTCTTTCATTTTTTCGTAAGCCAACGCCACCATCGGCAGGCTGAAATGCCATTCGTCCAGCCAACAGGCGAGGTATTTCTGCTGTGACTTGGTGGGATTGGGGTGTTGCAAGCCTGTCAAGCTGCAAAGCTGTGACCAGCTTGTGTTGACCGTCTGCAAACGGCGGATTTCTTCCACGGCTCGCTCAAAGGTGTCGATTTCGCGGCTGCTCCAATCCGTGCCGACGGCATAAATATAGTTGAGGTTGCCTGCTTTCCCGACCGAACGGGCATATTCGCAGAGCATCAGAAGAATTTCGGTTTTCAGACCGTAATAATCGTGCAGCAAAAGCAGGGCTGCCTGATCCCCCGTCCCCAGCAGTCTGCCCAATGTAACCTGCACTTCATTGAACAGCTCTCTGACTTCTTCGCTTTCATCCAGACGGTGACGGATCTGTTCATAGGTCGGTCGGGTCGGGCTGACGGTAATTGTTTCACGCGTGTTGTGTTTGCTTTCGCTTTCCTGTGTTGCCTGTGTTTCTGCGGAAAGACCGTCGGATGTTTTTTCGGGCAGATCCGCGGAGGCAGAAACGACACTCGGTTCGGTTGCTGTTGACGGCTGCGGTGTCGGTACGACGGCAGCTTTGTCGCAAAGCAACACACCGTTTTGTGTCCAATATACGCAAGCATCCAGGACCTCCTGCTCGGGAAGTCCTGTTTTTTGACACAGAACGGCCGTGTCGAACGCTTCATTCTGCAAACGATAGACCGCTAAAATCACTTTTAACTGTGCTGCGGAGCAGAGCTTGATGTGCTCGTCCGCTATGCTCGACGGCAAAACAAAAACCGACGAAAACTGACTCGGATTCGGTGTAAATTTCATAAAATGCAAATACTCTGTAGCTTTATTTTAGTGCAGATAAATTCACTTTATAATATAATATAAAACTGCCTGTTTTGTCAAGCATCAACATCATTCGATCTTCAGAATCCGCATTTGAACGTACTGACAACAAGCGGTGCGTCGGTGTCGTTGTCGGATATGTCTGCAGATGCGACATATTCAAGCCTTACGGTATGTTGTCCGGTATAAGATTGTCTGAAGGTATTGCCTGTCAGCGTGAGTTTGCCGTGTACAAAGGCGGTGCTGTCTTCATCCATCACTTTCGGGGAATAGCGGATGACGGGCGATTGCTCGTATGTGTTTCCGTAATCGCAGCCGATGACGGTGTTGTTTCTGAACACAACGTGTTTGGTATAGCCCGACTCAAACCAGAAGTTGCAGTCGTCCTCCACCAGCAACGCAGGACCCCAGAGGTGATAAAAGCGGTTGTTTTCGATAATGACCTCGCCGCGTGTGGTGCAAAGCACACCCCTGCCTGCCGTCACTCCGAAATCGCAGTTGCGGACATACAGATCGGGTGTCCATGTGGCATTTTCGACAACATCTTTGCCAACAACAATATCCTCGGGCAGGGGGCGGTCGAGCAGCAGACGGATGTTGAAATCGTCGACTCGCTCATATTGCACAACCTGTGCGAGTGCATAGGGTTGCAGGGTGTCCCATTTTATAAATTCAATCATGTCACCGCATGCAAATGCCTGTATACCCCAGGTTTCAGCGTGCATAAAACGTACCTGCAGGCTGTTGTCGGTGGTGTTTGTGTTTACAATCCGCAGGTGCGTACCGTGGACATTGACATAATCGTCCTGTGCACCGTTTGCCTTGCAGTTTTCAATCAGCAGCTTGCCTTTGCAACCCGAAAACTGGAAAAAATCTGCGGTGCTTGCAATGGTGCGGCCTTCTTTTGGAGAAAAATCACAGTTACGGAAGGTGACATTTTCGCAAAACTGCGAAACCATCCCCAATCCGTGCATGAATCGGATCCGCATATTCTCAAAAACAAGGTTTTTGCAGCGTTGCATGAGAGCACCTGTCTGGTCGCGGATGATGTTGCGGGTCTGGAAAATGCAGCCGGGCACAAAATCAGCATTACGGTCAGCAGGAGTAACCCGAAGCGTATTTGCATCGAGCTGCTCAATGTGTGAAAAGGTCAGGTCCTCGCGTCGGAAATCGCGGCAGGTTTCGCTGACGGGGTCAAAGACTTTGACATAGCGTTTGGGTGCGTTGCAGCGGTTTTCCCAATACGGTTTGCCGTGAGAATCGACCTCACCGCACCAATACAGGTCATTGCCGTCCGCACGGAAACGGCAATCGGGGTGGATGCGGATGTCACAGACTCCGTTATTGTTGGACAGTACCGAGAATTCCGTCATGGTCGGACAGGCATAGTCCACGGTCAGATTTTTTACGGTGATATTTTCGCAGCGGTCGAACAAAAAAGGAGTCATTTTGCCGTGAATGAGCAGTTGTGCACCGTTTCCGTCGAGTACGATGTCCTTTTTATGGCTCAAAAAAACAGCCGCATAACGCAATCCGGTTGGATTTTCGTCATATTTTGCGGTGTTGGTACAAAAAAATCCTGTTTCGGTAAATGAATCCTCGGGTCGGACATGGTAGGTCTTGTCTTTTTCGAGTACGATGGTCTGTCCGTCACGGATATTCAAAAACAGGCAGCTGAACACATTCACGGGAGCATCTCCTTTCAAAAATGAGTGAACTTGATTTTAATACTAACAACTGCATCCGAAAAAGTCAAGTCATGCGTTTTGCATTTGCAATCTTACAAAATCTTAAGGTTTGTCGCATTGCAAAAGCCGACAACGACTTGTATAATAGAAACAGGAAACGAAAAGGACGGTGCAATGGCATGAAAACAACCATACTTCTCATAGAAGATGACATATATCTTCGCGAAGGTTTGTGCGAGCTGCTGACCAAAGAAGGCTACGAGCCTGTTTCTGCGTGCAACTGTAAGGAAGGCAGAAAACTTTTTACCGAAGGCAGCTTTGATCTTGTGATCCTTGATGTTATGCTTCCCGACGGAAACGGCCTTGACCTTTGCTCTTTCATTCGCTCCACGGGTGCGGATGTGCCTATTCTCTTCCTTACCGCCTGCGACGAAGAGTTTCAGATTGTCCGTGGGCTTGATGCAGGTGCAGACGATTATGTAATCAAGCCGTTCCGACTTCTTGAGCTTCTTTCCCGTATCCGTGCACTTCTTCGCAGAAAGACTGCAACCACAATCTATCAGTTTGGTGACATCATAGTCGATATTTCAAATATGACCGTGAAGAAAGACGGAGAAACGCTCTTTCTCACACCAACCGAATATCAGATTCTCTCTGCCCTTGTTCAGAATAACGGCGTTATCGTTACCCGCGCTTCACTTCTGCAGCGTATATGGGACAACGACGGCAACTTTATTGATGATAACACTCTTTCGGTACACATCAGCCGTCTGCGTGATAAGATAGGTGCCAACCACATCGCAACCATTCGCGGAACCGGTTACAGATGGGAGGAATAACCTTATGAAAGATATTTTTCTCATTATCGCTCTTGTTGTAATGACAGTACTGTGTGCGATTTTACTTGCACTTCACATTATAAATAAAAAGAAAGTCCGTGCATTGACACAGAGCATTGATCAATTCATCAAAGACGGCACTATGACCGAGCTTTCTACCTCTGACGGAGATTTTGCTCACCTGCAGAGTAATGTCTGTGAGCTTGAAGCAAGACTCATGCAGGAGCGAGAATACACCAAGCTTGAAGCCAAGAATAACACCGAGTTTATCTCCGATATTTCCCATCAGCTGAAAACACCTCTTGCAGGGCTTCGTCTTTACTGCGAAATGGAGCATAACGCTACTCCGAGCAGTCACACAGAAAAAGAGCTTGTCCTTATCAGCAAAATGGAAAAGCTTATCTACAATGTGCTCAAGCTTGAAAAAATCCGCAGTGATACCTATGTGATGAACTTTGAAGAAACAGAGCTTTCCGACCTTTTACTTGACCTTAAGGCAGAGTTTTCTACTCTATTTCCGACTAAAGCTATCACAGTTAAGGGCAAAGGTAATCTTCGTACAGACAAAGCCTGGCTTCGTGAGGCATTGGGTAATGTTATTAAAAATGCCTGTGAGCACACCAAAGCTGACGGCAAGGTTGATATTATCATTGAAGAAGCCGAGAAAAGTGTCAGTGTGATTATTGAAGATAACGGAGGTGGTGTACCCGAAAATGAACTGCCTATGCTTTTCAGAAGATTTCACCGTACGGAAAATGCTTCGCCCGACAGCGCAGGTATTGGTCTTTCTATCACCAAAGCAATAGTAGAAAAGCATCACGGAACAATCACAGCTGAGAACAGCGAAAAAGGTCTTCGTGTGGCTATGTGCTTTCCCATAATTGATGCCAATCTGAAGCTTTAAGGCAAAAAAGAAAGCACTTGACATTGATAGCCAAGTGCTGTATAATATAGTCAAGAGGTAACCGTTCAAAGCGGTTGGCCAAGGAACGTTATTTTTATAATATCAAAAACAACCGTCACTTTGCCGAGTGGCGGTTGTTCCTTTTTACCCTAATCGTTACAGTATAACTTAATATATGTAATGTTATGATAATAGGCACACACAGCACCTCCTTTCGGAAGAGCGTGCCAACCGCCTTACTACGCCTCTTGACTACGAGGGTATTAGATCACAACTGAAAATTTTGTCAATATTTGCAAAATCCCCAATCTTACGAAATCTTAAGGTAAAAGTCACCGAATCGTAAGGTTGGTAGTATATCATAGAGTTACAACATCAAAAGGAGTGTTATTATGAACATTATAGAATGCAAAAACCTCACCAAAGAATACTTAAGTGGTGAAAACGTTGTCAAAGCCGTTGATGATGTAACTGTCAGCTTTGAGCAGGGAGAATTCTGTGCTATCACGGGTCCGTCCGGCTCAGGTAAGTCAACCTTCCTTCACGTACTCTCTTCTCTTGAAAACCCCACAAGCGGTCACGTTTACTACGGTGGGAAGTCACTCTCGTCATATAACGACAATCAGCTTTCCATTCTCCGCCGTCGTCGTTTCGGCTTTGTTTTTCAGGCCTACAACCTTGTTCAGGAGCTGACGGGGTACGAGAATATTCTGCTTCCCGTTATGCTTGACGGTAAAAAGCCCGACGAGGAGTATCTTAACAAGGTTATTGATATGCTCGGCATCCGTGACAGATTGGAGCATCTTCCCTCTGCACTTTCGGGCGGTCAGCAGCAGAGAATCGCTATCGCAAGAGCTCTTGCCAACAGACCTGCCATCCTTTTTGCCGATGAGCCTACGGGTAATCTTGACGGCAAGAGTGGTCGTGAGGTGCTGTCACTTCTTAAATATATCAGTAAGCAGCTTGGCGTTACCCTTATTCTTGTAACCCACGACCTGCACGTTGCAGAGCAGGCAGAGAGAATTCTTACCATTGAGGACGGCAAGATAGTTAAAGACACCAAGCCCGCACCCTCTGTATAACTCAGGGAGGTGAACAGCAATGAAAAGAAAGCTCACAATTAACACCCTTGCTATGGGCAATCTGAAGCAAAGGCGAAAGCAATATACAATTCTTATTATCGGTATCATACTTGCTATGGTTTTCTCGTCGGGGGTAATGTTCTTTATTTCTTGTACTAAATCTTCAAATGAAGAATACAAGCGTCGCTCAATGGGTAACTTCTACGGCTACTATTTTGCCTGTGAGGATTTTGTAGATGTTGAGCAGGGTGTAAAGGACGGCCTTGTTGAAAGCTACGGCTATGCTCATGTTTTAGGGTACGCCTATACTGACGAAGAAGAAATGGACAAAGGTACTCCCGTGGCTTGGCTTGATGAAGATGCAAAAGACCTTTATTATGTGCATTTTCTTGAGGGTAGATACCCTGAAGCAAAGGGTGAGATAGCCATCGAAAAGGATGCCGCTTTACGCCTTGGAATAAAACCTGAATTAGGTAAAGAAATCAGCGTTTCTATGCTGACAGCAAACTATACCGACTTTCTAAGTACATCAACTGAAAAGACATATACCATTGTCGGTGTGCTGACCGACAAAAGAAAAAACTTTGAAAAATTAAAAGGTGTGGATCGAGTTTCGCAGTTCCCTGCGGCTATTGTATCTAACGAAGAGACAGTGGACCTTGGTGGCAGAGTAATTCCGGCTATATTTTTTAACGCAACAGAAAAATCTTTGAAAGAACAGGTGCCCGATCCCATACGCGGGTCGGATGGCAGGATATTTTACAACAGTTCATTCTTTGTGAATTTTATTCAACCGATCTACAACAAAGCGGATGCAGTATACGGCAAGGAGCACAACAATACCCGTTTTATGTACGCTGTGCGTGAATTGACTTCCGATCGCAGCAGCGTTGTATATAACTCGTCGCTTCTGAGTATAACACTTGCGGTTGTTCTTATGCTTGCATCCTGTATCGGAATCATCAATGCTTTTTCGACGAACCTGAAAGAACGCAAAAAGCAGATCGGTATGCTTCGTGCCGTAGGGGCTACAAGACGGCAGATCATAAACATCTTCGGCAGAGAAGCATTTATCATCAGTCTTATCTGTGTTCCTGCAGGCGTGCTTATTTCATATTTCGGTGTAAAGCTTTATGCAAAGCTGATGGGGGATGATTTTATTTTCATGCCTGATTTCAGCGTGCTGGTTCTCTCTGCATTTGTCAGTGTGGTCTGTGTTATGCTTGCTGCACTCATTCCATTGATTTCGGCTGCAAGGATTTCACCTATGCAGGCGATCCGAAACGTGGAACTCAGCCGAAAAATGAAGCGCAAAAAGATAAAGACACAGAAAAGTTTTGTTGTGCCGAAACTTCTTGCAAATCGCAGCCTGAAATTTTACAGAGGAAGACAAATCAGTGTTACCGTCATTCTTATTGTAACTATCTTTGCATCAAGTTTCGGTTTTGCAGCTTTAAAAAATGAGTTTGACAACTACACCTGGGACACATTCAACACATCGGACTATGTAATCCGCAGAGACAGTTATCCCAACAGGGATAATCAGATCAATATGCCGGTTATCGACAAAAGAATAAACACCAACAACATAAGCGATATCCTCACGTATCCGATGTTCCGGTCCGTATACGGAAAAAAGTATGCGGTAACCTATTTTTTAACGGAAGAATCGTCCGATTATCTGAATCTTGTAGAAATTGGTGATCTGTCCTCGTTCCGTTACAGTGGAGATTCCTCAAATCGGATACTTGAAAACATAAAGAATGTCAAAACGGTTGATGATCTTATCAATATCTGGTTTGACGGTGAAAGCGAATATTATCAAACGATAAAACAAAACACGGGAACAACAGGCCAGTTGGCAAGCACGGAAATACAAGGCTATGACCCGATCATGCTCAAAAGCAATATGGACCGTTTTGAAATCATTGACGGTGAAATCAATCTCGATAAGCTTGAATCCGGTGAGGAAATCATTCTTGTTGCCTACAAAGAAGTCGGTTTCAACGTAACCTGGGATCTGGATAACAACAGAGAATACTCCTTTGGCTTGTATGATATGGAAAAGCCTTTCGAACGATTCGAAGTAAGAGGTACAAAAACAGAAGATATAATATGTGCAACAGCTTCACTTTCATACAAAGCAGGCGATACGATCCGTCTTCGCACCGTGTATTCGGATGCTGCCGAATACACATGGGAAAACAACAACCATATCCATGCGGATCAACTGCGTATTTATGACAAAGAAGTAAAAATCGGAGCCATTGTCAAGCCTTTCTATTTTTCGGATACCATGTCAATCTACGGACGCTTCGGGATCATAACCACCGCTGCAGGTATGGATATTATAACAGGTCAACATCACGATTATGAAATTCTTAACATAGACTTTGACGGCGAAATGACCGACGAGGCAGACCGTGAAGCAACAGAATATCTGGACACTGTCTTTGCAGGAAGTTATTACAAAGCTGTTTCAGGTTACGCTGTAGACAAAGACAGTCAGCAAACAGCAAAAATACTTATGATTTCACTTTTAAGCATTGTTATTCTTATGTTCTCTGTCTGTGCAAGTATGGTCAACAATGCACTCACGTCAAAAATCCGTGAAAGCAAAAAGGAAATCGGCACTCTTCGTGCTGTCGGTGCTTCCGTGAAAGAGCTGACAAGTGCATACATCAGACAGCTTGTGTCTATGTTCGCCTGGGGGATGGGCATAGGTCTTGGCGGTTATACAGCAGCACATATCGTAGCAAAGCTGTATCTGAAAGACAGCTATTCGTTGCCGTATTTTATCTGGCCGTCTTTGGTCATATGCTTGCTTCTGTGCATGATCTGCAGCATCAATCTTTATTTCAAAATCAAACAAGAAATGAAGCACAGCATAGTCGAAAATATCAGAGAGCTGTAAGAGGGAAGAATATGAAAAAAATAACAGCTTTAATCCTTTACTTTCTCTTTCTGTTCTCCTTTGCACTCACCGCTTCGGCAGAGTACGAAAAAGAAACTGTCTATGCCACAGAAAATGTAAACATCAGAACCGAACCGAATACCGACTGCGACATCATCACCGTACTGCAAAAGGGCAGCAGCATTACCCGTATCGATGAAGCTGACGGTTGGAGCAAGGTGATTTATGAGGGCGAGGAAAGGTATATCACAAGTGAATATCTCGCCCTTACACCTCCCGAAGAAAAGCCTGCGGAAGAAACCACTGAAGAGCCCACAACCGAGGATAACTCAACTCCGCGGTTTATGGTGACCTCTTATGAGCTCAGCGAAAAGAGTCTCACTCCCGGTGAACCGGCAGAGTTGTCAATCACCTTTGATAACTACAGTTACACAAAGTCTCTTCACAATATGAAATTTGAAATCACCGACCCCGGCGGTGAAATTCTCACAACGGGAATGCCGACCGAATATGTCAGCTATGTGCCGGCCTACGGCAGCTACACCTGGGTGATTGAACTGACGGCAATCAACACAGCTTCCATCGGGCAGCATGACCTGCAGGTCCGTGTGGACTACGAGGATGAAAAGTACAACGCTTACACCTCAAGCGATACGGTGAGAATTGATGTCAGACAGAGTGTGAAACTCTCTTACAGCGGTGCCGTTTTGCCGAAAAAGGTCATTCAGAGTGACACGCAGACCGTCAACATTGACCTGATGAACACGGGAAAGAGTACCATTTATAACTGTACAATCGATTTTGACATTGCACATCTGCAATCCGGCGGCAGCGTGTTTGTCGGAAACATCGAACCGGCACAAAGTGCACAAGCAAGTGCCAACTTGCGTGTTGACAAAGATGTGATCGGTGCGGTCAGCGGCACGATCATCATTACCTACGAGGACGATTACGGCAAGGAATACAAGCAAACCGTTGATGTCAGCACAGTCATTGAAGAAAAGGTTGAGCAGGTTGCCACAGCAACCGAAGACGAAAAAGAGAAGAAAAACCCCCTTTGGTGGTTGTTTGTCCTTGTCGGTTTGCTTGCAGGCGGCGGCATAGGCTTCGGTGTGCCGTGGTATATCAGGGACAAAAAACAACGAAAAGAAGACGATCTCCGCTTGTGATTACAAGCAAATAAACAGCATGGGATTGTTCATGAACCGGATACCTGCCTGTATGGCAGCTTGTCCGGTTTATTTTTTGTTTTTCACGGAAAATGTGGGGGATTTAAAACAGATAAATTATGGTTTATCGAACTCTTACTTGGTTGCTCCTCAATCCCCTTGTCGCCCCTGAAAGGGGAGATGTCACGAAGTGACAGAGGGGTTAAAGGAATCAGAAGTGGCTTTGTCAGAGCTTTCAGCAGATTTGGTTG
>JAZNGB010000009.1:0-9267 GCA_045576275.1 Acutalibacteraceae bacterium
CCTGAAAGGGGAGATGTCACGAAGTGACAGAGGGGTTAACCAAGTTTGCACAAATTCGGTCAAAATAGTCTGATATAACCGCCTGACCCCCTCTGTCTGCGTCCCGCAGACATCCCCCCTTTCAGGGGCGACAAGGGGTTGGTGGGGTCTCCCACTTTGTGCTGTAAACCGTAATTTGAAAGCCTCCACATTTCCGTGAAGAAACAAAAAATAAGAAATCCCTCTTGCACGGTGATTTCTGCAGGTGTATAATGTGCGTATCTTTTTATTTCCGGAGGGGTATTATGGATTGTATTGTCCGTCCTGCAAAAGACTCCGATGTTCCGGATCTGCACAGAATGCTTTGTGCGATTGCTGCGTTGCACAGCGATGCACGACCCGATATTTTCAAAAGCGGAACTGCAAAATATTCTGCCGAACAGGTAGCTTCTTTGCTTGCTGACGAAACCTATCGTATATTTGTTGCCGAAGAAAACGGTGTGTTCGGTTATGTGTTCTGCATTCTGCAATCCGTCAGCAATCATGCATTGTTGCAGGATAAGAGAGAGTTGTATGTGGATGATCTCTTTGTGGATCCCGACCGCCGCGGTCACGGTGCCGCGACCTTGCTTATGCAGCGTGCAAAGGAAGAAGCACGCATGCTCGGTTGCGATTGCATCACGCTCAATGTTTGGAATTTTCCTTCTTCTGCCTGTACTTTTTATGAAAAACTCGGTTACACAGAGCGAAAACGCTGCATGGAGCTTTCGCTGTAAAAAGGAGGTTTTATCTTGCCCGGTCTCGGTACGATTGTAAATATGATCGCCATTGTGCTCGGTGCATTGCTCGGCATGGCGGTCGGCAAAAAAATACGGCAATCTGTCCGCGATTCCCTTACACAGGTACTCGGATTGTGCGTGATGTTTGTCGGCGGTGTCGGTGCGGTCAAGGGGTTGCTATTCACACCCGGACACGAAAACCTGCCCGACAGCTATCCCACTCTCATGCTCATTGTGTCGCTTGTGGTCGGCACGCTGTGCGGTGAGCTGCTGCAGATCGAAAAGCGTCTTGAGCATTTCGGCACATGGCTGAAAGGCAAGGTCAAAGCCGAAAATGATGTCGGTTTCGTGCCTGCTTTCGTCAATACCTCTCTTGTTGTCTGTGTCGGTGCCATGGCGATTGTCGGCTCTGTGGAGGACGGTTTGCTCGGTCAGTATGCCACGCTGTTCGCAAAGGCTTTGCTTGACTTTCTGATCGTGATTATGATGGCTTCCACCATGGGGATCGGCTGCCTGTTTTCGTTTTTGCCGGTCGGCATTCTGCAAGGCAGTGTAACGGCATTGGCAAAACTGTGCGAGCCGCTGCTGTCTTACGGCACGGCAATTGATGATCTGTCTGCGGTCGGCTCGGTGATGATTTTTGCCGTCGGTATCAACCTCGCATTCGGTAAAAAATTCCGTGTCGGCAACATGCTGCCCGCACTGATCGTTGCGATTCTGTTTTCGGTTTTGTTTACGTATTCCACAACTGCATAAATGCAAAAAGACATCGGCTTGCTGCAGTCGATGTCTTTTATTCTGCTTTTTTACTTTATAGGAAACTGCGAAGATTATATGTCCCTCCGTCGTCCGCTGTGCGTGCTCGGAGATGGACTATTCGAAAACGGTCGCCGCGTTACGGCGAAGCCGTTTTCTTGCTTTTTATGCGAGACCGTTCTGCTTTTTGGCGGCAAGGACGGTGTTCTGCATGAGCATGGCAATGGTCATGGGGCCGACACCGCCGGGGACGGGGGTGATGGCATTTGCTTTTTCGCTGACGGCGGCAAAGTCCACGTCGCCGCACAGCTTGCCGCTTTCAAGGCGGTTGATGCCGACGTCAATAACAACGGCACCTTCTTTCACCATATCAGCGGTGACAAAGTTGGGTCTGCCGACCGCAGCAATGACAATATCTGCCTGCTGTACGGTTTCTTTGAGGTTTGCCGTACGGGAATGGCACACCGTGACCGTGGCATCCGCAGCGAGCATCAACAACGCGGCCGGTTTACCGACGATGTTGCTTCTGCCGATGACAACGCAGTGCTTGCCCTTGCAGTCGATGTTTTCATATTTGAGCATTTCCATGATGCCGGCAGGGGTGCAGGGCAGAAAGCTCTCTTTCCCCGAAAGCAGAAGTCCTGCGTTGACGGGATGGAAACCGTCTACATCCTTTTCGGGCAGAATGGCACTTGTGACTGCATCTTCGTCCAGATGCTTCGGCAGCGGAAGCTGACAGAGAATGCCGTTGACGGATTTGTCTGCATTCAGTTCATCAATCAGCTTCATTAAGTCTTCCTGTGTGGTGTCGGCAGGCAGTCTGTATTCAAGCGAACGCATACCGCAGGCTTCGCAAGCCTTTTTCTTGTTACCGACATAAACCTGCGATGCAGGATCGTCACCGACCAGGATGACCGCAAGACAAACTTCAATGCCCTGTGTTTTTAATTGTGCAACCTCGTTGGCGGCTCTCTCCTTGACAGCAGCCGATATTGCTTTACCATCTATTAACTTCATAATTCCTCCGGAAATGAATGATATATTGGCATTCGCCAATATGATATTGCATACGCAATGATATATTTTCCTTGCGGAAAACATTTCGGAACTGCGTTGGCATTTTAAAAAACGGGGAATTCTGATCATTACCTCACGGTCTGTCTTCAAAATTCCTCCGCTTGATTTAACTGTAATAATTGAACATAGCGACAGCTATATCATATTTGCACGGCAAATATATCATTCATCATTTGCCGCAAGCAAATATCATTGTGTTGCAACGCAACACTTATACCCACCACATTGCAGAGGCATCTTCGGTAATCAGAACATTTTTCAGTGTTCCGACCGCCTTGGACAGACCTTCGTTCTGGCTCATGAGGCTGTCTTCGTGTTCAATGGAGAGAACGTGGTCATAACCGACAAGACGCAGGTTGCTGACGATGTCTTTCCAGTACAGTTCGTCGTTGCCGTAGCCGACCGAACGGAACGACCATGCACGGTTGATGACATCACCGTAGGGAGTCATATCAAGAACACCTGTGCGTGCGGTGTTGTACTTGTCAACTCTTGTGTCCTTTGCATGAACGTGGAAAATAGCATCCTTGAGGGTGCGGATGACAACAACAGGATCCATGCCCTGCCAGATCAGGTGCGACGGGTCGAAGTTTGCACCGATTTCGGGGCCGACGGCTTCACGCAGACGAAGCAACGACTGGGTGTTGTAAACGCTGAAGCCGGGGTGCATTTCCAGTGCGATCTTGTCAACACCGTGTGCCTTTGCAAATGCAACCGTTTCTTTCCAATAGGGGATAAGAACTTCGTTCCACTGCCATTCGAGGATCTCGGAAAAATCATTCGGCCAGGGACAGGTGACCCAGTTGGGGTATTTTGCGGTTTCGCAGTCACCGGGACAGCCGGAGAAGGTGTTGATCTGATGAATATCGAGCTTTTCTGCAAGCAGGATGGCATCCTTGATGTATTTGTCGAACTTTGCTGCAATTTCCTTGTTGGGATGTACGGGGTTTGCATGGCAGGAAAGAGCACTGATTTCAACATTGTACTTTTTGATGAGAGCCTTGAAATCTTCAAGAGCCTTGTCGTCATTGAGCAGGATGTCGGGATCTGCGTGGGCTTTGCCGGGATATCCGCCGCAGCCGATTTCGACCATTTCAATGCCAAGGGAAGTAAAATATTTGAGAGCTTCTTCCAGAGAAAGATTGCTCAGAAGGGTTGTGAATACACCTAATTTCATTCGTTTTTCTCCTTATATGTTGGCTTTGAGCCACTTCATGCTTCTGCCGATGTCGGAAAGTCCGTCCGGCACGGGATCGTCGTTTTCAAGCACGATCCATTCGATTCCGGCATCCTTTGCAGCCTTGATGACAGCGGCAAGGTCATTGTTGCCCTCGCCGAGTGCCATGGGCTTGCGGTCGATACCGTCCTTGATGTGCAGAAGAATAATGTCTTCCTTGTTTTTCATAATGTAGTCATAGTTGTCGATGTCTGCGCAGAAGCTCCAGTAGGTATCGAGCTCAAGCTTGCAGTGCTCAGCCATGACCTGCATAGCGGTTTTGCCGTTGCGGAAGACTTTGAATTCTTCGGTGTGATTGTGATAATAGGTGGGGATGCCGATCTTTTCTGCACCCTTGCCGAGGATCTTTGCGGTTCTGGTGGATTCGGCACAGTTGCCGTGCGGAGCACCGCCCACGCCGACATACATAAGACCGAGTGTGTTGACATATTCGGCTGTTTTTTTGATGTTGGCAGGGATGAAATCCTGCAGACCCATGTGGGCTGCCACGGGAACAAGGCCGCATTCGTCAAGCTTTGCTTTCAGAACATCGGCAGGAACATCAAAATAGCCTGCAAATTCAACACCGTCAAAACCGAGTTCCTTGATTTTGGGCAGAATGTTGAGCAGATCGTCACCGCATTTGATATGGTCACGTACGGAATAAAGCTGTACAGCAAGTTTCATGTATATATCCTCCGGTTATCAGTCAAAATAGACGGGCTGACCGCTCTTTGCGGAAGTGTAGATGGCTTCGAGAATGCGTGTGACGGTGGCAGCCTGTTCGGGAAGTACGCAAGGATCGGTGTCGGTTTCAATGGCCTTGAGCCAGCGACCCATGTCAACTACGGATGCATCGCTGCTTGTGTTGCCGTCATAGAATGCGACGCCGCCTGCATTGAGGTTGGGCTTTTCGATGGTCTGTCTGCCGTGGCGGACATAGTTGAGCTTGACTTCGTCAACCGTGTCGATACCGCCGTTGACACCGCAGAGCATATAGGATGCTTCGATGGGCTTGGAGATGTTGAGTGCCCAACTCGATTCGAGCATAACAACCGCACCGTTCTTCATGACGATATAACCGAAAGCAGCATCTTCAACCGTGAACTTTTCGGGATCCCAGTCGCCCCATGCGTTGCCGGTGTTGGTTTGATCACGCAGCTTTGCAAAGGTGTTGCCGACGACCATCTTGGGTTCGTAGTTGTTCATCATCCACAGTGTAAGGTCCAGTGCGTGGGTGCCGATGTCGATCAGCGGACCGCCGCCCTGTTCATATTCGTTGAGGAAAACGCCCCAGGTGGGAACGGCTCTGCGACGGATGGCAAGTGCCTTACCGTAGTAGATTTCGCCCAGTACACCGCTTTCAATTACGCTTCTTGCATAGAGGTTTTCGGGAGTCTGACGGTTCTGGTAACCGATGGTCAGTTTCTTGCCGGTGCGTTTTGCAGCTTCACACATGGCAACGGCTTCTTCGTAGGTCTTGGCCATGGGCTTTTCACACATAACGTGCTTGCCGGCTTCAAGAGCATCTATTGTAATGAAAGAGTGAGAACGGTTGGGGGTGCAGACATGAATGACATCAATGGTTTCGTCTTCCAGCAGTTCTTTATATGCGGTTTCGCTGCCGTAGTAAACCTTGGCATCTTCCGTGCCGTATTTTTCGGCAGCTGCTTTTGCCTTTTCTTCGTCAATGTCGCAGAATGCAACCATTTCGCATTTGCCGTCGTATTTTGCCAGAGCAGGCATGTGTTTGCCGTTGGCAATGCCGCCGCAGCCGATGATACCGATACGCAGTTTTTCACTCATAAGAAAAGCCTCCTGTTTATTGTCTTATTAATATATAGAAACATACGATTCTATAATTTTAATTATATAAAATAATTCAAATATTTCAATCCTGTAAAAACGGCTTTGGGGTAAAAATTATAATTTGTTTTTTGTGCATCTTTTACAAAAAAGAATATATGATTTATGCGTTCTTTATTTTTATGTACAGAAACAATGTTTGAATGACGGTTTGTCGGGATGTCCGGGAGTCAATCACGGACCCGTCCGAAGTGATTGGCTACTCTCCTCCAAACCGCAATTCATCTTTTTTATTCCATGTGCAATAAATACCATTTTATGTCACAAATGCAGCCATAATGTGCGATATATGGAATATATTAAAAAAATATTTTTCATTCGACATTATTCGACTTGACATAAATGCCATTTTTTGCTATTTTATACCTGTAAGCAACAACCTCTTACATAATAAAAAACCGAAAGGATGAAAAAGGATGAAATCATTAGGAATTGTGAGAAAACTTGACAATGCGGGTCGTTTTGTGATGCCGATCTCTCTTCGCCGTACACTCGGACTGGACAAAGGTGACGGTGCAGTCGAAATCTTTGTTGACGGTGATACGGTTATGTTGCGTCGGTATTGCCCTTCCTGCACATTTTGCGAGAGTACGGATGACCTGATCGACTTCAACGGTACGGGTGTCTGCAAGAGCTGTGCTGCAAAGCTCGGAGAACTTGCAAAATAAAACAAGGAAAGGACTGTGAACGGTTGAAAACACTTGTCCGCAGTCCTTGTTTTGCTTTTCGGGAGGATAGTATGGAGATTCTGATTGTATATCTGGCTGTGATTTCGTTGATCACGGCTGCTTTTACCGTGTATGACAAAATGGCTGCCAAAGCAGGCAAGTGGCGTGTGTCCGAAAAAACGTTGCTCACCCTTGCGGTGCTTGGCGGTGCGGCTGCGGAACTTGCGGTGATGCTGAGCATTCGCCATAAAACAAAGCACCAAAAATTTATGATCGGCTTGCCCGTGATTCTTGTTCTGCAGGCAGCTGCGGTTGTCGTTTGTTTTGTTTTGCTGTAAAAAAAGGGGGACAACACGCATGAAAAACAGGGCAATCGCGATTGTTGTATGTTTTGTATTGCTTCTGCTTTGCGGTTGCGGCAATACGCAATCGCAAACAGAAAACCCAACCTTTGCGTACAGCGGTTGGGCATTCGGAGAAAGCAGCGGTGTGCTGCGTATTTCGGACGGCTCGTTGCTGGATGCGGACGTGTATCCGTGGACACAGCATGCCGATCATGTTAAAAAAATTGTGATTGAAGAAGCAAGCCGAATCGGGGACGGTGCGTTTGCATTTTTTTCGGTTCTTCGCAGCGTTGATTTGCCGTCTGATGTGGTTGTGATCGGGGAGAATGCGTTTTCCGGGTGCTATGCATTGCAGGAAATCACCTTGCCCGACGGCTTGACGGAGATCGGCAACCGTGCTTTTTTCGATTGCCGTGCTTTGACAAAGCTTGTTTTGCCGTCCGCATTGACAGCGATCGGAGAGCAGGCTTTTTCGGGTTGTATTTCTTTATCGGAAATGGAAAGCAGGAGTGCTTCTTTTGCGGTTGAGGACGGATTTCTGTTGAGCAGAGAAAACACGCAGCTTTTGCTTTGTCTTGCCGGTACACAGGGAGATGTCCTTGTACCCGACGGTGTTACCGGGATCGCCGACAGAGCCTTTGAGGGTTGCGATACCGTTCGTTCCGTCACCTTGCCGGAGGGGGTTGTTGCGGTCGGCAGCTATGCTTTTTCGCAATGCCGCAATCTTGAGCAGATCGTTCTTCCTGCATCTTTGCAGACACTCGGTGAGGGAGCATTTTGCCTGAGTATGCAACTGAAAACGGTACAACTTCCCGATTCGCTGACGGTGTTGCCGGATTCGCTTTTCTTCGGTTGTACGGCACTTGAAAGCGTTTCATTGCCGGCTTCCTTGCAGCAGATCGGTGTGAGTGCGTTTGCCGAATGTGCAGCATTGCAGGATGTCACTTTTGCAGGTGATTTCAGCTCGGTTTCCGTAGGAGAAGACAATGCACCGCTTGACGGTTTGTTCTGATTATTCGCAGCTGAGTATGACAACGGGCAATTCGGGGCGGTTGTTGACACGCATGGGGAATAAGCTGTTGCCGATGCCGCGGCTGACGATCATGTTGGTTTGTCCTTGGGTGAACAGGCCTGCATCATATTCCGGCAGTAGCCATTGACCGGGGGCATACAGCCCTCCGATGCCGGGTATGCGTACCTGTCCGCCGTGTGCGTGTCCCGTCAGGACAAGATCGGCTCCGCCTTCACAATACAGTTCAAACAGCTCCGGTCTGTGCGAAAGCAGCACCGTGTAGCTGTTTTTGTTTTGCTCCGATAAAAAAGAAACGAGAATTTCTTCTGTTTCCCGATCCATGTTGGGATCGTCAACTCCCAGAAGGGTGATGCTGTCGTTTCCGCGTTCGATTGTGATTGCTTCATTGTGCAGAACAATCACACCCAGATCCCGTAAGTCCCGTTCAAAGGACGGATAAATATCAAACAAGGCACCTTCGTGGTTGCCTGTGACATAGTAAACGGGAGCGATCTTTACTGCCTGTTCCATAAAGGCAAGACAGATGTCCTCATCGGGTACACGGCAGTCGATCAGATCCCCCGTGACCGCAATGATATCGGGAACCGAGTCTTGTATTTTTTGCAAAAGATCTGCATTGTTTTCTCCCATTTCATCGTTGTGCAGATCTGTTACATGTACAATACGGAAACCGTCAAAGGCAGCAGGAATGCGGTCGCTTGCAATGTTGTAGGGAACGGTTTCGATGTTTTTGTTGTTTTCAACCAGCCAATGACCGATGCTGTATACAGAAAATACCGCCAATGCAAGCAGCAAAAATCTGAGAATGCGTTTTTTCACGTTGGTGCTCCTTTGTTTTTTGTTTTAACTGTATGACAAAAACAAAAACATCATACCACGCTTTGCTTAAAAATTCCATAGCGGATTTGTATTTTCCATGCATGAAACCGCAAGTGAATATGCAAAAAGCACACCACCGTTAATGCGATGTGCTTTTCAACTTGATTCTTCTTTTATTCAAGTGCTGCATCAAGATCCCGTGAGCCGTAAAGTACCCTGATGATATTGACAGTTTTTGATTCTTCGTCAACCGTATAAAAAACAAGGTACTTCTTTACACGCATCATATGCATTCCGCAGCTTTTCCACGACTCGTTTTCATACAATTTGTATCGACCGGGCATTTCATCAAGAGAAAGAATGTTTTTCTGCAAAAGGCTTATCATTCTGACAGCAATTTCTTTTTCGCAAAGAACTTCTGTAATATATGCAAAGAATGCATCCGGGTCAATTCTTGCATAAAGATTTGCAGTTTTAGCCATTGTAAACACCGCCTTTCATCTATAATATGCACATTTGTCCGCACAAACGCAAGTCATTGTTTATTTTTTTGGCTCTTCACGGAAATGTGGGGGATTTTGTAACAGATAAATTACGGTTTGTCGAACTGCATTCGACAATGATATATCCGCTTGCAGCGGATATGATATATCTTCGATATGATGAATGATATATTTTCCTTGCGGAAAATATTGAGGGTCGCTTCGCTCCGGATTATAGAAAAATTATT
>JAZNGB010000010.1:0-23784 GCA_045576275.1 Acutalibacteraceae bacterium
CTTTGTAGCCGACCATATCAGAATTTATAAAATACTTTATGGGGGTCCACTCTCTGACGGTTTCTCCCTCATTTATTGTAGCTGTTCCGTCTTCAGCAACCGTTATCTTGCTCATCAGATTTTCGTTAATAACTATGTCTGTAGTAAGTATAGCATTGATAGTATCGTTTTCGTTTACATTCACTTGTTCAGCAAACCAATAGAGGTCATCTGCAGAGTCAAGTTCGTAATAGGTTTTACCGTCAATTGTTCTTGTTGGCGGTGTTTCATCTGCCGCCAGGGCAAAGGGTACGCTCGTCACAAGCATTAAGATTGTGAGGATGATTGATAAAAGTTTTTTCATTTGTTTATTCTCCTTTCGAAAATCATTTATCAGTTTTTATTTCAAGCTCATTGAATACACCTTCAACAGCTTTTACGGCCACTGCTTCAAAGTCAATTTTTTGAATAAATTCAAGCGCTTCGTTGATTATTTTCTCTTCTGCATTGTAAATACGCAGCAGCATTGTTACAAGCCTTTGCGCTTTCGATTCAATAGTAAAATACATATCACAAGGAACTGTCATGTATGCACGCATAATCCCCATGGATGCAATTTCTGTTTCATAAAAGTCTTTCAATGCGAATCCCGGGAATGTGTTCACGAATGTCTCAAACATGATGTTCGTCCTGCGCTTGAGCACCTCTTCACTCGTTTTGGACATGGAATAACCGGCCAGATACAGATTGCGCATGTCTTCATTCATTTCAGCCATATAAAGCTGCAAAACCTCGTTGGCAATACAAATCAACACCGTATCATCTGTCAGTTTTTCGGCAACCGCATTCGAAGCTGCGGTAACACCGTCCAGAAACTTCGTTACCAACCCATTCAGAATATCTTCTTTGCTGCTGAATTCATAAAGAATCTTGCTTTTCGGAACACCCGACAGTTTTGCAATATCCACTATGGTCGTACGCTCATATCCTTTTGATATGAACAATCTTGTTGCTGCGACGAACACGTTTGAGCGAATCGTCGCAGTTTCGGAAGCATCTCTGATATTCGCCATTTTTCTCTCTCCCGTACAGTGTTGCAATTTAAATTAAACCACGGTTTAATTTCAGATAAATAATATCATAATTATAACTGATTGTCAATTCGTTTTTTCATTTTTTTCTTATTTTTTATAGAAAAAAGCCCGTTTTTTCACTGCAATTGTCATCCGTCCGGCAGATATATTTTTAGCTTTACGGAAACGCAGTTTCCTATAAAGCAAAAAAACCGCCCTTGCGGACGGTTTTATTTTGATGAAATTAATATGCAACTGCCCACAGCACCATGTGCTTTGCAGGTTTGCCGCAGCAAACGCAAACATCGGAAATTTTTTCTTGTGCAAAGGGAATGCAACGGGAGCCGACACCGGTTTTTTCCTTAACTTCGTCTTCACAGGCTTCTTCACCGCACCACATGGCACGTACAAAGCCTTCGCCTTTTTCCTGACGGGAAGAGATGATTTCTTCCAGGCTTGTGCAGGCATAGGTTTTTGCTTCCATGTTGGCGGCTGCTTTTTCATAAATTGCCTTGCCGAGTTCATCCAACAGGTTTTCGATTTCCGTTTCAAGATTATCAAGAGAAACAAAGTATTTCTGGCGATTGTCACGACGGACAAGAACACACTGGTTGTTTTCGATGTCCTTCGGACCGATTTCGAGACGAAGCGGAACACCCTTCATCTCGTATTCCGCAAATTTCCAACCTGCGGAGTTGTCGGACTTGTCTGCTTTAACTCGGAAAGACTTTGCAAGACGGGCGGTCAGCTCGTCAGCCTTTTCAATGACACCGGGCTTGTGTGCGGCAATGGGGATGATAACAACCTGGGTGGGTGCGACTTTGGGCGGCAGAACAAGACCGTTGTTGTCGCCGTGGGACATGATGAGTGCACCGATGAGACGGGTGGTAACGCCCCAGGAAGTCTGCTGCACATACTGCAATTTGTTTTCTTTGTCGGTATAGGTCATATTGAATGCTCTTGCAAAACCGTCACCGAAGAAATGGGAAGTACCTGCCTGCAGTGCTTTACCGTCGTGCATGAGTGCTTCGATACAATAGGTAGCTTCTGCACCTGCAAACTTGTCGCTTTCGGTCTTTCTGCCCTTGACGACAGGCATATTCAGCACGTTTTCACAGAACTCTGCATAGATGTTGAGCATCTGTTCGGTTTCTGCCTGTGCTTCTTCAGCCGTTGCATGAACGGTGTGGCCTTCCTGCCACAAAAATTCACGCGAACGCAGGAACGGACGGGTGGTTTTTTCCCAACGGACGACATTGCACCACTGATTATAGAGCTTGGGCAGATCGCGGTAGGAATGAATAATATTTGCATAGTGTTCGCAGAACAGGGTTTCGGATGTGGGACGCACGCACATACGCTCTGCAAGCGGTTCGCTGCCGCCGTGGGTGACCCATGCAACTTCGGGTGCAAAACCTTCGACGTGATCCTTTTCCTTCTGCAGAAGGCTTTCGGGGATAAACAAAGGCATATAGACATTTTCATGTCCGGTTGCCTTGAAGCGTTCGTCAAGCTGCTTCTGGATGAGTTCCCAGATTGCATAGCCGTAGGGACGGATGATCATACAACCCTTGACACTGGAATAGTCAACAAGGTCTGCTTTTTTAACAACATCGGTATACCATCTTGCGAAATCAACTTCCATGGAAGTGATTTCTTCAACCATTTTTTTATTATTGTCAGCCATAAATAACTGCCTTTCTTTCTCTTTATATCTTTACACCGCGTTCACGCAATGCATTTTCGAGTTCTTCCGTCTTTTGCTTGCCTGCCATAAAACAAATCGCATCCATGCCGGCTTCGATCGAGCCCTGCACATTGGCAGGAACATCGTCAATAAACACACAAGTGCTGCGATCCAGCCCCGTTACGGAAAAGAATTTTTCGTAAATGGCTCGTTCGGGTTTGAGCAACTTGTAGTCGGATGAAACAAAACAAAAATCAAAGTACTTTAACGCAGGGATTCCTTTTGAATAATGGTAAAAATCCTGCCCGGCATTGCTCAGAAGATAAATACCGTAGCCGTTTGCACGCAATCTGCGGACAAGGTCTTCCGTGTCGGAAAACGGCGGCATTTCTTTTTCTGCAAAGCACTGCTCCAAAACAAGCTGCCTCGCAAGTGCCTGCAAATGGGGCGGCAACTTTTCAATGACCGGAATAAAACTGCTTTTCTCTACCGTGCCGCGGTCATATTCCAACCATTCGAATGAGCCCATCAGTTCTTTTTTTATGATTGCAATGTCTTCCTTATTATCAAGATACTTGCCGAGGATTTTTTCGGCATCATAACAAAGAAGCACATTACCCATGTCAAAAACAATATTTTCAATCATATTCTTTAAATATAAATAAGGGACGGAAATTCCGCCCCTTACGCGACATATTTTTGAGTGCGGACAGGTAATCAGTTTCTGTTCTTGAACATATTGAAGATATCGGAGATATCATCATCCAGGCTGTCTGTTGCAGGTGCTTCAACAACGGGAGCTGCAACAGGTGCCGGAGCAGGAGCAGGAGCTGCAACGGGAGCAGGAGCTGCCGGAGCCTTGTAGGTTTCAACAGCAGGTGCTTTCTGTGCTGCCTGTGCTGCCTGTGCTGCCTGAACGGTCTGTGCTGCCGTCATGCCGCCAAAGCCGGTTGCAATAACGGTAACGATCATTTCGTCATCAAGAGCAGGATCGGTTGCTACACCGAAGATGATATTGGCATCAATGTCAGCAGCATCCTTGACAAGGGTTGCAGCGACATCGACATCGTCGAGTGTGATATCTTCGGATGCGGAGATGAGGATGATAACACCCTTTGCACCGTCGATGGTGGTTTCAAGCAAGGGACTGGAGATAGCGGCTGCAGCTGCGGCTGCTGCCTTGTCCTTACCCTTTGCACGGCCGACGCCCATGTGAGCATGGCCTGCATCTTTCATGACTGCAGTAACGTCTGCAAAGTCAAGGTTGATGATGCCGGGAACCTTGATGAGTTCGGCAATGCTTCTGACACCCTGGCGAAGAACATCGTCAGCGATGGAGAATGCATTGAGGAATGTAATCTTCTGATCAGAAACGAGCTTGAGTCTTTCGTTCGGAATGACGATCAGGCTATCAACATGCTGTTCGAGCTCAGCAATGCCTTCTTCTGCCTGGATCATTCTGCGACGGCCTTCAAACAGGAAAGGCTTGGTAACAATACCGACGGTGAGGATGCCCTTGTCTTTTGCAAGCTGTGCAATAACAGGAGCTGCACCCGTGCCTGTGCCGCCGCCCATACCTGCGGTGATGAACACCATGTCGGTACCGGCAAGAATCTCGTTGATGGTTTCAATGCTTTCTTCAGCGGCTTTCTTACCAATGTCGGGACGGGCACCTGCACCCTGACCGTTCGTTGCTTTTTCACCGATCTGAATATTGTGTGTTGCCTTGGAGTTATTCAAGACCTGCTTATCGGTATTGACTACAATAAATTCAATGCCCTGTACGCCGGATTCCACCATGCGATTGACTGCGTTTCCGCCGCCGCCACCGACGCCGATAACCTTAATCTGGGTTACAAGATCGTTTTCGTTGGATATTTCAAATCCCATTTTTATTCCTCCAATGTGATTTTACAGATACAATATTGCATTATAATTCATACTACAGTATGATACCATGATTTTATAAAAAATTCAAGACAAATACTTCACCATTTAAGAAAAAAATGCAATAAAAAATCGGCTGCATTATATGCGGTTTGACGAAAAATCTTGTCGAACACACATTGCAGCCTGTTTTTCAGTATATTTTAACCTACGCTGTCCGCATTCGGGTCAATGACAACGGTTGGAATCTGCGGATTTGTGTCCGCAAGCTCGCTGTCCGTATTTTCCTGCGGAACAAAGGGAATTTCTCCGTCATAATTGCCGACGGTCACACTGCCGTCCGATGCAAGTGTCAGAGAATAATGTGCATTTTTATCTGTTTTTTCGGCAACGATGCTTGCAATCAGCGACATTTTTTTCTCAAGCATACCGACCGCTGTTCCCTCAACAAAGAAACGGTTATCGATTGCCATTTTCACCGCGGCAGGATTGGTCACATTGACGGATGTGACATTGCCGACCTGAGCCTGCTCGGCAGCCGCCAACAGTCTTTTTGCGGATTCAAATGCCGTGTTATCCGCAAAAACGGCAACTTCACCGACCGTATACTGATCGATCTGCACACCTTCCAGCAGAATCAGACCGTACTTACGGTTCGGATCGGTCGAAAGCACCTTCCCTTCGCGGCTCAGACAAATCCACACATTGCCTGCCTGTGTACAGTAGGTCTCTTTTGCATAGGTGACGGAAATTGTGATATTGCCCGGCAGCACACGTTTTACATTTGCCTGTTCAATATACGGCAACGCCCATTCAATGGCATTGGCTGCATTTTCCGATCGGAAAGAAAGCATATTGTTCACATCCGACAAACCTGCGGCTGCAATGATCTGTGCATCCGAATATTCACCGTCATTTCCTGCGACGGAAACACCTTCTATATAAAAAAGAGAAAACGAACCGACAACAGCCGCCAGAGCAAGCACCACCATGATGATACCGCCTGCAAGCAACCGTTCCTTTTTACGTTTTTCTTTTTTACGCGTACGGGCGGCTGCACGCATACGTTCATTCTGCGATACGTGCACTTCCTGTTTCGTTTGTTTTTTTGTCGAGTTTTTCTTCATCGTCGTCTATCCTCCGAATCCGTGCACCCAATGCACGCAAATGCGTATCGAGTGCATGGTACCCTCTGTCTGTGTGCCGCAAATTCCGCACGACCGTTTCTCCCTGGGCTGCGAGTCCGCCGACAATCAGGGCAAATCCGCCTCGCAAATCAGGGGCTTCCGTAACGGCACCGTTGAGCCGGGAAACGCCTTTAACAACCGCTGTCCTGCCGTCCACAAAGATATCGGCACCCAGACGAAGCAGCTCAGGCACATGGCGAAAACGGCTTTCAAAAACGGTTTCAACGATCACGCTCGTACCGTCTGCCACCGCACAGGCAGCCATGACGGGTGCCTGCATATCCGTCGGAAATCCGGGATAGGGCATGGTGCGCACCGCCGATACGGCTTTCAGACGTGCCGGTGCTTTGATCTGCACGCGTCTGCCTTCGATTCGGATATCGCAGCCGCTTTCCTGCAACAGACTGATCATGGGTCCTGTGTGTGCAGGAATGACATTTTCCACCCACACATCTCCCCGTGTCACCGCAGCAGCCGTCATGAATGAAGCCGCAACAATGCGGTCGGGGATTACGCTGTGTTCCGCAGCATGCAAACGGCTGACACCTTCAATGGTAATAACACCCTCTCCGGCACCGCTGATATGTGCACCGCAGCGGTTCAGAAAATCCGCAAGATCACTGATTTCAGGCTCTCTTGCAGCGTTGATGAGCACCGTTGTTCCTTTTGCCGTACACGCTGCAATCAGGACATTTTCCGTTGCACCGACACTTGGGAAAGACAGAGAAATCGTCGTACCTTTCAATCCGTCCGGGCAGGAAAGATGAATTCTGCCGCCTTCTTCCCTGATCTGTGCCCCCAGTTTTCGCAAAGCATCGAGATGCAGATCGATCGGTCGCAAACCGATTTCGCAACCGCCCGGCAGAGAGAGCTGTGCATCCCCTATGCGTGCCGCAATAGCACCGAGAAAAATAACGGATGACCGCATTTCGTGCATCAACGCATCCGGAATGTCGTTTGCAAGCACATCGGCACTGTCTACCGTGATGCTCTCCCCTTCTGTTTTTACCTGACAGCCGATATGCCGCAATATATCAACAGTAGCAGAAACATCAGACAGCGGCGGACAGTTATGAATCACATGCACACCGCGTCCGACAACGCATGCCGCCAGAATCGGCAATACGCTGTTTTTGGCACCCTGTATGCGAACAGAGCCGTGTAAGCGTTGCCCGCCTTCAATAGTATATCTGCTCATAATTACACCCTTTCATATCAGTCGGCTGAAAAATGCCGTGGGGCAATCCGCCTTCTTTGACATTCTATGAAAGGGAGCATGTACGGGTTCAATGCGAAAAAGAACGCATTATTTGTCTTTTACAAGGGATTCCACGATGTCGCAAATATGCATTTTCGCATCGGGAACGCTCATCATTTTTGCATTTTTGCCGACTTCTTTGAAGCGGTCGGGATTTGCAATGAGATCTTCAATCAAAGCTATGACTTTTTCGGGAGTCAGGTCTTTTTCTTCTATCACAAAAGCAGCTCCGTTATCGGAAAGTGCACAAGCGTTATGGAACTGGTGATTTTCGGTGACATAAGGCGACGGAATCAGCAGGGATGCGACACCCAATGCCTCGATTTCGGAAAGAGAGCTTGCACCTGCACGGTTGATGAACAAATCGCTGGCTGCAAGGTAGGTCGCCATGTCATATACATATTCCATAACCTGCACGTCGGGATACTTTTCGGGTGTGATTCCGCGTTCTGCCAGAGAATCGATCATATCCGCACCGCCCTTGCCGCAGCCGTGGACAAAAACAACCTTGTTTTCGGGTGCCATACGGGTAATGACTTCGAGCATGCAATCGTTGATTTCCTGTGCACCGAGGCTGCCGCCCGTTGAAAAGATCAGCGGTTTGTTACCAAGCTTCAACTGTGCACGGGCAATTTCTCGGTCTGCCTGCAAGATATCGTCACGCACGGGAAGCCCCGTCAGAACCGGCTGATTCTTGGCTTTCATGTGTTTTTCTGCTGCCATCACCGTCAGCATAACTGCATCCGCATAACGGCTCAGGGCAATGTTGGTTTTGCCGGGGAAGGCATTCTGCTCGTGAATGGCGGTCGGAATGCCGAGCTTATGAGCCGAACGCACCACGGGACCACTGACATAGCCGCCGAAACCGACGACCACATCGGGTGCAAAGGGTTTGAGTATTTTTTCAACCTGGGCACTGACAAAGAGCAATCTCTTCAGTGTCAGCAGGTTGCGTTTGATATTGTAAGGTGTAAAGGATCTCTGAAAACCGCTGATCTCAATGGTAGCAAAGTCAAAACCTGCCTTGGGGACAAGCGTTGCTTCCATGTGATCTGCCGTTCCGATAAAAAGAATCTGTGTATCGGGATTGCGGCGACGCAATTCCTCGGCAACAGCCAATGCGGGATTGATGTGGCCGCCCGTGCCGCCTGCAGCGATAACAACTTTCATATTTTTACATCTCCTCTGCTGTTTTTATTTCCGTCGGATGGTTTGGTATTTCACTTTTTCGCAGCTTCGATTGCCTTGAGATGCTCAGCAGCAATCCCATTTCAACAAGCATAATCAGCAGCGATGTGCCGCCTGCACTGAAAAACGGAAGTGCGATACCCGTATTCGGTAAGGTGTCCGTTGCAACGGCTATATTCAGCACCACCTGTGCACCGACCTGAAAAACGATTCCCATGCTCAGCAGCATACCGTAGCGGTCGCTTGCGTTGATGCCGATGACGACACCGCGCCAGAGCAGAAGACAGAACAAAAGAATGACAATACCTGCACCGATCACACCCATTTCTTCGCAGACAATGGAAAAGATCATATCATTCTGCGGCTCGGAAACATAGAGATATTTCTGTTTGGAGCCGCCGAGTCCTGTGCCGAACAGACCGCCCGAACCGATTGCATACAAAGCCTGGTTGGTCTGCCAACGGGCACCGAGGGGATCCGAATCCTTGTCGAGCCATGCATCGATTCGCTCGACCATATACCCTCTGAGAAAATCCGTTTGCGTATAAAGAATCACAACGGCTAGCACCAACAATACGGAGCCGCAGATGAACCATTTTCTCCGCACACCGCCGAGATAGAGCATCACAACACCGATCAGAGCCATGAGAATCGTACCCGACAGATGGCTTTCCAGAAAGACAAGACCGACAAAAGCAGCAATGATACCGCCGCAGATCAAGATGGGAATCAGCGATTCATTGATCAGCGGAACACGGAAAAAGGAGTTGATTTTCGATCCCCATGCAAGCGGTTTTTTGCTCGTTATTCTTTCGTGGTTATCTCCGAGATAATACGCACAGAACATGATCAAACCCAGTTTTGCAAGCTCCGAGGGCTGAAACTGCTGATCTCCGATATATATCCAACGGTGAATGCCGTCCGAACTCGGGAAGAAGAACACCGCAACAAGCAAAATCAGAGAAACCGCAAGACCGCCGAAAGCTGCAAGCACTTTGATTCTTTTGTAATTGATTTTTGATACAAGGAACATAATCGGCAAACCGATGGCGGTAAACTCAAGCTGTTTTCTTATGTAAACGGTGGACACACCGAATTTGCTGTAAGAAATCGGATAGCTTGCCGAATAGACCATAACAAGTCCCAGACACAGCAGCAGAAGCACAATCACCAAAAAGCTGACATCAAAAGAGCCGCGTGCAAAAAACAAACGGATAAACTGATTTTCTTTTTTCGCTGTTTTTTGTTGTGCCATAAAAAAGAGCCGCCTTTCCGGGAATAATCATTTATTGCAATCTGCCGAACCAGGTCAATGCAAGCGAAACAATGCCGCCGATTGCACCGACAATGGAAAATACGCAGACAATCTTCTTTTCACTCCAACCGCACATTTCATAATGGTGGTGCAAAGGAGCCATCTTGAAGAGTTTTTTACCGTTGTGGGTTTTGACATAGACAACCTGAATCACGTCAGACAGGAACTCGGCAACATAAATAACACCGATGCCGAGAATGAGCCAGGGGGCATCCAATGTATAAGCAAGCGTTACAATGATACCGCCCAGGAAGTGAGAACCGACGTCACCCATGATGACCTTTGCAGGATGCCAGTTCCATACAAGGAAACCTGCAAGCACACCGAACGTGGCTGCTGCAACCAGGCTGACACCGCCGTAACCGCGCAGGATTGCCGTGACTGCAAAGAACACGCACGCTACCATGGTGACCGACGGACACAAACCGTCGATACCGTCTGCAAAGTTGACTGCATTGACCGTACTCCAGATGGCAATAAAGCCGAGCAGCCAATACCATACACCCATATCTGACCATACACCGACATAGGGAATGAACATATAATCGCAACCGTTGTAAGTAAGTACAAACAGATAGGCAGCAATAAAGAAAATCTGCAACACGGTTTTCTGTACTTCCGTCAGACCGAGGTTACGCTTTTTGACGACCTTGATATAGTCATCCAGAAAGCCGATCAGAGCGAAGCCGACGGAAAGAAGCAAGCCGCCGAACACTTTTATGCGGACCGTCTGCGGCATTTCACAGCCAAAAACAAGCAGATCGCCGCCCATCAGATGATCAACAACCAATGTGATTCCGAAAGCAACCGCAAAGCCGACAATAAACAAAAGACCGCCCATGGTCGGGGTACCTTGTTTTGTGCGGTGCCAGACGGGACCGATATCCAGAATGGTCTGTCCGAACTTCAGCTTCTGCAAAAGCGGAACGCCCACAAATCCAAGCAAAAATGTCACCAAAAATCCTGCAATTACCACTACCGGTATTCCTACCCAAAGCTCCATACCACATCTCCCTTTCGGAACCTTTTATCAATACGTTTTATTTTCGCAATGCATCCCATATCTGCCGAACAACGTCGGCATCATCAAAAGACAAAACGGTTTCTCCGACAATCTGCGTTTGTTCGTGCCCCTTCCCTGCAATCAATATGCAGTCTCCGGGGTTTGCACGTCTGAGTGCCGTTTCGATTGCCTTGAAACGATCTGCCTGCAAAGCAAAGTGTTTTTTATTGCCGAATCCTGCCGCGATCTCCGAAAGGATGTCTGCAGAAGATTCGGTTCGCGGATTGTCATCCGTCAACACGGAGAAATCCGCATATCGTTCCGCGATTTTTCCCATCAGCGGACGTTTGCCGCGATCCCTGTTTCCGCCGCAGCCGAACACAACCGTTACGTTGCCGTGTGTCATGTCACGCACCGTCTGCAAAGACATCTGCAAGGCTGCCGGGGTGTGTGCATAATCAATGTAAACGGCAAACGGGGCATCGGGAATCACTCTCTGCATTCGTCCTCTGACCGGCTGCAATTTGCAAGCCGAATCGCAGGCAGCATAAAAATCAACACCTGACTGAACACAGGATGCAATAGCTATCATAGAATTGTACACCGAAAACATACCCGGTGTCAAGACTTGAACGCGTGCAATATCTGTTTTATATAATAAAATATATGATACAGCACCGTCTTTATATGAAATATTCTTTACAACATAATCCGCTTCGCCATGCAACGAGCAGGTAATCACCTTGCCGCTGCACCGTTTTGCGATCACAGGCCAATACGGATCATCCCGATTCACGACCGCTGTTGCCGCCTTTTCGAACAAGGCTGCCTTTGCCGAAGCATACCGATCCATGTTGCCGTGATAATCCAGATGTTCGGGACTCAAATTCGTAAACACAGCCTGTGAAAACAGGAGTCCTTCGCACCGTTTCTGATCCAGAGCCTGCGAAGAAATTTCCGCAACCGCATGCGTGCAACCTGCCTGTACACTCTGCTGCAACAGCCGGTTCATATCCGCAGCATCGGGGGTCGTGCAACCCGTTGCAAGCTGTGTGTTGCCGAGGTCGGCACCGAGTGTTCCGATCAACGCAGTGTTTTTGTGATCCGCCTGTAAAAGATCGCGGATCCAATGGGCCGTTGTGGTTTTCCCGTTTGTGCCGGTAATGCCGATCAGTTGCAGTTTTTTCGAGGGGTGATCATACAAAGCACAGGCAAGCAAGGAAAGTGTTTTTCGCGTATCTGCGACCTGAATTTGCTTTTCCAGGCCGAGATCCCGTTGACACACGATTCCGCAGGCACCTTTTGCAAGTGCCTGTCTTGCCAGGCGGTGACCGTCTGTATGTTTCCCCTCCACACATACAAACAGCGTGTCTTTTCCGACCGCATCCAGACGGTCGGTGACGGCAGCAACCTGTGTATCCCATCCGTTATAAACAGCCGCTGTTCCGTCGAGCAATGCCGTAAGATTCAATCCTGTTCCTCCCATTCGTTTTCAAGCGGATATACAAAAAATTGAATCTTCCTTTTTCTTACCCTGTTCCTGCAATATAAACATCAATAGCCGTCGTCATACGCTTCATCGGAACGGAAATACACCGTAATAATGGTACCCGGGTCCACCTGCGTTCCTGCGGCTTCGGACTGTCTGTACGCTTTTACATCCGCAGTCATCAATGTACTGCCCGTGATTTTTATATTCAATCCGTTGAGATTTGCATAGTAATTCGCTTCCCCGATCGTCATGCCGCTGAAATCAGGCACTTTCACTTTTTCCGGCTGTGCATTTTCCTGCGTATAGAGAATCACGATGCCGCCATCCATGACGGATCTGCCGGCTTCGGGAGATTGCGAAAGCACTTTTTCACCGTCTCCGATCACTCTGACTTCATATCCCTGTTTTTCAAGACGGTCAACCGCTTCCTGCGTTTGCGTACCGACCACATCGGGTGTTGCGGACGACATTTTTTCAAGTTCTGCTTCGGTATAAATCGGCTCAACACCGAGATACGGCAGGATTTTTTCAAAGACCTGACCGCCGACGGGAGCTGCAATAACACCACCGCTGTAGTTAGCACCACCGGGTTCGTCAATCAGAATCAGAACCGCAACACTGGGGTCATCCGCCGGTGCAACACCTGCAAATGATGCAATATAAACATTCTCTTTCGTGTTGAGTTTTTCACTCGTACCGGTCTTACCTGCAATGCGGTAACCGGGCACATACGCATTCGTACCCGTCCCGCGGAGAATGACCTGTTCCATGTATGCAAGCATTTTTTCGGTCGTGCTTTCCGAAATAACCTGTCTTCTTACAACCGGTTCATTCTGCTGTATGGTATTGCCCTGTTCATCCACAAAACGATCCACGATATACGGTTGCATGAGTTTGCCGCCATTAGCAATACAGGCAATCGCAGTGATCATCTGAATGGGGGTGATGGTAAACGACTGACCGAACGAACAACTGACAAGATTGGATGTCGTAAACGAAACGGCTGCATCGTGATAGGTAATACCTGCGATGGGTTCACTTTCACCGGACAGGTCAATGCCGCTTTTTTCCGTAAAACCGAAAGCCTGGAAGTACTTGTTGAAAAGATCTTTTCCGAGATGCTCCACGGCAATATGTACGGAAAACGTGTTGCAGGAATTGACAAGCAGGTCTTCCAATGTTTCAAGTCCGTGGCCTGTCGGGTTGTAGTCCTTGATCGAACGGTCACCAACCGTAATGCGGCCTTCGCAGGTATAGGTTTCGGTGTCGCTGATCACGCCTTCTTCAAGAGCCGATGCAACAAGAAACACCTTTGCAACCGAACCAGGTTCATAAAAGTCCGTTATAAACTTGTTTTTCCATTGTTCGTTCTGTTGTCTTACATATTCCTGGTCCTGTTCGTTTTCAGGTTTCTCCGCAACTGCAGCCAATGCCTTTTCGCTCAGTGTATACGGATCATTCGGGTCATAATCGGGCAGATTCGCCATACCGAGGATGGCACCGGTTTTGATATCCATCACAACACCGTACACATTCTGTGCATCGTTTTCGATCAGCGCGGTCTGCAATGCACTTTCAAGGATCGTCTGCACTTCAGCATCAATCGTCAGAACGGGACTTGCTCCCTGTTCGGCATCGTAAGTGGTCATAAACTGATCAGGCATGGGGTGCTGCGAACCGTCCTTTGCGGTTACGATTCTGCCGTCGGTTCCCGTCAGTTCGTCGTTGTAATAGTACTCAAGTCCTGCAAGACCGTTGTCATCCTTACCCGTAAACCCTAAAATCGTGGAACAGAGATTGCCGTTGGGATAATAGCGGATCGTATCGGGGTCGATGTTGACAATACCGTACAGATCGGACTCGTTGATAAATTCCTGTATTCTGGTTTTGGCTTCATATTCAACTTTGCCTGCCACTTCAAGATATCCGTAGGATGCATTGGCAAGCAGATCATTGCGAAGCTCCTGTGCATCCAGACCTAAGATTTCCGAAAGGCCGTTGCAGATGACGTCAATGTTTTCGTTGGTTACTTTGGATGGATTGACATGCACAAGCCACACCGATGCACTTTGTGCAAGGACATTCATATTGCGGTCGTAAATCGTTCCGCGTGTTGCACTTACGGTCGTTACGCTCAACTGCTGCGTTTCAGCCTTTGTTTTGTAGACATCCCCTTTGATCAGGGAGATATATGCAACGCGTCCCCAACAGACACCGAAAAGCAAAACGAACATAATCAGCAACACAACCACGCCGCGTTTTGCCGTTAAAGTATTTCTCATACACATCACCGTTGATTTTATTAGTTTATTTTATAATTATAGCGAAGGGCGAAGATATGCTTCGCCCTTTTTGTTCATGAATATAGAGGAGCTGCTGTATTTTATGCAAACAACTGCGAGAAATATTCCTTTACGGCAGCAAAAATTTCACCGCCGGAAAGTCGCTGCGGTCCTGCATACAAAACAGCATCCGATTCCGACAGATCCACATAGCGAATCTGATAATCTTCCATTTTAGACATTCCAAGCACATCCTGTGCATACGTTTCCACATTTGCGATACTGTACATACCGTTGACTTCTGCACGCAGACGGACATTTTCACTCTGTGCGTTGCGGATCTGTGTCTGCATATCCGTGATCTGCGAAGACAGTTCGGCACTGCGGACGCTGCTGCTGATGAACATGGCGATAAATAAAAAGATGCAGGCACACGACAATACGGCTGCTACGGCACGGCGGAAACCGATTCGCTGCTGCTGTTTTTCCTGCTGTGCGGTACGCTTGGGAACAATCTTCAGTTCCACCTGCGGTTTTTGGTTGACTTTCTGCGGTGCTGCTGCACGCTGACGGACGGCTGAATCTGCATGCGGCTCAAACATAGAAAAATCGTATGCTTCAGCTGCGTTCCGGTATCCTGCCATTTCCCCATCCCTCTCTGTTATTTCAATCTTTCGATACTTCTTAATTTAGCACTTCTGCTGCGCGGATTTTCCGCAAGTTCTTCTGCAGAAGCTGTTTTTCCGCGGAAACATAGCTTTCCGCGCGGTGTGTTTCCGCAAACACAAATCGGAAACTCCTTCGGACAAGTACATCCCTGTGTAAATGTACGGAACTGCGATTTGACAATACCGTCTTCCAACGAATGAAAGCTGATGATCGACAAAATACCGCCGACTTTCAGGCATTCAAACATATCATCCACCGCTTTCGGCAGACAGGACAGCTCACCGTTGACTTCTATCCGCAAAGCCTGGAACGTTCTGCGTGAGGGATGCCCGTCACGCATTGCCTTGGCAGGCATTGCACTTTTTATGATGTCTGTCAGCTGAAAAGTGGTTTCAATCGGTGCTTTTTCGCGTTCTCTTACAATGGCTTTGGCGATGGAACGAGCATATTTCTCCTCACCGAAGCGGAATATGATGTTTGCAAGCTCGGGCTCGGAATAACGGTTGACGACATCTGCCGCGCTGGTCCCCTCCATGCTCATTCGCATGTCCAGCGGTGCATCCCGGTGGAACGAAAACCCCCGTTCCCCTGTGTCAAGCTGATGTGAGCTGACACCCAGGTCTGCAAGGATACCGTCAACTGCGTCAATCCCGAGTTGTTGCAGTATGGTTTTAATGTTTGAAAAATTGTTTTTTACGATCGTAACACGCGGATCGTCCTTGAAACGCTCCTGCAAAACGGAAATCGCCTGCGGATCGCGGTCAATGGCAATCAATCTGCCGTCCGGACCCAATTTTTGCAGGATCGCATGGCTGTGTCCGCCACCGCCGGCGGTGCAATCCGCATAAATACCATCGTTTTTAATTTGTAAGGAATCGATTGTTTCGGCAAACAGTACCGGTATGTGTTTAAACTCCATAGCCGTCACCAGATGATATCGTCAAATTCTTCAACGGACGGCTCTTCAATGATCTGATCCCATTCTTCGCTGTCCCAGATTTCAATTCGGTTGTCGCAACCGAACACAACGACATCTTTTTTCAGCCCTGCGTATGCAATCAATTCCGAAGGAATTACGATGCGTCCCTGCTTGTCCGTTTCAACAATAAATACACCTGCATATTTTTTACGCTGCATATTTCTTGCCTGTGAATTGGAAGAATGCTGCCGCAACTGCGAGGTCACACGTTGCCATTCCTGTTCATCGTATACAAACAAGCAATGATCGGGTGCTTTCAATATAAAAAACTGTTCACCGAGAGCTTCACGAAAGCGTGCAGGCATGGCAAGACGGCACTTGGCATCAAGCGTATGACGGTAGGTACCCATGACTTGCATAGCTGCATCTCCTCTCCTGAAAGTAAATTGTACAGTTAATAGACAAAACTAATTTTTTGTTTATTAACCCTCCCCATTGCATGGGAAAAATCCACACTTCTCCCCATTGCAAAGATATTATATACGCAAACGCCATAAAAATCAAGAGTATTTGCACAAAAAAGTAAGCAAAATTTTTACCAAAATGCAAGAGATTAAAAAGCTGATAAATTATGGTTTAGTGCTCTCTTTCTTTGTTGCTCCTCAATCCCCCTTGTCGCCCCTGCAAGGGGCGATGTCACGAAGTGACAGAGGGGTTACAGGAGTCAGAAGTGGCTTTGTTAAAGGGTTTCAGCAGATTTGGATGAACCCCTCTGTCTGCGTTCCGCAGACATCTCCCCTTTCAGGGGCGACGAGTGTTTGAAAGGAAAATTCACTTTGCAAACACCCCGACAAACCGTAATTTATCTCACAAAAAAAGGAACTGCAATCTTTTCAGCTTGCGGTTCCCTTTTTATATTCTTCAATCATTGTATCATAAAATTTTCTGCGTAATGCAAAATACTGCGTTCTGTTTTCTCGTCCGTAATGCACTGCATTGGTAAGCAATATTCCCCACAGGCCGGTGTCTTTGTCAACATAAAGAGAAGTTCCCGTAAACCCGGTATGCCCGTAGCTGCCGATTGACAGATTGGCGCCGCCGGGGAAATCCTGCGTACCTTTCAACTGAAACCCAAGACCGCGGGATTCTTCCCTGTCGGGTGTATGATCGTGTGTTGCAAGGTCAAACACTGTCTTTGAAAGAAACGCATTTCCGTTTTTGGCAATGCCTTTTTCCGAACACATTCCGGCAAAGGCAATCATATCGTCAAGGGTCGCAAACACACCTGCATTCCCTGCCACACCGCCGAGGAAATATGCGTTTTCGTCATGCACATGCCCCGTTGCCCATCCACCCGTGTGCTTATACAGCTCGGTAGCAACAATCGGTTTGTTGGGGTCGGGATTGTAGCAGGCGTTGTTCATGCCGAGGGGTGTGAAAACATACTTTTGTGCAAGCACATCAAGCGGTGCATCTCCGACGGTTTCAAGTATGCGTTGCAAAACAAGGAATCCCATGCAGGAATAACAGACCCCATCCCCCGGCACACCGTTCGGCACAGAGTCAAGAATTGTCTGCAAAGGTGCTTTGCTATTATACTTTTCATTATATAAAGGCAGGCCTGCCGGCAGTCCGGATGTGTGTGTGAGCAGATGAAAGATTTCGCAATCCGCAAAATTGCCGACAAAGGGAAGAAAATCCCCGATTTTGTCATGCAGCCGCAGCTTACCGTTTTCAATGAATTTCAACGCAACCATGGTGGTTGCAACGAGCTTCGACAGGGATGCAAGGTCAAACAAGGTGTCCTGCGTCAACGGAAGTTCACACGGCTGCACCTGTCGGCTGCCGTAAAATGCACGCACAAGCACCCTGTGCCCCTGTCCGATTGCCACCGCGGCACCGGGGTATGCCGACCCGACACCTGATTGAATCAAATTTGTAGTTTTATGAAACATTGTCCGATTTCCTGTTCATTCTTTTTTGCATATCGCTCTTTGTGTCGCAATGGTCACAAGCGTATCGCCCAACTGCACAAGGACAGAAGAGAGCAGTGTCATCTCCTCGTCGCTCAATCTGCAGGCAAGTATATTCGCCACCGCCGTGACACTCGCCGTTGTTTCACAAGGATTCACAAAATCACCTCCCGGTATCATTCTATGAAAAATACCGTGACGGTGAGCTGCAATGCAAAACACGGGCGGTTATCTATTTAATGCAAAAAGCAAATCTTTTTTGTTCGTTTGCGAAAACGAGCTGAGCGAATAAGACCGCACACGTTCTTTGACAATATTGGGGATCAAGAATCCGTTTGCAGTAAGCTTTGCACAACGGTTGATAATCGTTTTGTTTGTAACCCCCAGTTGTTTACTTACCTCAACAGGTGCAAACTCACAGATTTGCTGTTGCAGTAAAAATGACAGAAATTCCTTTTCTTTGGCATTCAGATGCGACAGTGCGGAATCCAGGGCATCCGCAGCACCGGACAAAGACAGTTCGCATACCTTTTGAGAATACAATTCCACCATTCGCAAAAAATAGTTCACCCAGATTTCAGGATGCGGCGGATTTTCACGTCCTGCATAATACAAGGCAGGCAACCCCATTTGCAACGAAGCATAATATTCATCGGGGTCATACGCAAAATATTCTTCCAGTGAACCGATACCGTTAAAGCCATAGCCGTTCAGATCCATGACATAACCGGACAACAGCCTTGCCGTTCTGCCGTTGCCGTCTTCAAAGGGATGAATTGTCACAAGCTGATAATGCACCACGGCTGCAACAATCAGCGGATGGTCGTCTGTGGTATTGACATAGTTGACAAGCTCATCCAACAGCACAGGAATATCCGTATATTCCGGGGGAATATATGCAGGAACCCCGGTTGCACTGTCATATACCGCAAACAACACACCGGGCGGCATAGCACCGCGAAGTCCGATTTTTTCTTTGGCGGCACCTTTTTCGACCATTGCCTGCACTTCAAGAAGCAGCTCTTTTGAAAATGGTGTCTTCTTTTTTAATTTTTCTTCAAGCAAATTCAATGCAAGAAAATAATTACGCACTTCCTGTTCAGGTTTCAGAAAATGCTTGTGCGAATCCCTTTCCATTGCCTCATTTGCCTGCGATTCCGTAAGAGGATTGCCTTCTATTTTATTGGAAGCATACGAGCTTTTCTTTTTGGAATTTTTCTTTAACCTGTTTGTGACAAGAACCGGCAATTCCACCATCCGCAAAGAAAAACGGTTTTCATCGATTGCGGATATTTTTTTTAAGATGTCATTGGTTAACGGTACACGAATCATAACATCATTCCTTGTTTTTTATTACTTTGAGTATACCACAATTCACAAAAAAATTCCACTATTTTTACACTATTATTTCACTATTTTTTCACTATTCTTCACTATGCATCTTTTATAAACGCAAACTTTTCCTGTAAAAAATATCTGTAATCGGGAGCCGTTGTTGCCGCATATTCCGCACGGATCGTTTTTTCAATCCATTGCAGCATTTTTTGGTCGTGCTGCTCATATCTGCGGATTCTGATAAGCCCTGCCTTTTCCGCTTTCAGAATTTCCGCCAAGGCATCTTCCACATATTCAACACCGCAAACCGTCACGGGCGAAGAAGTGGCAAATGCGTGTGCAATCCCGATATTCTTTCTTTCCTCAACAGAATCCGCTGCATAAATATAACCCGACACACCCTTGTAAGTGTCCTCGATTGCATCGGGGTAGTATTCATCGAGCTGCAATTTGCCGTCCGCATCAAAGCCGTAACTTGCCCATGTGTGCCATTTTCCGTCATGGATAAATCCCGTTTGCCTGCAAAGCTTTTCGATTGCATTGCTCAGATACACCAACACATTTTCCCGTTTTTCGGAGAAATATAAAAGCGGTTCGTTGTGATTGGATATATCCGGCTGTAAAACTTCAATGCCGCCAACGGGCGAAGCATGATAAAACAAAACACGGCACTCCTTTTTTTATTCAAAAATCATACTGCATCATGCTGTTGTCAGGGTTGAAGCCGTTGCGTTCATACCAGCGAGCCGAATTTTTGCTCGGCCAGACGATGACCATTTCGCAGTTTCTTTCTTTCAGATAATTCTTGATATAATTCAGCATCTGCGTGCCGTATCCCTTGTTGCGGTACGCTTCGAGGGTATGCACATTGGTAAGGTAAGCAAGGCAATAATTGCTCACCTTGGGCTTTGGCACCTTGTTGATGATTGCGACATACATCGCAGAAATAACAATACCGTCGAGCTCCATTACAAAAACGGTGTAGGTATTGTCATTTTTCAGAAATGCAACAAAATCATCAATAAACTGCTGCTTGTCAACACCGACAATGTTTGTTTCACCGTAGGTGATATCATCCTCGGCGGAATGCTCCCATTTCATTTCAGCCAACTGCAAAAAATCTTTTTCCTCTGCTAAACGGATCATACTAAAATTCTCTCCTTTAAGTTAGTATACTTCTGATTTTGCAAACTTTTTTCTCTCAAAACTACGAATTTGGAAATAAAACAATTTCCGTTTTTACACACAATCTTCCCACTATACCCTTGTCGCCCCTGAAAGGGGAGATGTCTGCCGCAGGCAGACAGAGGGGTTCTATCGTTCAGATGAATCCAAGTGCCGAAGTCTTTCCTTGACAGCAACATCAATTGCATAACAAACTTCTTCAAATTCTTTGTTGATTTCATCGTTATCAAAGCGAATTACTTTAATGCCAAGATTGTTTATTGCTTTTGTTCTCTTTTCATCGTATTTCGCAGCAGCTTCATCATAATGCTGAATGCCGTCAATCTCAACTACCAACCTTGCTTTTGAGCAATAAAAATCTGCGATGTAATTTCCAATTGGACGTTGTCTGACGAATTTCGCACGATGTCGACGCAAAAAACAATACCATAGCTTTCGTTCTTCTTCGGTCATGCTTTTGCGTAATTTCCTTGCATTATCAATTAAGTTCGAATTATATCCTGTAAAATCACAATCGTTTTTCTTATTCATATTTCATTATTCTTTTATAACTGTTTTTCTGAACCCCTCTGTCTGCTTTCAGCAGACATCTCCCCTTCCAGGGGCGACAAGGGCCGGAGAGGGCATCTTACATTAACGGTGAGGATTCATCTGATCTCAATTTGGCAACATTGCATTGAATATTTTTCTGTCGGATATTTTTTTGGTATCTCTTTTATCCATCGAATTATCTTGCCAAGTTGAAAGATTGGAAATGCACATTTTCAGCAATGCATTCACATAAACATCCTGACACTGTGCTGTGCCGTTGAAATTATACCCTTTGACAACAGGTTCACTGCCGTCCAAAAACAGTTCCCGCATTTCAAAAATATCAATCGGCTTTCCGTTTGTATCAGCAAACCAACAGCCGAACGAGGGATCAAAAACACACCACTTATCAAGTTCACTTATGTATGCACGGCAGGTAAAGTGGCAGTTTTTAAATGCAGTTGACATCATACAAACGGGATAGGCTTTGATTCCGACCGTCACCAGACAATCCGCAAAAGCAATGGCTTTCGCCCTGCAATTGATTGCATTTTTGAACGGCTTCCCGAACGCATAATGCAGAATATCCAAGCTATTATCCGTCAGCAGATGCATCTGCGCACCGTTATAAAAGGTATGTGCAGTCAGCCAATGCAAAACCTGCAACACCTTTTCAAAATCCGTTTCCGCCGTGGCAATTTCGGAAAGATGGTATTTGCCGCCCAGCTGGCTGTGTAATTCAAAATATGCGGTCGTTTTTTCAAGCTCGGTTGCAATTAAATCCTGATCGTTAAAAAACTTGTCCTTTGCACAAAACGGATCATCCGCAAGCAGTTTTTTATAATCAAGATTATTTACAAATTGTTCGTATTTTTTTGGATTTTTCTGCAACGGCAAAGAAGTAAAATATGCTTTTATGTTCATACCGATCACCTGCTTTGAAAATTCTATCAATCTTCTTCCAACAGTTTTCTTTGTTTGTATTTCGGAAGTTTCCCGACAACCGTTGCATAGCTGTGCTCTGCCATTTCACAAATCAAGGCATCCGGCACACCGTCAAGCGGAAAAGTATTGAAATACGGCTGCTGAACGGGCGGACAATGATAACCTCTGACCACAACACCGGGGAACATCTGTCTGTAAAAATCGCCCGTCATGCGTTCACAGTTCAGAGTAACGGTTTCTTTGCCTTTCAGAACAAACGACTGTGCAAAAATTTTCCCCTCAACCTTGATGATATCACTGTCAGGCCCGAACGGGTGGTCAACATACGCACCGTTTTTTGAAAGACAAAATTGAAGTAATTCCGAATGTGTCAAAAAATAATCACCACTTAATCAGCTTTATTTTTCAATTCTCCAATAAACCCAAATGAATTGGACTTGTTTCCATTCATTGTGGGAATAACAAATTTCTTAAAATCAAGAGTTTTAAAATCGGAAAGCAATTTAAGAAGATATTTTGTAACTTCCGTGTCCGATGCCCAGTTTTTATACATTGCAGCGGCATCTTCACGCACATATCGTCTTAAAATCAACCGCTTGGTTTCCAAATTTTGTGTTCCGCAATGGTTCATTCAATCCAGTCCTTTATTTAATCTCATACTTCCATGTGCCGCCTGTTGAATCACGATAATAATAAAACTCGCTTTTGTTTTCATCCAGAAAAACAGTCAGCATATCTGCCATGTCCCTTGCAAGCTCTGCTTTTTTGAAATCTTCAAGCTCCATCCAGAACACGTCACCCTCGGAAGATGACTTCAATTCACCTTCAAATTGATCCGTTTTATAAAATAAAACAACATATCGTTCCGTTTCGGAAGCCGGCCATTGCTTGATACCGCAAAGCTGCGGCGAAAAAATAGTCAGCCCGGTTTCTTCCTTGACTTCACGGATCACGGCATCGGTAAAGGATTCCTGCTTTTCAACATGCCCACCCGGAAAAGTAAGACCTTTCCACTTATTATCCAATCTGTCCTGCACCAATACTCTGCTGCCGTCATAAATCATGCACATATTGGTCAAAATTACTTTTTCGGATTCAGCCATAATACAACCTCTTTGATAAAATTCTGATTATTTAAAAACTTCTATATATATATCATTTTCTTTGTAGAAAAACTGTTCTGAAATTGTTTCATCATCATACAGCTTCAATATTGATTCCATGCCACGTGACAAATTCATATCCATTAAAGCCGAACGCTTTGCCCAAAAAGTATTCCCCTCAGATGAAGAACGCAATTCACCGCTAAAATGATTTGTTTTATAAAAATAAACACAATATCTGATATCACCGTCAATCAAAAAATCCTGAATACCACAAAGCTGCAATTTCGATACGGTTAAGCCTGTTTCCTCAAAAACTTCGCGGATTGCAGCATCAGTAAAGGATTCTCCATTTTCAACATGACCACCGGGGAATGTAACACCAGGCCATTTTACTGAAACTCTGTCCTGAACCAAAACATTGCCATTATCATCATAAATCATTACCATATTAGTAAAAATCGACCTTTCAATTGTTGCCACAACCATATACTCCCCGCTTCATCAGTTTTAATCATTATACTACAACCAAAAGCTGAAAACAACAAAAAAAACAGTCTTACCGAAGTAAGACTGTTAGTAACTGTTTTAGGGATACACCCTGAAAACTGAACAATGCTTAGATGAAGCAAAATAACTTGAACCTGTTCAAGAGGTCAAGCCCTCGACCTATTAGTACTGCTTAGCTGAACGTGTCACCACGCTTACACATGCAGCCTATCAACCTCTTAGTCTTTGAGGGGTCTTACTGACTTATGTCATGGGAGATCTCA
>JAZNGB010000011.1:0-2623 GCA_045576275.1 Acutalibacteraceae bacterium
ATCCGCAAAGCGGGTATCATCACGACGAAGTCGTGATATCATGCGCCCCAACGGGGCGTATATCATTATTGCGGTTTGTTCAACAAACCATAATTTAAACATTGCTTTTAATTGCAATATTCCCCCAACTTTTCGTGAAGAACCATTTTTTTAATCCGGCAGTAAAACCGTCTGCTTGCAAAAAACAGTAGTGTATGATAAAATAATAAAACCATTTTCATCAAAATACCGGAGGTAGTACGGTATGTATAATTTTTTTGTTGACAAATATGCCCGAACGGACGACTCGTTCATCATCAGCGGCAAGGATCACAATCATATCTGCAATGTCTTGCGTATGCAGATCGGGGACACCTTTCTCGTCAGTTGCGAAGGCAGCAGCCATCTTTGCCGTCTGTCGCAGATTGACAAAGACGAGGTTACGGCACAGATTGTAGAGGAGAATTACCGCAATACGGAGCTGCCTGTCCGTTTTTGCCTGTTGCAGGGCTTGCCCAAGGCAGATAAACTCGAACTCATCATTCAGAAAACCGTGGAGCTCGGTGTTGCAGAAATCATCCCCGTGGAAATGAGCCGCAGCATCGTGAAACTTGATGAGAAAAAGAAAAAATCACGCAAAGAACGCTGGCAGTCCATTGCCGAAAGTGCCGCCAAACAGAGCAAACGCAATGTGATTCCGGAAGTGACGGATGTGCTGACATACAAACAGGCCATGCAGAAAGCTGCCGACATGGATCTGTTTCTTGTGCCGTATGAAAATGAACGCGGCATGGCTGCAACCCGTGAAGCACTTGACCGCATAAAACCCGGCATGACGGTCGGCATTCTCATCGGTCCCGAGGGTGGATTTGACAACAGGGAAATCGAGCTTGCCCGTGCGGCAGGCGGCATTGTCATTTCTTTGGGAGAACGCATTCTTCGTGCGGAAACAGCTGCCATTACGGCGGTTGCCATGGGGATGCTGCATGTGGAAATGAATACGGACGGTTGTGCAGTATGAAAGAATTACCGCTTGCATTTACAGAAAGAATGAAAAAACTGCTCGGTGAAGCAGAGTACAGCCGTTATGCGGATTCATACAACGAAAATGCCGTCAAGGCATTCCGTGTGAACACCGAAAAAATTTCGGTTGAAGAATTTGAAAAAATCGCCCCCTTTGCAAAGGAACGCATTGCGTATACCGAAACAGGGTTTTATCTTGATTACGACAAGATCGGCAATCACCCTTTTCACCATGCCGGCATGATGTACGTGCAGGATCCGGGTGCCATGGCACCTGCGGAATGTCTTGCCGTGCAGCCCGATTGGATTGTTCTCGATATGTGTGCCGCACCGGGCGGCAAAAGCAGCCAGCTTCGCAATAAACTCGGTGAAAACGGAGTACTGATTTCCAATGAGATCATACGATCCCGTTGTAAAATTCTGACAGGCAATATCGAACGGCTCGGTTTTCGCAACACGGCAACCACCTGTCTTGATCCTGCCCGTATTGCGTTTTATTTTTCCGACACTTTCGACATGATCATGGTCGATGCCCCCTGTTCCGGTGAGGGAATGTTCCGCAAGGACGATATCGCCATTGACGAGTGGAGTGAGGACAATGTTCTGCATTGTGCCGAACGGCAGAAAATGATATTGGAGCACGCTGTCACAGCCCTGAAACCGGGCGGCTATATTGTGTATTCCACCTGTACATTCTCATTGGAAGAAAATGAGATGACGATCGATGCCTTTTTGCAGCAGTATCCGCATTTTGAGCTGCTGCCTGTGCCTGATGCTGTCCGACAGCACACCGCCGACGGCATCTTTTTTGACGGTTGCAGATGCAAAAACATCACTGACGCACGCAGATTTTACCCCCACCGCAGCCGTGGTGAAGGACAGTTCATGGCCGTGCTGCACGACACGCGTGAAAGTGTGCCGTATACGGTGCCGACAAAAAAACCGTCTGCAAAACCCGACCGTATCGTCATGGATTTTCTGCAAGATACGCTGACCGGTTTTGACCCCGGGCAGGTCGGTGTGTACAACGGCAATCCCGTGTATGCCGCCCCTGCATTTGTTCCCGAAAAGGTTGCATTTTCCTGCGGTGTCACCATCGGGGAAATCCGCAAAAATTATATCCAGCCGCACCATCAGTTTTTTATGGCGATGGGGAAACAGTTCAAACGGCAAATTGACCTTTCCCCCGACAGCGAGGAGCTTGAAAAATACCTGCACGGTGAAGAAATTGCCGTCGATTGCGAAAACGGCTGGGCGGTCATCACAACCTGCGGCTGTACCGTCGGCGGTGTGAAAGTGACCGGCGGCAGAGCCAAAAACCATTACCCGAAAGGATTGCGGAAACTGAAAATCTGACCACAAAAAAATATATACAATACAACAACCGTAACTCTGCTGTGCAAAGGTACGGTTGTTTTTTTGTGCAAAAAAAGGGTTCTTCACGAAAAGTTGGGGGAATATTGCAATTAAAAGCAATGTTTAAATTATGGTTTATCTTACTGACGGAATCCCTCAAATACTTGTCGCCCCTGAAAGGGGAGATGTCACGAAGTGACAGAGGGGTTAACCAAGTTTGCACAAATTCGGTCAAAATAGTCTGATATAACCGCCTGAACCCCTC
>JAZNGB010000012.1:0-67505 GCA_045576275.1 Acutalibacteraceae bacterium
CTTTACTATTATATCAGGAGGTTTCTTCTTTCCGTTAGTTCTTTTTCGGGCGGCTTTGAGCTCGCCCGTTTTTGGCTTTACTAAAGTCTTCTTTCACCCCCAGTAGAACTGGGGGTTTATTTCCACACCTAAAGGCACCAAGAAAAAAGCACACCAACCACAAGGGTTGCTGTGCTTTTTTTGGTGCGGATGAGCAATCCATATCCGAACCAATAGGATTGCTCTTATCTGTAGCTTTTTCAACATCATCAAGGCTTATAGTCCGTGTGCCTTCCTTGTAATTAAAGCCGATTATAAGTTTATCATCATAAAGATAAAGCCTGTTGATGAATGTATCAATGAGTATTTTTCTGTGTTCCGTCTTTGAAATATCAAGTCTTTTGAATTTGTCGAACCAAAAACGAAGGAAGGCTTCGCTAACTTTAGGATTAGCAATTTTTTCTAAGGCTATGCGTTTTTCAATTTCTTCCTTGTTAGCTTCAAGCTCTTCAAGTCTTTCTTTCGTTGACTTGGTGAAGATGCCCTGCTGAATAGCGTTGAGCATATTATTGATTGCTATGTTAGCTTCATACAGTTGCTGTTCATAAAGCGGCAGGTCTGTGTTTTCTCTTTCCTGTAAATCCATAACAAAAGAAATAGCGCTTTCTACGAATTTATCATCCGTGATAAACTTCATAGTTTCGTTTACAACAATATCTTCAATCCATTGTTTTCGTACGGTTTTCTTATGGCAGTTATTACGCTTTTTCTTTACAGAAACACATTTATAATAATGATGAACAGTGCCGTTTCTTGCCGTACCTGCTTCGCCACACATATATGCTCCGCAATAGCCGCAGAACAGTTTGGTTGTCAGCAAATAATCATCTTCTGCTTTGTGCCTTGCAGGAGCTTTTTTATTTTTCTCCAACTTTTCCTGTACTGTATCAAAAAGTTCTTTTGGGACAATGGCAGGTATGCCGTCAGGCACAACAATATCACGGTACTTAAATTCACCGATATATCGCCTGTTATGGAGAAGGTGCTGAACGCTGTTAAAATTCATTTCACCGCCACGGGCACTTTTCAGTCCTTTACTGTTAAGATAATCTCTTATTTGAATTATGGTTTTACCCTCGTTATACAACTTAAAAGCATCAAGAACATAGGGTGCTGTTAACGGGTCGATTTGAAAATGTTGTTCAGTATCAATTACATATCCGATAGGCACAGAACCACCGTTAAACATACATTTAAGAGCATTTTCTGTCATACCACGAACAACTTTTTCTGATAAATCAGCCGAATAATATTCTGCATAGCCTTCAAGTACAGATTCAAGGATAATGCCTTCTGCACCCTCAGATATTACTTCTGTTGCAGATACAACCTTAACACCGTTTTTCTTAAGCTGAGCCTTATATCTTGCACTGTCATAACGGTTACGGGCAAAACGGTCAAGTTTCCAAACGATGACCATATCAAACATCTTTTTATTACTGTCTTTTATCATCCTTTGGAACTCAGGACGATTATCAGTTTTTGCAGAAAAGGCTCTGTCAATATAGTGAGATAGAATTGTAATACCGTTTTTCTCGGCAAATTCTGTGCATTCTCTGATTTGACCTTCAATAGATTCTTCACGCTGAGAGTCAGAAGAATAACGGGCATAGATTACAGCTTTCATTTTATAATCTCCTTCCGGTTTTATATTTCATATTGATTTTATAACAAGATTTATTTTTAAACAAATGTACGAGTTTCTAATCCGCACATTCGACACCTTACTGCCTTTGGGATAAAATGAAACCACCAAACAACAGGAGGTCATTTTTTATGAGCAGAAAAACAAAAATTAAGTTTACGGAGTTTGAGTGCAATTTGCTTATCAATGGTATGAATGAGTTCCGTAATATGCTTTTGGCTGAGGGATTACCCACAGAGGATGTTAATGAGCTGTTGCTGAAAATCATTGATAAGAGTGAAAAATAAGGAGGTAGTCATTATGTCAAACAATAATTCTATCAGTTATCGCCGTGTTGGCGATTATCTTATCCCTAACCTCATTATACCGCCCGAAGAAGCAAACATCACTCTCGGCAAGTGGGGTATGTTACATAAAGATTACCTGCTTAAACACAAGAAGGTTTTATTTACTACGCTACTTACCCAAGGTAAACTTTATCAGTACTGTGCAGAAGTAGAAACTCAGGCACGAGATATGTTTGAGACTCTCATAGAGCAGATGAAAAAGGCAGAGGGTGTAACCGAGCAACTAAAAGAGAAAAATCAGTTGGAATGGGTATGCCGTATGCAAAGCATTGACGCAAGAGTAAGAGAGATTGTTTGTAACGAACTAATATATAAATAACGGTAGAAGGTGTATCTTTGGGTACACCTTCTATGCTTGTAGTTGATTTTTCCAAGCAACTCTTGAGCGACATACAAAGGATGATTTATTGTTTTTTATGGTTTGATGCGTTATTATATATACAGACCGGTCAACAAATATAATCAGAGGTGATAAGAGTATGACTATTTATTTAAGTGAAAACATCAAAAGATTAAGACTCGAAAAAGGGCTTACGCAAGAAACTCTTTCAGAGTTTTTAGGTGTCACTTCTCAAAGTGTCAGCAATTGGGAACGTGGAGAAAGTTATCCCGACATTACAATTCTTCCTGAAATTGCAGGTTTTTTCAAGGTAAGTGTTGATGAGTTGCTTGGTGTTAACAGAGCAGAAGACGAGGCTGAAATAATCAAAGAACTTGAAGCTTATGATAATCTTACAGACGAAAAAATGAAACTGAAAATAATAAATAAGCTTAAAGAAAAGTTCCCTAATGATTTTCGTATTCTTTTAAGATATATGACTTCCCTTGTTCATTTCAAAGAAAACACACCTGAAAATGTCGCAAAAATAATTGCAATATACGAAAACATCAAACAAAACTGTAACAATGACAAAATACGCATTTCTGCCAAAAGGCATATTGCCGAACTTTATAAAGGGCTTTCAGAAAAAGAAGGAAGCGGTATAACATTTGAAGATTGTGAAAAAATCATCAAAGAGATGCCGAGAATGAGAGACGGACAGGAAATGTTCTGCTTTTATTATCCTGAAAACTATCCGAATGGCGATGAGATAATAATGAACACTCTTGAAGAACAATTCTTACTGCTCAACACAGTTTATTCTCATTATTTTTATTATAATGGCTTTTTCTATGACAGAAACTTCTCTGATGAATGGGTCATTTCGGCATTCAAATCAGAACTCGACTTTTTGAATTTTGTATATGACGACGGTCATTACGGCAAAATGTGGCGAACAGTAATGTATAATTACGGACATTTAGGCGTAAGATATTTCAAACTTGGCGATACTGTTAATGCATTGGAAAACTTCAGAAAAATGAGTGAATTAGCAATTAAGTTTGACAATATGGATAGAATAACAACTATGCATTCAGTTATGTTTAAAGGCAAGGAATTTGATAAACATACATTAGGTACTACTTATGTTGCTAAAACGCAGATAAAAGAGCTTTTAACTGAAAAATATCCGTTGTCAGAAGATTTCAGGGAATCTGATAAATTTAAAGAAATGCTTTCAAATCTTTAATGATAACATCTATACTAAACAAGGTCACTCTTTTATAGGGTGACTTTCTTTTATGTGTGGAAAAATGAAATGATTTGTGTTATAATTACTTCGTCTTCAATAGGAGGTGTATAAAATATGATTTACAGAGTTGATAATTTTAAAGATAGCAATATAAACCCTATAACCGATTCTGAATATAGTTCATCTTGGATGGTATTAACTCTTTACTCTGATATAGATACACCTATGATTGTTGGTGCAAATAACGGTTGTGCTTACACCATAAAAATAAGCAAACAGCTTCACGGTGATTGGAAAATGGCTGTCGGAGACTTTATTGGATATTGCGATGTCAACAGTCTAAACGGTATTGTTGCAATTACAGAAGATGAATATAATGAAGCTCTGAACTATTATATTGGACACAGTTATAACGAAACCGTTCTTCGTGACTTTGAATCACCTGTTTTAGTACACAGTACTTCAATGGAAAACTGGATTCAAATACAAAAAGACGGCATGCTCAAAAGTTGGAATAGCCTAAATATCTCTAACAAAGAGCCTATTGGTAAACAACTTGGTGACCCTGTTCATTTTAGTGATTATATAATGTTCGGTGGCGGTGTCAGTGGTGAAATTGTTGTCAATTCCAAACAATCAGGCAAAATTGTAATGGATATTGATGCTGAATATAAAACAGGTGCAAGACTCTATTTTGATGCCGAGAAAATTGCAAAAGACGGTATGCTTGTTCGTGATGGTGCACATACCAAAGTTAAAGATTGTCTACCTCTTGAGCCCTATCTTGTTTGGGCAGCTACTTGGCATAAAGTAGGATTAGAAAGTCAAATTTCTACACCTAGAATTTTTGCAGAATTGTCAGATGAAAAGTTCAATAATTTTCAAATTTTCAACAAAAGATAGAGGTGAAATGATGAAAAAGTTAGTTGACCAATGGGATAAAGCAGCCAAGAAATATACACAAGACCAAGAGCAGTCTGATTTTGTTGAAAGCAACAAGAAAGTTGTAAAGACTCGTTTTCAAGAAATGTCCGGGCAAAAAGTGTTAGATTTAGGTTGCGGCTACGGATATTACACCGATTATTTTCAAAGCATCGGAGCAGATGTTATAGGTGTTGACGGCTCTGCTAATATGATTCATATTGCCCGTTCACGTTATGAAAACTGCACTTTTGATATATGCGATATTACAGAAAGCCTCCCTTATGAAAATGAAAGTTATGATTTAATCTTTTGTAATCAGGTTCTGATGGATGTAGATAATATAGAAAAAGTATTTTCTGAATGTTACAGAGTATTAAAACCGGGCGGTATTTTTTACTATTCTATCGTACATCCTGCATTTTATGACAGCGAATGGGTTAAAGATAAAAAAGGTTTTTGTTATGGCAAAACTATCACCTCATATATTGAACCTTATTCCTTTGCGAATGAATTTTGGGGTAAAACAGAACATTTTCACCGTTCGTTGTCTTACTACCTGAATGTAGCCGCAGAACAAGGTTTCACTTTAAAACATGTTGAAGAACCAGTGTCTTATGACGGTGTAATAAAGAATAAGGATTTGCCATTATTTTTCTTTGCGGAATATAAAAAACAATCATAATTTGTGCTGTTAATAAACTATACCTACTCAAGTTTGATAAAAAAATATACATACTAAAAATTTTAATACAACAAAAGAGGAACAAATATGATTAATGTATTACTCTCGCTATTGTTTTTATTTTCAATTGTTTATTGTTGCAATTTGCCACTTTTAATAGATTGGCCTATTTTTATTTGCGATAAAGAATCAATGCTTTATGATGTAGCTATCGGAATTATTTCTGCTTATATTTTTTATGTTATTCAAATTCTTCTTCCAAAATTGATAAATAAATTCAAATATAGAAAACTCATTCTTCAAAAATTACATAATATAAAATATAGTATGAAGAAAACCGTAGAAATAATATCAGGTACCGAGAATTATTCTGTTGATAAAACTGATATTATTACCGAAATAGAGATATATTTGAATAAGTCATATTTATTTAATGATGGAGCTAGTGTTTACAAAAACAGTATAGAATTGGTGATTATCGATGCATTAGCTGATTCAGAAAACAAAGTTCATACAGAAATAATGGAGTTGATTTCATTAAATGTAATTGATGAAAAAACACTTGATATGATGCTAAAAATAGAAAAATTGGGATTAAGAGATTTTGTGCGTCCGCTTTCTTTGAACAAAGAAGGAAATCTGATAACAAAGAAACAAGAAAAAGGCGAATCATATGGTGGATATATGGGTTATAACAAGGACTATGTAAACAAAGAAATTATAAAAAATATGTATGAATACATAGAGGTTTTTAAAGAGTTTGTTGAATTCGTAGACAAATGTTCTCATAAGATTTTTTAGTTTTTCTCCTCATTGTCGCAGAAACCTCTGCCTCAACGGGGATTTTTCATTTATTCACCCTTAAAATACTCCGTATCCTTCAGCCACTCACGCATTTTTGCATAGGCTCGGTGGACGGTCTGATATGCTGTATCGGGTGAGGATTTTTCAAAGGTATTCGCAAGGTCGAGGTAGGTCATTTTTTTAAATTTAACCTTGCGTGGATTTCCGTCTTTATCGGTAACAGTATTATCCATATAGTAGTCAGAAAAGCAGTCCATACAAAAGCCTAACCTATTTGCAACCATATACTGTTCATCGTAATACAGTTTATCAAAAACCTCGTGTACCGCTTCTTTTCGCATAGCGTTGAGCAGTATTGTCAACGGCTCGGATGATGAATCTGCAATATATTCTTCCTCCCTGACTTCGCTTTCATCATCAGCAAGGTTTTTGTAAAACTCGGTATAATTCATATTACGAAGACCAGCGGAGATTATCTCTGAAACTTTTTTCGGCTTTAGGTTAAGCTCTACGCCAATTCTGCCGATTGTTTCATCGTCATTCTTGTAATTGTTTTCTCGGTACAGCGCCATAATCTTACGAAGCCGTGCATCTTCATCCTCTGTGGGTATGGTGTAGCCTGTTCTCATAGTCCGCACATATTCATGAACTTCCCGTTTTACATAAAACTCTGTATAGTAATTTTCAAAGGACTTATGTTTTGAAGCATCATACTTTTTCAGAGCTTTAAGCAGAGCAAACACACAAGCAGACTTCAAATCTGCAAAGTGACCGGGCATTGCATATTCCTGAACAAAGCCTTTAACTGCATTATTCAGTATCGACTCGTAGTAGTGTAGAAACCAAGTGAGATATTTATCATCCTTTTCTTCAAGGTAAAGTTCTATATATTCTTGTAAATGCATTTTCGGCGGTGCCGGCTTCAGCTTGTAAATATACAGTTCTTTCTCCCAATCCTTCACGGCACTCACCGTCCTTTCATTTCAACATTCTTGCTGTATCATAATACAGCTTTTTACGAGTCATATCCTTTGTGTACTGTGTAGTAAAATATTCGTGATTTTCCTGTGCCCGCAGCATATTGTTTTTCGCAATGAATGTAGCCATCCTTGCAAACTCTGCCGTTATAGTGCCTCTGCTTTTCTCTGTTCGGATTGCAGAGGCTCTTTTTTCATATACAGCCACAATGGGATTATCCTGTTCACGTTCCTTGCGTTTGATTGATGCCGCATACTTACGGCAGGTTGTTCTCTTGCCTCGTAGCATATACGGTGCAAAGCCGTTACAGTATTTCTGTTTTCGGGCAGATGTCATAAGAAAATATCTGTTACAGATACCGCATTGCTTCGGGTAGTGTCCGTAATGTAATCCTTCAAAGAAATCCGTAACAATAAAGGAGTAATAATCTTCAAAAGTAAGTCTTTTGGCAACTGCAGTTTCCTTTTTCTTTGTAACGGCAACATACTCTGTTCTGACATTGCAATCTGTTTTACTGAAAACTAGCATAGCAATAGGCAACAGATGTGCTTCGTCAAAGCGTTCTGCCTCATCAAGACGAAAAACAAACTTCAAAAGACTTTTAAATGCCTTTTCCATATCTTCGGGGAGCTTATCATAAAAGTTTATGGTTTCATTTACTGTTTTAAGTAAATCCTCTGCCGTTTTGAAAAAGGCTTTATCGTATTCGGGCGGTAAAATATCCAACACAGCCTGAGCCGTATCAATGCTTTGTACCCTTGCTTTCCGGCGGAAATATTTTACAAGCAAGTCGGCATTTGCTTTTGTAAAAAGATAAGATATTCTTTCTTTTTCTGCACCAATGTCACAGGTGTTGAAAGGCTTGATGTTAGGCAGAGTTTTCAGCATCATCTGTATTTCTTTCCCGGCTTTAATAAAGTCGGTATTATTCAGATAACCGAGAGCAAGAGTTTCTCTGACATGCCACAGGTATTCACGAAAAACTGCAATGCGAGCGGCATTGTCATTTTTGTAATACTGATTGAGCAAGCTCATAGCATAAAAGCCTGCATAATGTTTCTTGTCAATCGTTACTATACCGTCTCTGTAATCTGCACTGAAAAGCATTGTTTCACCACCTAATTAAAACTAAACTATACATATATTATATAAGAACAAATGTTCGCTTGTCAATACACATATTACCCGTTTGCTATTATAAAGGAAGATAAGTACGAAAAAACGGACTTTTTGACGAATAAATATTGATTTTATAAAAAATTGCGATATTTTTATGTTGCACAGAAAGTTTATTAAAATTGTGAAATGCTTGCATATGCTTATATATAAGGCTTACTGCATTGTTGCGTTTATCGTTTTATAGTTGTTGCGGTATTCCGTTAGAAATCACACTTTTTCCGTATTAAGTATAGTAGAGAAGAGGGAAAAAAGATAAAGAAAAACTGCCCTCCGCGAGGAGAGCAGCATCTGTTTGCTATATTCTTGGCTTGGCATTATTCATTCTGCATAAAGACCAATTAAGTGTGGACGCTTTTACTTCATCAGCAATCTTCCACAGGTTATCCGTGATACGAATTTCGACATTTCTTTGTATTAACTCTGAAAACAAATCCGAAACCTGATGTTTAGATATGGGGACTTGCGGTGTTTTAGAAACATAGTATCCCGCTATTTCATCTTGTAATTCAAAGTCGGTTATATCAAATTCATACAAATATAAAGTAGTGTTTTTCATTCTGTCAAACCAATTGTTTTCAATTACAATAACATGCTTAACAGAGGATGATGTGAAAAATTGATTTTTGTCGCAGTCAGAGGTGTTTTTGCCAATGTGATATGTAACCCTCGGACAATCTCGTGGTGTTAAGAAATTAGGAAGACGCTCTTCATCAATAGCCCATACTAAACCAACATTCTTATCTAAGTCGTTGCGAGTTGGTGTTCTTGGATTAAAAACTTCAATATTTGATTCTTCGCTCACATGAAACAGTCTCATTGGGAAACCTCCTTATAATATTGCAGTTATAATACTTTGCGCATAATAGCCTGTCCGTATTCCCTTGCAACTTCAACAAAGCCCGCTTTCTTGTAAAGCTGTACAGGACCTTGGAAATCGTAATCATCTCTGTTTTCGGAAAGTTTTGCATAGCCTTCAACAGCTGCATATCCGTTTTCTTTTGCATCACTGCATACTCTTTCGATAAAAGCAGAGGCAATTCCTTTACCTCTGTATTCAGGTGCAATTTCAAAACAAACGATAGAAACAGTCTTTCCACAAGCATTTTCTTTTGCAAATTGTGGGACAAACCCTGAATAGCTTTCAATATCTGCGGCATTGCACCAACCGATAGAAACATCTCCATCAAAAGCTAAATAACCGTGTATTTTATTTTCGTTCAGCATTTTTACAGCATACTTACGGAGTGTTTTCTTAACACCAAAGATTTTGAACTTCTTAACCATCTTTTTGATTGTTTCTTCATCCTGATTCGGAGAAGTGCAATAGCATGGTCCGTTAGGATTGCCGTCAGTAAATGCACGATTATCAAAAAAATCAAGATAATCCTTATTCAGTTCAGATGATAAAGGCTTTATTGTAATTGGATTCATAAAATAATCCTCCGAAATATAAAAGTCAAATTCACTGTTGACATTATATCACAACAGCACCACAAATATCAATCCGTTTACATACACTTGTTACCTCAAAAGTAGCAGGTGTTTTTTTATACCCCAAAACCTAAATTCCGGTATATGAATACTGCGTCACATTTTTATCAAGCTTTCCCAATGGGCAAAAAGTGCCCATTGGAACTTGGCAAATAGACTTTTGGTAACTGAACATTTTGATCAGTTACCACTTTATTCTCCAGTGGGTCATTTTGGCCCACTGGGAGGTTTACACCAGGTAATTCTAGTAGGTGACAAACATTGTCACCTACTAACTTTACATATAAAAATAATTTTATGAAAGGAAGTGTTTATCTTCAACATTCGCGACAGACCCATTTTCCACCGCACCCGCAGAGGGTGCTTTTTTTATGCCCAAATCTATTATCAAACAAAATTTTAATCTTAATGGAGGAAAACAAAATGAAAACTTTTAACCAAATCAAAATCATTGGTGTTGACCACGGTTACGGCAACATCAAAACTGCTAACCACTGCTTCAGAACAGGTATTACGGCTTATGATTCAGAGCCGCTTTTCACAAAGGATATGCTTGTTTATGACGGTAAGTTCTATCTTATCGGTGAGGGACACAAGGAGTTCCTTCCCGACAAAATCAAAGACGAGGACTATTATGCCCTCACTCTTGTGGCTATTGCAAAGGAGTTAGGTGCAGAAAACTTAACTGAAGCCACAGTTCACATTGCGTCAGGTCTGCCCCTCACTTGGACTGCAGGTCAGAAAGAGAGCTTCAAAGCATATCTTACCAAGAATGAGGAAGTAACTTTCACTTGGCAGCATACCGAGTACAAAATCAAAATAGCAGGTGCAAGTATTTATCCGCAGGGGTATGCGGCAGTTTCACAGTTTGCAACCAAAATGGACGGTGTAAACCTTGTCGCTGACATTGGCAACGGCACTATGAATGTGCTCTATGTCATTAACGGCAGACCGCAGTCAGAAAGAATGTACACAGAAAAGTTCGGCACTCACTTCTGTACAGTTGATATCCGTGAAGCCTTCCTCAGAAAAACACAGAGAGAAATCAACGAGCATATCATTGACGAGGTACTGTGCAAGGGTACGGCAAATATTGTTCAGGCAGACATGAAAATTATCAAGGCAGAGGTGCAGAAATATGTGTCTGAAATCTTTCACAGGCTTCGTGACCACGGGTACGATGAAAACACTATGATGCTGTATATCACCGGCGGTGGCGGTTGCCTTGTAAAGAATTTCTACAAGTTCAATGCAGACCGTGTGCGTTTTGTTGATGACATCTGTGCGGCGGCAAAGGGTTATGAGTACCTTGCCGAAACTATGATGAAAAGTGGCAGGATATGAGTGAGTACCGTATAAATATCCGCTTTAATTTAAGCGACACTGAACACACGGCAATTATTGATTATCTGAACAGCCTTGATAAAGAAAAATACAAGTCAAGAAATCATTTTATTATTAAAGCGATTAAATCGGCTATTGCTTATGAAGAGAAACAAACGGCAGATGACGAACTGCTTGAAAAGTTCCGTGAGATTCTAAAAGAGGAGCTGTGCGGTATTTCAGTTGCCGTAACAGTTCCTTCATCGGCGGGTATTGATATGGAGCTTACAGAGGAGGAAAAGCAGAAAAATGATGCAGGAGCGATTGCTTTTCTTGATATGTTTTAACGGTGCCAAAACATTCAGATTTCGGAGCCACAGACAAAAATGCAATAAAAAACGGCACCGCTTACGGTGCCAACAGATTGGAGGTGATATTTATGACCGACAACGAGAAAAAGCTGATACAAGCCAAGCACAGACTCCAGCAGGCTGAAAACCGCAACCGTAAAAAGGAACGCACAGAGCGAAATCACAGGCTTATTGTAGAGGGTGCGATTTTGGAGAAGCTTTTACCTGAAATCAAGACAATGAAATTTACTGATATTGAGGGGTATTTAAGAGGAAAGCTGAATTAAAGGCTGATATATGTCCCTTAAGGGCGCACTTACTCACCACCGTAAAGGCGGTGAAGTGCGCTCTCCGAGGGTTTATACGAAAAATCATTATTGTTCCTCAACTGTGACCGCATATTTTTTAGATAGCAGATTAGGTATGCAAATATCTCTTCTTAAATTAAAATCTTTAACTGCATTTTTTAGAGTTCGCATTGGTGTAGTTGTGGATATATCTTGTAATGTCTTTGCTGATTCTTCTAAGCAACGTGTTACTTCTGTGCCTAGATTTTTAGACAGGTAATAATCTTCCGTGTATAAAAAGATAATTCGATTAATGATTTCAAGTCTATTTTCTTGAGTAGCATTTTTTATATAATTCTCAAATTGCGAATATCGTTCACTTTCAGAGTCTAAAAACATTATTACGGCTGTTGAATCTTTCAAAGGAAAGATTGCTAAATGCAAATACTCTATATTATAACTTTTTTTAGGATTATAGATATCATTAATAACTTCGCCATTTACACCTGTAATTAAAGCAACCATTCCTTGATAAGCAATTGGTGTAGTAAAATTTAATTTATCGTAAGATAACAATCGAATCCAATTATTTGATGACGATAGACATTCTTTTGCTTTATTGAAAACGCCATAACACTCTTCAATATCTGTTTTTCTAGCTGTGATTTGAGCATTAAAAAAGATACTTGCTCCAAAAGCCATAAAAGGGTTTTTCTTTTTTATCAATTCCTTTAAAGCCTCAAAGATTTCTACTTCCATTTCATGTTTGTAAATGTCTCTTAAGGAATTTTTTAACGCTATTTGATTTAAGGTTGTTTCTGTTGGTTCTGCATTGTATGCGGATTCATTTTCGTAGTTTTGAAAAGTAGAGCCGTCACAGGGTCTGCAAATAATATGAAATACTCCTGCGTTGCTTACACCAGAATCTTTAGTAAGTATTTCTGTATCAAGCAAAGTATTGATAGAATTAACTTTTCCATTCCAAGCAATATTATCCAAACAAAATTCAGGAATAGTATGTGATTTGCAAAATCCTCCGGATTTACCGCATAGTAAACATTCTTTATGTCTTGAATTTTCTCTTGCGTTTTTAATTTGTTGGCTTAATATTTTGCGAAATTCAATTATTTCTTCTGACGATAACCCTTCTGTAGTCATATCAATAATATTGATTTTTATCACTCCAATCAGTTAATCATAAACTATTTTAATGTGAATCAAAGACAATTTCTATATCATCTTTGCTTGCTTTTATACGCACATTTCCACCAATCGGGAAAGTGATAATTGGGAAGATATGTCCGAAATCAACACCGGTAATTACGGGGATATTAGTTGGTACTTTATCTCGAATGATATCGGTAATGCGTTCCAATGTCATGCCGCAACTTTTATCAAAGCGTCCGAACACGATACCTCTTACGGTATCTGCACCTTCAATCTGCAATAATGATTGCAAGTTGCGTTCAAACTCGTAGCTGAAATATTCACCCATAATATTATCATCTTCAACAAACAACACTTTATTGCGGATGTCAGGCATATACGATGTACCCTGCAACAAATTGATTGTACAAAGGTTGCCACCAATAACAGCTCCCTCGCACATACCTTCTTGAAGAACAGTATATTGTTTTGCAGTCTTTGAAGGAGTAATACGAAGTGGCTCATCGTTTGTTAAACAATCAAAAAACGCTTTTCGTGTGTATTCGGGTTCACCGTCAAATCCAAAAGTGCAGTAGTGCGGACCGCTATATGTTACAAGACCGGTTTTGGCATAAATGGCATTTTCCAAGATTGTAATGTCTGAATATCCACAAATAATTTTAGGATTTTGAGCAATCAAATCGTAGTCAAGATACGGAAGAAGCTGATTAGCGTTAAATCCACCTACGCTAGTAATAATCATTTTGACATTTGGGTCTCGAAATGCCTCATGTAAATCTTCAACACGAGATGCAATGCTTGAAGATTGATATCTATCGAGTTCACGACAGTTTTTTGAAAATGTCAGATTGAATCCTGATTTCTTCCAGAAGCTCATCGCATGATGGTGCGTTTTCTCCCAAATTATAGCTTGACTTCTTGATGGTGCGACTACACGAATTTCGTCACCGGGTTGCAATTTGTTTGCAATCATACGATTTACCTCCTTGTAAAGATTTCTTCGCTATATATAGCTTTTTATAATTATAACACAATTCAACCAATAAAAACAATCACTAAACAAAAGAAAGGACGTGATCCCCGCAATTTATCACCTTGAAGCCAAAGTCATAACCCGTGGTGTAGGTCGCTCAGCCGTAGCCGCAAGTGCATATATGAGCTGCAGTGAAATCACTAACGAGTATGACGGCGTAAAACACGATTACACACGGAAAGGCGGTCTTGTCTATGAGAGAATCTTTCTCCCGTCGCACGCTCCGCCCGAATGGTGCGACAGAAGCAAGTTGTGGAACGCAGTTGAGGAAACAGAGAAAACAAGGGACAGTCGTTTGGCAAGAGAGTTCATTGTTGCTCTGCCTGTTGAAGTCAGCCGTGAAAGGCAGATAGCAGAGGCAGAAGAATTTACAAAGGCTCTTGTAGATGACGGTATGTGTGTTGATGTCTGTATTCACGATACGGGCGAAGGTAATCCTCACGCACACATTATGGCAACTGTCAGACCTTTAAACCCTGACGGTACTTGGCAGAGAAAAACCGAAAAAGAATATTTGTGTATCAGAGACGGTAAGGAGAAAGGCTTTACCGCCTCTGAATTTTTATCTGCTAAAAACGAGGGTTGGGAAAAGCAGTATCAGTATTATGTTGACGGTAAGAAAGTATATCTGCCACCGTCACAAGCTACGGAATATTCAAGAGTAAACAAATACCCGAAAAGTACAAAGTACGGCAGACAGAATCCCATAAGTGAGCGGTGGAACAGCGATGAACAATTATGTGTTTGGAGAAAGCTATGGGCAGATATTGTAAACAGAGATTTAGAAGAAAAGAACATTGAGCCTATTGACCACCGCAGCTTTGCGGCAAGAGGAATCTTATTGCAACCTACTATTCACGAGGGTGTTTCAAGCAAGAAAATGAAGAAGAAAGGTAAAGTCACACAGAGGATGAAAATTAACATTCTCATTCGTAAGGATAACAGCCTGATTAGCAGCCTTCGTAAAACTGTTCAGGCACTTACAGAGCTTGTTATCACTGCGGCAAAGCTGCTCATACCTGCTCTTGCAGATGCTCTTGAAGGTATCCGTGTCGGTATGATTATCCTTGAATGCGAAAGAAAGAGGATTAACAAAATGAAGCATCAGGCTATGAATGAAGTCCGTGATGCTGATGAGTTTTATGTGTACTTCCATAAGCTACAAGAAGATATTAAAACAACCGAAGAAAAGCTCAAAGAAGCAAAAAAGAAGCTGAAGCTTACTCCAAAGGTTATGAAGCAAAAGTACAATTCGGCAAAATGTGAGGTTGGTCACTATGAATTTGAGCTTAAAGAGCTGAAATTCAAAATGCAGAATATTCTCTCACAAAATGAATGTGAAACCGAGCAGGATATTGTTAATGCTAAACCTTACTTTGAGAAAATGTGTCAGTTTGAAATTCCGAAGCTTGAAGCCGAGGAAAAGAGAATGGAAGCAGAAATACAAAAGACACTTGTTCAGTATCAAGAAACCGAAAAACAGGCTGATGAAGCAGATGCAGAAGAACTGAAAGCCGAAAGGATGAAAATCCGCCCCGAAAAAGAGAAAGAGGCAAGGCAAAAGGCAGAAGCAGATTACAACATCAGCGAATACGATTTCAACCGAAGTGTTGATACCGTTTCAAAGCTCATAGGTGAGCTGCCACCTCATTATCTTACCAAATCTGAAATAGCAAGGCAGGAAGAATATGCCCGCTATGTTAAGCAGCAGGAAGAAAGACAGCGGCAAATTGAAGAACGGCGTAATAACCGTAGCAACAAAAATATTAAGAATAAAAATGAAAGGAGCCGATAAAATGGCTAATAAAAAGTTAAAAGCACCGGTAAATATTCCGGTAGAAAAAATTCATCCCTTTGAGGGACATCCGTATAAGGTTTTAGATAATGATGAAATGAATAATCTCATAGAGAGTATTCAACAGAAAGGTGTTATATCACCCATTGTCGTAAGACCTTTAGAAAACACAACAGATGAATATGAGATAATCTCAGGTCACAGACGACTGAGAGCATCAGTAAAAGCAGGGCTGGAAACAGTACCTGCTTTAATTTATGCCGTAAGCAGAGATGAAGCGGCTATTATGCTCGTTGACAGCAATCTTCACCGTGAGCATATTCTCCCGTCGGAGAAGGCATTTGCTTACAAAATGAAAATGGAGGCAATGAGCCGGCAAGGACAAAGAACAGATTTAACTTCGTCGCAAGTTGCGACAAAGTTCGACTCTGCAACTGAAATAGGCAATATTACAGGTGAAAGCAGAGACAAAGTTTATAGATATATCCGTTTGACCTATCTCATCCCTGAACTGCTCGAAATGATGGACGAAGATAAAATTGCATTCTCCGTCGGTGTTGAGCTTTCATTCCTTGATGACCAAATGCAGTATGATTTGCTCCGTGCAATTGAGGAGCAGGAATGTACTCCGTCATACTCTCAGGCTTGGCATATGCACAAGGATTTTAATGCAGGTACGCTTACTGCCGAAGGAATTGAAAATATGCTTATGGCAGAAAAGCCAAATCAGAAAGCTATGTTTAAGATGCCTATGGAAAAGTTACAGAAAATCGCACCGAAAATAAAGGATGATGATTTTGAAAACTTTATTACTAAAGCCTGTGAGTATTATTACAGGCATCTTATCCGTCAGAACAGAGATAGGGATTCACGATGAGGTGACTGCCTATGGGAAGACGGAAAAAGCGAATAAACACAACCGGTATTCCCGACTATAAGCTTGAAGCAATTGCTCGTGTATTATGGCCTAATATCTTAGCAGATTGGAAAAACGAGGAAGTGCAGAAAGAATTTACAGAATGGTTAAAACAGCAGGAATATGAGGAGAATTCAAAAATGAAGAAAATTAAAAATATAGCATAATTGTTTTAGGGGTAACACCGAAAATTTTCGATGTTACCCCTATTTTTTTAATAATTATATGTGTGAATATTTTATAAATCAAAAATATTAGTAATAATACAACTGATTTTTACTATATTGCAATTTACCAAGAAATATCACAAAAGCTACCACCTTTAACACAACAATGATAAGAAGAAATTGCCGTTCCTGCAGCAGCAGAATAAATCTTTTTTGTCCCTAAAATCATATCACAATTCGAAGCTGGGATTCCAATTGCACTATTGGCTCTTATTGTGTTTAAATCGTTTTGCAGTTGTGTCACTTCCCATATGATACGCCCTGAAAAAATCAATAGGTCTGGGTTGAAAAAATTAATTAATAGTCCAACCATATAACCAATGTACTCTTTCAAAACTCGATATCTGTATGGATGTATAACATCAAATTCTTTTAATTCGTTTTCGTTGTTAATTTTAGACAAATAATTATCCAGATCATAAGAATCAAAAACATTTCTTCTAAAAGCATTTTCAAGGCACGCAAACTTTCCACATTCACACGAAGAAATGTGCCTTTTTTCTTTTACTAGAAAATCTATGTTTTCGTTTTCGGACAGCTCAGGTTCTATCCCTTCATAAGAGAATTTGTCTATAAATTCTTTCTTTGATAATGTAGAATTTAATGCTTTCTCTATAAGTAAATCTGGTGCGGGTGTATGACCAAACTCTCCAAAAGAATTCGAACTTCCTCTACAAAGTTTGTTATCCAAGATAAGTGATGCTCCAATACCTGCGGCGACATAGACACAACAAATGTTTTTTGCTGAAGAATATTTACTATCTATTTTATCTCGCATATATAAGGATTCTTTTTCAAAAATAGATGCTGCTTGTGTATCATGTTCAAAAAAAACTGAAATTTCTTGTTCTTGTAACTTTTTCCATGAATCGCTTGGTAATAAATCTCGAACAAAAACATTTCTTAAACATTTAATATTAGGGCTAAAATCAATTCTTAAATTATCTTTGTTAATAATGCCTGGAAATGAAATTCCTACAGATAATAAATTAGCAACCTTTTTATCTATTTTGATTAAGTTCTCAAAGATTTTACTTAATCTTAATACAATTCCATCAACAGAGTCCTCTCTTTTATAACAGAAAAAGCCCTCGTCAACCTGTTGGTCTCTTGTTAATTTTAAGTCTTCTTGCTTCAAAGCTTTATATACATCATTTAATCCGTTTTTGTTAAAAAAACTCTTTGTCAATGGATTGAATCCAAAATCACATAGATACAACTTGATTTGAGTTGCACCAACACTTATACCTGCATGAATTGAAAAATCATTATTGAGGGAAAAGCCATCCTGATTAGCTACTATTGGGCTTCCATCAACATCAAAATCTTCAAGAGCATTTTGCAAAGTTGGCCAAGCTACTCCAATTAAATTTTTTAAAGATGTTTTATCAGGAACTCTATTATGCCGTATGGCTTCAACATAATTGAAATATTTCACGAGCCCTTCTTTTTTTTCTTTTTTAGAACCGTTGAAAATAACCAAGTAAAGCAACCCTTTCAGAATCTTGATTTATGTAATAACCCGAATATTATATCACCATTATTTTAAAAAATCAAGAATAATTGAAATGTCAAATTGTACAAATTATAGGTCAAAACTTCTATGTTGCATATTAGTTTAATTAACTTGAAATAAATTGTGATATAGTTTATATTATAAATGTGACTTGAAATTCGAGTAATTGTTTAGTTGACTGTGTTGAACTTATTGTAACGTAAAAAGGGGGGTATCTATTGATGAAAAAGAAAAAAGTTACTGGTTCTCAAATCTTAGCAATAATATCAGTGGTGCTTATGATTATTACAACTGTTCTCTTGGGCAGGTTTTATGCAGCAATAGATACATATTCTGCTGCAGTAAAGAATCAGTATATAAATGTTCAGGGTGATTATATCGACAATTCGGTAAACATTTATATTGTTGGAGATGAAACAAATTCAGATTCTTCAACAAGTACAATAAGTGAGCTTTATACGGAAGTGTTAAAAGCCTTTGTTTCCTCTTTGATTTCAACTTTGTTATCTGCGGTATCTATAAAAGTAGTCTTTGTCAAAAAAAAGAAAGAAAATCAGGTGCACGCAACATTAATTAAAGAAACAGAAGCTATAGAGAGCGAAGATGATGAACATGATTCTATTGTTGCACAAGAAATAAAATCGGAAATATCTAAAGATGAAGAACATGAAATAGTATCAATTACGCAGACAAAAACTGTAACCAAAACTAGAATAATAAAAAGAAAAAAACAATAACAATGACCATATTTTTAGGTGCAGTTGTATATAAAAACTTCTGTAATCGAATAAAAAGCAGATGTAACACTGATTTGTATCAGTATTACACCTGCTTTTTTAACAAGAAGTGTAGTTTATTGGTTTAGCCACACCGTTGTCGAAATAATTATAGCTCAGAAAAACAATAAATCCGAGCCCATCTCCTAAAGGAAAGAGGTTCGGATTATATTGGTTTGGTGCGAGAGACGGGACTTGAACCCGTACGTAAAAACACACGCCCCTCAAACGTGCGCGTCTGCCTATTCCGCCACTCTCGCGTATCGTTTATTCTCTCTCGAACAGTGAGAATTATAGCAGACTGCAACACGTTTGTCAAGTGTTTTTTTCAATTATTTTAACTTTTTTTATTCTTTTTTTCGGGACGACTTTTTTTTAGTTATTTTATATCAATACTTACGCCTTTTTCTGCAGATTCATAAATTGCATCAATAATCTTCATCAGAGCTTCACCGTCTTCACCGCTTGCTCTGCAAGGTTCTTTTCCGAGAGCTGCATTTACAAACCCTGCAATCTCACTGTTGAACGCTTTGCGGAAATCAAAAGCAACATTGCCGGCAGGGGTCATATTGACAAATTTACCTGCAAAATCAGTGTAAATATCAACGCAGTTGTCTTCAATCTTCACACCGGCTTTTGTGCCGAAAACAGAAACTTCGCCCTTATCCTTGGGAATATTGAGATTGAAGGATGCCTCAAGCTGCAAAGTAAATCCGTTGTCAAAACGAATCAATGCAGATACGAAATCCTCAACATTATAAGGATGCTCATCAAGGTCAGAAACAGACCAGGCAGCCTGACCGCCGTTTGCACGATTGGGACCGAGATTGTTATAAGCACAGCCGAAAGCGGAAACAGGCTTCGGACAACCGGCAAGATAACGAGCCAAATCAATCACATGCACACCGAGATCAATCAGAGGACCGCCCCCGGAGAAACGTTTATCCTTGAACCAGCCGCCGGGACAACCGCTGCGACGAAGATACTGTGCCTTTGCATAATAAATATCACCGAGCATGTCTGCTTTGCTGAAATCCATAACGGTTTCCGCATCTTCACCAAAACGACGAACGAATCCAACCTGCAACAATTTACCGTTGCGACGGGCAGCTTCATTCATTTCAGCAGCTTCTGCAGCATTCATTGCCATCGGCTTTTCACACAAAACATTGGCTCCTGCATCCAATGCGACAATGGTACACTCCTTGTGTGCAGAGTTCCATGTGCAAACACTGACACAATCGAGATCTTCTTTTTCCATCATTTCACGGCAGTCGGTATACCAACGAGGGATACCGTAACGTGCTGCATATTTTTTTACTTTTTCTTCATCGATATCACAGCATGCTACAACTTCGCAAAGATCGGGAATCTGCTGATACCCTTCCGTATGACTCTGGCTGATACCGCCGGTGCCGATGATACCCACTTTCAATTTATTCATTTCTATCAATCCTTTCCGTTGAGAGTAATATATGTTTTTCCTGCAAAGCATGTAAAGGATACAGTTCCCATGAGATCCGTTCTGTAAACATCTGTACCGATTTCTTCAAAACGTTCCAGTGCTTTTGCCCCGGGATGACCGTAGAGATTGTCTTCCCCACACGATATAACGGTATGAGAAGGTTTTACTTTCCGCAGAAATGCAGCTGAATTTGAATTGTTGCTGCCGTGATGGGCTGCTTTCAATATATCGCAAGAAGTAAGCACATCTTTTTCAATGAGCATTTGTTCCGTGTCGGTTCCGATATCGCCTGTCAACAATGCAGAAGTATACCCATAAGAAGCAAGCATCACAATCGATTGCTCATTTTCGGATGTGCTTTCAGAATGTAACGGTAAAACAGTCAGCTGCATATCCGAAAACTGATAGGTCATATCTTCTTGTGCTATGCTCAGCAGCACTTCATTCTCCTGTGCAATCTGCAAGAACTGCTGTTCCGCAAAGGTATCCACATCTTCAGAAACACCTTGAGGATTGATGAGAATTTCATCGACAGTCATCTGCTCCAGAACTGCGGTCAGACCGCCGATATGATCCTGGTGTCGGTGGCTTGCAACCATCAGATCCAATTTTTCAACACCGTGATCTTTCATATACTCCACAATTTTCAAACCGTTTTCATATTCGCCGCCATCAACAAGAACCGCAAATTCTCCGCAAAGAAGCAATGTGCAATCCCCTTGACCGACATCAATGAAATGCAATTCCATTCCTGCAACTTCATAATCTGCAACATCACTGAAAAAACCGGGAGCCTTTGTTTCTCCTGTGCTGTAATAGTACAGTGTTCCGCAACTGCAAAAGAGAACCGCAAGAACAATCAAAACCGGCCATTTCAGCTTATCGACGACGCTTTTTTTTGGAGGCATATGGATTCTCCTTTTGTCTTACGTCCCGACTTCCCTGCTGTACAGAAACAGACTTTTTATATGGTCTGATATCGGACACAAGACATGTCGGGGCATTCCCTATGAGATCCGGTCTTCCGGCTTTTCGCAAGGCTTCCACAACCAAAGACTTCTTTTCGGGCACCCAATAATTCAACAAAGCCCTTTGCAATGCTTTTTCATGCGGATCCTTGGCAACATATACCTTTTGCATTGTATACGGATCCAATTCCGTATAGAACATCGCTGTGGATATTGTACCGGGGGTCGGATAGAAATCCTGCACCTGTTCGGGACGCATTCGTTCTTTTTTCAAAAACAGAGCCAATTCAACTGCATCCTGTAAGGTGCTGCCGGGGTGTGATGACATTAGATAAGGAACAAGATACTGTTCTTTTCCTGCCTTTGCGGTCAATCTGAAATACTTCTTGGCAAAGGCTTTAAACACTTCAGAATGGGGCTTTCCCATTTTATCAAGCACACTGTCACAGATGTGTTCAGGTGCAACTTTCAACTGACCGCTGACATGATTTTCCACCAAAGAACGGAAGAAGGCATCGTTACGGTCTGCCATCAGATAGTCAAAACGAATACCGGAACGGATAAATATTTTTTTAATTCCGTCAATCGAACGTGCTTTGTTAAGCAAATCGAGATAATCACTATGATCTGCTTTCAGATTCGGACAGGGGGTCGGAGCCAGACATTTTTTTCCTTTACACAAACCTTTTTCTTCCTGTAATTTGCAGGAAGGATGTCTGAAATTGGCGGTCGGTCCGCCTATATCATGAATGTATCCTTTGAAATCTTTTTGTTTTGTAAGCAGCTCTATTTCCTGTAATACGGAATTGTGGCTGCGAGTGCTGATATAACGTCCTTGATGAAAAGCAAGAGAACAGAAATTACAGCCACCGAAACAACCGCGATTATGGGCAACGGAAAACTGAACTTCCTGAAAACCGGGCACACCACCGAATGCATCATAAGACGGATGCCATGTACGCATATACGGAAGAGCATATACGGCATCCATTTCTTCGGTGGTCAAAGGCAAGGACGGCGGATTCTGCACCAGCATCAGCTTGCCATGTTTCTGCTTGATCAATCTGCCGCGGACGTGGTCCTGCTCATCCTGTTGTATGCGAGCAGCCACGGCATATTCTTTTTTATTGGAAGAAACATTCTCAAAAGACGGGCATTCAGCACCCATATAAGGCGTTTCGGGGGTCGGGCAGACATAGCAAGTGCCGCGGATATCACGCAAATCCCCTATTTTTTCACCGTCACGAAGCCGCTTGGCAATTTCACAAATGGAATGCTCGCCCATGCCGTAAGACAAAAGATCGGCTTGTGACGAAATCAGAATGCTCGGCAACACGGTATCTTTCCAATAATCATAATGAGCAAATCGACGCAAGGATGCTTCCAATCCGCCGATTATAACAGGAATATCCGCATAAATGCTGCGGATTTTTTTACAGTAAACCTCAACTGCATAATCCGGCCGCTTGCCTGCGATCCCACCGGGAGTATAGGCATCTTCGCTGCGTTTCTTTTTGGCTGCGGTATAGTGAGCAACCATGGAATCGATGTTGCCCGAAGAAACAAGAAAACCGAGATTCGGTCTGCCGAATTGTATAAAATCCGTATCACAATGCCAATCCGGTTGGCTTAAAAATGCGACACGAAAGCCCTCGTTTTCAAGGACTCTCGTAATAATGGCTGCACCAAAGCTGGGATGATCGACATAGGCATCACCGCTGATATATACAAAGTCAACGCTGTCCCATCCGCGTGCAGACATTTCCTGTTTTGTTGTGGGTAAAAACATATTATTCATCATTATTATCCGGTTCAAAAGGAAGCTCTTCTGCTGTTTCAGTCTGTGCAGCCCCTTGATTTGCCTGCATTTCATACCACTGTGCTTTCGTTATGAGCACTTTACGGGGTTTGCTGCCCTCAATGGGACCGACAATGCCTCTTTCTTCCAGAACATCCATCAGGCTGCCTGCTTTTGAATATCCCAAACGCAAATGACGCTGCAATGACGATGTGGAAGCCTTTTCAGGTGTATTGACAAACAGTTCAATGGCTTTCTGCACAAGTTCTTCGTAAGCTGCATCAGCAGCATCTGCACCGCCTGCAATCTGTGCACTTGTTTTCTTTTTATCCTGCACAGCTTGTCTTTCGATTTCCTGCTCAACTTCATCATTATAAACGGTGACAGCCTGTGTTTTGAGATAGCTGACAACCCCTTCAATATCGTCATCCGATAAAAATGCACCCTGCACACGCATCGGCTTCGGTACACCGACAGGATAGTACAGCATATCACCGTAACCCATCAGTTTTTCTGCACCGGCTGAGTCAATGATGGTTCTTGAGTCTACCTGTGAAGAAACGGAAAGTGCAATACGACTGGGTATGTTTGCTTTAATAACACCGGTGATAACGTCAACGGAGGGACGCTGTGTAGCAATGACAAGATGCATACCGGCTGCACGTGCCATCTGAGCAAGACGCTGAATGGAGTCTTCTACTTCCGAGGGGGCAACTGTCATAAGGTCAGACAACTCATCAATGAAGATGACAATCTGCGGCATTTTCTGCATACCTTCAATTTCATCACAAAGCTGGTTGTATGCACCGATATCTCTGACACCGTTTGCATTGAGCGTCTTATAACGGCTGAGCATTTCCGTAACTGCCCAACCCAAGGCACCTGCTGCTTTACGGGGATCCGAAACAACGGGAACAAGCAAATGCGGAATGCCGTTGTATACTGAAAATTCAACCTGTTTGGGGTCAATCAATAAAAGCTTGACTTCATCGGGCGTTGCATTATAAAGCAAACTGCAGATCATGGTGTTCATACAGACCGATTTACCCGAACCGGTTGTACCGGCAACAAGCAAATGCGGCATTTTGGCAAGATCACAGCAAATGATATTCCCTGCGATATCCTTACCGAGACCGACATTGAGTTTGCTCTTTGACTTACGATAATCCTTGGTATCAAGCACTTCACGGAATGTGACAGTGCGTCTGGCTTTATTGGGCACTTCAATGCCGATTGCTGATTTGTTGGGAATGGGAGCTTCAATACGCAATCCCGAGGGGGCTGCAAGATGTAACGCAAGGTCGTCCGCCAAGCCGACAAAACGGCTGATTTTAACACCGGGGGCAGGTGACAGTTCATAACGGGTAACACTCGGTCCGGGTACAACATCCAGAATGGAAGCAGAAACATTGAAACTGGCGAGAGCTTTGATCAGCTTGTCACCATTTGCCTGCAATTCCATTTCATTATTGACGTTGTTCTGTTCTTTCGGCATTGTCAGAATGTCAACGGGCGGCAATACATAAACCTTTTCGGTAACTGTTTCCAAAGCCGCACCCAATTCGGCTGCAGTTTCTTCTTTTTCTTCCTGTGTCAAAGGAACGATCGGTACTTCTTCTTTGACTGCAGGTGCCTGTACTTGTTCAACAATCGGCGGTTGCACGGTCGGCTGCGGAATATTTGTTTCAACAGTCGGTGTCAGTTTTACCTCTTGCTGCAAAGAAAAAATATCAGCTATTTTATGATCTGCCATGTGGAACAAATCGGGGATCGGCTCAAGAGAATCATCAACCGATCGATCTGTGTTTTTAGGAAGATCATCTTCCATCTCAAGTTCTTCCAACAAAGCTTTTGTACCTGCAATTGTAACATTTCTCTTTTGCGGTTTTTCGGCAGGCGGTGCAATGTCAATTCTTTCACGCTTCGGTTTTGTCTTTGTGCGTACGGGGTGTGCCGGAAGTTCATCGTCCTCCTGATCCTGCTCTTCTTTTTCAGCTCTGCGTTTGCTGCGTTTGTCATCTTCCAGCTCATCACGCTGACGCATTTCTTCGTTTTCTTTTTTTCTTTCGGCAATCAAAAGAGAAACTTGCGACAAAGGACCTTCCAATATATTGTAGAGGCGTTGTGGGGTCAGACGGAACAGGAACATCACATCCGCAACAATAAAAATCACCAATAAAATATTAGCCAGAATCGCATTCTTGCCCAATGCAAACAGCAATCCGCCGATCAGGGTAGCAATAAGACCTGTGTTTGTAACCGAAAAACCGGTACTGCCTGCAAAGAAAAGCTTATTATTATTCTGAACAGCAGCCAAAAAAGAGATTGTTTCATCTGCCTGTGTGTTGACAAAAATCATGGCACCGATGAATACAGACAGCAAAAATATCTCAGCCAGCTTTGCCTTATAAACATACTTATCCCGTCCGGTTATACCCATAAAAGATCGGAACAACAAGAAGAACGGCAAAAGATAAGAACTGATTCCGAACAAAGCGAAATAAAAGCTGCGTAATTTGTTCCACGGAGTCAGAAAACCGCCTGCAACAAATGTAAGTAACAGCAATAGAATGCCGATTACAAGCATCAATATGTATTCAAAAGACCGTTGTGACACAATATCAAACAATGTCTTTTGCTTTTTCTTGTTTTTTGCGGATGTTTTTTTCTTAGCAGATGTCGGTTTTTTCTTTGCGGTTGTGTTTGTTTTTTTCTTATTTGACGCCTTTGCAGCGGTTGTTTTTTGTTGAGGCAAAACCAATACTCTCCTTTATATTTAAAAAAAATATGTAGGCGGCAGACCGCCTTTCTTTTATTCTTCGGCACACAATACATCCAATGCATCCAATGCCTCTTTCAATGATCCTACGGCATCAATCAAGCCTTCCGATACTGCACGCGGGCCGCTGAGCACCGTACCTAAATCCATCACCAGTTCTCCGGATGCCAACATCAGACTGCGAAACCGGTCTGCATCGATACCGGAGTTTTCACTGACAAAACCGACAATGCGTTCCTGAATGTTCTGAAAATATTCAAGCTGCTGCTGCACCCCCAGAACCGTTCCGTTCATCCGTACCGGATGCAAAGTCATGGTTGCAGTTTTGGTGATAAAGGATTTTTTGGCAGCAACCGCAAGCGGCACACCGATGGAATGTCCGCCGCCGAGAACAAGAGATACACTCGGCTTACGCATTCCTGCAATCAGCTCCGCAAGAGCAAGTCCTGCTTCGATATCACCACCGACCGTATTGAGAACCACAAGCAATCCGTCAATCTCGCTGCTTTCTTCAATTGCAACAAGTTTCGGAATCAGGTGTTCGTATTTTGTCGATTTGTTTTGCGACGGCAAAATATAGTGTCCTTCAATTTGCCCGATGATCGTTAAGCAATAATAAGATCTTCCGTTATTCTTCAACAATACGGCACCGTCGGAGTTGGTTTCCTCTGCACTGTTTTCCGTTTCGGCATTTTCGGGAGCGGACATCACAGTAAAATCTGCAGCAGTAGCACACAGTGCAGTTTTTTCGTTTGGATCTTTCATTGGATTACACCTTCCTGTCCGTTGTAACCGGCTCGTAATTTGCCTTTCGACATTTCAACGTCCGTTGTTTTTTAGTATTGACAGTCAGTGCATAATTATTTTTATTATAACATAATGTTTTTTTTGTTGCAACAAATATTTAATTAAAATCCAATTGACATATCTAAATGAAAATAATATAATATATGAGTTATCACAAAGGAGGCTCAATTATGGGACTGACACTTGCACAAAAAATTATCAGCAGTCACCTTGTCTGCGGAGAAATGATCCCCGGTTCTGAAATCGGACTTCGTATTGATCAGACACTGACACAGGATGCAACAGGCACCATGGCATATCTGCAGTTTGAAGCCATGGGAATTGAAAGAGTCAAAACGGAACTTTCCGTTGCTTACATTGACCATAACACACTGCAAAACGGATTTGAAAACGCTGACGATCATCGTTTTATTCAAACGGTTGCATATAAGAGAGGCATTCGTTTCTCCAGACCCGGCAACGGCATCTGCCATCAGGTTCATCTCGAACGTTTCGGCATTCCCGGGAAAACACTTCTCGGCTCAGACAGTCACACACCCACAGGCGGCGGCATCGGTATGCTTGCAATGGGTGCAGGCGGTCTGGATGTTGCTGTTGCAATGGGTGGCGGTACATATTATATCCCCATGCCCAAAATCGTAAAAGTCAACCTCACCGGCAAACTCAGCCCCTGGGTTGCTGCAAAAGATGTTATTCTTGAAGTACTTCGAATCATGTCCGTCAAGGGCGGTGTCGGAAAAATCATTGAATACACGGGTGAAGGTGTAAAAACACTTTCTGTTCCCGAAAGAGCTACCATCACAAACATGGGTGCTGAACTCGGAGCAACAACCTCCATCTTCCCGTCCGACGAAATTACAAAAGCATTCCTGAAAGCACAGAAGCGTGAGGAAGTATACGTGCCGCTTGCTGCTGATGAAGATGCTGTTTATGATGAAGAAATCAACATCGACCTCGGTGCACTTCGTCCGATGGCAGCCATGCCGCATATGCCCGACAATGTAAAAACGGTGGAAGAAATCGGTCAGCTTAAAATCGATCAGGTTTGCATCGGTTCCTGCACCAACTCTTCCCTGTTTGATATGCTCAAAGTCGCTGCCATTCTGAAAGGCAAAACCGTTCATCCCAATGTCAGTCTTTCCATTGCTCCCGGTTCCAAGCAGGTTTTGAATATGCTTGCTGCAAACGGTGCCTTGGCTGATATGATCGATGCAGGTGCAAGAATACTTGAAAGTGCTTGCGGTCCTTGTATCGGTATGGGTCAATCCCCCAATTCGGCAGGTATTTCCCTGCGTACATTCAACCGCAACTTTCTCGGCCGTTCCGGTACGGCTGATGCAGGTGTTTACCTTGTAAGCCCCGAAGTAGCAGCTCTTTCGGCGATCAACGGCTATCTGTCCGATCCGACAACGCTCGGTGATATGCCCGAAATCACCATGCCCGAATACTTCACCATCAACGACAACATGGTCGCACTTCCCTGTGCTTCAGACAGCTACAAGGATTGTGAAGTCATTTACGGTCCGAACATCAAAGAAGTGCCGACAGGAAAAGCTTTGGAAGAATCGATTGAAAGCAAAGTCCTGCTGAAAGTCGGTGACAACATCACCACCGATCACATCATGCCTGCAGGTGCAAAGATTCTGCCCTACCGTTCCAATGTGCCGCATCTTTCTCAGTTCTGTTTTGCAGTTTGCGATGAAAGCTTTGCACAACGTTGCAAGGAAGAAAAATCCGGCATCATTGTCGGTGGTGCAAACTACGGACAGGGTTCTTCAAGAGAACACGCTGCTTTGGTTCCTCTGTATCTCGGTATCCGTGCGGTTGCGGCCGTTTCTTTTGCAAGAATGCACAAGGCAAACCTTATCAACTCCGGCATTCTGCCGTTGACCTTTGCAGATGCAACCGATTATGACCGCATTGATCAGGGTGATAAAATCGTTCTCAGAAACATCCGCACCAGCGTTATCGACGGTACGGATGCAATCCTTGAAAACAAAACCAAAAACGAAAGCTACAAACTGACAACAGATTATTCTGACCGTCAGATCGATATTTTGCTTGCGGGCGGTCTTCTCAATTATACCGCAAACCTCGGAAAGGAATAAGACAATGTACGAAAAACAGATTGAAGCTGCAGCAGAGCATTTCAAAAAACTCCTCGCTGAACAGCTTGAAAGAAACGAAAGAATCAAAGCAACAAAAGATTTTGTTGACTACGATGCACTTGACACCATCATAATCGGTGTTTGCGGCGGTGACGGCATCGGCCCGATCATCACCAAGGAAGCAGCCCGTGTACTTGAATTTCTGCTTAAAGATGATGTACAGACAGGCAAAATCGAATTCCGCGTTATTGAAGGTCTTACCATTGAAAACCGCATTGCCCACATGAAAGCCATTCCCGATGATGTATTGGAAGAACTCAAGCAATGCCATGTTATCCTCAAAGGTCCGACCACCACACCGCAGGCAGGTGACGGACTTCCCAATATTGAAAGTGCCAACGTTGCCATGAGAAAGGCTCTTGACCTGTTTGCAAATGTCCGTCCCGTAAAAGTACCCGAAGAAGGCATTGACTGGACATTCTTCCGTGAAAACACGGAAGGTGCTTATGCGGTCGGTTCAAAGGGTGTGCATGTGACGGATGAACTTGCAATGGACTTTGTTGTTACAACAACTGAAGGCACACAGCGTGTTGCAAGACTTGCTTATGACTATGCAAAACGCAACGGCAAAGAGCGTGTTTCCATTATTCAGAAAGCCAATGTCATCAAAACAACCGACGGCAAATTCCTCAACCTTTGCCGTGAAATCGGTAAAGAATATCCCGAAATTATTACAGATGAGTGGTACATTGACATTATGACCGCAAAGCTCATCGACAAAAAACGTCGGACAGATTTCAAAGTATTCGTACTTCCCAATCTTTACGGTGATATCATTACAGACGAAGCTGCTGAATTCCAGGGCGGTGTCGGTACGGCAGGCAGTGCAAACTTAGGTAAGCGTTATGCCATGTTCGAAGCCATTCACGGTTCCGCACCGCGTATGGTAAAAGAAGGCAGAGCCGCTTATGCAGATCCCTGTTCCATGTTGCGAGCTGCAGTTATGTTGCTTTCCCACATCGGCAAGCAGAATGAAGCAGATGCACTTGAACAGGCTCTTGACATCTGCATGGCAAACGATGCCAAGCTGAAAATCACTGGCAGAGCCGACGGCTGCACCTGCGAAGAATTCGGCAACTATGTAATGGAAACATTAACAACAATCCGTAGTAAATGAGGATAATGAAATGAAAGACGATAAGATTTCCCGTTCTGTTATCAAGCGGTTGCCTCGCTACTACCGCATTTTGACCGATCTTGAAAAGACAGGAATGGAACGCATTTCGTCAAAAGAGCTGTCTGTTCGCTTAAGCGTTACCGCTTCACAAATCCGACAGGACTTAAACTGTTTCGGCGGATTCGGCCAACAAGGTTACGGATACAATATCCATGATCTTCGCCAAGAAATTGCTGCCATTCTCGGCATCGGTGAAACATCCAAAGCGATTCTCATCGGTGCAGGTAACCTCGGACGAGCCATTGCAACGCACGTTCCTTTTAAAGATCTCGGTTTTGATCTGATCGGCATTTATGATTCCGATGCTCTGTTTTCGGGACTGAAAATCAAGAATTTACCCATCAGTCCTATCGATACCTTGCCTGATTTTTGCAATGAAAATCATCCGCAAACGGCAATTCTTTGCATTCCGGACAACAGTGCAGAAGAAATTGTATCTTTGCTTATGCAACTGGGGATACATTCTTTCTGGAATTTCACGCATTATGATATTTCAGCAAAGTTCCCTTCGGCAATTGTTGAAGACGTCAACCTGAGCGACAGCCTTATGACGCTTTCTTACTTACACAAATACGGCGACACGAAGTTATAAAAAGGAGTTGGTCAACAAATGGTCAAAATTGTTCCGCAAAACATCGTTGACCTGCTTGCTGTTAACAAAAGCGTTGTTTTTGTTAAGAAAGAAATTACAAAAGACGAACGAATAAAGGCTTCTTTTTTCGCGTATGATACGCAAACACAATCCATATCAGCAGCTACAAAAAATGCTTATCTGATAACAAAATTCGGTCCTGCCGCCTCTGTTATCACACCGCATCTTGCCGATTACATCTCCTGTGCAGCCAAAAGACTGCAAAACGGAAGTGTGTTCATTTGTTACAAGACCGGTGAAATCGGTATTTTTTCCGACAAAGGGGTTTTGCTGTTCTCTGACGATGTTTATTACCATGAATATCCCGTGCGGGACTGCACGGATGATGGTGACAATATCTGGTTTACGGTCCCCGACAGCAATCAGATTGTATGCTATTCACTCGCAAAAAAACGAATTGTTCTTCGTATCGGCGACGACTCAAAACCTACCTTCGGCCGCCCTTTGACGATTGAAAAATATGATGATGCTCTTTTTGTCTGCTGCAAATCCGAATCTGCCATCAAACGAGTTTCCCTGAACAACTATTCCGTTACCACCTACAAAACCTTTGATGAGCCACTCTACAAATATTTACGAGTAGACGGAAAGGAATTTGTTTTATTGGAAAGCGGATTGTATCTTTTATAAGAAAGGACCAAAACTATGAGTACGATTCACTATATTGAAAATGAATTTCTTCGTGTCGGTGTCAAGGAACACGGTGCAGAATTGACCAGCGTTGTTTCAAAAAAAACAGGATTTGAATATATCTGGCAAGGTGACGAATCCGTCTGGTACGGTCAATCACCGATTCTGTTCCCCATTGTCGGCCGTCTGATTGAAGACAAATACTCCCTCAACGGTACCGAATACACCATGCCTAAACACGGTTTTGCAAGAAAATCGGATTTTTCACTTCTTTCCAAGGACAGTGATTCGATGACTTTCATCCTGAGTGAAAGTGCTGCAACCAAAGCAATTTATCCGTATGATTTTGATTTAATTGTCAGTTTTACGCTGGAAGAAAATGTACTTCGTGTATCACATGATGTCGTAAACAAAAATGAGGATGTCATGTACTTTTCTCTCGGAGCACATCCCGGTTTCAACTGCAAAATCGGTGACATTCTTCGTTTTGAAAAGAAGGAAACATTGCGAACCGAAAAAATCGACCTTGTTCATTCTCTGCGTCTGCCGGAAACCATTCCCGTACTCAATGACGAAACGGATATCATCATTACAAAAGATATTTTCAATGAAGATGCACTGATTCTCAACGGTTTCATTTCCGACAAAATCACACTTTGCAGCAATAAACACGACCGCACGGTTGATTTTGATCTCGGCAAGGCACCCTATCTCGGCATCTGGGCAAAACCCGGTGCACCTTATGTTTGCATTGAACCCTGGTGCGGTGTGAATGACAGCACAGAAAAAGTTGCCGACTTCTCTGAGAAATGCGGCATTCAAAAAGTAGAAGCCGATGATGTATTCAACTTCACATGGCAGGCTGCTTTTTCCGAATAATACCTCCGATAAAAAAAGAAAACAGCCGTTGACAATAATTACGGCTGTATGGTATGATAAATATGCAGAAAGGAGTTTTTTGCATGGACGACAATTACAATCCCGAGTTTATCAGCGTTTCTGATGATGACGGTACTGAGTATGTTTTTGAAGTTCTGGACAGAATAGATACAGATGACGGCAAACAGTATGTGGCTGTTGTGCCGACGGACGCTGAAGATGACGATTCTGTTGAGAATATTGAACTGATTATTCTTGAAGTTACAGAGGAAGACGGTGATTCTTTCCTCGCTCAGATCGAGGACGACGATGTTTATGACAGCATCGAAGAGCTGTTTCTCGAACGTTTGTCAGAGTTTTACGACATTGACGAAGAAGAATAATAATTAATTTTTTCCTGCCTTGTGCGATAATATACGGTCAATACTAACCCAACACTTCTATTAAAGGGAGCTTGTCTCCGGCCGCGGATTGCAGACCTCCCGACTTTGGTCGGACGAAGGGAGCGTGAACCGGTTGGGCGGGCACCCACCTGCTTATGACGGCAGGTTAGAATTACCGTATGCCGGCAAGGCGGGGTTTTTATTTAAAAATAAGGTGATCTTACTTGCATTTTTAACAAGTGAGATCACCTTTTTTATTGCAATACACCGATGCAGTAGTCATCAGCAGCCTCGATCAGCAAAACATTACGAAGCATACCTGTCAGCACCTCTTCTGCCTTTACCCTGACCGGTAAATACGATGGTGTATATCCCTGTTGAAAACCATCCTCAGGACTCTCAAACAAAACTTGTACCGTCTTGCCGACACAACCATTCAGATAGGCTTTACGGATGGTTTGACATACCGCTGCAAGTTCTTTTGCTCTCTTGCTTCGTATTTGCTTCTCCACCTGATCCGGAAACACAGCAGCCCTTGTTCCCTGTCGTTCCGAGTACGGAAACACATGCACTTTCTCAAAGCCGATTTGTCTTACAAATGCAAGTGTTTGCAAGCAGTCTGCCTGCGTTTCCCCGGGAAAACCGGTAATGATATCCGTTGTAATACTTGCATCTTTAAATTGCTTACGAATGCCGTCGCACAAGGTTGCATATTCTTCTGCTGTATAGTGACGGTTCATTCGTTTTAAGATTGCATTGCTGCCGCTCTGGAGTGACAAATGAAACTGCGGACAGAATTTTGAACAAGCTGCAAATCGGGAAAGCAAATGCACTGTCATGCGGTCAGGTTCCAGAGAACCCAGACGAATTCTGTCAATTCCGTCCACTTCTTGTGCAACCGCAACAGCATCTGCAAGGTCACAACCGATATCTGCTCCGTATGCGGATAAATCGATACCAGTAAGCACGACTTCACGGTAACCGTTCTTTGCCAGTTGCTCAAGTTCATTCTTTATATCGGAAAGTTTACGCGAACGGGATCGACCGCGAGCATAAGGAATAATACAATACGAACAAAAACGGTTGCAACCGTCTTGAATTTTGACAAAAGCACGCGTATGTCCGGCAAACGAACGGATGGCATATTCAGCAAATTCGTCGCCTGCTATATGCTCTTGAACGGAGATATTTTTCTGCTTATCTGAAAGAAATTGCTCAACAAGTGCAGCAATTTGCAAATTGTTTTTGTTGCCGATAACAATATCAACCGGTGCTGCCTTTGCTTCATCCGGAAACGCCTGCGGATAACAACCGGTCAGCACAAGGACGGCATTCGGATTCTCCTTGCGGATTCTGTTAATAGCCTGACGGGTCTTGCGGGTACTTTCCGCGGTTACGGTACAAGAATTAATAACAAAGATTTCCGCTTGTGTGTCTGCCACAACCGACTCTTGCAACAGGCTGCGGATCTGTTCCGTCTCATACTGATTCACCTTGCAACCCAATGTATAAAAACTAAGTTTCATCTCTATCACCGCTGTGAATTATACAACAAATACCGCAACAAATCAATGCTGTTCGCATTTTTTCTTTCTCGTCCACATAAAGATTAGTAAAATTATGATTCGGAGGACATTATGAGAAAGACTATTTTTTCGCTGATTCTGATTATTTGTTTGCTGATTACCCTTTTGCCCACTGCATCTGCAGATCAAAGTGCAATCAAGACAGGAGCTTCAGCACAAAATGAAGTCATTGATGAAGATCTGATTTATGCAACAGAAACTGCAGCAGAAGAAATTACAAAACAAATAAAAGCAAAATCGGCCGTTCTGATGGATGCGGATTCGGGTACGGTTCTCATGGCATTGAATGAGAATCAAGCTGTGTATCCGGCATCCGTAACAAAAGTGATGTCTTTGTTGCTTGTTTGCGAAGCACTTGACAGCGGTAAAATCAAACTCAGCGACAGCGTTTCGGTCAGCGAAACGGCTGCATCAAGAGGCGGCTCACAAATATGGCTTGAACCCGGAGAAACAATGACCGTGGAAGAATTACTCAAAGCAACCGCTGTTTACAGTGCCAACGATGCTTGCACGGCATTGGGTGAACATATCGCAGGCAGTGATGAAGCTTTTGTATCCATGATGAACGACAAAGCAGTATCCCTCGGCATGAAAAACACTTATTTTGAAAACTGCACAGGTCTGGATGATACGGCTACCAATCATCTGACTACGGCTTTGGATGTTGCCGTTATGTCGCGTGCGCTTCTGCAGCATCCCATTATCACGGATTACACCACAATCTGGATGGATACATTGCGTAACGGTGAAACTGAAATCGTAAATACAAACAAACTGATCCGATTTTATAACGGAGCTACCGGATTGAAAACGGGCACAACAGACAAAGCAGGCTGCTGTGTATCGGCAAGTGCAAACAGAAACGGATTGCATTTGATTGCAGTTGTGATGGGTGCAGACAACAGTTCTGACCGTTTTGAAGCAGCGAAAACAATGCTGAATTGGGGATTTTCAAATTATGAAAGCTACAAACCCGTCATCGACAGCAGTCTGTTCTCCACTGTTCAGGTTATCAAAGGAGCACAACGTGCATTGCTGCCCGTCTGTGCATCAGAACCTGAAAAAGTACTTCTGAAAAAAGGAAGCAGTGCATCCGTTACGCAAAAAGTGGAGCTTGTTGAATCGGTGGATGCACCTGTTCAGGCAGGACAGAAACTGGGCATGGTTCAATTTTACAGCAATGATACACTTCTTTCTGAGATTCCATTGGTTGCACAGGAAGACATTGACAAAATGAGCTTTTTAAATGCATTTGTTTTGCTTTTGCAATCATTCAATGCGAACGAAAATCAAACTTAAGCACAGCTTTTATATTGACAGCGAATTTTGCTGATGTTATAATACTATCACTAATGAAAAGGATGGTTTATTATGGAAATTAGAATTTTTGACGATGCAGCTTCCCTCGGTCTTGCCGCAGCGGATATCTTTGCACAGACAATTAAAAACAAACCTGCTTGTGTACTCGGTCTTGCAACAGGTGCATCCCCGATTCCGACGTATAACCGCCTGGTAGAGATGTGTGATGCAAAGGAAATCAGTTTTGCAGATGTCAAGACATTCAATCTTGATGAATACTGCGATTTGCCCAAAGATGACAAAAACAGCTATTATACTTTCATGCATGAGAATCTTTTCAACCGTGTTGACATCAAAGAAGAAAATGTAAATATTCTTGACGGCAACGCAACTGATCCCGAAAAAGAAGCCGCTGATTTTGATGTAGCAATCAAAGCTGCAGGCGGTATTGACGTACAGTTGCTCGGTATCGGCAACAACGGTCATATCGGTTTCAATGAACCTGCTGATGCATTCACAACCGGCACTTTTAAAGTCAAACTTACGGACAGTACTTTGCAGGCAAACAGCCGTTATTTTGACGAAAATCCCATGCCGCATTATGCACTGACAATGGGTGTAGGTTCCATTATGGATGCCAAAAAGATCGTACTGATTGCAACCGGTCCTGCAAAAGCACAGGCCATTTACGACACAGTAAAAGGAACGGTTACTCCGCAAGTTCCTGCTTCCATCCTGCAGCAGCATCCCGATTGCGTTTTGTTGCTCGACAAAGCAGCCGCAGCTCTGCTGTAAAATACACTTAAGTAAATAATAAAAAGGTGATTATCTGCTTGTACAGACAATCACCTTTTTTGATTTATTATATAGGAAACTGCTCGCACTTGTGAGCTGTTTGCATACAATTCACCTGCGGTTTATTGAATGACGCAAGATTATTGAACAAAAAACACCTTTTCGTCCCCAAAATTGGAAGATGGGGATTGATGCAGAATGCTTTTTTATAATTCCTGCCCTGACGGCCAGATCGGATCTATGATGCCGACGGAATACCGCAGAACATATCTTGCATCAGTAGATGAAATAACAGAATCTTTATCCACATCTGCTGCAACGGAACAATAGGAATCCAATATTTCAAGACCGACAGCCGCACGCAAAACCATTCTTGCATCGCTTGAATCAATCGTACCGTCGCAATTAACATCTCCAATCAAGAACGGATCATAAACCGAACCATAGTGCATTTCCGCATGCAACAATGCATGATTATCTACACCGATCGAAACCAAATTCCATTGATCTTGCGTTTTTGCAACATATACAGATATAAGGTTTTCACAGCCTGCGAATGCCATGTCGCCTATCCGTTCAAGATTTTCCGACAGATACACATCTGTCAATACGGCACACCCGGCAAAAGCGGACATACCGATTGATGCAACATTCTTTTGCAGTTGCACCGTCTGCAATGATGAGCAACCGTAAAATGCCGACTCTTCAATCGTCTTGATTGTGATCGGAAAAAACACGGATTGTAATGCATTGCAATCATAAAACACGGCATCCGCAACGGTTTCAAGCCCGTAAGGCAATCTGACACTTGTCAAAAGATCGCAATCGGAAAAAGCCTGTTCAGCAATGCAGACAACATTCTCGCGAATGATCAATGCATCCGAACAAACAGCAGTATCTGCTTTCAGCAAACAGTTACCAAGATAAAGAACACCGTTGTCCCACTGCGTTGCATCGTTACAAAAAGCCGTCTCCTCAAAGGCTGCATAACCGATATGTGTCAATGATTTTGAAAGTTTTATGTTTTGCAAATCTTCGCAGAGATAGAATGCCTGGCTGCCGATGCGGGTAACACTATCCGGAATAACAACCTCTTTTAAATTTGCACATCCGTAAAAGGAAAAAGATGAAATGGTTGTTGTTCCGTTCAACACCTCATATGTTTCATTCAGTTCTTCGTTGTTTGCCGCAAGCAGATGCGTCCCTAAATACAACACACCGTCCACCCAGTTTTCCGAGTCAGCATAATATGCTGTATCTTCAAAGGCATTTGCTTCAATTTCCTGCAAACCATCCGGCAAATCTATTTCAGAAAGTGAAATGCAAGCGTCAAATGCGGAATTATATATACAAACAACGCTGTCGGGGATACAAATTTTTGTCAATCCGGAACAACCTGAAAAGACAAACGGATAGATTTCTGTAATGCTGTTTGAAAGAAGAATCGATTGCAAGGAACTGCAACCATCAAATGCAAACGGCGCAATTTCTTGCACAGAATCCCCCAAGGTAAGCTCCGTCAGATATAAACAATCCATAAACGCAAAGCTTTCTATCCGCGTTACAGATTGCGGTACAAAAAACTGATTCGTATCACTTGCTGCAGGATAATTGATGAGCGTTGTTTTATTCTTATTATACAACACTCCGTCCACGGAACTGTAGAATTCATTTTCGGCATCCGTTTCAAAAGATACAACGGATGAACAACCGCTGAAAGCATTCTCTCCTATCGTTTGCAAGTCTTTTGAAATTCGCACAGTTGGAATCGACATACAGTTTTCAAATGCACAGGTTCCAATCATTGTGATTGATGACGGCAAATCTATGGTTTGCAAGGACACACAATTCTTGAAAGCATATGCACCAATGGCGGTAAGATTTGTATTCTCACCGAAAGTCACAGATTCAAGTTTTTCACAATATGCAAATGTGTCGTTGCAAATCTCGTTCATTGCATCTGAGATCCTGACACTTGTAAGTGACGAACAATAGGCAAAGGCATTGTCCCCGACATATTTTACACTGTCCGGAATGTCCATAGTAACCAACTTATCGCAATTTGAGAAAGCATAAGATCCGATCGTCAATAGATCGTCGGGTAATTTATAATTCAACGGCAGCTTCTTTTCGTCAACAGCAAGCAGATGCCGACTGATATACAACACACCGTCCACCCAATTGTCTTTGTTCTTATAATATGCTGACTCATCAAATGCAAAAGCACCGATTCTGTTCACAGAGGATGCAAGTGTGACTTGTGATAATGTCGAGAAGTATTTAAAAGCATTGGTACAAATGGAAGTTACACCTTCATCAACAACAATGCTCTGTATTCTGGCACGATAATAATACCACGGTATTTTGTGGTCCTCATCATATTCATACATATCACCTGTCCCGCTGATCTGCAGACTATTCTCTTCTGAATTATAAGACCAAGATACATTTTCACCACAAGTTCCCTTATAAACATACGCTTGCGCAACGGGAAATACGTCTTCCGATGCAGTGATCGTCTTATCAATCATAACAGGATGAAAAAACAGCAACAGAATCAGAAGACGGGCAACTCGTATCCACATATTTTTACGATGTTTCACAATTGACCTCTTTCAACAAATCCATTCACAATAAAATACTTAGTTATAGCATAGCATATTTGATATTTATATGCAAGACTAAACTATGTAAAAAAAGCAAGGGTCTGTGACCCTTGCTTCAACTTTATCGCAGATTTAATTAAAAGAGAGAATCGCCCTTGATGGAAGCAATGAATGCCTTGAATGCTTCAACGATTTCAGAGATCCACTTGATAATCTGTGCATAGAAACCGTGGGGTTCTTCGGGAGCAGGAATAACAGTTTCGCAAACATCACAAGTACCGTCATCATCTGCATCAACGTGATCGATAGCAGCGACTTCCTTCACGTCTTCCCAACCGCATTTGCTGCACTGATAAACGTTTTCAGCAACATCTTTACAGGTTTCGGGACCGGAAATGAGAACCATGTTGTGGCCGGTATAGGGCTGGCCACCCATAATCTTCTCAATTTCTTCAAAACCGCAAGTTGCACAAGTCTTAATGTAGTGTTCAGAAATGGTGCAAGTTGCACCTACATAAACTTTTTCACCAAAAGCATGACCGGGAGCTGTCACAACATTGATCTTATCTTCAGCACCACAGATTGTGCAATATGCATGGTCATAAGCATCCTTTGTGCAAGTGCCGTCTACATGAGAATAAGCACCGTATACATGACCGACAGCAGGAACAACATTCGTTTTTGCTTCGATACCACATTCTGCGTCGCTGCACTTCCAAAGAGTGTAGCCTTCTTCTGTACAGGTGGGGGTTACTACCATGTAAAATGTACAAGTATTTTTTCCACATTTGGAACATGTAGTTACTTCAGCTGCCATAGCAGGAGCTGCAAGCATAACAAGCATCAGAATACTCATGAGGATTGCAAGGGTCTTTTTCATAATTTTTGGACCTCCAAAATATTTTTACTTTTGTATTATATACCATCTTCACAGAATTGTCAATATAAATTAGCAATCATTTAATCATTTTTTACAACGCACTCTGTACATTTTTGCATCATGTTTGCATAAATTTTTCTCTTTTACATGCACAGGCAAGATTGCTCCTGATTTGTCATATAAATTATAAAAAAAGTTTGAGGTAAAGAGTATGAGACGGCAAACAAAATTTTTATTCAACGGCAGTCTTTTGGCTGCAACTTCCCTGCTTTTACGTTTAACAGGTTTGGGATTCAGTGCATATATTTCAGTACGACTGGGAGCAGAAGGAACGGGACTTCTCTCGCTTGTGACCACGGTTTACGGATTCGGCATAACTCTTGCTGTCAGCGGCATTTATCTTGCTTGTATCCGATTATGTTCTGCCGCAATTACAAAAAATGATTCTTATGCATTACACACTGCCATGCAGAAAAGCTTTTTACATGCTGCATTTTTCGGCTGTCTGTCCTTTTTCTTACTGTTCAACTGTGCAAATTACATAGGCAATCACTTTCTGGATGACGAGCGTACAGTTGAGGCAATTCAGGTTTTAGCAATCGCACTACCCTTTATTGCAGCCACAACAGTTACCGATGCTTATTTCACATCCGTCGGCAGGGTTTATAAAAGTGCCGTTTCCGATATAGCAGAAGAAACAGTAAAAATACTCAGTTGCATACTACTCCTGAAATCAGCGTTGCCATTCGGAACAAAAGCATGTGTTGTTGCTGTTACAAAGGGAAATTGCATTGGTGAGATCGCAGCATTTTTTATTTCAGCCGTTCTATATTATTTTGATATTAAAAAGGAAGACAAATCAAAGAATCGGATCGTTGGTCAAAATGAAAGTCTGTTGCGTATTTCTTTGCCGATTGCATTTTCAACATATGCAAGAAGCGGTCTGGTCACACTGGAGCATGCACTGATACCAAAAGGATTGCAAGCCTACGGTGCAGGAAAAAGCGATGCATTGTCTGCATACGGAATTGTACGCGGTATGGCATTACCGGTTATCCTGTTTCCTGCATCCATTCTGTCATCATTTTCAGGTCTGCTTATACCAGAAATCACAGAAGACCACGTAAAAAATGACAAAAAAGCGATCGACCGCAAGGCGTCCCTGTCGATGAGTTTATCTTGTGTTTTTGCCGTTATATCTGCGGTGACATTGTTTGCATACGGTGATGAATTGGGATTCTGCATTTACAACAATGCCGCTGCAGGTCGATATATTCGTTATTTTTCATTTCTGATTCCTTTTATGTATTGTGACACAACAGCGGACTCCATGCTGAAAGGCTTGGATAAGCAGGTATATACAATGATTGTAAATATTGCAGATGCTGCTATGAGTGTTTGCATGACCGGTACATTGATTCCGAAATTCGGATTGGTCGGATATATTGTAACAGTCTTTATTACGGAGATGCTGAATTTCTCTTTCAGTGTCGGAAAATTGGTCAACATCGTACAATTGGTAATCAATCCGTTGCAAACAGTCATATTTCCGTTGGCATCTACTGCTGTTTTTACAACGATTTCCAAACAGGTTCTTCGTTTTCTGAAAATTTCTGTTTCAAAATGGTTTTGTGTATGCGGTATCAGCATAAGTCTTATAATGAGTATACCGATTGTTTTCAGTTTCTCTTTTCCGGATCTCAGGAGACGTTTCCAATCAACGCTTTTTGTTTGGATAAAAAATACAGCGGAACCTCTTGCGAGATCCCGCTGTGATAAAAGTGCTGATCTTATTCGTTGATAGCGATAACTCTACCGGAACCAACAGTACGGCCGCCTTCACGGATAGCGAAACGAAGACCGTTTTCGATAGCGATGGGAGTGATGAGTTCAACGTTCATTTCAACGTGGTCACCAGGCATGCACATTTCAGTGCCTTCGGGAAGGGAGATAACACCGGTAACGTCAGTTGTTCTGAAGTAGAACTGAGGACGATAGTTGTTGAAGAAAGGAGTATGTCTGCCGCCTTCTTCCTTGGTCAGAACGTAAACCTGACCCTGGAACTTGGTGTGAGGATGAATGGAACCGGGCTTGCAGATAACCTGGCCACGTTCGATTTCGCTTCTCTGAACACCACGAAGGAGACAACCGATGTTATCGCCTGCTTCTGCGTAGTCGAGGAGCTTACGGAACATTTCGATACCGGTGCAAACGGTGGATCTCTTTTCTTCCTGGATACCAACGATTTCAACAGCTTCGCCGGTCTTCAGCTGGCCACGTTCAACTCTACCGGTTGCAACGGTACCACGACCTGTGATGGTGAAGACGTCTTCAACAGGCATAAGGAAAGGAAGGTCAGCAGTTCTTTCGGGAGTGGGAATGTAGCTGTCAACAGCTGCCATGAGTTCCCAAATGGGAGCGAGTTCGGGAGCGCTGTCATCGCCGCCTTCATACTGAAGAGCAACAAGAGCAGAACCCTTGATGATGGGTGTATCATCGCCGGGGAATTCATAGTAGTCAAGAGTTTCGCGGATTTCCATTTCAACGAGTTCAAGAAGTTCGGGGTCGTCGACCTGGTCGCACTTGTTCATGAAAACGATGATGTAGGGAACGCCAACCTGACGAGCAAGGAGAAGATGTTCCTTGGTCTGAGCCATGGGGCCGTCGGTAGCAGCGATAACAAGGATAGCGCCGTCCATCTGAGCAGCACCGGTGATCATGTTCTTAATATAGTCAGCATGGCCGGGGCAGTCAACGTGAGCGTAGTGACGAGTTTCGGTTTCATATTCAACGTGAGCAGTGTTGATTGTGATACCTCTTTCTCTTTCTTCGGGAGCCTTATCGATGTTTGCATAATCGACGAAGTCAGCAGCACCCTTTCTTGCAAGGGTCTTGGTGATAGCTGCAGTAAGAGTGGTCTTACCATGGTCAACGTGACCGATGGTACCGATGTTTACGTGGGGTTTGGTTCTTTCAAATTTTGCTTTTGCCATAATTCGTTGTCCTCCTTATAGATGTGAACAAATACTTGTCTGTGATATTCTATCAAAAACAAAGCGAAAATGCAAGTGTTTATTTCAAGTAAATGCGGATTTTTAGGCTTATTTTGCCTTTCTGCCGCTTGCGATGGCATCAGAAATGTTCTTGGGCACCTGCGCATAGTGGCTCGGCTGCATTACATAGTTACCTCTGCCCTGTGTTTTGGAACGAAGGTCTGTTGCATAACCGAACATATTGGACAGCGGAACATTGCCGTTTACCTGGGTTACGCCGTTGCGGTTTTCGAGTTCTTTGATTTCGCCTCGACGAGAATTGACGTCACCGATAACATCACCGAGATAATCATCGGGAACGGTAATTGCAAGGCTCATGATGGGCTCCATAAGAACGGGAGCTGCCTTTTCCATAGCATCTTTGAATGCCATAGAACCGCAGATCTTAAATGCGAGTTCAGAGGAGTCGACTTCGTGGAACGAACCGTCAACGATCGTACATTTAACGTCTACAACACCGTATCCTGCGAGAACACCGGCTTTACATGCACCGCGAATACCCTGTTCGATTGCAGGAATGTACTCTTTCGGGATAGCACCGCCAAATGTTTCGTCGATAACTTCGATACCTTTTTCGGGGTTGGGTTCAATGTTCATCTTAACATGAGCAAACTGACCGTGACCACCGCTCTGACGAGCATAACGGGTATCTGTGTAAGCTGCCTTGGAGATGGTTTCTCTGTAAGCAACCTGCGGAGCACCGACATTGGCTTCAACCTTGAATTCACGCAACATTCTGTCAACAATGATTTCAAGATGAAGTTCACCCATGCCTGCGATAATCGTCTGACCTGTTTCATCATCCGTATAATAACGGAAGGTGGGGTCTTCCTCAGCAAGCTTCATCAACGCAACACCCATCTTTTCCTGACCTGCTTTGGTCTTGGGTTCGACAGCGATGCGGATAACGGGTTCCGGGAATTCCATAGACTCAAGAATGATCTGATCCTTTTCGGAGCAGAGTGTATCACCGGTTGTGGTATTCTTGACACCGACAACAGCAGCGATATCACCGGCATAAACCATGTCGATGTCCTGTCTGTGGTTGGAGTGCATCAACATAATTCTGCCCAGACGTTCGTGCTTCTGCTTGGTGGAGTTGTAAACGGATTTACCGCTTTCTGCAGTACCGGAATAAACTCTGAAGAAGCACAACTTACCGACAAACGGGTCGGTAGCAATTTTGAATGCAAGAGCTGCAAAGGGCTCTTCATCCGATGCATGACGGCTGACGGTTTCACCTGTGTCGGGATCAACACCGTCAACAGATGCAATATCCGTGGGAGCGGGAAGGTAATCGATGATAGCATCAAGAACTTTCTGTACGCCCTTGTTACGGTAAGATGTGCCGCAAACAACAGGAATAAAAGCACCGGAGATGGTTGCCTTACGGATGCACTTCTTCAGAACATCCATGGGAAGATCTCCGTTCTCAAGATAATACTCGAGAGCTTCTTCATCCATTTCGGCTGCAGCTTCAACGAGCTGCAGACGATAAGTCTGTGCATCATCCATCATGTCAGCAGGGATTTCACATACTGTTGTATTCAGTCCCTTGTCGTCATTGTAGATGGTTGCATTCATTTCTACGAGGTCAACAATGCCGGCAAAGTCCGCTTCTGCACCAATGGGAAGCTGAAGAGGAACGGGATTGCAATGCAATCTGTCCGACATCATATCCACAACATTGTAAAAATCAGCGCCCATAATGTCCATCTTATTGATGTAAACAAGTCTGGGAACATGGTATTTGTCAGCCTGTCTCCAAACGGTTTCAGACTGCGGTTCAACACCACCCTTAGCACAGAGAACCGTAACAGCTCCGTCGAGAACACGAAGTGAACGCTCAACTTCTACCGTAAAGTCAACGTGACCGGGGGTATCGATAATATTGATTCGATGGTCTTTCCAGAAACAAGTAGTAGCAGCAGATGTGATGGTAATACCACGTTCCTGCTCCTGCTCCATCCAGTCCATAGTGGCTGCGCCGTCATGCGTTTCACCGAGTTTGTGCGTTACGCCTGTATAAAACAGAATACGCTCAGACGTGGTAGTCTTACCGGCGTCGATGTGAGCCATAATACCGATGTTTCTTGTACGCTCAAGCGATACTTGCCTTGGCATAATTTCCTCCGGGATAAAATTGATATAATTTGATTACCAACGGAAATGAGAGAAAGCCTTGTTGGCTTCTGCCATCTTGTGGGTATCTTCGCGCTTCTTGTATGCGGAACCGGTCTGGTTAACAGCATCCATGATTTCGCCTGCAAGACGTTCCTTCATGGTTCTTTCGGAACGAGCACGAGCATAAAGAGTGATCCATCTCAGGCCGAGAGTCTGTCTTCTTTCGGGACGGACATCCATGGGAACCTGATAGGTGGAACCGCCGACACGGCGAGCCTTAACTTCGAGCAAAGGCATAACATTTTCCATAGCGGCTTCAAAAACCTCAAGAGGTTCTTTGCCTGTTTTTTCTCTGATGATTTCGAATGCGTCGTAAACGATCTTCTGAGCGACGCCCTTCTTACCATCGTACATAACGCTGTTGATAAGACGCGTTACGAGTTTTGAGTTGTAAAGCGGATCCGGCAATACGTCACGCTTTGCGATGTTGCCTCTTCTTGGCACTTTACTTCCCTCCTTCATAGTAATGATATCATAGGTACTCGAGTGACATTTTCCCCGTTGCGCCAATGTGAGGACTATATATAGAACTCACCATTGGTGATGTAACACAATCAAGAAAAGTTGTCTTTTGCAAATGCTTATTTCTTAGCCTTTGCTTTCTTTGCGCCGTATTTGGAACGAGCCTGCATACGGCCGTTGACGCCCTGTGCATCAAGTGTTCCGCGGATGATGTGGTAACGCACACCGGGAAGGTCCTTAACACGTCCGCCTCTGATAAGAACAACAGAGTGTTCCTGCAGGTTGTGACCGACGCCGGGGATGTAAGCGGATACTTCAATGCCGTTGGTCAGACGGACTCTGGCCAGCTTTCTGAGAGCAGAGTTGGGCTTCTTGGGTGTGTCAGTCTTAACAACTGTGCAAACACCTCTCTTCTGGGGAGAATTGTGATCGGTCATAACGTTCTTTTTGGAGTTAAGACCCTTACCCAGAGCGGGAGCCTTGGACTTTTTCTCAAGAGACTGTCTTCCGTGACGGACGAGCTGATTGAATGTCGGCAAGCGATTGCACCTCCTTAATTAATAATTGTATATATACGAAGGGACATAAATGCCCCTTCGATATAACCATGTGGTGTTTAGTATTCGCACGGTTTCTAATTTTATCACATAGAACCCGATTTTGTCAACACCTTTTACAAATTTTATTGAGAAATTTCGTCAAAATCACCTAAAGTGGTAGCAGTAAATCCTTCAGAGGTTACGGAAACATTGGAATAGCACTTCATACCGGTACCACTGGGAAGCAATTTACCGATCAGAACGTTTTCTTTCAGGCCAAGCAGCGGGTCACTCTTGCCGCGGATAGCAGCATCGGTAAGCACGCGGTTGGTTTCCTGGAAGGATGCAGCAGACAAGAAAGAGTCTGTTGCAAGAGCTGCCTTGGTAATACCAAGCAAAACAGGAGCACAGGTAGCTTCCATAGCAACAGAGCCATCACGTTCAGCCTGTTCACGAACAGCTGCATTGGCTGCTTCGAATTCGGCTTTTGCGACGGTTGCACCGGGCAACAACTCTGTCATACCGGTTTCAACAACCTTTACCTTACGCATCATCTGACGGACGATAACTTCGATATGCTTATCGTTAACATCAACGCCCTGTACACGGTAAACACGCTGTACTTCACGAATAAGGTAATTGTGAACTGCATCAACACCGAGAATTTCGAGAACATCATGGGGATTGACGGATCCTTCGGTCAGATTGTCACCCTTTTCCACGATATCGCCTTCCTTGACAGAACGACGATAACCGTAAGGAATGGTGTATTCTTCGCGACCTTCTTCACCGCTGACGACGATGCAGGAAGTTCCCTTCTTGCCTTCAGCATAAGAAACAACACCGGCTGTTTTGCTGAGAATGGCAAGGGTCTTGGGCTTACGGGCTTCGAAAAGTTCTTCAACTCTGGGAAGACCCTGTGTAATATCGGCGGATGTGGTAACACCACCGGTATGGAACGTTCTCATGGTAAGCTGTGTACCAGGTTCACCGATGGACTGAGCAGCAATGATACCGACAGCTTCACCGATTGCAACGGGACCGCCTGTTGCAAGGTTGGAACCGTAGCACTTACGGCAAACACCATGTTTTGCTTTACAGGTAAGCAAAGAACGGATGGTAACTTTTGTATGACCTGCAGCAACAATACGCTGTGCATCTTTTTCTGTCATCATTTCGTCCGTACCCATGATCACTTCACCGTTGTCATCAACGATGGGATCAAGCAGATAACGTCCGGTCAGTCTTTCTACAAGACCTTCGATAACATTATCTTCATCAGCATAAATATCGCTGACAATAAGACCTTCTCTTGCACCGCAATCGCTTTCACGAATGATAACATCCTGTGAAACGTCAACAAGACGACGGGTCAGATAACCGGAGTCAGCCGTACGAAGAGCCGTATCAGCCAAGCCTTTACGAGCACCACGGGAAGAAATGAAGTATTCCAATACGTTCAGACCTTCACGGTAGTTCGCCTTGATGGGTACCTCAATGGTTTCACCGGCGGTATTTGCAATCAGACCACGCATACCGCACATCTGGTTCAACTGAGATGCCGAACCACGGGCACCGGAGTGGATCATCATGTGGATGGGGTTTGTCAGATTCAGGTTATTCTTCAACTCTGCAGAAACCTTATTGGTACATTCCGTCCAGATCTTGATGATGGCAGCGGAACGGTCTGCATCGCTGTACAGACCACGGCGATAGTTTGCGATGATCGCATCGATCTTAGCTTCGGAGTCTGCAAGGAATTCCTTCTTCTTTTCGGGAATCACTGCATCGAATACGGAAACAGTGATACCGCTGCGGGTGGAGTACTGATAACCCTGATTTTTAATTTTATCAAGTACATCGGCAGCAATGGATGTGCCGTGTACAGTGATACATTTTTCAATGATCTTACCGAGTCTCTTCTTTTCAACCAGTTCATCTACTTCAGGACGAAGCATGCTGACGGGATCAGAAGGATCTCTTGTAATGAAACCGAGATCCTGCGGAATCGGACGGTTGAAGATAACGCGACCGAGTGTTGTATCAACAAGCTCAGAATAGGTCACACCGTTGATTGTCTTTGTCATGCGGATCTTAATCGGAGCATGCAAGCCGAGGAAACCTTCATCATAAGACATGACAGCTTCATCTTCATCACGGAAAACATGACCTGCACCGGGTTCATCCTCACGCATAAGAGTGAGATAATAAGAACCGAGAACCATGTCCTGTGAAGGAACCGTAACGGGTTTACCGTCGGAAGGTTTCAACAGGTTGTTGGCAGCAAGCATCAGGAAACGGGCTTCTGCCTGTGCTTCGGAAGAAAGCGGTACGTGAACAGCCATCTGGTCACCGTCAAAGTCAGCGTTGAAAGCGGTACAAACAAGGGGATGCAGCTTGATAGCTCTGCCTTCTACAAGTACAGGTTCAAACGCCTGAATACCCAAACGGTGCAATGTGGGAGCACGGTTCAGAAGAACAGGATGATCCTTGATAACAGTTTCAAGGGAATCCCAGACTTCGGGACCTGCACGGTCAACCATTTTTCTTGCGTTCTTGATATTCTTGGAAATATCAAGTTCAACAAGACGCTTCATAACGAAAGGCTTGAAAAGTTCAAGAGCCATTTCCTTGGGAAGACCGCACTGATAAATCTTAAGTTCAGGACCGACAACGATAACCGAACGACCGGAGTAGTCAACACGCTTACCGAGAAGGTTCTGACGGAAACGACCCTGCTTACCTTTCAGCATTTCGGAAAGAGCTTTCAGGGAACGGTTGTTCGGACCGGTTACGGGTCTGCCGCGACGGCCGTTGTCGATCAAAGCATCGACAGCTTCCTGCAGCATTCTCTTTTCGTTGCGAACGATGATTTCGGGAGAACCGAGATCGAGCAACTTCTTAAGACGGTTATTACGATTGATAACACGACGATACAGGTCATTCAGGTCACTTGTTGCGAAGCGGCCGCCTTCAAGCTGTACCATGGGACGGATATCGGGCGGAATAACAGGAATGACGTTGAGGATCATCCATTCGGGTTTGTTGCCGGAGCTCTTGAATGCTTCGACAACTTCAAGACGCTTGAGAACCTTTGCTTTCTTCTGACCGACCGCCACACGCAGTTCGTCACGAAGCTGTTCATACAGAGCATCGATATCGAGCTCAGCAAGCAGATCCTGAATGGCTTCGGCACCCATTTTGGCAACAAAAGAACCTTCGTCGTACTTTTCGACGATATCATCATATTCCTTATCGGAAATGATATCGTACTTCTGCAGCGGTGTATCGCCGCCGTCTATTACAATGTATTTAGAAAAATAAAGAACTTTATCAAGCTCACGGGGAGAAAGCTCGAGCAGAAGACCGATTCTGGAAGGAACACCTTTGAAATACCAGATGTGGGAAACCGGGCAAGCAAGCTCGATGTGGCCCATTCTTTCACGGCGAACCTTTGCTTTGGTAATTTTAACACCGCAGCGTTCACAGGTCTTACCTTTGTAACGGATTCTCTTATATTTGCCGCAATGGCATTCCCAGTCCTTCGTGGGTCCAAAGATCTTTTCACAGAAAAGACCGTCACGTTCGGGCTTGAGAGTTCTGTAGTTAATGGTTTCGGGCTTTTTTACTTCGCCGCAAGACCATTCCCGAATCTTTTCGGGAGATGCGAGTTTTATTTTGATGGCTTCAAAATTGAGCTCGTTATAATTCTCTTCGGAATATCTCTTAACAGTTACAGGGCTTTCGCTCATCAATCAGCAGCTCCTTTATTTATTGTAAAACAAGAACCGGGGTTCGGATTATTCATCATATCCGACTTCGTCGGAATAGCTGTCATCATCAAACAGATCGCCGCCGAAAGCATCACCGAACGCATCGCCGAAATCATCATCACCAAAAGGATCGATATCTGCACCGGCATCTTCGGGCATGTCTTCAACAATGAAACCGGATGCATTTTCAGCATCATTTTCAATTACGAAGTCTTCATCGGGAACGAATGTGACATCACCGTCATCATCGTAATTCTGTTTGAGATCAATTTCTGCACCGTCTTCGTCAAGTACGCTGACATCCAGTGCAAGGGACTGCAATTCCTTAACAAGAACCTTAAAGCTTTCGGGAATACCGGGCTTGGGAACATTCAAGCCCTTGACGATTGCTTCGTATGTCTTTACACGGCCGACAACGTCGTCGGATTTAACAGTCAGAATCTCCTGGAGGGTATAAGCAGCACCGTAAGCTTCCAGTGCCCAAACTTCCATTTCGCAGAAACGCTGTCCGCCGAACTGTGCTTTACGGCCGAGAGGCTGCTGTGTAACAAGAGAATACGGGCCTGTGGAACGAGCATGGATCTTATCGTCAACAAGATGCAACAGCTTCAGGAAGTACATAACACCGACAGTTACGGGGTTATCAAACTTCTGGCCGGTACGTCCGTCATACAACTCAATCTTACCATCTTCTCTGAGACCGGACTGCTTGAGAAGATCTACAATATCCTGTTCGTGTGCACCGTCGAAAACAGGGGTCATAACTTTCCAGCCAAGCTCTCTTGCAGCTCTGCCGAGATGTACTTCAAGTACCTGACCGATATTCATTCGGGACGGAACACCAAGGGGATTCAAAACGATATCAAGCGGTGTGCCATCGGGAAGGAACGGCATATCGACCTGCGGAATAATACGGGAGACAACGCCCTTGTTACCGTGGCGGCCTGCCATCTTATCACCGACAGAGATCTTTCTCTTCTGAGCGATATAAACGCGGACTTCCTTATTGACACCGGGGCTCAATTCATCACTGTTTGCTCTGGTAAATACTTCTACGTCAACGACGATACCGTATTCACCGTGGGGTACACGCAAGGAAGTATCTCTGACTTCCCTTGCCTTTTCACCGAAGATTGCACGCAGCAGTCTTTCTTCGGCAGTCAGTTCGGTTTCACCCTTGGGAGTAACCTTACCGACAAGAATATCACCGGAGTGAACCTCTGCACCGACACGGATGATACCGTTTTCGTCGAGGTCTTTGAGGGCATCGTCACCGACGTTGGGAATATCGCGGGTGATTTCTTCCGGTCCGAGCTTTGTATCACGGGCTTCGGTGGGATATTCTTCAATATGGATAGATGTAAATACGTCTTCACGTACGATTTTTTCATTTACGAGAACAGCGTCTTCGTAGTTATAACCTTCCCAGGTCATGAAACCGATGAGAACGTTCTTACCGAGGGAGATTTCACCTTCGTCTGTTGCAGGACCGTCGGCAATGACATCGCCTTGCTCAATACGCATACCTGCATTGACAACAGGACGCTGGTTAATACATGTACCCTGGTTGGAACGCATGAACTTGATGAGGTTGTATTCATCAATATGACCGTCATCGGTGGTGATTTCAACAAGGTCTGCACTGACTTTTGTACAAACACCTGCGTTGCGTGCGATAACGGCAACACCAGAGTCAACAGCAGCCTTATATTCCATACCGGTACCGACGATGGGAGCTTCTGTCTTAAGAAGCGGTACAGCCTGGCGCTGCATGTTTGATCCCATGAGTGCACGGTTGGCGTCGTCGTTTTCGAGGAAGGGAATCATTGCGGTAGCGACGGAAACAACCATTCTCGGAGAAACGTCCATGTAATCGGCAACAGTGTTTTCAACTTCCTGGAATTCGCCTCTGCAACGGATCATAACCTTGCTCTTTACAAAACGACCATCTTCATCAAGCGGTTCGTTTGCCTGTGCAACACGGTATTCGTCTTCCACATCAGCGGTCATGTATTCGATTTCATCAAGAACGATACCGGTCTGCTTATCAACACGGCGGAAGGGTGCTTCAACGAAACCGTACTTGTTGATTCTTGCAAATGTAGCAAGATAAGAAATCAAACCGATGTTGGGACCTTCAGGTGTTTCAATGGGGCACATACGGCCGTAGTGCGAATAGTGAACGTCACGCACTTCGAAACCTGCACGTTCACGGGACAAACCGCCGGGACCCAAAGCAGAAAGACGACGCTTGTGTGTCAGTTCGGCAAGGGGGTTGGTCTGATCCATGAACTGTGACAGCGGTGAGGAACCGAAGAATTCCTTGATGGCTGCAAGCACGGGTCTGATATTGATCAAAGACTGCGGTGTGATCTTTTCGCTTTCCTGAGTTTGCAGAGACATTCTTTCGCGAACGACTCTTTCCATACGGGTGAAACCGATGCGGATCTGGTTCTGCAGCAATTCACCGACAGAACGAATACGACGGTTACCGAGGTGGTCGATATCATCCAGATGACCGACATTGTGAGCCAGACAATCGAGATAGTTGACAGAAGCAAAGATATCGTCGATGGTGATATGCTTCGGGATCAGCAGATCACAGTCGCGTTCAAGAGCTTCCGCAAGAGCATCCTTGTCTTCTCCGCACTCGTCAAGAATATTGCAAAGTGCATTGAAGCTGACTTTTTCATTGATGCCAAGTTCTTCAAGTTCTTCAACTGTAAACATGGGAAGATATTCTTCACAATCAACCATGCCGTTGGAGATAACCTTGACAATCTCGCCTGCTGCATCAACATTGATGATGCTGACACCTGCCTGCTCAATGCGATAAGCAAGTTCTTTGCCGACACGAGTACCGGCTTCGGCGATGATTTCGCCTGTCAGCGGGCTGACTGCATCCTCTGCGAGGACCTGGTCACGAAGTCTGTCGGAAATAGCAAGCTTCTTGTTATATTTATAGCGTCCGACTCGGGAGAGGTCGTAACGGTGTTCATCGAAGAACAAGCCGTCAATGTGAGCCTGTGCCGTGTCAATTGTGGGCGGCTCACCGGGACGCAATTTCTTGTAAACTTCAAGGAGAGCTTCCGCAGTATTCTGCGTAGGATCCTTTTCGAGCGTTGCCGCAATGCGTTCATCATAACCGAAAAATTCGTTGATTTCCGCATTGGAGCTAAGTCCGAGTGCACGAATGAAAGTTGTGATCAATTGTTTTCTGCTCTTGTCAATTCTGACATAGAAAACATCGTTCTGATCAGACTCATATTCAAGCCATGCACCGCGGTTCGGAATGACTGTTGTGTTGAACAGTTTCTTACCGGTCTTATCACGGGTCATGCCGTAATATACGCCGGGGGAACGAACAAGCTGCGAAATAATAACGCGTTCTGCACCGTTGATAACGAAAGTGCCGCTGGGTGTCATCTTCGGGAAATCACCCATATAGATTTCGTTGATTTTGATTTCACCGGTCTCTTTGTTCAGAAGACGGGCAGTCACTCTGAGAGGGGCTGCATAAGACGCCTTGCGTTCTTTGCACTCCTTAACGGTGTACTTGGGCTGATCATCCATACGGTAGTCGATGAAATCCAATACAAGATTTCCCGTATAGTCGGTAATTTCTCCGATGTCTTTAAATACATCGCGAAGACCTACCTCCAGAAACCATTGGTATGATTTCTTCTGCACTTCAATGAGGTTGGGCATCTCCATAACTTCATTGATGTGGGAAAAACTCATTCTGGTTTTTCTTCCCATTTTTACGGGCTTCACATCTGCCATGCACATTACTCTCCGTTCTTTTTTTATCCGCTTGGGCTAAAGAAAGTCACAAAACAAAAAGCTCCCGACTTTCTGTTTTTGTGCGTTTCTGCTAATAAATTATAAATAAAGATAAAATCCTATAGGACATACATCTCCATTATAATGCAGTATAACATTATACACACAAGGCAAATGATTGTCAAGAGCTTTTTATGAAAATATTAATTTTTTAAGAAATTTTTGCCGAAGTTGACACAACAACTTCGGCAAATACATTATTCTGCAACCGTTACGACAAGATTGACGCCGCCTTCAACGATTTCAGACTCAATATTGGTGTATGTTGTACCTTTTGCATCGTCACCCTTGTTGAAATAATCAACAGCGATTCCGAAATAGCTTTCACCGACAGGTGCATCCGCTTTTACGGTAAACGTGGCACTGAACAAAAGACAATCCTTGAGATCAATCGTTTCAAGGGTGTAGCAGGAATACATGAGATAGGGATTACCGACATCATCTTCTTTGTCACCAAGCACGGAATACAAATCTTCAACGGTTTGCTCCTCATAAGAAACAAGTTCAACAAAAGAGGGATCGAAAGACAGGTACATATCCGTAGCACACAATCTCTTACAATTATCGGCGTATACTTCAACCGTAACCGTATCCCCTGCCTTTGCAGTTTCTGCGGAAAGTTTCGGGTAAATCGTTGCCTCACCTGCACCGCAACCGGCAAAGCAAAGCAGTGCAAATATACAAATCAGCAAAAGAGAAATTATTCTTTTTTTCACAAAAATTACCCCCCAAATTTATTCATTTATTCCAAAAAGTCTTTCAACTTTTTGCTTCTCTGCGGATGTCTGAGTTTGCGAAGAGCCTTCGCTTCGATCTGACGGATTCTCTCACGCGTAACATCAAATTCTTTACCGACTTCTTCAAGGGTACGGGGATGTCCGTCTTCAAGTCCGTAACGCAGAATAAGAACACGTGACTCACGCGGAGTAAGGGTTCCCAACACAGATGCAAGGGCCTCTTTGAGCAGTTCACGGGATGCGGCTTCGGCAGGTGTCAAAGCTTCTTCATCGGGAATAAAATCTCCGAGATGGCTGTCTTCTTCTTCACCGATGGGCGTTTCCAAAGAAACGGGTTCCTGTGAAACACGCAGAATCTCACGCACACGTTCTACTGACATGCCGAGTTCTGCTGCAATTTCTTCTTCCGACGGTTCTTTTCCGTTTTTATGAAGCAGCATACTGTTTGCTTTTTTGACCTTATTGATCGTTTCGACCATGTGTACGGGAATACGGATGGTACGTGCCTGATCCGCAATCGAACGGGTGATTGCCTGTTTGATCCACCATGTAGCATAGGTAGAGAATTTAAAGCCCTTGGTATAGTCAAACTTATCAACCGCTTTGATAAGCCCCAGATTTCCCTCCTGGATCAGATCCAGAAATTGCAAACCACGACCGACATAACGCTTTGCGATACTGACAACAAGACGCAAGTTGGCTTCTTCCAATCTGCGTTTTGCCTGCATATCATCATCGGCAATACGAATAGCCAATGCGGTTTCCTCTTCGGGCGTCAACAACGGAATCCGTCCGATTTCCCGAAGGTAGACTTTTACCGGGTCATCCTGAATGGCATTCTTGTCATCATCGCTGCCTTCAGGTGTGTAGACCTTTGAAATCTCGCTCTCAAAATTGATAAGATCAGCAGAAATATCGCCCATATCATCCACAATTTCGATATTGTTCTGCTCGATCATCTCATAAATTTTGTCGAGATCTTCAATATCAAAATCGTTTTCAACAATAATTGCATCAATATCCTTTGTGGACACTTTACCTGTAGCCTTACCGCGTTCAATCAACGCCGAAAGGCTGTTTTTCTTTTCTCCTGTTTCCATACTTCTCCTTTCCGGTGCTACACAAGGCATCAAACAAAATCGCGCAATCTTCTGCTGCGATTGGGATGACGCAGCTTACGCAATGCTTTTGCTTCAATCTGACGAATACGCTCACGCGTAACATTAAACTCAAGACCGACTTCCTCAAGGGTACGGGGATGTCCGTCTTCAAGACCAAAACGCATAATAAGAACCTTTGCTTCTCTGGGAGTAAGCGTATTCAAAGCTGCGGCAATTTCCTCTTTCAGTAAAGTTTGGGATGCAGCTTCAGCAGGAGCCAAAGCCTCTTCGTCGGGAATAAAATCACCAAGATGGCTGTCGTCCTCTTCACCGATGGGTGTTTCAAGAGAAACGGGTTCCTGTGCAATGCGAAGAATATCACGCACACGCTCGGATGACATACCGAGTTCGGATGCGATTTCTTCCGGTGTAGGTTCTTTTCCGTTCTGGTGCAACAGCTGGCTGTTGACCTTTTTTACTTTATTTATAGTTTCCACCATATGTACGGGTATACGGATCGTTCTTGCCTGATCGGCAATGGCACGGGTAATTGCCTGACGAATCCACCATGTTGCATAGGTAGAAAACTTAAAGCCTTTTGTATAATCAAATTTATCAACCGCTTTGATAAGACCAAGATTACCTTCTTGAATCAAATCAAGGAACTGCATACCACGTCCGCTGTATTTTTTTGCAATACTTACAACAAGTCGCAAGTTGGCTTCTTCCAGTCGGCGTTTGGCAGCAACATCATTATCAAGAATACGAATGGCAAGATCAATTTCTTCTTCCGGTTGCAAAAGCGGAATCTTACCGATTTCACGCAAATACACCTTTACGGGATCATCCGCAACTACATTCTTCGGTTCATCCACATCTTCATAATCTCTGTGTACTTCCGTTTCGATTGCAAGGATGTCCATAGAGATTTCAGACATATCATCAACCAGTTCAATGCCTGCCTGTTCGATCTGTTCGTAAAGCTTGTCCAGTTCCTCAAGTTCGAAATCGTAATCAACAATCAACGCATCAATAGACTGGGTTGTCAGCTTGCCTTCTGCTTTACCCTTTTCCAACAACAACGCTATTGCTGATTTCTTGTCGCGAGGTTCCATTATGTACCGCCTCCATCCGTTTTTTTACAATCGGCAATACGGGCAAGAAAATCTTCGTCCGAAAGCTGACCGCCTGCCGGTTGCATTGCTTTTTTCTTTTCAGCCGCAAGCGTGGATAAAAAATCGGAAAAAGCACGTTCCGTGCCGCCGATCTGATTTTCCATCGCAAGAAGCATGGATATATATGCAATCCCCTCTTCGTCAAGTTCGTCAACAAAAGAGGATGGCATGATAGACATATTCTTATTTATTTTATCTTCAATGAGGGTAAAAATACGTTTATTATATGCAGTCAGAAAACAGTCAGCTGTAAGACGCTCAGAAAATTTTTTCAGATAGAAAGGATTGGCAATCAATGCAGCAAGCAAACATTCCTCTGCCTTCACAGCACGCGTATATCTCTTTTTGTCGGGATTCGGAGAATGTGCATCTTCCCCTCGCAAATGTTTGAACGCTCTGTCAAAAACAGCCTGCTCTTCCTTACGGTTGCTTCGTCTTGCAATTTTTGCAATCTGAATTTCAATCGCGGATTTTGCAACCTGCAATTCCGTCGAAAGCTGCGTGACATAAATATCGCGTTTGACAGCATTCTGAATAGACGAGAGAATCTGTATGGCTTCGTTGAGATAACCGACTTTGCCGTCGGATGTTTCAACATCAAACTTTGCTTTTGCATTCAGCAAAGCAAATTCCACTTCATTGACGGCCCCCTCAAGTATTTCACGCATTCGCTCAGGTCCGTATTTCTTTATAATCTCATCGGGATCTTTTCCGCCGACCATACGAACAACACGCAGTTTTATATCGGTATCCGCTAAAATTTTTCTTGCCCTCTGCGTTGCTTTGAGACCTGCTTCATCCGAGTCAAAACAAATCAGCAGTTCCTTACAATACCGACTCAACAACTTGGCCTGCTCGGGGGTAAATGCCGTGCCCAGACCTGCAACCGCCTGTGTAAATCCTGCCTGATGGAGACTTATGACATCCATATACCCTTCACACAGAATCAAACGGTCGTTGTTGCCGTTTTTTGCAAAATTGAGAGCATACAAAGCCTGGCTCTTTTTGTATACTACAGTATCTGAAGTATTGAGATACTTCGGTTTGGAATCATCCAAAACTCTGCCGCCGAAAGCAATGACATTGCCGCGCAGATCAATAATCGGAAACATCAACCGATTGCGGAACGCATCAATACAAGAGCCTTTAGCCGTTCGACGGGCAAGGTCATATAGTATCAACTCATTCTCCGTATATCCTTTTGAACGCATATGTTTGATCAATGCATCCCAGGAGGCCGGTGCATAACCCAGCCCGAAACGCACAACCGTTTCCCTGGTCAATCCGCGTTGATTCAGATAATCACGCACGGGTTGTGCATGAGGTTCTGAAAGCTGTGCATTGAAAAAACGGGCAGCTTCCCTGTTGGCTTCATAACAACGTCGTCTGCGACGCGTCAATTCATCATCAACAGGATCCGTCGGAAACGCGGTTCCCGTACGTTCACAAAGATAGCGGACAGCTTCCGCATAATCAAGATTCTCAATGGTTCGAATAAAAGTGATGGCATCGCCACCGGCACCACAGCCGAAACAATAATAGGATTGTGTATCTTTATAGATAACAAAGGACGGTGTTTTTTCATTATGGAAAGGACAAAGGCAAACAGGCGTACGACCGCGTCCTCGTACTTCCGCATAACGGGAGATCAGTTCTTCTATGTCAACTTTTGAACGCAGATCATTCAAAAAATCATCGCTGAAGCGCATATCTGTCCCCCTTTTATACATATCCTCTCAACGTTATATACGCTATTGTAAAAAGAAACCCTTTTTTTTAACTAAAACAATTCAATTTTTAATTGCATCAAATTTTTCCGACAATTTTTGTGCTTTGCTTTTACCGAAACTGCGTTCGGTCAATTCCTTTTCAAAAGCGGGGACATTCTCAACCGGCATTCTGAAAACAACGGTAACAAGATCCGCAAACTGCGTATCTTCGGTAATGGCCCCAAACTCTGCCAACAAGGCAGGTACTCTGCCGTAAAATGAATAATCACAGTTCAATGACAGAACGGCACACAGGGACATACGGATAATGCCGCCTGCATCCACACCCAATTTTGCAGAGTGGGAATATGCACGCACAAGACCACCGCCACCGAGCAAAATGCCGCCGAAATAACGCGTAACAACAACGGCACAGTCCGTGACACCTTCTTTGAGCAAGACATCCAGAACGGGCATTCCTGCTGTCCCCTGCGGCTCACCGTCGTCGGAATACCGTTTCATCTGTCCTTCACGCAAAACATAAGCATACACATTATGCGTTGCATCTGAATATTCACTGCGTACAGATGACACAAACGCAACTGCCTGCTCATTGGTTTCAACCGGAGCAACCGTCGTAATGAATCGGGAATGTTTTACAACATATTCTGTTTTCGCAGCCTTTTCAAGCGTCAAATAGGAGTTCATATGATTCTCCTTTATCAGACAAAATATTTATCGACAAACAGAAAAAAGCGGCACCGTAAATAGTACCGTTTTTTACTGCGATTCGTTTTTTGTTGAGATTAGTTATTCTCAAGATTGTAGCGCTTCTTAAATCTGTCAACACGTCCGCCGGTATCAACAAGCTTCTGCTTACCGGTAAAATAGGGATGGCACTTCGAGCAGATATCTACACGAAGGTTCTGCTTGGTCGATGCGGTTTCAAAAACAGCACCGCATGCACATCTGACCTGAGTGGGTTTGTAGTCGGGATGAAGTCCCTGCTTCATACGGTTCACCTCTTTCGGTTACGTTCAATACTTATGCGGGAAAGTATCCGATTATATCGGGGCGGCTTTCCCTAATTCAACATAGCACATGAGATAATAACACAAACAAATCAAAAATGCAACAGAAATTTTCATCTTTTTTGAAAAAATTTTTAAAAATCCAGAGAAACATGAACCGTTTGCCCTGTATGGATGGAAAACAGGATCGCTTCTTTTACCTGTACACCCAACAATTCTTCCGTAGCACTGGCATACATACGCAACTGGGTGGCATAGCGAGGCACCAGATCTTCGACATTTTTCACACGGTCGGTTTTATAATCGACAATCACCGCTTGTCCGTCTTCAACGAAAACCATATCGATCTTACCGATAACGACCGTATTTTCATCTATATTCTGTTCTTCAAGTGCCGGTGCAAATTCACTTGCCGGAACAAAAAGAGTAAACTGCATTTCGCGAAACAGCTTTTGCGCATTCCGTGCTCGTATTGCAGTATCCGATGTTATGAATGCCTGAACCTTTTCAACATCAATGGCATTGCATTCTCTCTGGGTCAAGCGACCGGTCCTGCAAAGATACTGTGCCTGTTTCTCAACAGAAGGAGCATCTTCATCCAGGGAACAAAACTGTAAGAACTTATGGACAGCCGTCCCCTTTTCTGCCGGTGTCAACGAATCATTGCAAAGAAATGCAGGTTTGGAAGATGCAAAATAATCGGTATTGAATTTTTCCGCAAACAGATCTGATGCAGTTCGCTTTACAGGCACACCATCCAAAACAGAGAATGCATATTTATAATCCGCACGATGTCTGATCTGTGCAAGCAATGTTTCTTCCGGTTGTGCAGGTGCGGAAAACTGTTGCAATTTTTCTTCCGCAAATACCGTATCCGTGTAGCAAACAAGCATCGGTGACCATTCCGCAGTCTGCGGAACGGAAAAATCACGCAATTCTTTTGCACTCGGGTGCGTAAGGAATACCGGAAGCAACCAATCCGCAAAACTGTTAACCTCTCCCATACGATATACAGACGGCAACATCCGATCTGTCAAAAAACAGGCTGCCTGTTTGCATTTCTCGTCTGCCTTATTTATAGATGTAAGAATAATAAGATGTTCGGCAGCTCGCGTCATTGCAACATACAAAAGCCGCATCTCTTCTGCATTGGCACTTTTTTCCAATGCAAGCCTGACCGCCGCAGAACCGACGGTATCAAATTTACGAAGTGTGTCCCTGTCTTGTCTGCGGATGCCGACCCCGAGATTGTGAGAAATCAAAAGGCCCTTTTGTCTGTCCTGTCGGTTAAACGGTTTTGCCGTATCTGCAAGAAATACAAAAGGAAATTCCAGACCTTTTGACTTATGAATACTCATAATTCTCACAAATCCGCTGCCTGCGGAAGCGGTAGATGCACCGCTTAAGTTCTGTCCGTTTTCGCGAAGCTCATCAAGATACCGCAAAAATCCGTACAGGCCGCTGCCGTTGTTTTCATCAAAAGTCGAGGCATATTCAAGCAAGACCAACAAATTGCGTGCACGCAGTTCTCCGCCGGTCATAGCAGAAACAACGGAACGATAGCCCGTCCGATCATATATTTCACGCAGAAGGGTGGAAACGTTTCCGCTTGCAGCCACATCACGCAAATATTCACAATCCGCAAGAAAAGCAAAAGCTTTGAAATTGCCTTGTGCAGCATACTCCGTAAGACATGAATAAAACGGTGCATACTTGTCCGTTGCACGGATCTGTGCAATTTCATCCGAAGAAAAACCGTACAGAGAGGAATACAAAACAGAAACCGTTTCAATGTCGCGGTACGGGTTGTCTATTATCTTCAACAAAGCCAGCACTGTTCGAATCTCTGCATTTTCAAAGAAATCACCGCTTTTTTCACAGGATGCAGGCACACCTATGGCAGACAACTCCTCCGCATAAATCTCCGCAGCACCTTTAATAGTACGAAGCAAAATACAGAAATCTCCGAATTGAGCAGCTCGCACACCTGCTTTTGTACGAACAGTGACACCGTCTTCAAGAAACGCAAGAATCCGCCTGCCCAAATATCGTGCTTCCGCACGAAGTGTCTGTTCCCGGGACAAACCGTTGGTTTCCAACAAATGCCATTCGGCATCGGGTATTTCGCTTTCCGGATAATCAGCAGAAAACACCAGTTCTTCTTCCTTTGTGTAGGCAATCTCACCGGCCTGCTTTGTCATTATACGTGAAAAAACAAAATTAACGGCTTCCACAACACCTTTTCTGCTTCTGAAATTGCGACCGAGAATGATTTTGGAAGGCTTTCTGCTGCCGTCATACGCCTGAAATATTTCAGCCTTGTGCAAAAAGATTTCAGGCATTGCAAGTCTGAACTTATAAATACTTTGTTTGACATCGCCCACCATGAACAGATTTTCCTCATCACGGGACAATGCACGGAACAGCATATCCTGTGCTTCATTTGTATCCTGATACTCGTCAACAAGAATTTCTTTATAAGAATTTGCCAATTCTGCAGCCAACGGCGTACGAACAACCTCTCCGTCTTCAAAACGAACCAGAAGTTGCAAAGCAGCGACCGTTATATCACTGAACGAATAGGCATTGCGCGCATCCTTTTCCTGCTTCAGCCGTTGCGAATACAAACGCACGGCATCTGTAAGAGCTTGTACGACAGGCCGCAACAAAGCCATATCCTCCATATGCTCGGCAACATTTGCCGGACAAAAGGAAGTCAGTTTTTCCAGTTCTTTTTTGCAATAATCCCGTCTTGCCTTCACGGCATTCTTACAATCCGGATCAGCAGGTTTTGAAACAGTCGGAAACTTATCGAAATGAAAATGAAACAAAGCATCACTCAACGAATCCCAACCGTCATCGCAACACTTGAGAACCTGTTCAAAAGCCTGTTTTTCATTCCGCAGAAAAGAATCAAGTTTGGCTTCCAGATCAGCTTCTCCGACAATTGCAAGCAAAGATCGCTCATACAGAGAAATACAATACTGCAAACCGTCTTTTATATGCTGCATCAACAAGGAACCCCATGCACTCTGCATCGGGTCATTTTCCGTATAATACGCAAGCACACCGTCAAGCCACACGTCCGCGAACGGATAGGCAACACAGTATTCATGCAACCGCAAAATACAATCAGCGAGTTGTTCATCATCTCTTCCCTGCTCAAAAAGCTCGCAAAGATGTGCAAAAGCCGGATCCTTCTGACCATGTAATTCTTCAATAACGGAAAATACCGTTCTTTTCTGCAAAAGTTTGCACTCTCCGTCATCCATCAAACGAAAATCGGGACTGATGTGTGCTTCGTGAAAATGTTCACGCACCAAACGGATACAAAATGAGTCAATGGTGCAAATCTGTGCATTTTCCAAACGAGCACGTAAAGAAGAAAAAAACGGATCACCGGGATGTGACGCTGCTTCTTTTGCAACTTTTTCAAAAATACGCATCCGCATTTCTGTTGCAGCAGCATTGGTAAACGTGACAATGAGCATTTCTTCAGGCAAACAACCGTTTTCCCGATCCGTCAGCTTTCTTACAACCCGTTGCGTCAAAACAGCCGTTTTACCTGCACCTGCGGCTGCACTGACCAACAAACTGCAGCCGTCTGCAACGATTGCATTGTTTTGTTCAGGTGTCCATTTCATTTATTCCACCTCCCCGCTTGCATCCAGTTTTCGCACAGGAGAACCGGACTCCCTGCAACACACATCCGCATAATCACAATAGCGACAGATATCCTTGTAACCGCTGCCGTCAACCGGTACGGCAGATACGGTTCCCTGTCGCAGATCCGTATACATTTCCGAAAGCGAAGACTCTATCTTTTTATGAATCCGCGTAAATTCTTCCATGGAAGCAACGCTGCCTTTGATATTGCCGTTTTTGTCGATGCTTGCATTGATATAAACACCGGCACCTGAGCTGTCCATGCCGAGTATAACATTCTTTTCCGAGAGAATCAGACCGTTCATTTTGCCGTTTTTGGTCTTCTGTTTTTCAATCTCCTCAACCGTTGCATTGCGAGGCAGATCCATTTTTCCTGTTTTTGCAGGCACATACAGAATACCGGCAGGAATCACATCTCCGTACCGCTGTTTTCCGTTGTCCCACAAACACATCAGATACAGCAGCATCTGCATATTGAGTCCTGCTTCCAAGTCGGACAATCTGAAAGTCTTACCGCCCGTTTTATAGTCTATAACACGCACATAACTGCGCCCGTCTTCTTCCATGACATCCACACGGTCAACAATTCCTGCAACCGTAATGCTGCCGCCATCATCCAGTTGTACCGTAAAGGGCTGCACATCTCCGTCTCCTTTGACGGCAAGTTCGACGTCTTTTGTCACAAACAGGCTTGTCCCGAATTCGGCACAAAGTCGTTTGGCTATTTCAAAAACTGTTTGTTCGGCACGGTCAAGCTGCCATAACAAACGCAAGGGCATGGCTTGTCTGCCGCCCATATAATTCTCAATATATTCCTCGCAAAGGGTATGCAAAACGGCTTTGAGTTCTTCTGTGGCAAGCGAAGCCAATGTGCCGTCCGGGTAAGCTGCCAAAAGTTTTTCGAGCACATAATGGATCAAAAGACCGTTGTTGGATGCATCGAGTTTTGCAGTCACCGGTGTATCAAGCCGCAAACCGTATCTGCAAAAATAAGCAAACGAACATTTGAAAAACGTCTCCACTCTCGAAGGTGACAAATAGAGATCTTCCTTAAACAACAACTGTGCATTCTGTGCATCACTAAAAGCAAACTGCCTGCCTGTTGCCGCCCTGTCAACCGCATTCAAACGGTCTGCATACATGGTCTTATCATTCACATAGGCACGCAGCGAAGCACCAAGCGAAGAATTCTGACGATACAAAAGAGAGGCATTTTCAAATGCGGTCTGGGGTGAAACCGTCTTTTCGAGTGCAGACAACTGCGCGGTATTGACCGTATGGCAAGTCGGGTATATCGTTTTCAGCATACCGATAATTTCAGACGGATAGGCAACACCTGCATGAAGATCTGAAGTTGAATAACTCACATACAAACGCTGTGAGGCTGTTGTCAGCACGGAGTAAACCAACATTCTCTCTTCCGCACACATTTCCTCGGGAGAATCACCGATTGCAAACTCTGCCTCCCGAAGTTGCATTTTTTCTGTTCTTGTAAAAATACCGAAATCTGAGGCAGGAGCAGGAAAAACGCCTTCATTGGCACCCACGGCAAACACAACTTTGACCGCATCAAGACGGACTCGCTGTGCATCACCGACCGCAACCTCATCAATTCCGTCGGGAATGTCTCCGATGTCTGCCGCATCCACCATAATACGCAACAATTCCGTAAAACGTCCCGGACGCATGGTTTGCATTCCGATGGCTTCCTGTAAAGCATCCAACAATTCCATCAGCACATCCCAGATACGACCACACTCGATTGCTTCATGTGTACGGCCGTTCTGATCGAGCCTTTGGGCATATTCACGCAGATGTTCGGCAGTATGCACCTGCAAAAGATACTGATAAACCGCCTCACAAGCCTGTTTTCCGTCCGCTCCGTCCAGGGCTTTACGCAATCTCAGAATCGGCTGCACGGCTTTTTCACGTATGACATTGATACGTGCAAGCCTTTCCCGGTCCGCGTCTTCCATAGGCTTACCGAATCCGCGCGGATGTCCTGTAAATGCATGACAAAGCCGCATTCCGTCGATCTGCCAGAGACGAATATAGTTTTCAAGTTCTGCACACTCTTTCACATCAACACCTGCAAGTCCCGTCTTCAAAGCATTCATCAGTGTTTCCGCTGTCAGACGGGTCCCTGCGGCATCACATACGGACAACACAAGACGAATCAATGCAAAATGCGACAAGGGTTTTCTTGCATCCTCAAAGCAAGGCACACCGCATCTTCTGAATGCGGCTGCGATTGCATTCGAATAACTCCCCTGCTGTCGTTCAACAACAGCGATATCCCTTGCTCTGTAACCCTCCTCTCGCAATAAACGAGCCGCTTCCATGGCACAAAAATCGCATTCATCATACTTATCACTTGCCGTGGCAATCGTAATACAGGAAGAATTCCCCTCAAAGGCAGGTGCATACGGATCATACAAAGATTCACGCAAATAAGAAATTGCATTTTGTGCAATCTCCGTATCTTCCAAAAATAATTCTTTTATTTCAACTTCCGCAACATTTGCCAGATGATGCAAACGGCGGCGTGCACGTTCCGCGTGTGCAAAAGCACTCTCAGACTGCACGGCTGCATTCTTTTCGGAACAAAGATAAACATATACCTGCGGACAAGTACGGATGATTTGTGACAGGCAGCGATATTGTTGTTCGGTAAAACCACGGAATCCATCCGCAAATACAACGGTATCCGCAAGCAGATCCGAGGTACGCAAATATTCCGTCAGAAGATTGATATTGTCACTTTTATCCGAAAAGCGGTGTGAGACCAAAGCATCATATACTTCAAAAACATGTGCAAGCTCAAGTGCTTTTCTGCCGAGGGAAGCACCGCTTAAACGGCTTGCCGCAACCGTCAGCTCTTCGGGCAACAGGCATGACTGTCGCAACTCATCACGAGCCGCCAGCAGATCACGAAGCAACTTGCCGCGTCCTGCATAAGCAGCATACAAACTGCCTTCCGCAGCTGCATTTTCGACAGCAAGACTCATCAAAACATTTCTGCCGGCTTCGTCGATCTGCGGTTTTACGGCGATACCGGCTTCCTGTAAAACAGTTGCTGCCAGGCGGGAAAAACCGCAGATCTGCATTTCGCTTGCAGTCTTTGCACCGAATCTTGTCAGCATCTCTTTTTCACGTGCAAAAGAAGCCTGTTCCGGTACAAGCAAAACGATTTTTTTACTTTTATCTTCAAGTACTTTTTCAATCTGCAGAAACAAATTCTTTTTTCGCTGCTGTTCGGAACGACCGACAATCAATTCAAGCACAAAGAATCACCTGCCGTATTTTTTAACTTCATTTTACATGAAACAATCGCAAAAGAAAAGACCTTCCGCTAAATTTCTTTCGTATTGCCTGCGGTTTGCTCATTCAAGTCCGACAAATCGGACATATGAATACTCCTTAAACGCATTTTGCAGGCTTTGTATTTCTGCCGATGTCAGTCCGTCACACACAACCGTAACAACAGTACATTTGTCTTCACCAAAAAAACGAAGCCGTTCAGCGGCATAACTTACTTTCACATAATTCATATCATCAGACGTCTTCAATCGAATGATAAGTTCATATGCCTCCGCTTCTTTCGGTCGCAGCAATCGCAAGAGAAAAAGAATCAACAGCATAACTGCACCGAAAGATGCAAGTAAAATAACCAGAGCTGCCAGAATATTGTGCAACAAAAAAATCACCTCATACCATTGTATGAAGTGATGACAAAAAATGCGACCGGAACTGTAAGCCGGGTTCTGTCTTTGAAGGCAATCATCTGTCTTCGCCTGCCGTTGCCGACAGGCTTTAGCCACCCGTTGAAGTATGGGCCGAGCAAGCCACTTCGGTCGGTGTTGCATCGGGTAGGGTTTACAGGTCCGTCTTGTTACCAAAACGCACGGTGAGCTCTTACCTCGCCTTTCCACCCTTACCGGAAAAAACCGGCGGTATATCTCTGTTGCACTATCCCGGAGGTCACCCTCGGCGGCCGTTAGCCGTTACCCTGCTCTGTGATGCCCGGACTTTCCTCATGCAGCTGTAAAAAGACGGTGATAAATCGTCCGAAGCCACACGCGACTGCCCATTCCGCTCGCAGAAAACATAATACCCGAATCGTGTCGGTTTGTCAAGTCGCAACTTCCGTGCGACGGCATTTCCGAAAAAGACAGGGGACGGTTCTATGTCTTGCTTGTTATTCGTTCAACAATCCCCTTTGATGTTCCCGTCAATCTGCTGATCTGCCGGATTGACAGTCCTTTTTCTTTGAGCTTTATCAAATATTTGTTCCGTTTTTCAATCGGC
>JAZNGB010000013.1:0-33062 GCA_045576275.1 Acutalibacteraceae bacterium
TTTAAAAAGTTTTTTCAGCACTCTCTTCCGACTCGCTCGCTGTATTTTCCGTTTCCTTCCGGCTGCTGCCCGCGTCGTTCGCTGTTCTGTTGTGTTCCTCAGTGCTCACTTGTTATACTACTTTTTGAGCCATTTGTCAAGGGGTATTTTGATGTTTTTTGTCGGTTTTTAAAACGCTGCCGGGAGTTTCATTTTCATCCTCTTACAATGCCCGGACACCGCCTTTATCTATTGTATTATATATTGCCCGTACCTGTCGGACATATGCACTGTTTTCGAGTATGATATCTGACAGCGGAACAATGACAAATGCACGTTCAAACATTCTGGGGTGCGGCAGGATCAATTCTGCACAATCACATTCCTCCCCTTCACATAATAAAACATCTATATCTATAACACGCGGTGCATTTCTGAAACTGCGTTCCCTGCCGAGAGCCGCTTCAATGCCCAGACATACACCGAGCAAAGCCTGCGGTGACAGCTCGGTTCTGACACGTACACATTGATTCGTAAAATCAGGCTGATCAAGATAGCCGACGGGAGCCGTTACATAGTACGGAGATACCGCATCCACTTTTACCATGGGGACATGATGGAGTGCATCCACGGCTCTTGCAAGTTGTGCGGCTGCATCACCGAGGTTTGCCCCGAGTCCGAGATATGCAATTCGTTCAGCCATTGGTGCGACTCCTTTCGATCTGCACGGCAACATAACCGAAATCCGCTTTGACGGGAGCTTCGGGTTTTCGCAGTGTCACTTGTACGGTTTGCACCTTTTCAAAGTTTTCGAGAACACAATCTGCGACAACCTGTGCAGCCCGTTCGATCAGATCGTATTTATTCTCCGTAAAAACCTTTGTGACGGCTTTTACGATTTTCGAATAATTCACCGTATCATTCAAATCATCCGTCTGACCGGGAGCCTGCAAGTCCGCCGAACAGATCAGATCCAGATAAAAATTCTGTCCTTCTTCTTTTTCCTCGGGATTCACACCATGGTAAGCATATATATGTAAATTATTTATAATTATTTTATCCATATTATAACGAAATCCTTTCTGTCATCTGCCTATGCTCTTTCACATCATGCACACGCAATATGCAACTTCCCTTTTCTATGGCCTGACGATCGAACAACAATGTACCTTCCAGACGTCGGGCCGGATCTTCCACACCTGTCAGAGCCCCGACAAACCGTTTGCGTGACAATGCCGTCAGCAAAAAAGACGTGTCCGTATTCAGTTTTTCAAGATTCTCAAGCAGCTCTTTGTTTTGCTGCGTGTTTTTGGCAAAACCGAAACCCGGATCAAACATAATTTGTTCGGGAGCCACACCTGCCTGCATCGCCCGATTGCGGAATGAATCAAAAAACGACTGCACCGCAGAAACGACACCGTGCGGATATGTGACCTCGGCTGCAGATGCACCGACACTATGCACGGCAACCCAGCCTGCTTTGTATTGACGCACAACCGCTGCCATTGCATCCGAGTAACCGCTGACATCATTAATGATTGCAGCACCGTTTTGCAAGGCTGCCGCAGCCACCTCCGGTCGGAATGTATCGACGGAAACCGGAATCTGCAGCTTGTCACGCAAAGCACGAAGAACGGGAAGCAAACGATTCAGTTCTTTTTCCTGCGAAACAAATGATGCGCCGGGTCTTGTGGACACCGCACCGATATCAATAAAATCAGCACCTTCATTCTGCATCTGCAACGCACGGCATACGGCACGATCCACATCCGAATACATTCCGCCGTCAGAAAATGAATCGGGTGTGATATTGAGAATTCCCATTATATATATTTTATCATTATAATATACATTTTCCCGACAAACAAAACGTTGCATAACGCACCTCCGATTTTCATATTTTACAATGATATGAAATAATTGTCAACGCATGACGAAAAATTCTTATTCTCTATTGATTCTCAAAGAAAAGTAGTGTAAAATATAAGAATACTAATATAATGGAGAAGTATTATGAAAGCTGTAATTACCGTTACGGGTAAAGACAATGTCGGAATCATTGCCGGTGTCAGCACACTGTGTGCAGACAAAGGTGCAAACATTCTTGACATCACCCAAAGTGTCTTAAGTGAATATTTTGCAATGATTATGTTGGCAGATATCGATACACTGTCCATTCCGTTTGCCGATTTTGTGGATCTGCTTGCTGCATACGGCAACGAACGCGGTCTGATTGTCAGTGCCATGCACGAAGATATCTTCAACACCATGCACCACATCTGATGCGGAGGATCAACCATGCTTAATACCGCAGATATACTTGAAACCATCAGCATGATACGCCAGGAGAATCTGGATATCCGTACCATCACCATGGGCATATCCTTATTTGACTGCGTGAGTGAAGACGAAACCCGTCTTTGCGATAAAATTTATGACAAAATCACAAAAAGTGCCGAGCATCTTGTACAAACCGGCATGGATATTGAAAAACAATACGGCATCCCCATCGTCAACAAACGTGTTTCAGTGACTCCGATTTCTCTTGTCGGCGGAACAATCTCCCCCGACGGTTATCTGAAGATCGCAAAAACACTGGACCGTGCGGCTGATACACTCGGCATCAACTTCATCGGCGGTTTTTCCGCACTCGTACACAAAGGCTTTACGGTGGGTGCAAAGAATCTGATCGAAGTTATCCCCTATGCGCTCAGAGACACAAACAAAGTCTGCTCATCCGTCAATGTCGCTACAACAAAAGCCGGCATCAACATGGATGCTGTCAAATTAATGGGCAGCACCATCCGCAAAACCGCCGAACTGACTGCTGACCGCGATTCCATCGGCTGTGCAAAGCTGGTTGTTTTTGCAAACGTACCGCAGGACAATCCGTTTATGGCAGGTGCCTTCCACGGCATCGGTGAACCTGAAACGGTTATCAATGTCGGTGTCTCCGGTCCGGGTGTTGTCAGTTCTGCCATCGAAAGAGCAGGCGACTGCGATTTGTCAACCCTTGCGGATATCATCAAGAAAACCGCATTCAAAATTACCCGTGTCGGCCAGTTGGTCGCAGGTGAAGCCGCCACCCGTCTGGGTGTTCCGTTCGGCATCGTGGACTTGTCTTTGGCCCCCACACCTGCCATCGGTGATTCCGTTGCACGTATTCTTGAAAACATGGGGCTTGAATGCTGCGGCTGCCACGGAACGACAGCAGCCCTTGCCATGCTCAACGATGCGGTCAAAAAAGGCGGCGTTATGGCATCTTCCCATGTCGGCGGTCTTTCGGGTGCATTCATTCCCGTTTCGGAAGACGAAGGCATGATCGCAGCCGTTGCAAACGGCAATCTTTCCATTGAAAAACTGGAAGCCATGACAGCCGTTTGCTCCGTCGGACTTGATATGATCGCTATTCCCGGTGACACAACGGAAGAAGTGATCTCTGCCATCATTGCAGATGAAATATCCATCGGTGTTGCAAACACAAAGACAACCGCCGTACGTGTTATTCCCGTAATCGGAAAAGGTGTCGGTGAAACGGTTTCATTCGGCGGATTGTTGGGCTATGCACCGATCATTCCGCTGCGTACCCCCTCACCTGCAAAGTTCATTCATCGTGGCGGCAGAATCCCTGCTCCCATTCACAGTTTAAAGAATTAACATAAAAAACAGGAGGAAAACACTATGAAAAAGACATCCGCTCGCATCATTTCCCTTGTTCTTGCATTGTGCATGGTATTTTCAGTAGCATTCAGTGCATTTGCAACGGAAATCGAAGTCCCCACCCGTGACACATCCACGGTCGTCGTTACCGAAACAACAACACCTGCCAACAGATTCTTTTATGAGTTCCTCAACGGTCTTGTAAAGGCTCTTGTCAGTGCAATCATGGCCGTTTATCCCGACCCTGCGGATTGGAAATGGGCAAAAGACTACACCGCAGAAGGTTTCATGGACGGCAGAGATACCTACCAGACCGAAGCTGCAGCAACCAACAAATGGTCTTTGGGTTATGCAAGTGCCAGCCTTGTTCCCGATGACCTGACCGAACAGAAATACTACATCGGCAGAGACCTGACAGAACGCATCGCACAGGGTGTTTATGACGATATGCGTATCCGCAGTGTCGCCATGGACGACAACTCCGGCAACGGCATTGTTATTTTTGCATCCGTTGACACACTGGGTGTCACAAATGCCGACACCATCTCCATCCGTGAAGGTGTTCTTGCATGGGCAGCCGAGCAGAACATTGATATTGCAACCATCAACGTCGCAGCAACCCACAGCCATTCCGCACTTGACACACAGGGTGTTGCAACCGGCTCCATCTACAAGATCCTTGCAAACTCCTTTGCAAACCTTCTGCACATTGATGAACTTGCAGGCATGGAAAGTGCAACTGCATTCAAGAAGATGTTCATCGAAAGAAGCATCAAAGCTGTGATCGCTTCCGTTGAAAATATGACCGAAGGTGAAATGAGCTACGACAAGATCGACGCAAGCTACTACATCAACGACAAACGCGACTTGATAGCAAAGGAAGACATTCCCGAAATCGTAAGCATTCTTTTCACACCCGATGACAAAACCATTGACGAGACATATTTCATCGATGTAACCTGCCATCCGACAAGCTTCAGTGCAAGCAACGGTCTTGTTTCTTCCGACTATATTTACTGGCTTGACAAGTACATTTCCGAAAACTCCCCCGTTACAAACGGTGACGGTGCAAACACCATCGTTGTCCAGGGTGCTCTCGGTCAGATTTCCAGAGACAACATTGAATACGATGAAAGCACCATGGATGAATGGGAAGCAATGGGTGCTTCTGCAAAGACACTCGGTGAAGCCCTTGCAGGTCTGATTCTGGATGCAGCATACGACAATGCACTTGCTCCCATCCTCAACACACTTGCCAATGACTTCATGATCGCTCCCACCAATGCCATTCTTGCTCTCGCCTGCAAGGCAAGACTCGTCAACAACCAGATCTACCGCACCGGTATCGGCCCGATGGATGCTGCTGTTGCAACCGAAATCGGTTATGTTGAATTCGGTCACGAAATCGCTTTTGCTACCTTCCCGGTTGAACTGTATCCCGAAGTTTTCTGGGGTGCTGACATCACAGGCAACGCAACATGGGACGGCACCGCTTGGGAATATCCGGCACTTCCCGAAATGATCAACGACATCGACCTGCACTGCATCAGCATTTGTAACGATGCTCTCGGCTATGTTGTAACCGATAACTACTTCGCTTACATGGGTCATATCATCGGTGAAGAAGTCGCTGACGAAATTCTTTCCCTCGGCGGCAACGCAGGTTCTACCATCGTCAAGGAATTTGCAGTCATTGCAAATCAGGTCAATGCCTACAACGCTGAATAAACCAAAATAACATATTTACCGCCGTTTGCCAAAACAAGCAAGCGGCGGTTTGTAGTTTTTATGGGGTTGATTTTATTGGTTGTCGCCGCTGTCCGAGTAAAACAAAAACGAACAACGGCGACATTTGCTTTATCAGCCGGAAGGAGAAATCAGGAAATCTTTTTCAGACGCAGACGCAGTTTGTCTGCAATCATGGCGATAAATTCGCTGTTGGTGGGCTTTCCTCTGGTGTTCTGTACGGTATAACCAAAATACGAACTCAACACATCAATATCTCCCCTGTCCCATGCCACTTCAATTGCATGGCGAATGGCTCGCTCAACACGTGAAGATGTGGTCTGATACTGCTTGGCAACGGTCGGATAGAGCAATTTGGTGACAGAATTGAGCATTTCCGTATCTTTGACAGACATAATGATAGCCGATCGCAGATACTGATATCCTTTGATGTGTGCCGGTACACCGATCTGATGCATGATGTCAGACACAATGATTTCAAGATCGGGTTCATTCGGGAGATTGCCGGCAATCGGCTGTGCCACGGGTTTCAGACTTGTCCAGCCGTTGAGCTGCACCACCCGTTCCGCAAGCACTTCCGGTTCAACAGGTTTCAAAAAGAAATAATCCGCTCCGCCTGTAAGCACCTGTTGCTCAAAACGGGGATTGTCCACAGAAGAAAGCAAAATGCAAAGCGGTTTTTGTTTCAGATGCAGCCCGGGAACGCGTGACAAAACACCGAGTGCATCCAGGTGTGACATAATGGCATCCAGAATCACCACATCCGGGCCGTGTGTACGAATGCCGTCAAGAAGTTGCAGCCCGTCCTTCGGCATGCAAATAACCTCATACCCGTAGCTTGTCAATGCGGCACAGCAACGCTGTGTAAAATCTCCGTTTTCTTCTGCAATCAGAATTTTTCTTTGTTTAGACATCAATGTTCGATCCTTTCTAAAATGGTTATTATTTCCAATTTCTGCCATATTTTACCATACGATTCTTCAAATTGCAAGGGGTTTTATAAAAATAATTGGTAATTTTTGGGATTTATTTTGTCTTCCATTTTCACAATCAATGTGATATAATGAATTAAAGAAAAATAATGACAACGGAGGGGTACTATGGGTAACACGATCAGAATGGGAATCATCGGCAACGGCGGCATTTTCAAAGGTGCACATCTTCCCTTTTATATCAAGGACAAACGCGTGGAAGTGGTTGCTTTGTGCGACATCCGACAGGAACGTGCCGAATGGGCAAGAAACAAGTTCTTCAAAAAAGCGGCCGTTTACACGGACTACAAAGAATTACTGCAAGACAAAAGCATTGATGCGGTTGACATCTGCACCCCGAATTACCTGCACTCCATCATTGCCGCGGAAGCTTTTGCAGCCGGCAAGCACGTTTTTTGTGAAAAACCCGATGCAATCAACGTGGAAGAGGCCTTGAAAATGAAAAAAGCCTCCGAAGAGGCAGGCAAGACATTGATGATCATGCGTAACAACCGTTGGCTTGACATTTCACGCATTGCAAAGGAGATGGCAGAAAACGGTGAATTGGGTGACATCTATGCTGCTCGTTGCGGTTGGATCCGCAGACGCGGCATTCCCGGCAAAGGCGGCTGGTTCACCACAAAAGCCATGTCGGGCGGCGGTCCGTTGATCGACCTGGGTGTTCACATGATCGACCTTGCCATCTGGCTGATGGGCAACCCGAAACCCGTTTCCGTCAGTGGCGGTACGTTCTGCAAATTTGCCGACAACGACGTATCCGACTCGGTCAATTCCGACTTCGGTGACAAAGTGGAAGGCGGCACGTTCGATGTCGAAGACCTTGCCATGGGCATGATTCGTTTTGACAACGGTGCCATTCTGCAGATTGAATTCAGTTGGGCATCCAACATTGCAAAAGAAAAGTCATTTGTTGAATTGCGCGGTTCAAAAGCCGGTATTGATTGGTCACAAAGCCGTATGAAGATATTCACCGAAGCCAACGGCAAGCTCAAAACCATCCGCAAACAAAGAAAATCCCCCACCGGCGGTCACGACAAAAACCTGGCACACTTTGTTGATGTCATCACGGGAAAGGCACAACCCGATTTTGTCCCCGATCAGGGCATTGACATGATCAAAATTCTGACTTCCATATATGAATCCGCAGCCACGGGCAAAGAAGTATTGCTGTAAGACCACAAAATAACCCACCGAAAATTCGGTGGGCTTTTTGTTTGGCTATTCACGGATGCAGAGGGAAGATTGCAAGTGAAAACAACGGGCAAATTGCGTTTTGCAGAGGTGTCGGGAAGTCAATCATGGGGACGGCTACTCTGTTCGACAAACCGTAATTTATCTGCAAAGCATCAACAGAATCAGCACGCCCAAAACAATACGGTAAATACCGAATGCCTTGAAGTCATGCTTTTTGATGTAGCCCATCAGGAACTTGATGACAAGTACCGATACGGCAAAGGCAACCGCCATACCGACCAGCAGGATCACCAGTTCCGATGATGTGAAATCAAGACCGAATTTCAGGATTTTGATTGCACTGAGTCCGAACATAACGGGCACTGCAAGGAAAAATGTAAATTCAGCCGCAGCCACACGGGAAACACCGATGATCAAAGCACCGATGATGGTCGCACCCGAACGGGATGTGCCGGGAATAATGGACAACACCTGAAACAGACCGATCAGCAAGGCCGTTTTGTAAGTAATGTCATCCAATGTTTCGACTTTCGGTGTTCGTTTTTTGTTCCATATTTCAATGGCGATAAATGCAATGCCGTAAAAAGCAAGTGCTGCCGCAATGACAGGCGGTGTATGCAGGTGTGCTTCGATCCAGTCGTCAAACAAAAGTGTTACGACCGCACCCGGCACACAGGCAACAACCACTTTGAACCAAACCGAAAAAATATCTTTTCGGATGGCAGGTTTTGTATTTTTCTGAATGGTAAAGGGAAACATCTTTTTCCAGAACAGCAAAACGACCGCCAGAATCGCACCGAGCTGAATGACAACAAAAAACATTTCCTTGAACGCATCATCCGCATTGAGTCGGACAAATTCATCCACAATAAGCATATGCCCCGTGCTGCTGATGGGCAGCCATTCCGTGACCCCCTCAACAATACCGAGAAGAATGACTTTAAGTATTTCTAAAAACTTAAGTTCCATAGTATCCTCCGATTCTTTTTATTCTCATACATATTATCACATTCTTCACGATAGTACAAGTTTTAGTGTAAAAAAGTATTCTACATAAACCCCCCGTCCCCCAATCCTGGGGGCGAAAAGGTGTTTTTTGTTACATGCAAACTGCTCACAATTACGAGCAGTTTCCTATATAATAAAAAAAAGGCTGCCCTTTCGGACAGCCTTCATTCGGATTCATTATTATTTCAGTGTTTCAAGACCGACGGATGCACGGAGAATCAGACGGGCATCGGAAGAAGTGACAGCACCGTCGTCATCAACGTCAGCAGCAAGAAGTGCAATTTCGTCGAGCTTTTCAAGCTTAACGGATGCACGAAGAGCAAGACGGGCGTCGGAAGAAGTAACCTTGTTATCGCCATCGACGTCACCGATGAGATATTCGGGCTTTGCATTCGGATCGACAACCGTTACGGTGAAGGTTGCGGTCTTGCCGAGGAAGCTGACAGTGATTTCCTGTTCACCTGCAACGGACAGATCCAGTTCGGTTTCAATGGTAAGCATCTCAGCTGTAATCGCCTGCGGAGCACCACTGAAGATCGCATTGACAAAAATACCGTCAAGAGACAGCGTTTCGTCGCTGTTGAGTTCATATTCTGTCTTAGTGGGAGCCGTTACGATTTCAATTGCATCGGGAGAAGGCCACATCATGGGGTCGCCATTATCGCGTCCGCAGTCTGCACAACGCATAACGCTGTACCAAGTACCGCCTTCCTGATAGAAAATGGTTGTATCACGATGATCCTTTACTTCAGTCTTTTCGCGATGTACATAATCACACTTTTTGCAGGTGTAGCGAGCAATACCGCCCTGCTGACAGGTAGCATCTGTAATAATTTCAACTTGCTTGTCGTGTCCGGTTGCAGCAGCACCCTTCTTGGGATCTTCTGTGTAAAGGCCGCACTTTACACAATGCTTGACGGAGAAACCGTCTTCTTCACAAGTGGGGTCAACGGTAGCGGTTGCGGTTGCACCTTCATGCTTGAAGAGGATATTCAGAACATTGTCAACAATACCAAGCAGAGCAGGAACGGTTTTCTTGTTCAGAACATTGTTTGCCTTGTCGTTGACTGCAAACAGACCAAGAATACCGGCAATGTCAAATTCGTAGACATTTTCAAGAATACCATCAAAGACCAGTGTTTCAATATCAAGGTTGAAAGATGCATAAGAAACACCACTCAGGAAACTCCAGTCAAGGATTTCGTTCAGAAGAACGTTGAGTTTGTAGAACGGGCCGTTGCCGTCAAACTTACCGCGAGCACCGCCGATATGATCGGTAACAGCAGGAACACCCTTGACCATGTCGATTGCCCAGTCTGCAATTTCATCAAGGAAATCTTCTGCGGTCCAGTCGTCAGCCTTTGCAGACTTGATCTTATCCATGCTGAAATCAAAACCGAAGTTTGCACCGTTGAGAGCGAAACCGAACATAGCAGCATCGGTAGCCATGGAAAGACAGATATCACCCCATGCAGAGTTGCTCAGATCATTGATGGTCTTACCGTCTTCTTCAAAAATCAGAACATCCCATTCGGCAACATAATCATAATTGCCTTCTGCGAACATTTCGGTATTGAAGGTAATCAGTGCATAGTAAACAGCCATGGTTGCAACTTCACCCATGGTATCCATCTGATCCACTACATCAAGTGCAGCATCATCAAGCTTGAACCAACCGGGGAAGAACAGTTTGAGAATATCAACAGCAAGTTCGGGAAGATCCTTGTCTGCTACGTATTCTTCTGTGTACTTTCTGAAATCAAAGTCTGCAGGATCAATAACATCTGCCAGCTTGGGAAGAATGAACTTGATCACTTTTTCAAGGTTTGCATTGAGCTTGTCATTGCCGCCCTTTTCGAGTTTAAGTTCGGCAAGAACTGCGGGAGCAAGCAATTTGTTGAGCAATGCAACAAATACGTTATTGAATTCACCGAGAATGCCGTTCTGTGCGTTTGCAAAATTAAACTCAGAAGCGGTGAATGTGAAATCGAAGTTAAAATACTGAGAAAGATCATTGTCCTGTGCAAATTCTTTCAGGATGCCGACAAGATCATTCTGCAACCAACCAAGCAGGAACTTGTCATACAGCATATCGCCGTAGGCAGTCAGAAGATCATAAACAGGCAGATTGAGGAATTCGTCAATCTGTTCGGTATCGTCGGGAACAACACCGGTCAGCAGTTTTACAAGAGCACCGACTGCCATCTGATCAACAGTCCAGTTCTTATATGCACTTTCGGCATGGGATGCAGCACCGTCGGGAGCACCGAGGAGGGAATCATACACAAGATCTTCGAGCATAACGGTGATTTCGCCGGCAAAACCGTTCACCTGTTCTTCGAGATCACCTGCGACATCTCCGACAATACCGAGATCGAGTTTGCCGGTAAGGAACTTTTGGAAAACACCGGTATTATCTGCAAGGAACTGAATGAGATTGTAGATGATATTCAGGTCGCCGGTTTTGCTTCTGGTCTGTGCAGCAGCGACAATACCACTATTGTCGATCATTGCATCAAGCTTCAGTTTTGCAATATCGCCACCGGCAACGACTTTAACACCGTCAACGGATTTCAGCGTAGCAAGAATTTCGTCCACAGAGTTCAGTTTGATCGGAATACCAAGTTTTTCTGTAATCTTAACGATATCTTCACCGAGAGATTCATTCAGGTTCGTTTCGGCAAGCATATTGTCAAGATAATTCATGACATATGTAGCTTTCTTGGCAGTATCGTTGCTTTGGAAGAGGTCGGTACCTTCGGGAACCAAAGCATTGATATCCTCAACATAAGTACAAACAAAATTGAGAACTGAGTCTGCATAATACGTTTTTCTGTTATTCAGCGAGCTCAAAAGCCAATCAACAAGCCCGGAAAGGTTTGAAGGCTGAATCAGAGCATCAAGCGAATTCACGCCTGTGGGGACTGCAGCGGAAACAGGCACTGCAACAGCAGAGAACACCATGATAACCGCAAGGAGAATGCTAAGGAGTTTTTTGGACTTTTTCATAGAATCCGTTCCTTTCGTTTTTTGTTTGCGAAACCGGAAACCTGACGAGCAAGCGAATCGCAATGTTTCACATATATATATTACAAAAAATAATCAACAAAAGCAACCTTTCGATTGATGGAAAAATAAACAATTATTTCTTAAAAATTTTGTACAAAACATCCGCTTTTTATTTTTACATTGATAATAACGGCTCATTCTGTAGCTTTTGTCTGCTTATCGAAAACCTATTGTATCATTTTTTCATTCCACGAATCATCACGGAATCTGTTTTGTAACTTCGTTGTAACCTTTTTCAGCCCGCTTATTAATCAAACTTTCCATAATTGAACCCTCTCGGTCGGAGCTTCTTTGGTTAAAACATAGAAAAGAGCAAAAACAAAACAACAAAAGCCTTTTTCTATTGATTTTGGAGACTTTTTGTATTATAATGCAGACGTCGTGTGCAAAAATATTCTTGATGAGGAGGATCCCCCCATGAAGCTGCTTGAAGAACGCATACTCAAAGACGGCACTGTTCTTCCCGGCAATGTTCTTAAGGTGGATTCTTTTTTGAACCATCAGATTGATTATACACTCATCAAAGCTCTCGGTGCAGAGTTTTACAATACATTCAAGTCAACAGGCGTAACCAGGATTCTCACCGTGGAAGCCTCCGGCATTGCGATTGCGTGTGCCGCAGCCGAACTGTTCAACGTGCCTGTTGTTTTTGCCAAGAAAGGGCATCACAAAAACGTGGGCAACGATGTGTATTCAGCCGACGTTTTTTCTTTTACCAAAGGGATCTCCTGCACCGTTTCCGTTTCCAGAAAGTACCTCGACAAGGAAGACAAAGTGCTTGTTGTTGACGATTTTCTTGCGGACGGACAAGCTTGCCTGGGACTCAAGAGCATTTGTGAACAGGCAGGTGCCGAAGTGGTCGGTTTCGGCATTGCAATCGAAAAAGGTTTCCAGAACGGCGGCAAGCTGTTGCGTGAAACCGGTATTCCCGTTCGGTCTTTGGCGATCATTGCCTCCATGACAGATGATTCCATCTGTTTTGCAGAAAATGATTGATGAAGATATAAAAAAGTCCAAAAAAATATTACTTGGAGGATGAACAAAGTGAAAAAGACCCTTAAGATTCTCGCACTTGTACTCTCTCTCTGCATGGTTATCGGCTGCTTCGCAGCTTGCACCAACGATGCAGAAGAACTCACCGACGGCAACGCTGTTGTTTCTGACGGTGACGTATCCGAAGATGCATCCGTTGATGCTTCCGAAGATGCAAACGAAGTTGCTCTTGATTATTCCGATATCAAGGTTGGCTTCATTTTCCTGCACGCTCCCACAGACTCCACCTATGACAAGAACTTCATGAACGCTGTTGAAGAAGTACAGGCTAACCTTGGCCTCTCTGACGATCAGGTTATCGTTATGAGCGACATCGCTGAAAGCGAAGCTTGCTACGAAGCTGCTATGGACCTTGTTGACCAGGGCTGCAACATCATCTTCGGTGACTCCTTCGGCCACGAAGACTACCTCATTCAGGCTGCTCAGGAATGCCCGGACGTTCAGTTCTGCCATGCAACCGGCGACAGCGCTCTTGCTGAAGAGATCCCCAACTTCCACAACGCATTTGCTCACATCTACGAAGGCCGCTACGTTGCAGGTATCGTTGCAGGTATGAAGCTCAACGAAATGATCGAAAACGGCGAATTCACTGCTGAAGAAGCAAAGATGGGTTATGTCGGTGCATTCCCCTATGCAGAAGTTATCTCCGGCTACACTTCTTTCTATCTTGGTGCAAAGTCCGTTTGCCCGACCGTCACCATGGAAGTTAAGTACACCAACTCCTGGTTCGACATCGACGCTGAAAGAACCCAGGCTATCGCTCTCATCGAAAGCGGCTGCAAGCTTATCAGCCAGCATGCTGACTCCGAAGGCGCTCCCAAGGCTTGTGAAGAATACGGCGTTCCCAACGTTGCTTACAACGTAAGCACCATCGACATGGGCCCGACAACTGCTCTTATCTCTTCCAAGATCAACTGGGCTCCCTACATGACCTACATGATCAACTGCGTCGTTAAGGGCGAAGCAATCGACCTTGATTGGTGCGGCGGCTTCAACACCGGCTCCGTTGAACTCACCGAGCTCAACACCGCTGTTGCAGCAGAAGGCACCCAGGAAGCTATTGACGCTGCTATCGAAGCATTCAAGAACGGCGAACTTCATGTTTATGACACCGCTACCTTCACCGTAGACGGCGAAGCTCTTGCTGATGACTTCCAGGCTGACGTTGTTCCCGATGCAGCTTACACTGCAGACACTGATGTTGTTGTTGACGGCTACTTCGCAGAATCCACCTTCAGAAGCGCTCCCTACTTCAGCATCATCATTGACGGCATCACTGCTGTTGTTGAAGGCTAATTTATAACCACCTGTAAACCACGGGCGGAGCACCAATCCTGCTCCGCCCGAAGTTGTTTTTTAACGAGGCTTGAAAATGCACACAGCGTTGCGTTCATTTTCAAGCTCCGCAAATAAAAAGACATGGGAGGAAAACAAATGGAACAAAATGCACCGGCCATTGAATTGCGCGGAATATGCAAGCATTTCGGCAGAATCATTGCAAACCAAAACGTAAACCTCATCGTGGAAAAGGGAGAAATTCTTTCTATCCTGGGTGAAAACGGAAGCGGTAAAACAACGCTGATGAACATGATTGCAGGCATTTATCAGCCTGACGACGGAATCATTTACATCGACGGTCAGGAAGCCTCCATCCACTCCCCTAAGGATGCATTTGCCTACAAAATCGGCATGATTCATCAGCATTTCAAGCTCATTGATGTATTTTCCGCTGCTGAAAACATTGTTCTCGGCATCAAGGAAAAAGGAAAATACGATTTAAAGAAAGAAAAGGAAAAAATCCGCCTGATCTGCGACAAATACGGATTCCTCATCGATCTCGACAAAAAGATTTACGAGATGTCCGTTTCCGAAAAACAGACGGTTGAGATCGTAAAGGTACTGTACAGAGGTGCCGACATTCTGATTCTCGACGAGCCGACCGCCGTTCTGACACCGCAGGAAACGGTCAAGCTGTTTGACGTCATGCGTGCCATGCGTAAAGACGGCAAATCCATCGTCATCATCACCCATAAGCTCAACGAGGTTATGGAAATTTCCGACCGTGTTGCGGTTTTGCGCAAGGGCGAATCCGTCGGCTCGGTACAGACGAGCGAAACCAATCCCGAAGAGCTGACCGCCCTGATGGTCGGCAAAAAAGTGGAACTGAATATCGACAGATCCGAACCCGTCAACAGTGAAGACCGTCTGATCATCAAAGACCTCAACTGCCGCAACCGCGAGGGCAACAAGGTTATCAGCAACGTCACCTTCACCGCCAAATCGGGTGAAATTTTCGGCATTGCAGGCATTGCAGGCAGCGGCCAGCGAGAATTGCTCGAATCCATTGCAGGCTTGCAGAAGCTTGAAAGCGGCGAAATTCTTTATAACGACCCCGAAAGCGGCAAGCAGGAAAATCTCCGTAACAAAACCCCGATGCAGATCCGTCATCTCGGTGTCCGTCTTTCCTTTGTTCCCGAAGACAGACTCGGCATGGGTCTTGTCGGAAACATGGACATCATCGACAACGTGATGCTCAGAAGCTACCGCAAGGGCAACTCGGTGTTCCTGAGAAGAAAAGAGCCCAAAACCCTTGCAGAAAAAATCATCCGCGATCTTGAGGTTGTAACTCCCGACGCAAAAACCCCTGTCCGTCGCCTTTCGGGCGGTAACGTACAGAAAGTGCTTGTCGGCCGCGAAATTGCCTCCGCACCGAAAGTGCTGATGGTCGCCTACCCCGTCCGCGGACTGGACATTAACTCTTCCTATACCATTTATAACCTGCTCAACGAGCAGAAGGAGAGCGGCGCATCCATTATCTTCGTCGGTGAGGACCTTGACGTGCTGATTGCCCTTTGCGACCGCATTATGGTTATTTGCGGCGGTAAGGTTACCGGCATTGTGGATGCAAGAACCACAACAAAAGAAGAAATCGGTCTTCTGATGACCAAAACAGGAGGTGAAGAGCAATGAGTCACGTTGCCCCCCACAGCGAACCGCTTATCCGCTTATCAAAACGCGATGCCTTGCCCACATGGAAGGGCATTCTTGTCCGCATTCTCGGCATTCTGCTGGGTGTTGCGCTGAGCTCGCTTTTCATTGTTCTTGTTACAGACCTGAACCCCATTGAGGTTTTCACATCCCTTTTTGACGGCTGCTTCGGCACCTCCAGAAGAATCTGGAACCTGTTCCAGAACACTGCCATTCTGCTGTGCATTTCCCTTGCCGTCACGCCGGCCTACAAAATGAAATTCTGGAACATCGGCGCAGAAGGCCAGGTATTGATGGGCGCTGCCGCAACAGCCGCATGCATGATTTACTTCGGCAACAGCCTCAATCCGTGGCTGCTGTTCCCCATCATGATCGCTGCAAGCCTGTTCGCAGGTATGGTGTGGGGTATGATTCCCGCCTTCTTCAAGGCTTATTTCAACACCAACGAAACCCTGTTCACGCTGATGATGAACTATGTTGCCACGCAGGTGGTTGCATTCCTCATCACCTATTGGGAAAATCCCAAGGGCTCCAACTCCGTCGGTGTTATCAACTCCGCAACAAAGGCAGGCTGGCTTCCCTACCTGTTCGACAAACAGTATCTCATCAACATCATTGTTGTTGTCGGTCTGACCGTCGTTATGTACATCTATCTCAAATACAGCAAGCACGGCTACGAAATCAGTGTTGTCGGCGAAAGCGAAAACACCGCACGCTACATCGGCATCAATGTCAAGAAGGTTATTCTTCGCACCATGGCGCTGTCGGGTGCATTGTGCGGCATTGCAGGTCTGCTGCTTGTTGCAGGCTCCGGCCACACCATTTCCACCTCAACGGCAGGCGGTCGCGGATTTACGGCAATTCTTGTTTCGTGGCTTGCAAAGTTCAACCCCGCCGTTATGACCCTGACCTCCTTCCTGATCGTTTTCTTTGAACGCGGTGCAACGCAGATTGCAACCACCTTCAGAATGAACGAAAGTCTTGCCGACATTATCACCGGCATCATCCTGTTCTTCATCATCGGTTCGGAATTCTTCCTGAACTACAAGGTCAATTTCAGACATAAGCACAAGGAGGTGGCATAAGAAATGGATATTGCTAAATTTGCGAGCTTTATTACACAGGCAATTATAACAGGTATTCCTCTTATGTACGGCGCCACAGGTGAAATGATTACCGAAAAGTCCGGCAACCTCAACCTCGGTATTCCCGGCATCATGTATGTCGGCGGCATTTCGGGTGTGCTCGGCGGCTATTTCTGGGAAACCTACGGCGACAAGACCAATGCCGTCATGTGCATTCTTGTGCCGATGCTCTGCTCCCTGCTTGCCAGTGCTGCAATGGCTTTTATTTACAGCTTTTTAACCATCACCCTGCGTGCAAATCAGAATGTTACGGGTCTTGTGCTGACCACCTTCGGTATGGGTCTGGGCTCGTTCATCGGCGGCTCGCTTTCAACAATTCTTGATTCGGGCACAACCATTTCCCTGAACGCAACCGCAGCATTTTTCAAAAAGCCGCTCCCCTTTGCGGCAGACCTCGGCTTGTTCGGCAAGACCTTCCTTTCCTTCGGCTTCCTTGCTTACCTTGCCGTTATCATCGCCATCGTTGCGGCATTCATTCTCAGAAAGACCCGCATCGGCCTGAACCTCAAGTCTGTCGGTGAGAACCCTGCAACCGCAGATGCTGCAGGCATCAATGTAACCGGCTACAAGTATGCAGCCACCTGCCTTGGCGGTGCAATTGCAGGCTTGGGCGGACTTTACTATGTTATGGATTACGTTGGCGGTACATGGTCCAACGGCGGCTTCGGCGACAGAGGCTGGCTTGCAATTGCCATCGTTATTTTCTGTCTGTGGAAGCCCGACCTCGGTGTGCTCGGCTCGGTTCTGTTCGGCGGCTTGTATATTGTTTATATGTACATCGACAACCTGCCTCGCGCAGCACAGGAAATCTTCAAGATGCTGCCCTATCTGGTCACAATTCTTGTTCTTGTGCTCATCAGCGTCCGCAAGAAACGCGAAAACCAACCCCCTGCAAGTCTGGGTATCTCGTATTTCCGAGAAGAAAGATAATAAACAGCAAAGCCGTCAGCGGTCTTCTCCGCTGACGGCTTTCTTTTATGCTCTTAATTATCAAACTGCTTGACGATTTCTTCCCGGCTTGCCGTACCGGTGATGCCGATTTTCTGCACCGTCACACCGCTTGCGTGGGCAGCAACAAATGCTGCATCAGCAGGTTCGGCTCCCCCTGCAAGACAGGACGAAAATGCGGAAAGGAAGGTATCGCCTGCACCGCAGATATCCACGGGACAATCAAGCTGCACGGCAGGAATGCGACTGATAGCTTGTCCGTCGGTAAAAATACTGCCCTGTGCACCCAATGTACAAAGCACCTTTGCATTGTTTTGCTTTGCAAGGCACATGGCGGCATTTTCAAATTCCGCTTTTGCAGCCGTCAGATAGCCTTCGTTACCGTAAACGGCTCTCCAACACTCGACCTCATTGGGCTTGAGAATGCAATCGGTGTATTTTGCGATGTTGTAACGGCTGTCCACGACAACGGTCGGTCCGTTTTTAGCAAGCTCAATCACTTTAGCTCGTACACGGTCGGTCACAATGCCGTATGCAAACTGATCGGACACACACAGCACATCAATTTCCTTTGCCATGGCTTCAAGGTTCAAAAGCACGGCTTCTTCCGTCTGTGCATCAATGGGTTTGTCAGCCGCAAAATCAAGACGCGGATCTTCGTATTCCACAGCCGAAATACCTTTTCGCATCGGCTTGCAGTAGGCATTTGTAAAACGGTCGGGTGTCAGCACAAACCAACGATCGTCAATGCCGCATTTACGCAACACATCACGCAGCAGCATACCTCTCCAGTCATCACCGTACAAACCGACGGCATACAGTTTTGCAGGTTTCAGAGCCGCAATGTTGTTCGCAGCATTGCCGCCTGCACCGGGGTACACACGTTCTCTGACAACAGGCAAAGGATAATGCGGTGTCTCACGGGAGAGTTCACTTTTGGTCATATCCGCATGCCAGTAAATATCAACGCAGAAGTCACCCAGAAGACCGATTTTCGCATTGCTTATATTTTCGAGAATGGAAACAAATTGCTCTTTGTTCATTTCTGCATTTCCTCTTTCACACGGTCATACAGCGTGGGGATGGTGACAAGATGATCCCCCACAAAGTGCCATCCCATGCCGCCTTGGCAGGTCGGACGGTTGACGATGTTCTTACGGGGACGGTAGTAATAATTGGGATCTTCATACCCGATCTTGCAACGGAAATTCCCTAAGTTGACAAGGTCAAAGTTTGCGGTGGTGATACGGAACGTCGGATAACCGAGATTTCTTGCAATGGAAAGTGTCTTTAAAAATACTTCGGGACCGATGACCGACGAGCCGAAATTCAGGAACACACCGCCGTCAAGCTGTGCAACGGAATATGCCATCCGCTTGAAATCCACACCGCTGCAAGCTCCGATGGCAGCCATGTCGCAGGTGGGATGCTGATGAATAATATCCGTACCCAGTGCAATGGCATAGGTGGCAGGAATATCGAGCTTATAGGCATTCCACAGAATGCAGTCTTCACGGTTGGGGAATTTTTCGGGATGGATGTCAATGTAATAGCCGAGTGCTTCACCGTAGCCCATGCCGTGTTTTGCACCGTACTGCAACGCTTCGTTCATCCATGCACCCGTTTCTTCCCACATACCAAACGAGCCGTCCTCAATGGCGGTGGGAACGTCTTCGGAAGTGCCGCCTAAGTATGCAAGTTCGAAGTCATGTATACTCGTGGCACCATTGGCTGCAATGTGGGTGATGACACCCATTTTCATCAGTTCAATAATGTAGCGGCTGAGGTGGTTCTTGACCACGTGTGCACCCATGCTCCAGATCACGGGACGGTCATTTTTGCGAGCGGTAACAATGCGGTCAATGAGTTCGTCAAACCCGTCTGCCGTATATGTTTCATGCTCGGTCACACCGGGTACCATCAGTTTTTCGATGGTAACAAGATTGATTCTGTTCTGTGCAGAATAGGTTGTAATGCCCGAAAAATCAAGGCTTTGTTCTCTTCTCATTTTTCTTCTCCCTTAAAATTCGATATTGACAAGCATTGCGGATGCAGCAATGCAATACTGTGCAATATAATAGGTCACATGGTTGGTGATGATTTCAATTTTTTTAGGCTTTCCGGGGCCGAAATAGGTGTCACACAAAATAAGATCCGAAACAATAAACAGACCGCCGCCGATGGTCATCAGCAGAATGCCTGCATTGCCGTGACCGTCAAAAATAGCCGTATTCAGGCAGAAAGCAAACATGGAAACAAGAATGGCACCGTAGCCCATGGTGATGCCCTTGAATTTACCGTAGTGCATTTTGGTGGGTTTTTCAAGCACGATCAGGAATATGACCGTTCCGACAGCAGATGCCACGGTAAACACAACCGCCAGAGGACTTACAATGCCGTAATGCAGAATCACCGCGGCATAATAGAACAGGTGTCCCGTCAGAAAGACAAAGAATCCCGAAAACGTCCAGAAATCGCTGTCCTGCGTATAAATATATTTCAGATCCAGCCAGATATCACCCAACAGGCCGAAAATCAGACCGCCGCAGAGCAATGCGGTAAAGCCCCAATCGGCATTCTCCCCTGCTGCCAATGAGCCTGTCAGTAATGTCAACAAAAAGAAAACGCTGACGAGAGCTTTCGTAACAACGGCTTTTTTTCTGTCCTCATTGACACGCAAATGCAGAAAAACACCAAGAAGCACCATACCGATTGCGATACAGGCAAAAAACAAATACAACATACTCATTCTCCTCATCTCATTATTATTCTTATTTTAATTACTTTGCATAAAAATGTCAACAATTATTGCAAAATCATGTCGCATATGCTAAAATATTTTCAATCATAAAACAAGCGAGGTGCTTTATACATGAAAATCATGAGTTTCAATATTCTCTGCGGCGGTCCCGATGAACACAGCTGGCCCCAACGAAAGGATCTTGTTACCGATACCATCCGCAAAGAAATGCCCGATTCGTTCGGTGTGCAGGAAGCACATTACAACTGGATGCAGATTCTTATGAATGCGCTGCCCGAATACGATTATGTCGGCGTGGGCAGAGATGACGGTGACAAGGCAGGCGAGTTTTCGGCGGTATTCTATAAGAAAGATGCCTATACACTTCTCGACAGTGGCACCTTCTGGCTGAGCGAAACACCCGACCAACCCGGCAAGGGCTGGGATGCTGCCTGCGTGCGTGTCTGTTCGTGGGCAAAATTAAAAAACAAGGAAAACGGAAAGGTGTTCGTACATTTCAACACGCACCTCGACCACGTCGGTCTTGTTGCCATGCAGAAAGGTGCAGAACTGGTCACAAAAAAAGCTGCCGAAATCTGCCCCGATGCACCTGCATTTTTCACGGGTGACTTCAACGTAACCCCGGAAAGTGCACCCTATGCAACCGTGATTGCAAACGGATTCAAGGATTCAAGATTGCTCGCCCCCGTCACCGACAACGGCTGCACCTTCCATGCCGATGTGGTTGCCGACACGGCAGACAAAAAGCACCACTCCATCATCGACTATTGCTTTGTCAAGGGCGATATCGAAGTAAAATCCTACAAGGTTATCCGTGATCTTTACGACAGCAATCTGCATCCGTCCGACCATTATCCCGTGGTTGCGGAAATTGAATTCTGAGGGTGAAAATATGAAAATCGTTCATCCGCTTTTGATTGAGCAACAAAAAGCAAAAGCCATGCAACCGAAGCTTCGTTATGACGGCACACTTCCCTTTGCCGAATGGCAAAAACAGGGCAAGGAAAAACTTGCAGAGCTGTTGGGATTGCAGAACTTCGAAAAATGCGAACCGCTGTTTGACAAGGAATACGAAACCGAAGAAAACGGTGTAAAGGAAGTCCGCTTTACATTTCAGAGTGAAGAGGGCTATTTTGTCCCCTGTCACCTCGTGTATCCTGCCGATGCAAAAGAGCCGCTGCCTTTGATGGTCTGTCTGCAAGGCCATTCCACGGGCATGCACAACTCCCTGGGCAGACCGAAATATGAGGGAGATGCACGGAGCATCGGTCCGAACATCCGCGATTTCTGCGTACAGTCGGTAAAACAAGGCTTTGCGGCAATCGCGATGGAACAACGCTGTTTCGGAGAATGCGGTGGTAAGCCCGAGCCTGATTGCTATGCAACAGCCATGGTGTCCATCTGCAACGGAAGAACCCTCATCGGGGAACGCGTGTGGGATGTCAGCCGTCTGCTGGACACGGTCGAAGAGCAGTTCCCCTTTATTGACAAAAACCGTTTTTATTGCATGGGCAATTCGGGCGGCGGCACGGCAACGATTTATTCCGCTGCGATGGAAGAACGCATCAAAGCAGCCATCCCGTCCTGTTCGGTCTGCACCTATTCCGCATCCATTCTTGCCATGTATCACTGTTCGTGCAACTACATACCGCAGATTGCACAATGGTTTGACATGGGGGATCTGTGCGGTCTTTGTGCACCGCGTCCCTTGCTCATTGTCAACGGCAAGGACGACGACATCTTCCCCATTGACGGTGCGAAAGAGTGCTTCGAACTCGCAAAAACACTGTACAAGCAGGCGGATGCAGAGAATGCAGTGCAGCATTGCATCGGCAATGGCGGCCACCGTTTTTATCCGGATGATGCCTGGCCGATGTTTAATAAGGTGATATAAATAACAAAACGGACTTGCCCGAAAAGGTAAGTCCGTTGTTTGATATATTACGGTTTGTCGAACAGAGTAGCCAATCATGGGGACGACTTCTGTGATTGACTCCCCGACACCTCTGCAAACCGTAATCTGTTTCATTTATTGAGATACAAATATGCTTTGAGGATGGCTGTCTGGGTTTTGCCGTCCTTGATTTCGCCTGCCATGATCTGCTCAACGAGCGTTGCAAGCGGCACCTTTTCGACATCCACAAATTCATCGTCATCCAGATGTTGGCTTCCTTTTTCAAGTCCCATGGCGAGATACATATGGATGGTTTCGTCCGAGTAGGCACAGGTCGGATAATACTCTCCGAGATAGATCATATTTTCTGCCGAATACCCTGTTTCTTCCCTGAGTTCACGCAAGGCAGCCTCGAGGTGCGGTTCTTCTTTTGAATCGAGCTTGCCGGCAGGAATTTCAGTCAGCACACTTGCGAACGGATAGCGGAACTGTTTTTCAACAATCACATTCCCGTCACGGTCCACGGGAACCACACAGGCGGCACCGACGTGTTTGATGTATTCGCGTGTCGAGGTGTGACCGTTGGGCAATTCGACGGTATCGCTGTATACATGCAGCAGCTTACCCTCAAAAACTTTCTTGGAGTCTATTCCTTTTTCAAAAAGATTCTGCATTGTTTTTACTCCTCATAAGACAGGGCTGCCCGAAGACAGCCCGTTTCTTTATTTCTTTTTCTTTGCGGCTTTTTCGGCCTTGAGCTTGGCGGCATATGCTTCGCTTGCTGCTTTTTCGGCAGCATCTTTTGCAAGGCGGTCTGCATATTCCTTTTCCACGCGTGCTTTGGCTTCTTCATACTGTGCAAAAATTTCGTCGTAGTGACGATAGTTTTCCTGCTGAATGAGCAGCTTTTTGGCAGCAAGATAGGGCTTTGCGGCACGGTTGTAAAGAGAATACTGCTTTTCTGCCTTTTTGATCTCAGCTTTGATTTCGGTTCTTACACGCTTAAGGGATGCAAGTTCTTCTTTCTTTGCATCTGCAAGAGCAGAATCATTGGCTTCTCTTGCCTGCTTGAGTGCCGTAATCGCGGCCTTGATCTTTGCATCCTGTTCGGTTTCGAGTGCAAACAGCTTCTCATAAGCAACCATGTCAAACTCTTCAATACCGTCGGAATAATGCTTCGCAATCAGCTTTTTGGCAACGGCAATACCGCGGATCTGCTCGATGGCGGCACTGCGGATTTCTTTTTCGTCCTGCGTTGTCTTCGGCATTTTCTTTGCATCCGCAAGCGTACCGACATCAACGGAAGTGAATCCGTTCAGACCGGCGGCAACAAGCTGATGTGCCGTTGCGACATCCGCTTTGCCCTGCGCGGTTTCAAAACGGGTCATTTCACGCATGACAAACTGTGCGATTTCAATCTTTTCGTTGTCTGCCTTCTGCTCCTTGTAGGCGGCTTTTGCCTTTTTATAAGCTTCTTTGCCGTCTTTTTTGGCAGCCTTGACTTCCTTTTTTTTCAGGACGTGCGGTGTCTTTTCGACATATTGTTTTGCTTCTTCAATGATTTCAATGGCTTCTACAAGTCCTGCATCGTTGCTGACGTTGTTGCCGAAGTCCTCAAACATGGCACGGATCTTCAGAACCTGCACCATGGCTTTCTGACGAAGTTCCGTCAGGTCATAGAAGAAGAACGGCAACACGTTCAGAGCCGCACCGATCACGGATGCCACGACCATGACGCTGCAAATGGAACGGAAATAGTCGAGATCATACAGAACATCATATACATTGGAATAGCCGAGAGAAGCAGCAACACTTTCATTGAGTCCGTAATGTTCCTGAATGCTCGGCAGAACGGAGCTTGTGATCATGGTAACAATGCTGCCGATAAGCCCCACGGCAACAAACATACCGTCAATGCGTTCCCCTGTGATATACTGCTGATAGTCACGGATATCCGCATTCAGACTGGGGGTAAGAATATGACCGAGCTGGGTTGCCATGGTGTTGACAAACACACAGATGAGCAACAGCCAGATGATCTTGCTCATATCCCCGTAGTTGATGATGGGCAGCATTACAAGAATAAACATGATATTCAGCAGATTGGAGAAAATAAGCATGTTCTTCTTACCGATGGCACGGATCATAAACGGTGCAAACAGCATCGGCCACAGGGATGCATTACCCGAAATAAGGGTTATGAGAGAATACTGTCCTGCTTCACAGGCATTCTGATAGTTATAAAGCCAGCCGATGATATTGGCAAAGGAGTTTTCGAGGAAACCGAGCCAGCCTGCAAGGGAGATGATCCAGAAATACTTGTTTCTTGCAACCGCACGCAATGCATCAATGAAACGCATGGTATGCACATGGGTCTTTGCCTGGACGATCTTTTCTTCCGTGTTGACATAAATAAGCACAGCCATCAACATACCCATGATAATGAACGGCGGATAGACAAGACGCATTACACGCAGATCGTACAGTTTGTTTTCGCCTGTAATCAATCTTGCAAGCACGGGCAGAATTGCATTGGCAATCGTGGGTGCAAACGAGTCAATAATCGTTTTGATGGAGCAGACGTCACTGCGCTCGATGGTATTCGGAGAAAGAACATTGAGAATGCTTTCATTGGCATCGTAGAAGAAGTTATAGAAGAACTGGAATGCGATGTTGAACAACAGAACAACAACGCACTTCTGCCATTCCACCATGCTGTCATACGGCATCCAACAGAAACCGATGGCAAGCAAGGACGTCGGAATACCCATGGTCAGGATATACGGACGGTATTTGCCTTTTTTGCTGCGTGCACTGTCGATCAGATTGGCACGCACCGTGGTCAGCGGGAATCCGGATGCAATGGCGATGACATAAATCAGATACAACTTACTCGGTGAAATACCGATGGTGTTACCGATCAGCGTATTGCCGACATACAGAATCATATTCTGCACGCAGTAGGTGACAAATTTGACACCCATGCTACCCACCGACAGCGAGATGATTTCTTTGAAATTCATGTAGCGGCCGTAAGGCGGTGTTTTCCAGTACAAACGAAGCATTCCCAGTCCGTTTACGATTTTTTCTTTGACATTCAAGTTCGTATCCCTCCGTTACTTTTCTTTGCAAATGCAAAACACAGCAGTTGACAAATGCAAAATGGTAATTTATAATTTAATATAACAAAAAAACAGATTAAACGCAACAGGTTCTATAATATTTGTGCAAACTGAACAATATATCATGTCTTTTTTTGACATCAAACAAGAGGGATATTTATGAAAAATATGGAATTGCTGACAAGGGCAAAAACCATATGCAGGCCCTTGCCAACGGCATAGACCCTTTCACGGGGGAAGAGATCACCGATGACAGCGTGATCAACAATGTCCGCATGAGTCGCTGTTTTTTCTATGTTACGGATGTGCTGGAAAAAGTCATCGCAAACGGCGGCGAAGTCACAGCCGCACGCAGCTCGTCCAAACAATCATATACACAACTCACTCCCGAAATGATTGCAAACTTCCCCTACAGCGATTCACCCATGGGCATTTCCAACATCGTCAAAGCTTTGCGTGACCCGGTCGGAGAAAACGGCAAACCGCTTTCTGCCGTACAGATTACAACGTGGTTGACACGAGAAGGCTATCTTGCCGAAAATATCCGAAACGGAAAACGCGAAAAAGTATGCACGCAAAAAGGTGTATCTCTCGGTATCTCCGTCAAGGAAGGTGTCAACATACAAACAGGCATGCCTTACAAAATGAATCTTTATAATAAAACCGCACAGCGGCTATCCTGCATGAATTGCAAACACAGGAGGAAACACAATGAAAGTTGTCATCGTCACGGGCGGCAGCAGCGGCATCGGGCTTGCCTGTTGCGAAAAATTTGCTGCAAACGGCTGCAAGGTATATGAATTAAGCCGCAAGACTTCAACACAAAACAAAAACATCGAACACATACAGGCTGACGTAACCGATGAAGACAGTGTCACCAAAGCCATGCAGACCGTTTTTGAAAAAGAAGGCAAAATTGATATTCTTGTCAACAACGCAGGTTTCGGCATTGCAGGCAGCATCGAAAACACAAGTTTGCAGGATGCCAAAAAGCAGTTTGACGTCAACTTTTTCGGCACGGTCTTGTGTTCGCAGAAGGTCTTGCCGTATATGCGAAAACAAGGTACGGGCAGAATCATCAACATCAGCAGCATGGCTTCCCCGCTTGCCATTCCCTTTCAGGGCTTTTATTCCGCAAGCAAGGCGGCAATCAATTCGCTGACCTTATCGCTTGCCAATGAAGTAAAGCCGTTCGGCATTACCGTCTGTGCCGTCATGCCGGGAGATGTAAAAACAGGATTCACGGCAGCCAGAGAAAAACAGACAAACGACCCCGTTTACGGGGAAGTGTTGTCACGCAGCCTTGCGGTGATGGAAAAAGACGAACAAAACGGTATGCCCCCCACAGCGATTGCGGATGCGGTTTACAAAGCAGCCTGTGCAAAATCCCCGAAACTGCTTGCCACCAAGGGAATGCAATACCATGCCTTTGCCGTTTTATCCAAAATACTGCCGACGGGACTTGTCAACCGCATTGTCGGCATGATTTATGCTAAGTAATAACAAGGAGAATCATTATGAATTTAAGAGCTCCCAGCAATCCTTTGATTACGGTGGATCCCTATTTTTCCGTCTGGAGTCCTGCCGATACACTCACCGATGCCGTCACCGTCCATTGGACGGGCAAACCCAACACCATTGTAGGCACCGCTGAAATCGACGGTACGGTCTACCGTTTCCTCGGCAAAGAATCCGACGCAGACAACAGCCCCGTCATGAAGCAGGTAAAAAAGGATTGCAACGCACTTTCAACCACCTATGTTTTCGAAGAAGCAGCGATCCGTCTGCGTGCTGTTTTTACGACCCCTCTTCTTGCGGATGACTTGGCTCTTGCAAGCCGTCCCGTCAGTTATCTCAACATCACCACCGAGCCGCTGGACGGTCAGGCACATTGCATCAAGGTCAGAATTGCGGCAAGCGAAGAACTGTGCCTGAATTACAGAGGAAGCGAAGATACAGCAGCCGAAACACTTTGCTTTGACGGTATTTCGGCAGCAAAAATCGGCAGCACCACGCAGGATATTCTCTCCGTCTGCGGTGACGACCTGCGTATTGACTGGGGTTATTTTTATCTTTGCACGGATGCAGGAAATGTGTATACGGAAAAAAGGCACGTACCCTGCATGGATAAAATGCCCTGCGGTGACAGCGAAGAAATGACCTTTGTCTGTGCCGAAGCCGTATTCTGTTCCGATAGCAAAGTCAGTGCCTTGTTTGCATTCGCGTATGATGATATCAAATCCATCCTTTATTTCGAAGACCGTCTTCCTTCCCTGTGGAATCATGACGGCAAAACCATTGAAACCGCCATTACCGAAGCCTTTTCCGATTACGAAGCGGTCTTTGAACGCTGCGAAGCCTTTGCTGACAGACTGTTCATCGATGCCGTCCGTGCAGGCGGTGAAAAATATGCGGAACTTCTGGAGCTTGCATACAGACAGAGTTTTGCCGCACACAAAATCTGTGTTGACACCAACGGTGAACTGCTGTTCATTTCCAAAGAGTGTTTTTCCAACGGCTGTGCCGCAACGGTGGACGTCAGCTATCCCTCGATTCCGATGTATCTGCTGTACAATCCCGAACTTGTCCGCGGCATGATGCGTCCGATTTTCAGATATGCAAGAAGTGCAGAATGGCAGTTCGATTTTGCACCGCATGATGCAGGCTGCTATCCGCACGTTACGGGACAGGTCTACGGACACAATGCACTCGACAAGCAGATGCCCGTTGAGGAATGCGGCAATATGCTCGTCATGGCAACCGCTGTAACCCTGGCTGACGGAGATCTTGATTTTATCAGAAACAACATGGATCTTCTTGAAAACTGGGTCAGATATCTTGAAGAAAACGGTGCTGATCCTGCCAACCAGCTTTGCACGGATGACTTTGCAGGCCATCTTGCCCACAATTGCAACCTGTCTCTCAAGGCGATCATGGGCATTGCAGGTCTCGGCATTCTGTATGGACTGCTCGGTGACGAAGCCAAGAAGAAAGAAAAAACCGATCTTGCCCGTGCCATGGCAGCCGATTGGGCAAAACGTGCCGCCAACGGTGACGGCAGCTACAGACTTGCCTTTGACCGCCCCGACACATGGAGCATGAAATATAACATTGTATGGGACAAACTCTGGGGAACAAACATCATGGACAACACCGTGATCGCCTCCGAATTTGCATCTTATAAAAAACACATCAACCCTTACGGTATGCCGCTTGACAACCGCGAAACCTACACAAAGAGCGACTGGCTTGTGTGGACGGCAACCCTCGCAGACACAAGAGAAGATTTTGAAAACTTTGTCGCACCCCTGTGGGAGGCTTATAACCGCAGCCACTCACGCGTACCGATGACCGACTGGTACTTCACCGTCACCGCCGCCATGAGAGGATTCCAGAACCGTACCGTACAAGGCGGTCTGTTTATAAAATTACTTGCCTACAAAGGATTGATGAAAGTATGATCCGACTTTGTGCTTTTGCAGACGAAGCCGCCAAAGACTTTGATGGTCAGGTCAAAGCATTGAAAGAAAACAACATTTCCTTACTCGAAATGCGTAAAATCGACGGCAGCAATGCCGCATTCATAAGTCTTGAAAAAGCCGGAGAATACCGCGAAAGATTGGCATCCCACGGCATTTCCGTCTGGTCACTCGGTTCCCCCATCTGCAAAGTCAGACAGGGCTTTGACCGCGAGATGTATGCAAAAAAAGTGGAACACGCCTGTAAAGTTGCCCGTGCCCTGGGTGCTGAGAATATCCGCGTTTTCAGTTTCTATCCGAAGTTTTTCAGATTCGACAAGCAAAGCATGGTCGAAGATCTGCGATATTACAACAGGATTGCCGAAGACCACGGCATCCGTTTTTGCTGCGAGAATGACACAGGTCTTTTCAACGCAACAGCCGAGAGATGCAAATGGCTCATGGAACAAGTCCCCGAAATGGGGTACATTTATGATCCTGCAAACTTCCGTGTCAGTGGACAGACTTTTGCACAAACGAAACAGTTTTTGCCGAAAGCGGATTATTTTCACTTAAAAGATGCCGTCGGCAAAAAAGTGGTGCCTGCCGGATTCGGAGAGGGACACATTGCAGAGATTGTCAACCGGATTGACCGTGATACCGTGTTTACGATCGAGCCGCATCTGACATTCTTCAGAGGAAACAAAGAATACAACGCCGTTTTCGCAGATCGTTTTGATTTAAAAACCGCAAGAGGCCGTTTTGATTGTGCCGTTGCGGCAGCAAAAAAAGTGCTGACCGATTGCGGTTACACGGAAAAGGAAAACATTTTTGTGAAGGAGGGGAAATGAAATGGTAAAACAAAAAGCACGCATCGGCATCATCGGTTTCGGCGGTCAGGGCAGTGCTTATGTGCGATTGCTCAAAGCAGGGCTGATCAAAAATGCCGTACTCGGTGCCGTTTGCGACATTGATGAAAAGAAACTCCATACACAGTGCGAAAAATTCAAAATCAATGTACCGAAATTCACAGACCACAAGGAGCTTTTAAAAAGCGGTACGGTGGATGCCGTTGTGGTCACCACTCCGCATTATTTCCATCCCCCCATTGTCATCGATGCGTTGCAGGCAGGCATTCATGCCATGAGCGACAAACCGGCAGGTGTTTACACCAAACAAGTCAAAGAGATGATTGCTGCCTCCGAACAACATCCCGATGTGCTGTTTGCCCTGATGCTTAACCAACGCACCAACAAAGTCTACAACAAAATGCGTACCATGATCGCAGAGGGTAAAATCGGGGATATCAAACGCGTCAACTGGCTGATTACAGACTGGTACCGTTCGCAATCCTACTATGATTCCTCCCCCTGGAGAGCCACCTGGAAAGGTGAAGGCGGCGGTGTGCTGTTCAACCAGGCACCGCATCAGATCGACCTTTTGCAATGGATCGTCGGCATGATGCCTGCAAAGATCGCCGCACACTGCTCATTCGGCAAGTGGCATGACATCGAAACCGAGGACGATGTGACCGTTTATATGGAATTTCCGAACGGTGCCACGGGAACGTTCATCACCGCAACCGCAGACTTTCCCGGCACAAACAGACTCGAAATACTCGGCACAAAAGGAAAACTTGTCTGCACCAACGGAACAAAACTTGAAATCACATACAGCAAAGTCGATGAACGCGAATTCAACCGCACTTACAAAAACGGATTCGGCACACCGGGAAGCAAAAAAGCCAAATCCTATATCAACCCCGTTTCGGGACAACATCTGACCATTCTCAACAACTTTGCAAACGCGGTTCTGGGCAAAGAAAAACTGTTTGTCCACGGCAGCGAAGGTCTCAACGGTGTGCAGTTTATGGATGCTTGCCTGCTGAGTGAATGGCTGCAATCAGAAATTACACTTCCCATTGACGACGAATTGTATTATACTGAACTGCAAAAGCGTATTGCAACGAGTTCTCTGCGTGAGAATGCAAGCAATACCGTTTTGGATACAAAAGGAACATATTAAGAGAGGTAAAAAACAATGGCACAACTGAAAATGTACAGATTCGCAAACACACCATATAAAGAAGCTCCCCTGCCTGAAGGCTATACCATCAGTGCATACGAAACGCTTGCCGACAAAATGGCTTGGGTCGAGTGCTGCAAAAAGGGTCTTGTCGGAGACGAGGCAACCGAAGAAACCTTTGACGGCTGCATCACAGACCATGACGACACCGTACTTGAACGCGACTGTCTGTTTCTCAACCACAACGGTGAAAGAGTCGGCACACTGACAGCCACCTTCCACCCCGAAACACAGACGGGTGACTTCCACATGGTCGGTATCCGTGCCGATTACAGAGGAAAAGGTCTGGGCAAATACCTCAATGCCTACGCAGCAAAGAAAATGGACGATGCAGGTGCCAAATGGTCGGTTCTGACCACGGACGAATGGCGAGTTGCCGCCGTCAAGAGCTATATTTCCGCCGGTTTCCGTCCCGTATTCTACGATGAAAATATGCCCGAGCGCTGGGAAATCATGCTCGATGTTCTGCATATCGACGAACTCGAGATGTACAACGAAGACGGTACATTCAACCGTATGCTGCACCCCGTCAAAAAGGTGAAAATCGGTGTGCTCGGTGCCCGCAGGGGCAACAGCATGATCAACTACTGCAAGGATGCCGACAATGCCGTTCTTGTGGCTGTCTGTGACTGCTACAAACCCGTACTTGAAAAAGTCAAAGCCGAACTCAACGATGATTCCATCACCTATTATGATGATTTTGAAACGTTCCTGAACCACGATATGGATGCCGTTGTGCTTGCAAACTACGCAAACGAGCACGCACCCTTCGCCATCCGCTGCATGGAAAAAGGACTGCACGTTATCAGTGAAGTACTGCCTGTACAGACACTCAAAGAAGCCGTGGAGCTGATTGAAACGGTTGAAAAAACAGGCAAAATCTATGCCTATGCCGAAAACTATTGCTATATGCCGGCTCCCCGTAAAATGCGTCAGCTTTTCCGTGATGGTGTACTCGGTGAATTTGAATACGGTGAGGGTGAATATGTACACAACTGCGAACCCGGCTGGCCCGGTTATTCCTGCTGCGACCCGAACCATTGGAGAAACACCATGAGTGCATTCTATTACTGCACCCACTCCTTAGGTCCGCTGCTTCACATCACAGGTCTTCGCCCGGTCAAAGTCACGGGCTTTGAGCTGCCGTTCAACGCAAGAATGAATCGCATGGGTGCAAAAGCAGGTTCCATGGGCATTGAAATGGTCACGCTCGAAAACGGTGCCGTCGTCAAGAGTGTGCACGGTGTCGGTCCGTCCAAAAACAGCATCTGGTATTCTGTTTACGGCAGCAAGGGCAGAATGGAAAGTGCCCGTGAGGATGCCGAAAACGGCGGCACGCAGACTCTTTTTGTCAACTGCGACAAAGAAGAGGGCGACAACAACTCCGCACCCGTCAACACCCCGACCGCAGACCGCAATGCATCCCGTGCCAACAACGCAGGCCACGGCGGCAGCGACTATTATACCATGTTCAACTTCTGCGAAAAGATCCGCAAGAGTCCCTTTGCAGACATCGTTGACGTTTATGAAGCCATGGATATGTTCCTGCCCGGTATGTTCGCATACCGTTCGGTTCTCAACGGCGGCATCCCGATGGATGTTCCCAATCTCAGAAACGCGGATGAACGCGAAAAATGGAGAAACGATCCCGCCTGCACCGACCCGAAGATTGCAGGTGATATGTTGCAGCCGAGCTATTCCAAAGGCAATCCCGAAATCGATCCAGAGGTTTACGAGGCTCTGAAAGAGAAACTGAAAAAATAACAGTAAATTATGGTTTACAGCACAAAGTGGGAGACCCCACCAACCCCTTGTCGCTCCTGAAAGGGGAGATGTCACGAAGTGACAGAGGGGTTAACCAAGTTTGCACAAATTCGGTCAAAATAGTCTGATATAACCGCCTGACCCCCTCTGTCTGCGTCCCGCAGACATCCCCCCTTTCAGGGGCGACAAGGGGTTG
>JAZNGB010000014.1:0-3674 GCA_045576275.1 Acutalibacteraceae bacterium
GGGGCGACAAGGGGATTGAGGAGCAACCAAGTAAGAGTTCGCTAAACCATAATTTTCCTGTTTTTCGGGAGGAATAAAAAAAGACCACCGGCAAAAGCCGATGGTCCGATCAGATACACTTATTTTGTGTCCGTAACGGAAATAAGACCGTTGAAAACGCCTACATACAGGCTGCCGTTGGGGCCGATTGTAATGGGGCCGTAGCTGTTGTTCCAGTTTCTGCCGCAACCCGTGAATACCTTGTATACGGTTTCGCCCGTTTCAAAGTCAACCGCCGTAAGATACCATGCAACGGTATCTTCGGGAATGTCTTCGTTCATTTCGCGGGTGTAAAGATAAACAAGACCGTTCTTTGTGGACAGCTTGGGAACAACCGTGCAGGATGCTTCGTTGCTTTCCCACTTGATAAATGCATCGGTGCAGTCTTCGTTCATATCGATTCTTACAACACCGGGTTCACTCTGCGGATCCTGTACAAGGAAACCGGAGCCTGTTTCCGAATAGTTGTTTTCAACGATAAAGGAACGTCCGTGGGCAATCAGGCTGTTTTCGCTTACACTCTTGCCTTCGGTGAATACGGGCACTTCCGCAATCACGTCACCTGTTTCACGGTCATAAATGACAACGTTTACCTGCTTGTCGGCATTGTCTGTGATTGCACACAGTTTTGCAATGCTGCCGTCAGAACGGGGAACATCAAGCAGTGTGGGTGTTGTACCGCTGCCCTGATTGATGGCACCGGGTTTGAGCGTTGTGCCTCTGTCATACGGTGTTCTCCAGGTGTAGTAGGGATCACCGTTTTCGTTGATGTCAAAACGATACATTGCACAGTCAGAAACAATGTAGTTGCCGTCTTCGGCGATGGCAAAGGTGTTCTGAATTTCTTCGTTTTCAAGCTTTGTAATATGCACTTCACCGCTGTCAGGCTCGATGTAGCCGACTTCGCCGGGACGTGTTACAAACCAGATATTTCCCTGATGATCGGGAACGGCATCGGTGATGTAAGAACCTTCGGGCAGTTTATCGCTGATGTCCCATTCCTTTTCAATCACCCATTCGGGTGTGCCGTCGGCTTCTTCAATGCGGTAAATCTGAATGACATTTTCGGAGTTACCGATGATGGGTCTGTCACCTTCAAGAAGATGGCAATATGCACCGCCGGAAGTGTCTGTTGAAATGGCACTGAAGTTTAATGTCTTGATTGCTTCCACCGTGGAGGGACGCTGGGGAAGACGTGTTTCGGCAAGAATCTCAAGCGTATCGGCATCAATCAGAAGAAGACGGAAACCGACAACGTTACCGCTGATGCACATGATTCTGCCCTGTGAGTCAAACATAAGGGTGGCAACAAGACCGCCGAAAACATTCATAGAACGGCTCTTGACAACGGGATCGTTGCCGAGGGGGCCCATGTAGTTGTAGGAGCCTGTGTTGTAGGAGTTGCCGTGCATACCGTTTGTACCTTCCGGTGCAAGATACGGATGCTGCGGAACCACGATTTCTTCAAGCGGATTGGCGGTGGCAACAGTGCCGTAGAACTTGGGACAATCGTCTGCTGCGGCAGGTTGTCTGATCTGACCGCCGGGGCTCGTGATGAGCATAATCAGAGCCGAAATGACAGTCAGCACTTTCAAAAAAAGACCGGAGAAAACAGATTTGATAGCTTCCATTATTTATGATTCCTTTCTGTATTTATAATTTGCCAAAAGAATTATAGCACAACCTGACAGTAAATGCAATTACATTAAATAATGAATTCATTGCTTTTAACTGCTGAATCGCAAGTTTTTTTCACATTACCAGCAATACTCCACGAGATTGCCGTCAATTTCCCAGGTTGACGGTGTCGGATTTTCAAAAACGTCAACGGGTCTTATGCTGTGATCCTGCTGGAAGGTTCTGTAGGCTTCGGCAAGATCCTTTCTTTGTTCTTCGTTGATGGCTGCCGAGCAGGAGACAAACAGCGGTGTGTTGCTGCAGGAAAGCACATGGAGCCATTGTTTGTTTTTCTCCCAGGGAATATTGTCACCGAGAATGCCGACACAGTCCGCATCGCACATATAAAAAGCCTTGTTCTGTGCCAGGCGGAATGCAAGGGTGTTGACACCGTTTTCTTTGGTCGGTTTCCATTCCCTGCCGCTGGTGTCGTTGCCTGTACGGTTGATCTCCACAAGACCTGCACACAGGTGCGAAACGGTATTGCAGCCAATGATGTACATATCCCCTGCGGCATCTTTGATCAGGCGGTACAGATCGAGCGTGATTTCGGCATTGGTCTTGGTTCTGTCATAAAAATACCAGTTGCTCTCACTCGTGACGGCAGGATTGAGCTGACTTCCCCATCCGCCGAACAGATCGTATGTTGTAAAATCGTGCTTGAGCAGCTCGTAACCCCAGGCTTTGATTCTTTCGACATCGGCTTTGATATAAGCCTGTACGGCAGGGTGGGTCGGATCCAGATACTGCCGTTTTCCGCTGCGGTGAATCCGCATTTCGGGGGTGAGTGTTTCGTCCTTGTTTTCAAGCAGACGGACCCAGATGCCGGGTCTTGCACCGATTGTTTTGATTTCTTCGGCAAGTTTTTTCATGTCACCGAATTTTTCATTGGCAATCCACGGACCGCAGCAGGAATGAATCTGCCAACAATCGTCAATGACCTCAAAAGGTTTGTTTTCTATGCCTTCGGCAAGGGAAACCTGTACTTTTGCATCGGAGATGATTTCTTCATAGCTGCTTTTGCCGTATGCATAATACCAGTTGTTGCCGCCGTAGATTCTTTCCTTGGGGAAAATGGGATTCTCGCACAGCGTTTTGCAGTAATCATGCAGACAGGAAGTAACATCGGCATTGTCGTATTTTTTATAAACAAAGGTGGCAACGTGCAGTTTTCTGCCGTTCAACTGCACACCGCTGTCACCGTTTCTGCAATCCAGGAGGGCACGAATCCCTTTTTCGGTGTAGCGGAAAGAAACAAACGCATTCGGCTGCGTTTTTACACCGAAGCAAAAACAGTTTTTTTTGTCGGTGGCAATAAAATACCAGGGCATCAGACGGTCATTGTCGGAAAGCTTTTTGAAGATGAGATCACCGTAGCTGCGTTCCCAGACATCACCGAGCACAAAGATGTTTTCATCGCTCTCAAAATCCCATGCAAGTTCAATGAACTTCAGACGGTCTTCGGTTGCGGTTACATACAAGTCGAGCGTATCACCGTTTGCAACCGTTTCAACGACCGCGTCGGTGCAGTTGCCTTCGCAAATCATCTTTTTTTCAAAACAACGGATATCAAAATTCATTCTTCCACCTGCTTTCAGTTTTGTAAAGTGATTATAGCACACAAAAAACACAAAATACAAGCCATTCGTAAAAACTTGAGGGATTGAAAAACGATGCAGTGAAAAGCAATGTGCAAATTATGGTTTGTCGGGGTCTTTGCAAAGTAAATTTTCCTCTCAAACACTCGTCGCCCCTGAAAGGGGAGATGTCTGCGGAACGCAGACAGAGGGGTTCAGGCGGTTATATCAGACTATTTTGTGCAATGGTAAACTAAAATTGGACACAGGGGGGTATTTTTTTGGACAGATGGTGTATAATGAAAGAACAAGAAAAAAAACACCACTGGACATGAATACAATCATAGTGAACAGGAGGTTTACCATGAAGTACACACAAGA
>JAZNGB010000015.1:0-27581 GCA_045576275.1 Acutalibacteraceae bacterium
GGTTGTTACAGAAACTGTACATTACTTCAATTACATAAAACCTTTACGAAAACTAAACAAAAAACCACCAGTTCAATATCGTCTTGAACTGGCAGCTTAACTTTATTCTTTTTTTGTGTCTACAAAGTATTGACTACTTCAGATTGACAGCTCCTTTTTTGTGTTTGCATATTGTTATTTCTTATTCAGCAACATTCCCGTCGGTCACATTGCCGTCTGTGATGTTACCGTTTACAGCAACACCGTCAGATACACAAACAAGACCGTTGAACACGCCGATATATGCCGCACCGTTGGGACCGATGGTGATGGGGCCGTAGCTGTTGTTCCAGTTTCTGCCGAGCCCCGTGAACACACGGTAAACGGTTTCACCGGTTTCGAAATCAACTGCAGTGAAGTACCATGCCACATCGTTTTCGTCGATTTCATCGTTCTGAATGCGGGTGTAAAGATAAACAAGACCGCTGCCGACAGACAATTTCGGAACAACCGTTGCTGCTGCTTCCTCGCTGTGCCATGCAACGAATGCATCGGTGCAATCCTCGTTCATATCGATACGGGTAACACCGGCATGGCTCTGCGGATCGGTAACAAGGAAGCCTGCACCCGTTTCGGAATAGTTGTTTTCAACAATAAAGCTTCTGCCGTAAGCAATCAGGCTGTTTTCGCTGACAGAATAGCCTTCTTCAAACAAGGGCATGGTGACGATTGCTTCGCCTGTATCACGGTCATAGACCACAAGGTTGACTCTGCCGTCTGCATTGTCGGTGATACCGCAAAGTTTACGGACGGAGCCGTCTGCACAAGGAACATCAAGAAGGGTCGGGGTTGTACCGCTGCCCTGGTTGATTGCACCCGGTTTAAAGGTGGTGCCGCGGTCGTATTCGGTTCTCCATGTATAGATGGGTTCACCGTTTTCATCAATGTCAAAGCGATACATTGCATGATCGGAAACGATGTACATACCGTCTTCAGCAACTGCAAAGGAGTTCTGAATTTCTTCGTTTTCAAGACGCATCATGCGGACTTCTTCGGTGTCTTTTGCAATAAAGCCGACTGTACCGGGACGGGTTACAAACCAGATATTGCCTTCAAAATCGGGAACGGCATCGGTGATATATTCGCCTTCTTCCATGTAAGGCATGAGGTCGAATTCCCATTCGATTTTCCATTCGGGAGCTGCACCGGTTTCATCGACATAATAAATCTGCACCACATTTTCGGAGTTACCGATGATGGGACGATCCCCCTCAAGCAGGTGACAATATGCACCGCCGGAAGTATCGGAGGAAATAACATCAAAGTCAAATGTTTTGAAGAATTCCTTGGTGGATGCTCTCTGCGGCAAAGTGGTCTGTGCAATGATATCAAGGGTTTCGGCATCCAACAAAGACAGCTTGAAGCCGGTCATATTACCGCTGATGGTAATGATTCTGCCCTGCGAATCGAACATCAATGTTGCACAAAGACCGCCGAACAGATTCATCGAACGGGATTTGACAACGGGATTGATACCGAGAGGACCTGCATAGTTGTATGTACCCGTGTTGTAGGAGTTGCCGTGCATACCGTTTCTGCCTTCTTCGGCAAGCAACGGATGCTGCGGAATGATCTGTTCCTCCATGGGATTTGCAACAGCCGGTTCACCGTAATAGGTCGGAACCTTATCCGTGCCGATGGGTTTGTGAATGCCGTCGCCTGCCGTAAACCATGCAAGCACACCGCCGCCGACAAGGGCAATCACAAGAACAACAATCAGGGGAATCAGCAATTTCTTTTTCATTTCATTCAAACCTCTTCCTGTTTTTTATATTACAATGTGACGGGTACAATCCTCCCCGGATTATACCCGTCACGCCAATGTCAACTGAACATTTCAATCATTTTTTCAATTCCTTCAACCGTGTGCAACAAGTTTTTATCCACACGGGTAAGCGGAATTTCAATGCCCTCATCTTCCAAAGCCGAAAACAGTTCGATAACGCCCATAGAATCCAGCAAACCTTCTTCAACAAGATCTATACCGGGTTCGTTTACGCGATCGCTTTCGCAAACTTCTGCGAGAACTTTTCTGAGATCCATAAAAACGGCTCCTTTCAATCAATCAAAGTGCATTTTTGCCGTTGGCTGTCAATTTGACATCTGCAACGGTTTCAATGACTTTGGGAATCATATATTCAGGCACATACACGGCCAACTGCTTGCGCAGCTCTTCGCTGTCGAGATTCTTGCCTGCCGCGATGGCACGGATGTATTTTACACGGCCTTCGCTGTCTTTTTCTGCAACCACTTTGCAGGTTTCAACACCGTCAAAGGAAGCAAGTCTGTTTTGAATTTCAGACAATTCAATGCGGTAGCCGTTAAGTTTGATCTGGCTGTCCTTTCTGCCGCGACAGAAAATCAATCCGTCCTCAGAAATCTCACCGAGATCGCCCGTATAATACTTATCATCCACAAAACCGCCGATCTTGCCTGCAAGGTAACCGGGGGAAAGTGCATCCCCACGCAGCACAAGCTCGCCGTCTTCTATGAAAACATCCACAGATGTTTCACCGATTCTGCCAACCGGAAGATACGGAAGTTCCAATTCCTTTTCGGTAATGGCAACCGCACTGACTGCACAGGTACATTCCGTCGGACCGTAAGCATTGAGCAATGTAATGCCCGGAAAACGCTTCATCAACTTCTGACAGGTCTTTTTCTCCAAGGGTTCACCGCAGAAGAAAATACACTGCAAAGAAGGAATGGTTGCAGCTTTGAAATCCATATCGCACATGGCAAGCTTTGCAAAAGACGGTGTCATAACGGCAACATGCGGATCAAAACGGGCTGTTTCCTTTGTGATATCGGCAAAACCGTCGGCACCCGTCGTTTCCAGACAACCGCAGGTATGACCGTAGCACATGGAATAATACAGATCGCATACACTCAGGTCAAAAGAATAAGAAGCCTGGTTGAGTACGCGAACATTTTTATAAGAATTCATCGGTGCCAGTGTATCCAGCCAACGAACAAAACACTTGAGATTCGCTTGCGTAATACAAACACCTTTCGGGATTCCGGTGCTGCCGGAAGTGAAAATCATATAAGCAATGTCAGAGTCTTTCCCGGAAAAATCAGTAAGTGCCGGGCCGTTCCAATCGGGCTCGCAATCGATGACCGTATCGGTTTTCGTTGCTTCCAGAATGAAATCCAGTCTGCGTTGCGGAATGAATGTATCACAAGGTACATAAGCCCTGCCCACCATCATACAGGCAAGGAATACCACAGGCATATAAGGCTCCTTGTGTCCGCGTACGACCACCGGCAATGTGCCGCCTGCAAGAGAGGTTGCAACACGAGAAGCTCTGTCCCAAAGTTGTCCAAACGTGAGCGAGCCGGAATGACTTGTAAAAAACAAATCATCCCGGTGCGCACAACAACATTCTTTAATCAGTTCAATCATTGCGGATTTTTTCCTGCGGAATCAAGCTGTAATCGTACAATACCTTGGAATGGTTGTCCAGGATAAGTTCCTTTTTCAGCGTTTCGCCGGTTTCACGGTCAATCGTGAGCTTATAAATCTGACTGATGCGATAGAAAGTACCGTTTTCGTTGCGGAAATGGTCGTTTTCTTCAACGATACGATATCTGTGTTCAAATGCTCTTTCGCTACGAAGTTCACCGTTGAGGTATTCGTCATCCAACCAGACAAGAATCTGAACATCCTGATCGGTTGTATTCTTAAAACGGTAGTCAAGCTTGCTGTAGAATACGCTGGTACCGGTTCCGAACGGAACTTTACGACGCTCATCGGGGAAAAGAGCATCGGAATGGTGATGCAGCTCGGTTACTTCAAGGGGGCTATGAAGAACAAGCCAATGCACCATGTTAGCAAGCTGGCAAAGACCGCCGCCGACACCATTGCCCATTGTCTGTCTTGCGGAAATGGTCAGACCGGAAAGATAACCTTTATCTTCCGTCGGATTGCCGACAAGATGCCAATAAGAGAATGTTTCGCCGGGATGCACAACAAGACCGGTGAACTGAGAAGATGCGATTCTAAGGTTTGTAACCTTATTCTGCTGAAGAGTAAGATCAACACCGTTCAGACGGCGGATCAAAATGGAAGCATGGCTCTTTACGAGATTATCCAGGGGTTCGGATTTGATCTCCTTAGCAAATTTTTCGCCACCTACCAAGTCCTTAAAAAAGCGGATTACCCATTCTTTTTGCGTAGAAAGTTTGTAGGTAAAGGGAGAGATTTCACAAAACAGTTTTCGTTCCATATTTCTGCAACAACTCCTTTCGAAAACCAAAAACGCTGAAAATTATGCGGCACCATACATATCCCCATAATCATGTTGCATTTTACCATAATCAACAGCTTTTGTCAACAAAATTTAATGAAATACAAAATAAACATTCATAAAGATTTATTAAGTCTAAACACATATTGCACTTTTTGTTTAATTATTCAAAAAAAATAAAAATCCTGACACAATCATGTCAGGATTTCATTCGACTATTATTTGCATTTTTACATCTGAAACATTTTGTCAGACAAAAAAATGCAAGCTTGTCAGGCACAGTGATATGCCTTATGCTTCGTAGACGCTGACCTTTTTGCGGTCTTTGCCGTAACGCTCAAACTTGACTTTACCGTCGATAAGAGCATACAGAGTGTCATCGGAGCCGATGCCGACATTGTTGCCGGGATGGATATGCGTACCGCGCTGACGGACGAGGATGGTACCGGCAAGAACTGCCTGACCGTCACTTCTCTTCGCGCCGAGTCTCTTGGATTCGGAATCACGACCGTTACGGGTGGAGCCCATTCCCTTTTTATGAGCAAAAAGCTGAATGTTAACCTTAAGCATTGTTATACCTCCGTAGTTATTTTGATAGCATTGGGATATTGCGAAGCCAACTCTTCCATATGAAGCCGAAAGCCTGCTAAAAGATCCCTCGCACTGTCATTGGCATCAACAACCATACAGTGCAAAAAACCGTCTTTTACATCGATTTCCGTTTCGGCACCTATGATTTCGGTCAACGTATTGGCCGTCATATAAGCTGCCGAAGAAACCGCTGCACAGACGATATCCGAACCTCTTGCAGCCGTACCGGAATGCCCCTTGAGGGTAAATCCGACGGGACTGTTATTCTGAAGTCGGAAAACGGTGCGAATCATTATGCGTTGATTGCAGTGATTTCAATCTTGGTGTAGGGCTGTCTGTGACCGAGCTTTCTCTTCTCGTTCTTCTTGGGCTTGTAGGTCATAACGACAACTTTCTTCTGTTTGCCGTTTTTGATAGCCTTGGCAGCTACGGTAGCACCTTCAACATAGGGAGCACCGACCTTGATACCATCCTCGGAACCTACTGCAATAACCTTATCGAAGGTAATTGCTTCCTCAGCCTCAACGTTAAGCTTTTCGATGTAGACGACATCGCCTGCTTCGACCTTATACTGCTTACCGCCGGTTTCAATAATTGCGTACATGCTTTTTTTCTCCTTTACAAGACTCGCTACGGCAGGCGGGAAAATCCACTTATGTATTCCGGACAGAATACGCCCTTGATATGCGGCAACGTGAATTTTACCACATTGTGCATCAATTGTCAAGCAATATTTTTTAATATTCCGATTTTTTTTAAACATCCGAAATATTTGTTTTCGCATTACATTATATATATGATATACATGTGTCAACGCAAGACATCTGAAACTACAAAAAGAAAAACCGTCCGGATGGACGGTTTTGTTTGTGTCGGCGACGACCTATTTTCCCGGGCAGCTTCCCGCCAAGTATCTTCGGCACGATTGAGCTTAACTACCGTGTTCGGGATGGGAACGGGTGGAGCCTCAATGTTATAGACACCGACTATGAAAGGTGAAGGTCTTCCCTTTCAGTGCAAGGATTATTTTACCACACGGAACACATTTTGTCAAGTGTTTTTTTTTGGCTTTATTAAAAATTTTTTCAAGAAAACAGAAAAAGAAAAAACCGTCCGGATGGACGGTTTTGTTTGTGTCGGCGACGACCTATTTTCCCGGGCAGCTTCCCGCCAAGTATCTTCGGCACGATTGAGCTTAACTACCGTGTTCGGGATGGGAACGGGTGGAACCTCAATGTTATAGACACCGACTGTGAGAAGGTCTTTCCCTCTCAACGCAAGAAACATTATAGCACACGCAGATCCGGTTGTCAAGTCTTTTTTTATTTTTTTTGAAAAAGTTTTCAGACAACCGAATCCGTGCAAGCAATCTTAGTAAGTGAAGGACCAGCGCTGTTCACCGAGAAGACCGATATCACAGTCATTAACGGTAACAATAACAGCAGCCGTAACCTTATCAAAGTGAAGGACGCCGGGCATTCTGTAATACAGATCAATAATTCTGCCGGTTGCTTTGTCGATCGTTGCGGTAGCAGTACAATCACTGTAGCGGAGTGCAAGACCTTCGAACTTGATAGCACCGCCGACAGCATCAGTGATAGCCGTAGTTTCAATCAGAGGACCGATCTTACCTGCAGAGCCGTTACCGACAGTCGGGTTGACTTCGGGGTTATCATCGGTACCGGTGGAGGTAACCGTAACGGTGTAGGTATCACCATTGTCAACACAGGTTGCATTTGCAACATCAGCAGCGGTCAGCGGAGAAGAGGTCAGACCTACAGGAGCAACGTCAGCAACAGCAAATTCAACAGCTTCGGTGTTTTCGACCATGAATTTACCCATCAGGCTTTCTGCAATGCCGGCAAGGGTGGAGTTGTTGCCGATCTTAAGAATATTGTTATAGTTGCTGGTGTAGTCATATGTTCTGGTTGCTTTTGTGGCTTCGGCAGACATTTTGTTGTAAGCAGAAACATACAGTGCAACAATTTCTTCCTTGGAGCTGGGAGCACCTGTGGAAGCTGCGGGAGCAGTGGTATCAGCAGGAGCTGCAGTGGTGTCGGCTGTATCTGCAGGAGCTGCGGTTGTGTCAGCCGTGTCGGCAGGAGCTGCGGTTGTGTCGGCAGGAGCCGGAGCTGCATTTTCTGCAGCAGGAGCAGAAGTAATCGGAAGATTGAGCTCACCGGAAACATTTCCGTTGGCATCAATATTAACAACTTCATAACCGGTCTTGATGGTGTCGACCTGCACATACAGTTTTACCTTTGCACAAGAAGTTGCACAAAGTAACATTGCTGCAAGTAAAGTGAAAATCATAAGCGAACGCATGAACTTTTTCATTTCTTAATCCTCCTCTATGTCTGCAAGACACAATACAGAATTATAATACTCCAAAACGGTTTCGTTTGTCAAGTGTTTTCATATTTTTTAACACCAATTTGGCAACCGTTCAAAAGATACTTGCTTTTTTAATTTGAACATTGTATAATAAGCACATAAAAGTTTAACGAGAGGTGACTTCTCATGAAAAAAACAATCAGCATACTCTTAAGCATTCTCATGGTTTTCGGTTCATTTGCCCTCACCGTCGGTGCATCCGAAGTTGTGCCTGTTCATTATGTCTGCCTGGATGAAGAAGCGGTCGGTTATACACTGATTCCCCTGAATGCCGACGGTAAATACAACTCCACCTACACAACCGAAGATGATGATATTCAGAACGGTTCGTTCTACATTGCCGACGGTGGCACCATCCGTTTTGTTGTTGAATACATTGACGGCTACAGTGAAAACTTCATGATCACCGTCAAATACATCGCAACCAACCGTTACCAGGGTTCGCTCAACGGTGACCCGGCTCTGGCTGAAAACGAAGCAGTAACTCTTACACCCGACAAAAACGGTGTCTACACCATTGCAAACATCAAAGAAGGCATTACCGTAACGGTTTACAATGTTGAAACGGAATCCATGTCCTCCATCATTGACTTCATCAAAGAATTGGTCGCTTTCCTTGCTGACCTGCTCATGAAGTTCTTCGGCATTGATGTCGGTCTCGGTGATGAATATTGATTGTATAATATAAAATGTATAAGAAAGGATCGTTTTCAAACGGTCCTTTTTCTTTGTTTTTATCCGATTTTGTTCATATACAACAAAAGAATTGGCAAAATTTTTATGAATTTTACAGAATTAAGTATGGAAATCGTCAGATATATTTGTTATAATATTGGTTGGTCAAATTATCTTAATGTATATTTGAAAAAAAAGAAAGGTATTGATTCACATGAGCAAGAAGTATGTTTATCTGTTCAAAGAAGGCGACGCTTCCATGCGTGAGCTTCTCGGCGGTAAGGGTGCAAACCTCGCTGAGATGACCAAGATCGGCCTTCCCGTTCCCCAGGGCTTCACCATTTCCACCGAAGCTTGCACACAGTACTATGAAGACGGCCGCAAGATCAACGATGATATCCAGGCTGAAATTATGGAATACATCGTTAAGATGGAAGAAATCACCGGCAAAAAGTTCGGCGATCTCGAAAATCCCCTTCTTGTTTCCGTTCGTTCCGGTGCAAGAGCTTCCATGCCCGGCATGATGGATACCATCCTCAACCTTGGTCTTAACGAAGAAGTTGTTAACGTTATGGCTGCTAAGTCCGGCAACGCACGTTGGGCTTGGGACTGCTACAGAAGATTCATCCAGATGTACTCCGACGTTGTTATGGAAGTCGGTAAGAAGTACTTCGAAGAACTCATCGATAAGATGAAAGAAGAAAAGGGAGTTACCCAGGACGTCGACCTCACCGCTGACGACCTCAAGGAACTTGCAATGCAGTTCAAGGCTGAATACAAGTCCAAGATCGGTAACGATTTCCCCAACGATCCCAAAGAACAGCTCATGGGTGCTGTCGAAGCAGTTTTCCGCTCCTGGGACAACCCCCGTGCAAACGTCTATCGTCGTGACAATGATATTCCCTATTCCTGGGGTACCGCTGTTAACGTACAGATGATGGCATTCGGTAACATGGGCGACAACTGCGGCACCGGTGTTGCTTTCACCCGTGACCCCGCTACCGGCGAAAAAGGCCTTATGGGCGAATTCCTCACCAACGCACAGGGTGAAGACGTTGTTGCCGGCGTACGTACTCCCATGCCGATCGCTGAAATGGCTGAAAAGTTCCCCGCAGCTTTCGAAGAATTCAACAAGGTTTGCGCTATCCTTGAAGATCATTACAGAGATATGCAGGATATGGAATTCACCGTTGAAGACGGTAAGCTCTATATGCTCCAGACCCGTAACGGCAAGAGAACCGCTAAGGCTGCTCTCAAGATCGCTTGTGACCTCGTTGACGAAGGCATGATCGACGAAAAGAAAGCTGTTGCTATGATCGATCCCAGAAACCTTGACACTCTCCTTCATCCTCAGTTCGATGCAAAGGTACTCAAGGCTGCTACTCCCGCAGGTAAGGGCCTCGGCGCTTCCCCCGGTGCAGCTTGCGGTAAGGTTGTCTTCACTGCTGAAGACGCTGTTGCATGGGCTGAAAAGGGCGAAAAGGTTGTTCTTGTTCGTCTTGAAACCTCTCCCGAAGACATCACCGGTATGAAGGCTGCTCAGGGTATCCTGACTGTCCGCGGCGGTATGACCTCTCACGCAGCTGTTGTTGCCCGTGGTATGGGTACCTGCTGTGTATCCGGTTGCGGCGACATCAAGATGGACGAAGAAAACAAGAAGTTCGAGCTTGCCGGTAAGGTTTACAACGAAGGCGATTACATCTCCATCGACGGCTCCACCGGTAACATCTATGACGGTATCATCCCCACTGTTGATGCTGAAATCGCTGGCGAATTCGGCAGAATCATGGCTTGGGCTGATGAATTCAGAACCCGCAAGGTCCGCACCAATGCCGACACACCCGCTGATGCCAAGAAGGCTCGCGAGCTTGGCGCAGAAGGTATCGGCCTTTGCCGTACCGAGCACATGTTCTTCGAAGCAGACAGAATCGCTGCTTTCCGTGAAATGATCTGTGCTGACACCGTTGCTGAAAGAGAAGCTGCTCTTGCAAAGATCCTTCCCTATCAGCAGGGCGACTTCGAAGCTCTCTACGAAGCTCTTGAAGGCAACCCCGTAACCATCCGCTTCCTCGATCCGCCTCTTCATGAGTTCGTTCCCACTGAAGAAGCTGACATCGCTGCTCTTGCTGCTGCTCAGGGCAAGACTGTTGAAGACATCAAGGCTCTCATCGCTTCTCTCCACGAATTCAACCCCATGATGGGTCATCGTGGCTGCCGTCTTGCAGTTACCTATCCCGAAATCGCTGCAATGCAGACCAAGGCTGTCATCCGTGCAGCTATCAACGTTCAGAAGGCTCATGCTGACTGGAATGTTGTTCCCGAAATCATGATTCCCCTTGTTGGCGAAATCAAGGAACTCAAGTTCGTTAAGAAGGTTGTTGTTGAAACTGCTGATGCTGAAATCGCAGCTGCAGGCATCGACCTCAAGTACGAAGTAGGTACCATGATCGAAATTCCCAGAGCTTGCATCACTGCAGACGAAATCGCTAAGGAAGCTGACTTCTTCTGCTTCGGCACCAACGACCTTACCCAGATGACATTCGGCTTCAGCCGTGATGACGCAGGTAAGTTCCTCAATGCTTACTATGATACCAAGATCTTCGAAAACGATCCGTTCGCAAAGCTCGACCAGACCGGCGTTGGCGCTCTCATGGAAATGGCTGTTGCCAAGGGCAAGGCTTCCGGCAAGAACCTCCACTACGGTATCTGCGGCGAACACGGCGGCGACCCCGTTTCCGTTGAATTCTGCCACAAGATCGGCCTCAACTACGTATCCTGCTCTCCCTTCCGCGTGCCGATCGCTCGCCTTGCTGCTGCGCAGGCCGCTATAAAGGAAATGAAGTAATCGGAAAAATCCGAGCATTTCAGTTCCAATTAAATCGGGAAAATGCCGAAGATTTCATCAAAGCATTTCGCCCGAACCAGCGACTCCATTCCTTCGATGATATAACCGTTGAAGTGTGGATTTAGCTAGTAAAATCAAGCATTTAGCCCACTACCCTAGAAATTCGGTAGTGGGCTTTTTATATGTTCGTACATTTGATATGGCTCGAATTTTCTGCTAAAATGCACCTGAAAACAACCTAAGAAAGAGAGGTGCAAAAACAGTATCAAATCGGGATAGCTTTGAGTGTAGTTTTCAAAAACTATACCGATTACGTATAGTGAATTTATGAATAAGATAGCCGAATTTATTAAAATGGAGCGTAAAGCCGCTCATCTAACTCAAGAACAGTTTGCAGAGATCTCAGGAATCGGTCTCCACGCCCTCCGTGACCTCGAACAAGGCAAAGATAATATCACACTCCATAAAATCAACCAAGCCCTTGCTATGTTCGGTATGGAAGCCGTACCGGGCAGAAAGTGGGATGATTGAAACAAAAATAAGGCCATAGTTTTCCAATAGGTAACTATGGCTTTATTATCAGCAGGTATATGTCTTGTCTACACCCATTATTTTACGTATAATTGTTTGTAATTTTTTCATCTCCTCAAACATAATCCGTGCCTTTTCTCGGAACTCTTTTATAGATTGAACGCCACAATTAGACAAGTATATGGCGACTATGTGATCTCTTGTTGTAGTTCCGCTTTGTAGCTTTAGATCAAATTGAAGCTCTTGATAATGAATTGTATTTCGTAAATCTCTAGCAAATCCTCTTGCAGAAAGATTAGATATGTCAAAATCACCAAGCTCAGAAAGTATTTTCTTTTTATCTTCTGTAGGTGCATATTGAAGTAAACTCGTTAAATTATCAATAGATTCATCATATTTAATGGCAAGAAGTTTGGATAGGAAGCATGCCCATAGGTCATCATCTTTGTATGATTCGTGTGATAATACTTCTTCAACAAAAAAGATACCGTAGCTTATCTGAAAAATCATCAGCATGAATCTAAAGGCTGTTGTATCACTCAACTGACTACCAGCAAATAAATCGGCACTTTTGTAGTCAAATAATTCAATTGGTGAGATATTGCTTTTTATAGAAAGCGGGGCAAGACGATACGCAGTCTCATCTACTGTTTCTGCAAAAGCTTTAATATGTGACGACAAATAAGCGGCAAAGTTACGATAATCTTCACCAATCCACTGTTTATTATCACTTTCAAATAAACAATGCTGAATAAAATAATCACATCCTACTAACTGCCGTGTATTGTCGATTATTTGAAAAGCTAAAGAGATATCATTTCTCAAAGCAAAGAATATGTCATGTTCTTTTAATTTGTATTCATTTAAATTTTTATCAATTATTTGGTTTGCTTTAAGTGCAAAATTCCCTTTCTTGAAATATGTATGCACATTATTTCTCACAATCTCTAACGTTTCAAACTCAGATGTTGACATGATTTCTTTGCATTCTTGAGGAACTATTACATTCATGTGCTTTATGCTTTCATATAAATACACAGCAGAATCTAACTGTATCCCCATAGACAGAAAAGAGTCTAATCCTGCCTCCACTCCGTACACCGGAGGTGTTTTGTCTGAAGAAAAAACTTTAAGAAATTGCTTTATTAATTCAAAATGACATATGTTTTCAAAACGTAATAAATCTAACCCTATGCAGTAATTTTTTGCAGAAGAAGTGGTGTGAGCGTTCATTCTATATCCCTTCTATTAATATCATTCTTGTCTATAATTATAGCACAGAACAAGGTTGTTCACAAGAATGTTTACATTAATGTGCGATTCTGAAATTCGTATAGTCGCAGTTTGTTTCTCTTTTTGCTAAACTTTAGGTACAAGGAGGTGCTGACTATGGCACGGTTTATAGAAGAATTTTATTACGGAAATATTGATCCGCAGGCACGGAGCACAAAGCAAAACAAGACGGTGCAAAAGCAAATGGAAGTGTTGATGAAGACAGAAGATCTGCTCACCAATGCACTAACTGATGAGCCAAAGAAATGGTTTCTTGACTTCTCAAATGCGTGGAGTGTCGTCAACGGGGAATCAAATCTTGATAGTTTTATTATGGGATTTCGCCTCGGTGCCAACTTCGCTTACGATGCTTTTATCTCAACCGAAACGCCGTTTGAAGATCTGTTAAAGGAATAGAATCAATTACATAAGCACAGCAGATAGAATGAAAATTCTCTCCGCTGTGCTTCTTTTTTTGTTTGGGCAAAAACATCTGTATCATCTTAGCGAGCAGACTGTTTATGGATACACTTCCGTAAAACGCTCGCTCGCCCAATGATTGCATCATCTTAGCGAGCAGACCATTTGTACTCCTGTTGTCGCAAAACAGTACTCGTTAGGGACACCCTAATACCCGTATGCAATTTCCAAAATCGCACATTCGCAAAAACAAACCTCCTTTGGTACAATCAAAGCATCAAAGGAGGTTTTGCTATATGAAAACATTATTCGAACAACACGGCGGCACCTACACAATACAGGGCGACTACCGCTTGCCAAACTTAACCGTAGAAGAAACAGACACCCGACCAATCGGAGTGTGGGGACAGCGACGCCTGCACTACCTGAAGCACCACCGCAAAGTCTTGTACTATAACCTGCTCACTTCCGGCAAGCTCCATTCCCACCTTGCAGACACCCAAGAACAAGCCCAAGAATTATTCAACCGTCTCACCACCAACCTCTCCGCAAAGGAAGGCATTACCGAACAACTCAAATTAACCTATCAAATGAAATGGATACAGAAGATAAATAATATTTGTGGCAGAGTAAACGAGATAATTATGAAAGAAATTATTTACATATAATTTCAAAGGCACAACCTACATTAATTATAGGTTGTGCCTTTGCTTATAGATTTTTATCAGTAAGGTACTTGTCCAAAAGATGAAGCATAAATTCCTTGTCTAAAATCACGAGCTTTTTATTATGAACTTTTGCTTCGTGGAATAGCAAGTATTTAAGTTGGTCATCAATCATGTCAGGGTAAATCACACCAATTATTTCTGCTCTATTATCATTAAAGGCATCAATAACTTGCTGTATAATTTCTCTGCCAATCGCACTTGCTTTTGTGATTTTTGGGGTGCGTAAATTTACTGATTTCGCAGCACCTAAAAACGTTAAATTCTTACCACTGTATGTCACCAACATTGATACATCTCCGAACTCGTGTCCTTGATGGGGTTGTGGTGTATATCCTTCAAAGTTTTCAAACAGTTTTAGTATGCATTGCACATCATTTATATTGCATATTGGTTTATTCTTGCACTGGCTACATTTATCATTAGTAGGATGAGAACAGTTCTCTTTTAATTGCTTCAGTGTTGATTGAAGTACATCCGAAGAATGTGTTAGTTCTCTATTAACAATCGGTGCAAAATCTTGAATATCGGAAGCCTTTAATTTTTCATAATTAGGACTTTTAAGAATTGTTAAAGAACCGTTATTCAAAGCAAAATATTCATTTTCATCAAATGCGATATCGGGATAATATAGTTTAATTGTAGCTAAAAGTTGTTCAGTAAAATCATCTGTTGCAATTAAGGAGATTGCATCATTAATATCTGCTACTGTATTTGTATGTCCATTTTCGCAATCGAATACAAAAGAACCCCCTTGGGATTTTCCACAATCACTACAGACTATCTTCGCCGGATCCTTTTTTGTTATTGCAAAATGTGTGCCTCCACAGTCGGGACAGCTAGGAATAGAGGGCTCTTCGCAAGTATCACACAGGCAATATACTTTCTCATAGAATTTGCTGTTCAATTCAACATACGCTTTATACAATTCGAAGGAAACGGGGTAAGAATCGATATTTGATTTTTTACACGTAATTATAGCAAGAGCTATTTCGTTTAGGATAGGTATGGAAGATTGTTTAATATCATCCCACGAGGATGATGAGAACATATTAAAACCGGATACGGTTTCTAATGTGACATCAGAGGAGTTTTGAAAGAACGAAATTATGTTATCGATCCGTCTTGTGCTCCACGCTCTAAACTGTGATGAGGTCAAACTTTTAGATAGATACATCTTACCTTTATTACAGTTAACGCCTAAAGTGCCGGTCGTGTTCTCGTCTATATCTTCAACGTATTGAGTATTAGTTATATCATAATCTTCATATCCGTCGGGAATGCAATCTTTTTTATCGCCTAAATTTTGATCTGCGAAGGTGATCTTTTCTAATTGATTTTCGGGCGGATTAGCATTGTGTCGGGTAACTCGTTTTGTCTTATCGCTAGGAAAGACTTTTTCTAATAGTTTGCTTGTAATCTTAATATTCGTAATATCTGCAGAATATAGGCTGCTAAAGAAGCGTTTCAGAGCATTCATTAGGACTTCTGGCATATTATTAATAGCGATAAAATTCTTATCTATACCAATCCAAGCGAAGCACTCTTTCATCATATAAATATATGTAAATTCCCCTTCTTCGTTTATGTAGTTAAACTTTTGAAGGTATGATAATGAAATTTCATACGTGCCGCCAAACTCAATTATTGACACAAATTCAAGGTTTTTGTATTTGTCATCTTCTCCATATTTTTGTGTTGATATAAATTCTTTAATTTTTGTTTCCAATGAGTCTTTATCAAAAGAAATATCGTTGCTTCGTTTAGCCCAGAATAGCGTAAAACCGGGTTTTAATCCATATCTGTACTTTTCGTATGCTGCATCAATTGTTTGCGGATATATTTCGGGCGACATTTCAATCAACTCGATTAAAACAGCTCTGCTTTGAGAATTTACTAATTTTTGAAGATCGTTAGTATAGTTTTGCTTTTTAATTTGAAGTAAGCGAGATTCGATATTCTCTTTTTCGATATTTTGCCAGATCATAGCACGTATGCCCTTAATTTGCATACTTTCAAGCTTGATTTTTTGTTCTTCAGGAATTGCCATGGACTAATTTCCTCCTTTATATTTGATTAAATCCCCGACGTTTCCTTTAACAAGTTCAATAGAAAATCGCCGCCATATCTATATTCACTATGTAACATACGAGCACCTCTATCAAGATGAGCTTTTAAATATTTTTGAAAATAATCATCATCGTTAATATGATGGCCTTCGTATAATTCAATCAGGCTTTTATAAAGGGTATCGTATTCAGCAGTGATAGTCTGACGATTCAGTTCCAATCCCATCGTATCTGTCTTAAAGTCGCTTTCTTCAAGCGGCTTATTGCTTTTTAAAGAAAGTGATATAGCTAATTTTGATAGAATGAAGGGTTGCAAATTTTCACTTGCTGCAATTTCATCAAAACACTGCATTGTCCTTTTTGAAGTTCTTATTTTAAATACCATATTTACACCTCGAAATATTCATTGTGGACAATAGTAGTTCTCTTATTGTCGGTATTTTCCAACATAAATGTCGCAAGAATGCTATCGTTCAAAATCTTTACATGAGAGGAGTTTATTTCTTCGTTTGTAGAAAGAATAAATACCTGACCATTAAGTTTGCTAAAGAAATACTTAGAAATATTTTCTCTGTGTTCAGTATCAATTCTTGCAAAAGGTGTATCAATAATAAAGGGAATCTCATAATTGCATAACTGAACCAACGAGTGGTATAAAGCCATGATGAATATTTGTTTTTCTCCGTTTGACAATCCAGATTTATCAATCTCAACGGGTAATACTAAAGTCTTATCATTAAATTGCTTGTTTGCTTGTTTAATAATATAAATTGCTTTTTCTCCTAAAAGAGTTCTTATTTGTTCTTCAGTATTAGTGTCAAAAATTTCTTTGATCCTTTTCGGAGAAAACTCCTCATTTCTGTAAAGATGTATATTAAAATGTTCATCTATTGCAATATCATCAATAAAGTTAGATTTTCTCATCAAAGTTCTAATTTCTTTTCTAAAGAAATCCTCAACTTTTTGTATTTGTTTCTGATAAAGCGATTTTTCTAGTTTATCAAGCATAATTATAGATTTTGCTGATATATCATTGATGGAAGCTTTTTTGAGCTCTGCCTCAAGAGATGCTTTTGTTTTTACAAAAGAATTTCGTGCAAATTCAACTTTTTCCTTTTGATTATTTAAGCGCTGCTCAGCAGAAATCAATTGATCATACAAGACACTTTTTTCTTCAAATAATTCAGCTCTGCGCTTCATATATTCTCTAATTATAGAAATATTGCTTTCTTCGAGTTCTTGTCTTAATTTTGCCGATTTAGCTAATGATTTTTTTATTGCAGATTTGCATTTTTTAATTTTTTCTACATCAAAATCCAAAAGTTCATTTATAGAAGAAATCAACATCGCACTTTGCTCAAAAGAGAGATCAAGAATGGGGGCTTCAGGTGTTCCGAAACACCTAAAGGCTAATTCCTTCATTTCCTTTGATAAACGACGATTGTTAATTAAATCTTTTATTGCACTGCTATCAAGAATTTCACAAAAGTTTTTATACTTTAAATTTTTGTTTTCAAGATCAATTTGTTCTCTTAGTTGAATAAGTTGATCTCTAATCATAACAAACGGAATAATTTCATTAGACCATTTTTTCAAAATAGAATTGTAATTTTCTCTCTTTTTCTCTTCTTGCTTCAGATCAAAAATTTTAGAATCCCATTCTTCTTGTGAAATACCGCCATTTTGTTGATACTGTTTTTCAAGCGAAGTGATTTCTGCAATACATAAGTCTATAGCATTGTTGCAAGAAATAATTTCATTTTCTATTTTTGTTTGCTCTTTTGTTTCTTGCTCTAAAACATCTTTCGTTTCTATGTAAGCGGTTAAAGCGGGAGATGAATCTTCTGACGATGAACTGATTCTTTTGAAGTTTCGGCGCATAATATCAAAAATATCATAACCGCATAAAGTCAGAAATGCGTTTTTGATTCTGCCATTTCCGCCTTCCTCCATAAAAAAGTCTGCTATTTTTTCTCCATCAAAAAAATACAGGTTGAACAACTCCGGAGGTATCAATGAAAGAATGTATTTTTCAAAATTGGATATGTCATCCTCATTTAATCTTAATCCATTTTTCATTACCGTAAATTGTTCTGTCAGAGAGTCTGTTAAAATCCAAGAACGAGTCAGAACATATTCATCAACGCCATGACTATTGTTCAATTCTATATTTAATGAAATACTAGCTTGTGCTGGCTTTTTAAGTTTAGCTGCATTATTAATCAATTTGATTACCGAACGATTATAGAAAGAATTAATGCTTTTATGTCCTAAACTCATATATCCATATAAACATAAACGTATAGCGGTGAACAGGGTAGTTTTTCCTGCACCGTTTTTTCCGCCTATAAGCACAATGTTTTTATTTGATTTCACTCGAGTTTCAAATATATTTTCGCCTTCATAAGAACCGAAATTATTAAGGATTATTTGATTTATCTTCATTGCTTAATCCTTTCTCAATGCTTTCAAAATGCAACCAGCCCTGATTTAAGATGCGATCAAAGGCTTTTGTAACCATGCTGCTTTTGGTATAGTTTTTATTTGCTTCGATTTCGACGATGAGTTTGGAAATCATTTCAAACTCAACATCATTTTCTGTACAATGTTGTTTTATTTCGTCGATTACTTCTTTGGGGAAGATGGGGATTTTATATTCATCCCAAGGTAAACATACACCCTTAATTTCTCGATAAATATCTACCAAACTACGACGAGAGAGATCACCTTCGCTATCCCACATCTCATCAATAGCTTTAAGTTCTTCAAGCGTTATTAATTTTAGGTTTGTTTCAACCTCTAACTTCAACAATCTGCAAAGCATTTCTTGACGAGTTGTCATAGTGAACGGTCCTTGTCCTAATTCGCCATCTGCTTTTCGGTACATTGTTCCATTTCGTCTTTTATATTCACGTGCAGATGGGGTTGTTCGTAATTCTAAAAGCCAATTACGATATTCCCTTAGAGGAATCAACCATGTCTCGCCCTTGTCGATAAAAGCTTTCAATGATTTGTCTTCTTTTACCATTGTGCATATCCAACAACCAAAACGAGAATTGCCCGTTACTGGGATCTTGTCTTTATCAATCTCACCCATTACACTTTGCTCTTCGCCCAAATGCTCACCCTGATAAAGAGAAAATAGATATTTATTATCTGACCCCCACGGCGATTTAGCATCATCTTTCAATAAAAAGTGCCATACAATTTCATTGGGTATTTCCGTAAGGGGATTGTAAACATAAGCATTTTCAATATCGTTGTGTGGAACAAGTATTTTACCTTCAATTTCACGAGAACGAATATTATTAGCTCTATAAGTACTTTCGGCCTTTCGTACACCCAACAACAAAATAACTTCACCATTATTTTTTATTGTATCAAGGGTGTATTTGTTCATGGGATGGATTTTTAATCTCTCTGTACACCATCTGAATCCAGGTGCTTCCGGAGTTGGATAACCCAAACCAATCACTTTACACCAAAATGTATCTTCGGTTTTGGGGTATATAATATCTGCTTTGATCTTCAGAGGAGCTCCGGCAGCATTAATCATATCTGACATTTTATGCATATAATTACCTACGATAGGGTTTTCTACCATTGTGTCAGAAGAAACTATATAAACTGTTTTATTGATTTTTTCCTTTGGCAAACGTTGTAGCATCTCCATTACTAAACAACAAAGTAATGTAGAATCTTTACCACCGCTATATCCAATCATCCAAGGTCTTTTATCGTGCTGATAAACCATTGACATTTCTTGAATTATATTTTCAAAAACTTCAAATTCTCCTGTATAAGGCATAGTTATTTCTTCTCCGTAAATTGTTTTTCTTTTTGCAATTCTTCTTTGCTTAATGATATTCCTATTATTTGCTTGATTTTTGAACAAGTTAGAACTGTAGCTTCCTCGCTATTCATAACTTTGCCGTTATCTCTAATAGTTCTTCCAAGCCAATCATTATTCGAACGTAGCCAGTTTATAGCACTTAACTTTTCCAAATGTGCATTCATGTTGATTTTTGGATGATCATAAAAGAATCTGCCCAATCTACCCAAAGCAGCAAGTGTTATATTTAACGTGATAATATAATTCTCACGTAGGTCTTTTTTTGTCAGCGCCTTACTCATTACTTCTTGCCATTCAACAATATTTTTAGAGACACATAGCCAATAAGTTTTCAAAAATTCTTCATCGCTTTTAGAGCATGAATTACCGTGTAGTATTTTTTGATTAGCCTTATAAATAGTGTTTAAAGTGAAAAGTTTGGAAGAATTTTTTCCAAGAATATCGCGTTCTTTATCCGTAAATAATTGAAAGAAAGGAATTTCTTCAATTATTTTTTTAGTTGCAACAGCAATTTCATCTCGTGCATCGTATAGAGTAGCCAGAGAATTGGATGTTTTAACAGCATGTTTGTTTAAATCTGTAAACATTTGCTGGCTGCGAGTTAGTCCGTTATCTCTAAAGAAAACAATTGAAATAGTTTCATCTTCTAGTGTCTTATCTTCCAACATAGCTGCCTCTATTGCAGCTTTTCTGTGTTGACCATCATTGATAAGAAAAGTAGAATCCATATCCACTTCCAAGACACCTATGTTTGGTTCTCCTATATTTTCAAAAGAAAAATCACCGTCGATTGAAGCGGAAAGAGCCGAAAACACATAGGTGTTTCTGTTATCCAAAATATATTTCTTTATTTCGGGGATTCTTGATTCGTTAATTCTTCTTTGTGCACGATATTCAGGGAGAACTATATCATCATCTGAAATAAATAGTTTTGAAAGAAGCTTAAGCGGAACCATAGAAATATAGTATTCGTTGCCAGCCTGTGTTCCTCTAACAGCAGGAAATCTATAAGTGAATTTCATAATGCACCTCTCATAGAAAAAAAGTGATATACTTAAGTATATACTTAAGTATATCACTTTTAATGCGTTTTGTCAATGCTTTTGGTTTTTTGTCGATAGTTATTCTAAATCCTCAAGTGTGATATTCTTTAAAATTTCATCATATCGAGATTCGGCTAAAGATTCAAAATAGCTATAAAGTTCCGATACAGCAACCAATGAAGATTTTGATCCAATGCACTCAAAGATTTTTTCAATGCCGTAATTCGCAAATCCGGTCAAAAAATTTGCTGCAGATAATTTACTAACATTATAGTCAGGATCAAAAGCAAGTTTAAGACGTTCATCCAAATCAAACTTTAATGTACTGGTATTAATTAAGGCGTTTTGCAGCATAAAATCTAACATATCTCTCAAATCAAGATTCTCTCTATGAGTATTTCTACCAATACTTTTAGTGTTTTCTAAAGGATTTTCTATTTCTGTTAATGTTTTATCTTCTTTAATGCCAATGGCGCAGGCAAGGACATACACATCAACTAATCTATTGAAAATACCTAATTCACTGTTGTCGCACAATTCATTATCCGCTCTTTCCCACAAAGGGTGAATAAGATTGATATCAGAGTTTAATATCATCGATGTTACCCTCCTCTAACGTTGCCTTTTCTTGAGTTTCATTCTTAATAACATAGAAGTCATATAAGTCGGTCTCTTTTAAAAGTTTTTTGATTTTATTCATATCTAAAGTCAGTAAAATGGTCTGTTTAGATACAGACGGTAGCGTTTTAAACAAATGCTCTGATTGCTCATTTCCCGTAAATGCAAAAGGGGCATCAATAATTATGGGATTCTCATTGTTTTCCATTTCACATGCTTGCAAAGCTTTGACAATGCCTATAACATAGGAATACACGTCTACCGCTAATTGTCCTCCGGTCAAATAAGTCGTGCGGAGAGAGAAATCATCATTAACGAATTGAATTTTGTCGGCATCAAGTTCTGTTTGTGTAGTAAGTTTCTTGAAAATGTCTTTTACACATTCGTTTAGAACAGACTTGATTTGCACTTCTTTAATCGCTTTTTCTTCTTTCAAAAGTTTGAGCACCTCATCAAAAAAAGCGATTTTTCCAGAAAATTCATTTGAGACTTTCGAGTTTTTAAGCGCAGCGGTTAGCTGTTTGTTAGACATCTCATACACTTGCTTTTTACGAGCTATTGTCCCTTCAAACCCGGCTTTTTCTCTATTAAGTTGCTCGATTTCTTTCTTGATTTGTTCGAGTTCCTCAACTAAATCCTTCGCATCTTCAAGTCGTTTTAACTCGTCTAGTTTTTCTTGGTTAATATCCTCTAAATGAGTTATCTCGTCCTCCAGTGTTGCTATTTTACTCAAATAACCTTCGTAGGACATTGACTTGAGTTCAGCATCTTTAATCATTTTCTTTGCTTTTGCAACAAATTGACCGAATCTATATATGTATGAATCGGGCGGCATTATATCTATAATGCCGCTTATATGTTTAGCAGCTTCTTCATCCAACTCTCGACCACATACACAAATATTTTTCTCTTTAATTTCTTCCAAAAGATCTTTCTTTAAGTTTTCAAAAACATTCTGATAATTGGAAGCATATTCTGATTTTTTCTTTCTTAAAGCGGAGCTGGAGTTGCTAGCGTTTTGAGCTAAGAAAAGGTAGGGGTAACTTTGGTAAAACAAGTTGCCTATGCTGTGCTGAATAGATACAATTTGCTCGTGTTTTTCTTTGATGGATTTATTGTTTGCTTTAATTAAAGCCTCAATGTTTCCTTTGCTTGCTACAGCACCAAGTGTTTTAAATATTTCATCTCTTCGTGCATTTTTTTGATCTATGACAGCCATTTTTTCTTTTCTTTGTGCTTTCATAGATTCAATAATTTCATACAATTCCTGTATCGCTTCTTGCATTTCAGAAATAGACATATTATTCACAGTTTGTGTCATGTTGGCTGCCATTGCGGTATGATATTGTCCCAAAACAGAGTATTTCGCATTTTTATAGCCAATATGACTAATTGCTTCTGTATATGCATCCAATCCAAAAAGCGCATGAATAGCCTTTTTTAATTCGTCTGAATCAAGAACTATATCTCGTGCTCTTTCACCATCTAACAAGAAATACTTGGACAATCCCTTAGGTAAAATAGTGTTTATTTTGTTTGCTACATTTCCTGAAAAAGGATGATAACCACCATCTTCTCCCTCTACATAAAGCTGATAAGACGTACTTTTTATCGAAGCGTTTGCCATATTAACAGATACAGACCACTCTTGCTTTTTGGCTAAACGATAGTTTACACCAAGGTGTTCAAAATCAATTTGGCCACTTACTTCGACGCATTCTCCAAACTTGCATTCGTTGTAAGCTGCAATATTGAATAGAGGTTTATCATCAGTTTTTCCGAAGTCGGGGTCACTGTAAAACATCCATCTAAAGAATTGTAAAAATGAGGATTTTCCATAACCGGAATCACCATAAATAAGAGTGATTTTACCATTAGAATTAAATGTAATGGAGCTTGTACCGTAATAACATCTAAAATTTGTGATTTTTACATTAGTGATTATCACTCTTTTTCGCCTCCTCGTAGTTTCTTACTATTTTAGATACCATCTGCTTTTTATCTTCTTTGTCGATATTCCTTAAGTTTTCTCTCTCGAGTTCCAAAACAAAATCTTTAAAACCTTCAGCAGTCAACTTGCCACCGGAAATCTCTTTGATATCAATCATCTAATTCTCCTCCATATACATATTCGTTATCGAATTTAATTTCTTCTAAAGAAAGGTTGTAACTTTCCAAGAGATTGTCAAGTTCAGTTAATAAATTGCTTTTGTTCAATGCCAATCTGCTATATTCAAAATATCTACGCAGCTCAATTTCGGCAAAGTTTTTATTAGTGCGAGAAGGTAATACAATCACATCGTAAATGTGAGCTATTTCTTTCCCTTTATACAATCTCAAAATACGACCTCGGCGCTGGACAAACTCTCGATAATTGTCATTACTCGAAAGAATAAGAGCGCTACGTATAGATGGGATATTTATGCCTTCATCCAAGCAACGAATCGCAACTAAATATTCAATATATCCGTTGTTAAAGGCATCTATTAGTCGCATACGCTCATCAATGCCCTCGGAAGCAGTAAATTTGGAGGCCTTTCCTGAACCGGTGCTACTTAAACATGACTCGTTAATTAGTTTTAATATAAACTCCAAATGACGTAGTTCAAGTTGGGCATTGTTCTTTTTACCATCATACATCAATTTACCATCGCTACAATAAACGATGGTGTGATCTCGATCCTCTATGTGGTCAAAGATTTCTGCAATACGCTCGTGCTTTTGTTCTGCCATTGAAATAGCTCTCAGTCTGCCACGATATCCCAAGGTGAACTTTTCTTCATCAATAATTACTCCGGTTTTGGGATCTCTTGCAGAAATCATCATTGTTTGTGCTTTTATAAACTTGCTTTCATCATCTTCTGTAGCGTCAACAAAGATGGGGTGATATTCATAATTTACTAAATACTTTCCCAAAGCTTTTTCAATAGGCAAATCCACAACTTGTCCACCAAACCAATCTAATAATTGCTTGGTTTTTTCTTCATTATTTCCAAAAACAGGAGTCGCAGATAGACCCAATTTATACGGATATTTTTCTGATAATTCGTCGTTGATTTTATTTGCAAAATTATGAGCTTCATCAACGAGCAAGAGTTTTTCGTATGCCATTTGATTATAAAGGTTTTCATACCTTTCCAAGAAAAAGCTAACTATAGTTGTAATTACAATTATAGGAGAGTAACTTTTCTTTGACTGAATGTAGCTTGCAAGAATCTTTGTTTCCGCATCTTTAATTTCACCATGAACAAGATGAATCTTGGCGTTTGGAAAGAATTCTTTCACATCTTCTGCCCATTGGTTAACCAAGTGTTTATATGGTACAGCGATAACAGTAAAGATTTGATTGTTGTTTATAAAATCTTTGATAGAATATAAAGATGTAATGGTTTTACCAGTTCCGGTTGCCATAACAAAGAAACCTTTATTGCCGTTTTTAATCCATTCTTCTTTAGCATCTTTTTGATACTGGCGCATTTTGTATTTATTTTCTTTGGTATAGTTGCCTTTATGTTCAACTCTTTCGAGCAGTTCAGCTTTAAAAGCATCTTTAAAATCATAAACAGAAAGCTCGTCATTGGTATTTGACCAAATACTTTCGAATTCTTTTGTTTCATCTTCAATTCTGCCCTCGTAGTCGAGCCAACTTTTGTATACCCTTATTTTCTCATAGTTAGAATTATATCCCGGTTCACTTTCATTATTTGAGCCAACACAAGCAACGACATTGCCATCAAAATCCTCAAGAATGGCTAATTTATCGTGGTACATCCCGCCGGATTTTAATACTATTTTGATGTCAACAATATTTTCTTTTATCAATTCGTATAATATCCGTGCGTTAACATCAGAAATTTCCTCAAAAGCAGTGCGCACTTCACTCATAAAAGCCTTTTCTGCCAGTTCACGTTCAGAATATCCTTGGTTTATTGCTTCAATATCATCAGAATTCAATTTAGGGGAAGTAGCAAGATAAATGTGCCCTCCGTTTCGTGCCAAGGACAAAATTCCTTCTCCAATAAAATCAAGCGCAGATGAACTGAAAAAGCCGACGCTTCTTTTGTAAATTTTTGAGCACTCCAACATAGGATTAAGCACCTTGGAGAACGATTCTTCTCCGACACTTTTATATGAAATCGAGATAGGAATATCTTTTAGAGTCATAATCTTTCTCCTAACGAAAAGATATATTTTTATAATTATACCATGTGAACAGTCCTATAAAACGGACACTTATTCACGGAAATAGTCTGAATTGATTTTGTATATATTAAATGTTTTGACACTTTCAACGCCGATTCCATATTTAACCATATAATCAGCTAATAGATTGCCATCAATAAGTTTCACACTTTTTTGCTGTTGCTGAGTTCCAAAGCTCAAAGCTTCTTTAGTGTAAGAGGAGGTTGTTATAAATACGCCCTTCTGAATATGACCCATTGCACCAATAAATGCCTGCAATTCTTTTCTTCCGACTTTATTTGTGCTTGCATAACGCTTAGCTTGTATGTAAATGAGGTCTAATCCCAATTTATCTTCGCTGATAATACCATCAATTCCATTATCATGAGATCCACCGGTTACAATTCCTGAATTTTTGTCATATCCATAACCCATTTTCAACAACAATTCCACTACTAATTGCTCAAAAAAATCGGGGTGATTAGACATAATGTTGTCTAATAGTTGCTGTTTTATTTGGTGTAAATGCTCATCTATAGCTTTAACAATTTTCTCTTCAGGCAAAAACTCCGCATTATCATCGTCTATATTAGTAGCTTGATTTTCATTTTTCTTAAGTTTGTTGTTTTCGCTGACAATAAATTTAAGTTTTTTACCATCTTTCCCTGCAATTGCGAAATGTTTAACAGGGTAAGCAGTGGGAAATTCAAGACCAACACAATGTCGTCTGATTTCACCATTAACAACACCAACTGGATTTTTTGCACCGAACTTATATAGATTTTTATCAATTATGCGTTGATAAATATCGGCAGAAGATAAACCTTCGGGCTCATCTTTCAAAACCTCTTTAATTGCTTCAATTATTGTCATAAAGCTCTCCTTTAAAAACACATATATCTACAAATTTCGCAAATATTGCGCCAATGAACATGGGCTTGAGGAAAAGATATATGTGGGATAATAATTTGTTAATTCCTATACATTAGCTATGGAGCAGTATCTCCATAATGTCCATCACTTTATTGTAAACCCTCAGTTTCTTTGCGTAATCGGAAAGTGCGATGAGGTTTTTGTTTGTATCGTTTGCGTAGGCATTTACAGCCTTACTGAACATTTCGTTATCCACCTTGCCACGATGCTTGAACATATCGCAAATGGTGCGCTCACGGTCGTAAATGGCGAAGGTAACACCGTTTTCGGTGATTGTAGTTCTGCCGAGGTCATAAATATCGTCTTTGACGTAGTAAACCTTCATCGGCACGGATGTATTAAGCCTGCGTGATGCACTTCTCGGAACGGTAACAGACCAAACCCTCGGCATAAAATCGCTGTAGCCATAGCGGAACAGTGCCGACTCCATACTGATGATCGCTTCGGGAATGGTAGAAGCGATTACCTGCTCATCGGAGAGGATCAGTTCGTCTGCAAGCTGATAATAGCCTTGGCGGACACGCTGAAGATAACCGTCTGCGCAAAGCTTATATATCTTCTCTTTTGGCACACCGACAGACGTGAGAGCAGACAGCTTCGCAATACCGCCGCTTTGGCTTATTATGTTTTTTATAATATCTTTATGTTCCAATGTCCTACCTCCAATAAACGATAACACATTGTGTTTAATGTTTTCTTTTGTATTATAGCACAAGTGTATGAATATAGCAATAAAAAATCGAAACAAAAATCAGTTTGTGTTATCATTTTTTGAAATTTGATAGCTTCTTTGGCGCTTATCGAAAGATAGGCGTCTTTTTTTATACTTTTTCTGAAAGAAAAGTGTCTAAACGCCAAAAAATTCAGCAATTAAAAGTAGAGGGGGTTAGTAAATTGCCTTGCTCAGTGGGAATAAGTGAAGGAACTTTTTCAAACACCCTTGTGGATCGGGGTATCCCTGTGCGAATTAGTGAGAGGTATTTTTCAATTTAGGGTTCCCATGCACTTGTCAACAAAAATTGGACACATAAATCAAAATATTAGACCTGAAAAATGTGAGAATGCACAAGTCCGTCCGTCACCCTTGACATCGCTCCGAGAAATGCCGGACAAAGCATATCGATGGCGATGAACTCATGAG
>JAZNGB010000016.1:0-42640 GCA_045576275.1 Acutalibacteraceae bacterium
ATTATATCAGGAGGTTTCTTCTTTCCGTTAGTTCTTTTTCGGGCGGCTTTGAGCTCGCCCGTTTTTGGCTTTACTAAAGTCTTCTTTCACCCCCAGTAGAACTGGGGGTTTATTTCCACACCTAAAGGCACCAATGAAAAAATCCGCCCTGACATGCAGAACGGTTTTTCATTTTCTGATAAAAACACTTATTCAGCGAAGCCGGATTCAACCATCTTTACGAGTGCATCAAGAGCTTCATTTTCATCGCTGCCATCAGCAATGATGCGGATATCCGTTCCGCCTGTAATTCCAAGAGACAAAACACCGAGGAGACTCTTGGCGTTTGCTCTGCGCTCTTCCTTTTCAACCCAGATGGAAGATCTGTACTCATTTGCTTTCTGAATAAAGAAAGTAGCGGGGCGGGCATGCAAACCTACCTGATTTTGTACAGTAATATCTTTATGGACCATATTCGACTCTCCCACGGCAATAATTTGGTTATTCAAGAGTACATATGTACTCATAAAACCTCTGCAATTACATATTATAACACAAAACTTTTCCTCGTCAATGATAAAACTTACACTTTATCAAAAATCGTTTGATAGGCTAAAGTTTCACAATAATATAAGGGTTGATTTGTGCAAAATCACAACAAACATAGAACATAATATCAATCGTCTAAGCCGCCTTCTACTAAAGAAAGCTGTTCAATAAACTGTTTCTCTTTTTGTGTCAGTTCTGCATTTTTCAACAGATCGGGACGTCGTTGCAAAGTACGTCGCAATGACTGCTCACGACGCCATTTTTCAATATTAGCATGATGTCCGGAAAGAAGCACAGACGGAACTTCCCTGTTATTCCAGACAGCCGGCTTTGTATATTGCGGATATTCAAGCAATGAATTATAGTGACTCTCCAAAGAATAAGCATCTTCATTTGCAAGCACGCCATCTATCATGCGGGCAATACTATCTGCCAACACCAAAGCAGGCAGTTCACCACCGGTTAACACATAGTCACCGATTGAAATTTCCTCATCGACGATTTCTTCAAGGACACGTTCGTCAACTCCCTCATAATGACCGCACAATATGCACAAATTCGGCAGTTTCGACAATTCAATCGCCTTTTTCTGCGTCAGCACACTGCCTTGCGGTGACATATAAACAAGGTGCGGCTTTGTGCCGAGTTCTTCACATAACGCCTTATAACAATCATAAATCGGTTGTGCCTGCATCAGCATACCCGTGCCGCCGCCGTATGGCGTATCATCGACCCGATTATGTTTATCCAACGTGTAGTCACGTATATTGACGGCATTGATTTCCAGAATACCGTTTTTGATGGCCCGACCTGTTATGCTTTCACTAAAAACAGCCTTGCACATTTCGGGAAACAGAGTCAGAATATCAATCCGCATCTTCAAAAATTCCTTTCATCGGTCGAATCAGAATTCGGTCTGAAGCAACATCGGTCTCAATAATGACCTGTTTAATTGCAGGCAGCAGATACTCATTGCCGTTTTCATCGGTAATATGCCACACATCATTGGCACCTGTTTCAGAAACATCAGTAAGAACTCCGTATTGCGTGCCATTATCGGCATCAAATACATGACAGCCGATAAGCTCCTGAACAAACCATGTGCCCTCAGGCAAATTCGCATCGCTTCGTTTCATAAACAGGATTTTGTTTTTCAGCGAAGCAGCTTTTTCAACCGTATCAATTCCATCCATTTTCATGAGCACAACATTGCCGTGCACTCGAGAAACAACCTTTACGCTGTTATTGCCGTTTGCATCTGTATAAAGCGTTTTGAATTTTGCAGCAAACGCAGGGCTGTCTGCCCATGGATTAAAACGAAGCTCTCCGCGGACACCGTGCGTGCCGACAATCTGACCTAATTCAAGATATTCTTTAATCATAACAACCTCAAAAAAGCGGGACACTCAATCGAATGTCCCGCATATAAATTTTTAGATTTCGGGAATCTCTACACTGACTTCTCTGCCGGCCTTTGCAGAACGAGCAATGCCGTCGATAATGGCCTGATTATAAATAATTTGGCTGGTAGGAACAGGAGAAGCTGTACCGTTTTTAACAGCATCAATGAAGAAGCGAATCTTATTATAGAAATTATCGTGGCTGTTCTTCTTTTCGGGAACCTTGGTTTCAACATGTGTGCCGGCAACATCACGATAAATGACAAGCGGTCCGCCTATGGAGCCGTTCCAACACTCAGTAGAAGGAATTCGAAGACCTGCTTTTGTACCAAGAATGATTGTATCACCGGGTGTGTCCATATTCATTGCCCAGGAAATACGGAAATCAAGGATGATTCCGCCCTCAAGGCGAACAAAAGCAGCTGCAAAATCATCAACACTGAAAAGCTCAGCATATTCGGGATGACCGGGATAGGTTACGGGATCCTTACCGAAGCAGTCATTGGTGTAGCCGGAAACAGTAAGGGGCTTCGGATAACCGACTGCATTGAGAACCATATCGAGCGAATAGCAGCCGATATCTGCAAGCGCACCGATGCCTGCGGTTTTGTCTTCAATAAAAGAAGTACCGTAAGGAGTCGGAATACCTCTGCGTCTTCCGCCGCCGGTCTGAATGTAATAAACATCGCCGAGCTCACCGGACTGAACGATTTCCTTGACCATCTTCATGTTTTCATCAAATCGGGGCTGGAAGCCGACGGAAACGATTTTTCCGCTTTCCTTTTCAGCCTTACAAATGGCAACAGCTTCTTCAAGAGTAACGCACATGGGCTTTTCAAGAAGAACATTAACACCCTTCTGAAGTGCATAAATGGTGCATTCTGCATGGGTGCGGTTATATGTGCAAACGCTGACAGCATCGAGCTCTTCATTATCGAGCAGTTCCTTATGGCTTCTGTAAAGACGGATTCCGTCAATTCCGTTTGCCTTGCAGAATTTTTCAGCCTTTCCTTCAACAAGATCTGCCGCAGCAACAATTTCAACATCAGGACACATAAGATACTTCTTAACGTGCTCTTCTGCAATCCAACCGGTTCCGATAATACCGACCTTAACCTTCTTTTGGGTATCAATCACAACTTCTTCAATGCTGCCTTCTTTAAAACGATCAAGAACATTATCTGCCATAACAATTAATCCTCCGTTATTTAATGATTTAACTTATTATAACATTGCACCAAGCAAGTGTCAACATTAAAAATGATCTGCAAAGTAAGTTCTTTTCAATGGAAAAGCACGGAGCAAATCAGGATTTTCATTAATAATTTCAACTCCCTGCCAATAAGAAAGTGCATCATAATCGCCGTCAAAACCAACTAAAACAAGGGCACTTACCGCTGCAGCATCGAGCTTTATATCATATTCTCCGCATTCTCGCCTTGAAACTTTTGCTTTTCCGTTTTCGTATTCAACATCAAAAATACCATGGTTCTTTGCAATAGGATCATCAGAATAAAACGAGAACTTACCATGCTGAGCAGGATATGCTGCCATATTCAAAATTTTCTCAAGATTATGGATTCTGACAGAGCCCATATCACGCATGCTGCGGATTATTTCCTTTGAAGCTGTATTCGGCAAGAGATCAAAAAACGGCGACCATACTGTCAGCTGATCTATCACAAGAGTTTTGAAATTGCCGTCATAAGTTCTTAAAAAACCAAGCAAATTAAAAAGCGCCTGCTTGTTATCGTAAGCGATTTCATCAACAAACACGGTAAATGAAGGACGGTCACAACGGAAGGTTACATAACCATCCACATCGCCTTCCTTATTTTTTCCGATATAAGTATAACTGAGCTGTTCATAGGGCTTATCCTTAAAATATCTGTTGCTGTTGCGGATAAATGTTAGATTTGTTCTGAGAGCATTTTTATTGTGGAATGCATACAAAACTTCCGATTGCGTTCCATCATAAAGCTCTACATTAAAATCACGCGGAATAAAGTCAATTTGCGAAAAAGGCATTTCAATCTTCACATAATGGCCTGCATTTGCATAGCCCAGCTTACGATAAAACAAGGTCGAAAACGGATACAGAATAGAAACATCATGCTTCTCACTTGCAAAATAGGCATCAAAAATCCGGCGAACAGCACCACCTCTGCGATACTCGGGACGGGTGCAGACTGCACCGATACCACCGCATGACAGCTTTTGACCGTTGAAGGTGACTTCAAAATCTTCAATCTCCATATTGGCTGTCAGGGTTTTATTATCATCAAGAAATGCACCTATAAAAACACCGTCGGTCATTTCAAGAGGATCTCCGTGAGAATAGCGATAAATAAAAGAAAGCGAAGCAACAAATTCATGCTGCTCAAGGTCTTCATGTGTCAGGTTTCTGATAATCATAATAAATCCCTCCCGAATTCATATTAACATACAAGAAAATAATTTGCAAATCTTTTATAAAAAACAGCCCGGACAAAAATCCGGGCGCAAAGCAAACTCAGGAAAGTCTGTCGGCATGGTAGCCGAGTTCTTCGGGAGTGATGTATACATGCTCAAAGGTAGTGGTTCCGTCATCATGAATTCTGAGAACTGATCCACCGTTCGTATTGCCGGTTTCGTCAGCATAGCTACCGAAGCCAGTTTTGAGGCAGTAGCTCAAACGCACACCCTCATAAAGGACAGAGAAGCTGTTGATGTGATCATGTCCGACAATGATATCCTTTGTTGAGCCGAGCTCCTTGACAAGCGAGAAGAAGCCATTATTAACAGGCGCAGAGCAGACGCCTTCACCTCTGACGCCGAAGCAGGTGTCGGCATATTCGGGCTTGTATGTATTGGCATTCGTATCAAATGCAGTTTCATAAGCCTCTGCGTATTCATAAACGGGAATGTGGAAAATCGCAGTGCTCTGCACGGTTTTGCCTTCAATAGCGGCAAGACCTTCAACCGCCCACTTGTACCATTCCTGCTGATTATCCCAAAGATGGTCATAGCCGTCAACGGTTGTGCCGTCTTCTTTTTCAAATGTTGCATAGCCGTGCGAATCCATCATATAAAGAGTATGAATGATTTCATCATCCTGCTTGATATTGATGATGTAGTTGCCGTAGCCCATATCCTTGGGGCCGAATTCAAACAGACTGTTTTCTGCATTGGCGGCAAGGTATGCTGCCCAGTCTTCGGTAATGGTATCCTGACCGTCATGGTTGCCCATTACGATTGCATAAGGAATGCCGAGAGAGGAAAGCTTTTCAATGGTGGAATAGCTGCCGACAAAGCCGAGCAGATTGTCACCGGCAACTGCAATCAGATCAGGATTTGTTCTTTTTACAAGTTCATCAATCAGATCAAAAGAAAAATCACTGTTGGTTGTAAGAGCTTCGCCCTCACCAAGTTGAATGTCGGTAAGGTTCAGCACAACAAAATCTTCACCGGCTTCCTTTTCAAGCACAATGGTGTCTTCAAGCAAATATTCACTGTCAGCAGACCAATCCGAAAAATTAGCATCCGCATTTGAGCCCAATGTGTAAATAAACGGGATAATCATCTGCACCAGGCACATTAAGAAAACAATAATCTTTTTTGAAAATGAAAACATACATTTACCTCCTGAATTTTTCTTAAAAACAATATAACATAACAAGAAAAAAAAAGCAAGTTTAATATTGACAAATAATACAAAATATAAAATAATAAAGCAGAGGGATGCTTATGATAATTACCGAATCCATGCGCCGCAGTAAACTGTTCTGCGGAATGAGTGATGAAGAAATTCAAGAAGGACTGCTTTTTTTTAAGGCAAAGATACAAGCCTTTGCAAAAAATGAAATCATCAAAAATACCGATATGAAGTTATATGCCTTCGGTCTTGTTCTTACGGGCGGCATAACGGTTTTAATGGATGATTTTGACGGCAACTGCCTTGTTATGAGCAGTGCTATGGAATCAGAGACATTCGGTGAATCTCTTTGCTTTTTACAACGCAATGATCCCGTTTATATAAAGGCAAACCAATATACGGAAATCCTGTGGCTATACTGCGACAATCTGCAGAAAGATTGCAGCTGCTCTTCTGCCTGCGATTTGCGCAACAGATTTACTGCTTTGCTTGCATCCCGTGCACTGACAATGAATGATCGCATACAGATATTATCAAAGTATACGATCCGTGAAAAACTTATTACATATTTTTCTCAATGCGCAAACAGAGCACAATGCAACACATTCACACTGCCGCTTGACCGTGCCGCACTCGCTTCCTATGTCGGCACAGAACGAAGTGCACTCTCGCGGGAGCTGTCAAGGATGCAAAATCAAGGAATCATAAAAATTGAAAAGAATAGAATCACTTTAATACAAAAATAATTATATTTTGTTGCAGATGCAACATACTTTTTATAAAACCCCTGCTATAATGCACATGAAAATTTTTTACAGGAGTAAACAAACATGAAAAAGTATGCAGCTTTCATTCTCTCAATTCTATTGGTTCTGACGGCATTTGCCGCTTGCACCGACACAACCAACGACCCGACACAGCAGGTTTCCGATTCTGATGTTATAACGCCTGCTGATGCCAATGACACTGTCACACCGTCCGATGCCACACCCATTCGTGTTGCCGGCATGAAAGGCCCGACCTCTATCGGTATGGTCAAAATCATAGAAGACAACACTGACGGGGAATACGAATTTACTATTGCCGGTACGGCTGATGAAATCTCCCCGAAGCTTCTTAAAGGTGAGATTGACATTGCCGCTGTTCCAGCAAACCTTGCCAGCGTGCTTTACAACAAAACCGAGGGAGCAGTCAGCGTGCTTGCCGTCAACACTCTCGGTGTACTCTACATTGTTGAAAAAGGCGATTCTGTTAACAGCCTTGAAGACCTCAAGGGCAAAACCATTTATACCACCGGCAAGGGCACCACACCCGAATACAGCCTGCGTTATCTGCTGACCGAAAACGGAATTGATCCCGATACGGATGTAACACTCGAATTCCGTAGCGAAGCAACGGAAATCGTCAGTGTGCTTGCCACGGCAGAAGAAGGCATTGCCATGCTGCCGCAGCCGTATGTTACGGTCGCATCACAAAAGGTTGAAGGACTTCGTATTGCAATTGACCTGAACGAAGAATGGAACAAGCTTGACAACGGCAGCAAGCAGGTAACCGGTGTTGTGGTTGCAAGAAAAGACTTCATTGAAAACAACCCCGAAGCCGTAGAAGCATTCCTTGCTGCATACGAGCAGAGTGTGGAATATGTCAACAATAATGTAGAAAAAGCTGCCGCACTTGTTGAGAAATTCGACATTTTCGCTGCAGCAGTTGCAAAAATTGCAATCCCCAAATGCAACATCGTTTATCTTGACGGCGAAGAAATGGAAACTGCCATCACTTCTTACCTGACCGTTTTATATGACCAGAATCCTGCCTCGATCGGAGGAGCGCTCCCCGGTGAAGACTTCTGCTATTGATGTGAAAAAAATAATACTGAATATTTCAGCGGTGCTGCTTGCCATGTTCCTGTGGCAGGCGGCATCGCTTTGGCTTGATTCGGATGTACTCATTGCATCCCCGTTGCAGGTGCTTGCAAGAGTATTTGAGTTATTGCAAAGTGAAGCCTTTTTCACAACCGTTACTCGCTCAACACTTCATATCATCGGTGGATTCTTTCTTGCATTCGGTTGTGCTGTCGTGCTTGCTTCAGCAGCCGGAAAACAACCTGTTCTTGAGATTTTTTTCCGACCGTTTCTGTTGACAGTCAAGACAGTTCCCGTTGCTTCGTTTATTGTTATCAGTCTGATTTGGTTGAGCGGCAACACTTTATCGATCTTTATTTCTTTTTTGATGTCCTTGCCGATTCTGTATAACAACCTTTTACAGGGCTACAAAAATGCCGACCCGAAACTGCTGCAATGTGCTGAACTGTTTCATTTTTCCCCGTTTAAACGGCTTTTGCTTGTACGTTTACCTGCCATCAAACCGTTTTTACTGTCAGCCTGTTCAACAGGCATGGGACTTGCATGGAAAGCCGGTGTTGCTGCGGAAGTAATCGGTATTCCGAAGGATTCAATCGGTGAAATGCTGTATTATGCAAAGCTGTATTTTGACTCTAAGGATCTGTTTGCATGGACACTCATAATTGTTGTTCTGAGTGTATGCATCGAAAAGCTGTTCTTATTGTTACTCAAAGCCATTTTTGCAGGATTGGAGAAAAAATTATGAATATTACCATTACCGATCTTTGCAAAGCATACGGAGATAAACAGGTGTTGCAGAATTTTAACGCAATACTTGAGGACGGTAAAACAACCGCAATGATGGGCGCTTCGGGCATCGGCAAGACAACACTTGCAAATATCCTGCTCGGTTTCGAAAAACCTGACAGTGGCAGCATAACAGGAATGCCCGATCACAAAAGTGCGGTTTTTCAAGAAGACAGACTGAGTGAGAATTATACGGTCCTTACAAATGTCCAGGCTGTTTGTAAGAATAAAAAAGATAAAGAAAATGCCAAAAGATTGTTGTCCGATCTCGGACTTCAAAAAGATATAAAAACACAAGTATGCAATTTAAGCGGCGGCATGAAAAGACGCGTTGCCTTGGCAAGAGCTTTGTGTGCAAATTATGATTTTCTTGTACTTGATGAGCCATTCAAAGGCCTTGATGAGCAGACAAAAGCAACCACCATGCAGCTGACAAAAGAGATGACACAAGGCAAAACTGTACTTCTGATTACACACGACAAAGACGAAGCAATATTTTTCACAGATATAATTATCAATCCGGAGGAATAACAAAATGGGTAAAATTGTAGCAATCGGCGGCGGTTATTACGGCGATGGTGAAATCAAAAACATATTTGAAGAAATCAAGAAAATGAGCGGCAAAGAAAATCCAAAAGCAGTTTTTTTACCGACCGCAAGCTTTGACAACTGGAGCGAAAATGACGGTGAGATTCTTATGCTGCAAGCTGTAGGATGCGAAGTATCTGTCTTATGTCTGTCAGACACTACACTTTCAGAAGAATACGTAAAAACGACCATACTCAATGCAGATATCATCTATGCTGGCGGCGGACATCTTGCATTCCTGATGAATACATTTAAAAAGAGTAAAGCAGATGTTTACCTGAAAGAAGCATTTGAAAAAGGAATTGTACTTTCGGGATACAGTTCGGGAGCCATGTGCTGGTTTGAAAGAGGTTATGATGATTGCGCAAAGGATCATTCCTTTATCTTTGTAGATTGCATCGGTATCTTACCCGGTTGTCATTGTCCGCATTATGAAAACGAAAACTGGCATAAATTCTCCGTTCGTGTTGCCGAACAGGAATTATCGGCAACTGCCTGTGACAACGGTGCCGCCCTCATTTATGATGACGGTGAATGGAGCACCATGCAAGGTAATGATGGCGGCGAAGTATGGTTCTTTGACAAGAAGCAGAATTTCAAAGAATTCTGCCTGACAGACAAAGAAAACCTCAACTTTTTCAGCAAGGTCATCAACGATTAAAACAATACCGCACAGAGCTTACAACAAACTCTGTGCGGTCATTTCTTTTATTGCATTTCAGCGAATTTTTTGCACCATTCACGGGCAATCAGCTCGTGACCGAATGCGGTGGGATGCACACCGTCGGAAAGCCAATAATCTGCAGGTGCTTTTTCACAAGCTTCATCAAGAAGCTGCTGTAAGGGCAGGAATGCAAGGTCATATTTTTCCGCAAGGCGTTTTACAGCCTCGGCACGAAGTTTTACTTCACTGTCAAAATACTCCCAGTTTTCAACCGTTGCAGGTCCGGGAAGAACAAAGGGTTCCATGAGCATGATTTTGATATCCGGGCAAGCATCCTTGATTTCTTCAATCAGCATACCGTAAACCTTTTCAAACTTTTCAGCACAAACACCGTTCTGATTGCCGAGTTCATGCCACACATCATTGACACCGATGAGAATGGAAAGAAAATCGGGTTGCAGATTGATAAAATCGCACTTGATTCTCGCATACAGATCTACAATGCGGTTGCCGCTGATACCACGGTTGATCAAGTTATATTCTTCGGGATTGTCAAGACCGAGTCTTGCACTCACAAGATGCGGATAACCCATGCCTCTGTCGTTGTCATTGTTTCTGGAACGACCGACATCGGTTATGGAATCGCCCTGAAATAGAATTGTTTTCACAGAATAAACCTCCCTTTTATTTCCTTGAAATTATTTTAACACTTCCGGTTGTTTTCGTCAACATGAATATTGACATTCTTTGCACAACATTTTATAGTAGAAATAAGATTTACAAAGAGGTACATAATTATGTTAATGGAAAAGTTTTTGTCTTACATTCCCGATGACGGTCATCCCCTGTTTGATGTCGGCATTGCTTCGTCGGACGGTGTGGAATGGCATTATGCGCAGGATGCAAACGAATGCAACAACAGCCACTCTGCAACCAAAGCAATCATTGCCGCAGGCATCGGCATTCTGCGTGACAGAAATCTGTTACACCTTGACGATTGTGTGTTGTCTTTCTTCAAAAAAGACGAGCTGCCGGAGAATATGGACGAAGCATGGAGCAAGGTCACTGTTGAATTTGCCTTGCAGCACAAAATGGGGCTCGGTGAAAACAGCGGCCTCATGGGGATTGATGATGTAGATTCAAGAGATAAAATCGGGGATGATTTCTTAAAACACATCTTCTCCGTTTCCCTTACCCATGAACCGGGCACATACAGAAAATACACCGATGCCGCGTTTTATATTCTTTCACGCATTATTCATTCCGTCAGCGGACAGACAGCCGACAAATTCCTGCTTGCAAACCTGCTCAACCCCATCGGATTCCACGAGTGTGCATTCGGCTGCTGTCCGCAGGGACATCCCATAGGTGGCGGCGGCTTGTATGCCAGAAGCGACGATATGGCGAGATTTGCGTATCTGTATGCAAATGAGGGCATCTGCAACGGCAAGCAGCTCATATCTAAAGAGTGGATCGATCTTTCTGCGCAGAATGACTATGCATGGACACCATTCAGAGAAACGGATATCTTTGTAAAAACCGGCGCAAGAGGACAGATGGTTGCCTACTCAAAATCCAAACGGGTCGGCATTTCCTGGCACGGTTGCTGTTCTGAGGGCGGCAACGACCGCAATGACAGATTTTTAGAAGCCTTTGAGAAAGTATTGTCGGAAATATAAATCTATATTTTTAAACCGCACCATAGCTAAGCTACGATGCGGTTTTTCTTTACAGGTCACCGTGATAAACTATATCAATTTCATTTTCACCCGGTACTTCAAAAATGGAAGCAAATTTTAAGGCAAGCGGATCATCAACATAATAAGCACTTGTTTCTTCGGCAAGAACGGCCATATTTCTTTTATTCAATCTGTGTTTCCATGTATCGTCACTAATTTCCACAAAATGCATTTCACTTTCAATTCCACGGGATTTGTAAAACTCCCTTACAGACTGCCGTTCTGCTTTCGTCCAGAACCCCCAATCCAGCACAACATTTATACTTTTTGGCAGCAACTCCAAGGATTTATACAACAGATACTTCTCTGTTCTTTCCACATATTCATCGTGCTTATCACCGCAATGCTGACCGAAAAGAGAAAGTGTTATTTCATCAACGGAGAGCAATACGGCATTGTTTTCATCACACAGCTTTTGTGCATAAGTTGTTTTTCCACAGCAGATCTTACCGCAGATTAAATATACCTTTGCCATAGACATTCTTACATCCTTTCTGATACCAGCCACAGCAACACAAACAGAATTGGTTGATGTGCAAGATAAAACCACAGCGAATAGCGACCGACGAATGACAGCGGTTGCAGGTTGATGGCTATTATCTTTTCAATAATTCTCTGTTTTTGCAGCATCGGAAACAAAAAATAACCTGCAAGATACGCAAAAATCCACGGCACAAGCGGAAAATAATCGGAGGATGCAAATCCGGGCGGCGGAAATCCGAGTATGGCGGTCAAAGTATTGACATAAAGGACAGACGGTATTTTGCCGAATTCAACTGCGTAAAAACCGAATGTGCCGTAAGCCGCATTGAAGAACAACAGAAACAATGCAAACGACAAAAGCAAAAACGGCAGCGGTTTTGTTTTATCAAGAATGAGTTTTAAAGGCTGCAACAACAATGATGCAATGCCCATGAATGACAACACACCGAACACAACGGGTTGTTGGGGCATTAACAAATATGATATCAGCGATATGACGGTGCCGATTCCGAGCAAACCGATTGCCCGTTTGTATTTTGATTTTCCAAAATGCTCGCACATGCCTGCAAGCAGCACAAAAAGCAGGCAGCCGAAATCACGGACATAAAAAACAGGTTGCAATATTTCCTCGGAAATATTGAACAGCCCGAACACGTATACACAGTCAAAAAGGGCATGGTAAATCACCATGCCCGCTATGCACAAACCGCGAACGGTATCAAACAGATGATACCGTTCATTTTTGTTTTTTCTGAGTGTCATTATAAATCGTAAAAAGAAACGCCCTGCAAAGCAGCTTTTACAAAGTTTGCAACGTCTTCATAAACACGTTCTTTGTCATCCTCATGCAGAATCTCATGACGGTCACAGGGGTACAGAATTACAACCGGATCAAATCCTGCATTCACAAGCTGATCAGAAAGATCCAGAACACCTTTGCCATTCATACCGATGGGGTCTTTTGCACCCGAAATAAGCATTACCGGCAAATGATGCGGCAATTTGGTAGCCCACAAGGGATCGCAGCCCTTGATGCCGATCATGGCAACATTTTTTGTTCCTGCATTTTTGAGCACAAAACCGCAAAGCGGATCAGCCCTGTAGGCTTCCCTGTTTTCTTTGTTTTCGGAAAGCCATGAAAGATCATCGCCGTCACCATATGCTTTGGCAGAAATTTTGCCGGTCAGCGTGTTCATAAATTGCAAATGTGTTCCGCTGCCGCCAAGTCGCATAATCAAATCATCCAAAGCACCATCGAACATGGATGCTACAGCCGGCAGCATTCCCGTACCGCAAAGGATGAGACCTGCCAATTCCGATCCAAAATTGGCAGCATAAATCTTTGCCAAAAAAGAACCGAGGCTGTGACCGAAAAGAAAATAAGGAAGATCTGGATAACGCTTGTGCATGATTTTATAAAGCGTATTCATATCGCGAACAATATATACATAACCGTCCGTTTCATCGATATAGCCAAGCTCTTCAACATCATTCACAGATTTACCGTGACCTATATGGTCATTTCCGCACACAACAAAACCAAATTGTGTAAGATATCGGGCAAATGCATCATACCTTCCAATATGCTCCACAACCCCGTGTGCAATTTGAACAACCGCGATAGGTTGCACTTCATCATCCTGCCAGATGAGTGTACGGATCATATTTCTGTTGTTTGCAGATGCATAATATGCTTCTTTTCTGATTACAGCCATCACACGGCCTCCAATTTCAATTAGTCAAACATATAAACACGACACTCATAAGGCTGCAGGCAGAAGCCATTGCCGTAAAGTGCATCAATATCGTAGTTGGTCATTGCAAGTGTACCCTTGGTAAGGTCAAAGCCCTTGGGCGCTTCAAACAGGAACGGTGTTTCGCTGAAGGAGCAGGCAACGAGCATTCTCTTGCCATTCAGAGAACGGGAGTAGCAGAACAGCTTGTCGCTTTCTGCGAAATGCTCATCATAGTCACCGTAGATGACAATGTCATTTTCCTTTCTGAATTTAAGAAGCTTACGATAATAATTCAGAATGGAGTTTTCATCGTTTTCCTGTGCGGCTACGTTGATTTCCTTGTAGTTTTCATTGATGAAGAACCAGGGTTTTTCAGCGCTGGTGAAGCCTGCGTTCTTGCTGTTGTCCCACTGCACGGGGGTTCTTGCATTGTCACGGGATGCGTAGTTAGCAAGCTCAAGAGCCTTTTTCTTGCCCATGATCGCCTTTGCAACGCCGTAGTTGTTGATGGTGGAAACGTCCACATAATCATCAATGGAGTTGAGTCTGATGTTGGTCATACCGATTTCCTGACCCTGATAAATAAAGGGTGTACCGGACTGACAAATATACATGGTTGCAAGCATTTTTGCACTTGCTTCTCTGTATTTCAAACTGCCGTAGCGGTTAACGATACGGGGCTGGTCATGGTTTTCAATGTAGTTTGCGTTCCATGCCTTGCCGTGCAGCCCCTTCTGCCAACGGGTGTAGACCTTTTTCAGTTTCTTGAGATTGAACGGTGTGCGCATCCAGCTGTAAATCATGCAGTCGGCTGCCATGTGTTCAAAGTGGAACATCATATTCAGCTGCTGATTCGGGCCGTCCTGAATGTGATGCAGTGCCTTTTTGACTGTCATCATCGGTGCTTCACCGACGGTCATGCAATCATACTTGCTCAGAACATCATTCTTGAATTCAAGAAGATATTCGTCGAGGTGCGGGCCGCCCATGTAGTGTTCCATGCCGGTTGCAACGGGAATCCAATAGGGACTCGAGGGCAGACCTTCGGTCTTGGAAATAAATGTGATAACGTCTTCACGGAAGCCGTCAACACCCATATCAAGCCAATAACGCATAATATCCTTGACTTCTTCACGAACCTTTGGATTGTCCATATTCAGATCAGGCTGTTCAACGGCAAACAGATGCAGGTAGTATTCCCCTGCTTCCTTATCATATTCCCATGCAGGGCCTGCAAAGGTGGACATCCAGTTGTTGGGTCTTCTGTTGCCCTTGCCCTTGCGCCAGAAATAATAGTCATAATAAGGGTTATCTTTGCCTTTTTTGCTTTCAAGGAACCATTCGTGCTGATTGGAGGTGTGGTTGACAACAAGGTCCATAATGACCTTCAGACCACGCTTGTGTGCTTCGTCAAGAACGGTCTTAAATTCTTCCAATGTACCGTATTCGGGCTGAATATCACGGTAATCGGCAATGTCGTAACCGTAGTCAGCCTGCGGAGATTTATACAGCGGAGAGAACCAGATGGCATCCACACCGAGGCTCTTGATATAATCGAGCTTAGAAAGAACGCCCTGCAGGTCACCGATGCCGTCACCGTTGCCGTCGCAGAATGAACGCGGCCAGATCTGATAAACGGACATTTCTTTCCACCATGTTCTTTTGATTTCAGACATTTTCTTTTCCTCCTTAAACATATAAGCTCAGTTCACCTAAGCTTGCAAAAGCGCCTGTTGCGCGAATTTCCGATTTCTCATACAATTCGGGAGAAGTTACACCCGTATAAACAAGTGCGGTCTTCAGTCCGTTCAATGCACCGATTGCAATATCGGTTTCAAGTCTGTCACCGACAAAAGCAATTTCATCACGTTTACAGCCAATCTTATTACAGACATAATCCACCGTGAATGCATAAGGCTTGCCCATGATAAGATCAGGTTCACGGCCTGTGGATGCGGCAAACATGGCAATCATGGAGCCGGTGTCGAGCATAAAACCGTCTTTCAGCGGACAGTTTTTATCGGGATGGGTTGCAATGTATTCCTTGCCGTCTGCAATAAACAAAGCGGCCTTGCGAATCTTTTCATAAGTCAGCGTTGTATCGAAGCCGAGCACAACGATATCCGGATTCTCTTCAACCATCGGAATACCGGCTTTGACAAAATCAGCGGTCATATTTTCATTAGCGAGCAGATAAACGGTCTTGCCGGGACGGTTGCGTTTGAGAAAATCAATGCAAACATGGGAAGAAATGATAATATCATCCTCCGTTGCGGCATAACCGAGACGATTAAGCTTTTCCGCAATCTTGCCGGCTTCATGTGAGGAATTGTTTGTAAAAAAGAAAAAACGCTTACCCTTTTCTTTTACAGCTTCAGCAAAATCAAGAGCACCATCCAACAACTGGTCACCAAGATAGAAAGTGCCGTCCATATCTACAATATAGCATTGAATATCATTATATAAGTTTTCTTTGTTCATATTTCTTATCCTCTCCTTGAAAATATAATAACAAATATAACAGGGTGTGTCAATGAATAATATTACAAATTTACCAAAGAAAGACACTTTTGAAATCATATAGAAAAAACACAACCGCTCAGGTTAAACGGTTGTGTATAAAACATTTACAACATTCAATTGTATTTTCATTACAGAATCAGCTACATTCAATTACAGACTGATTCAATAATAAAACTCTTGTCTTTTCAGTTTTCCTGTCGATGTTCTCTCAAAAGGTTTTTCTCGCAATACAAATCTGCGAATCTGACGATCAGACGGCAAAGATATATTGACCCGGTCAATGATTCTTTCAATTTCAACTTCTATATCTTCAACTTGCATAGCAAGTTTTACTGTTTCATCGGGAAATATCTGTGCTACGATTTCATCATCCTGTGCAATAACAATCATTTCTTTTATAATATCAAAATCGGCAAATTTATTCTCAATTTCTTCAGGCGAAATATTTTCACCGTTTGATAAGATGATCAGATTCTTTTTTCTGCCGACAAGATAAATATGGTCATCTTCAAGATAACCGAGGTCACCGGTATGCAAAAAACCGTCAGATGTAAAAGCAGCCTCGGTTGCTTCCGGTTTTTTATAATAACCGAGCATTACGGAAGGACCTTTTACCTGAATTTCGCCGTCTTGCACACGCACTTCATCAACAGCGAGTAATTTACCGTTTGAATATTTGCATTTATCAGTAAAATCTGATGTAGATATGCGCGGACTGCACTCTGTCATTCCATATCCCTGACGAGCAATAATACCATACTCCTCAAACGAATCTATAATGGCAGCACTCAGGAATGCACTACCGGCAATCATCCTTCTGAAATTTTTACCTACAACCGTTTCTGCAGCTTCCCTTTTTGTTAATGACGGATTGCGACGCTCAGCCAGTCTGATTTTAGTCAGCATTGACTTACAAATTGCAGGAACAATACGCATGATAGTCGGTTCAAAAATGAGGATATTGGTATAAAGATCCGCAAGTTTACCATTCAGACACAAAGTGCCGCCGTCATACATAGTCTTAAGAACATCACACGCATAACAAAAAACATGATGCATGGGCAGAATGGAGAAACTGACATCGTCATCATCCATAGCATAGGTATCATACGTCGAGTTGGCAGCAAGATTCTTATGTGAAAGCATAACACCTTTCCTGTCGCCTGTCGTTCCTGAAGTATAAATAATCAACGCACAATCATCAGGGGAAATCTCAACATTCGGAAGGAAGGTGTATTTTTCATTGCCGTAGTTTTTGAAAATATCCGCAAACCAAGCATTATCGCCTAAAGAAATGATCTTCTTTAAACCTTTGTAAGCGTTTTGAATAACTTCTGCCTTCTCCAAAAATTCTTCTTCGCAGAAAAGCATTTCAATATCAGCATCATCAAACAGCTGAACAGCCTCCTGTACCGAAATATCCGGTGCAAACGGAACAACAACATTACCGCTGATAATCATACCGGTAAGACAAGCGATGTATTCATAATCCGTCTTACCAATAAAAGCAATGTGCATTTTTCTGTTTTCAACACTTTGTATATATCTGCAAACAGCATTGCAATCATTATCAAAATCATTATATGTTTTAATATGCACAGATTCATCTCTTATGTATCTGCAAAAATCTTTCTCACGATAATTTTTTACTGCAAATTGCAGCAATTCCGATACTGTCAAAATCGTATTCATTCTGTATTACCCAATTATTATATTATTCTGTATGCATATATTAATTGCTTTATGTTTATAAATTGCTAAATAATTGTTAACAATTCATTAATATCATTCACTACTTCACCACATTTGCAACGCATAGATCTATTATGTTGCAACACAAACATCAATAATAAATTTCAACAAAATAAAACCATCATCTTACTTCTATTTTCTGTATTCAAGCGATTCTGCCCATTTATATAAATTCTTCAATAGCTTCGTTTTATTAATCTTTTTAGCACGTTCTGTACTTCCTGTAATATCTGCACATATTACCTCTTTGTAACGTGTAAAATTTTCAGGTAAGCCTTTAAATTTATATTCTTTTTTAAAAATTATGTGCATTCTTTCACATCCACCGACATGTCCTTCACAACACATATCGGTAATATACATTTTCTGATTAAGAAGCTTTATTATTGGTAAGATGTTTTTATCTATCTGTATCAAGTTATGCGGATAAGCAAAACAAGTACATTTTTCAACCACATTAAAACACCGAGGACATACATATAAATAGTTTTTGAGTTCATCTTTATTCACATCTAATCACCTTGTGTTACATTTCAATTTATTACAATATTGAATCAGCATGTGCACTATATTATCAAAGGCTCCGAAGCATAGATCATATTCAACAATTCAAACAAAGTAAAGGTTGCTGTATATGGCACAGTATTCATAAAAGTATTTTAATAAAATAAATGAGTACCGTTGTATCTTAACAACACAATGGTGCTTATTTGTAGTTCCACGCATATTTTAATACAATTTTTGTAATTTTGCCCCCTCATTTAGGTGATACATTTTTTAAAAATTTTGCAACTCTCTAATTTCATAACGGAATTACACTTATCATATGTAGACTTTAGTTTTGTTCCGCTCAGTTTTTACAAGATAATGAAATTATTGCGTATAAATTTATTGCGCAGAAATGAATGCGGTACACAATTTTTCTAAAATCTTTTCCAGAAATCAACGCCCCACGGGTGAGCCTGTTCTTCCCATTCATTGCGATGATGAATAATTTTTTTCCTCATTTCAGAGACCTTGTCCGCATAGGCTTCCTCCTGAGCAAGATTTTTTGTCTCCCAAGGATCATTTTTTATATCATAAAGAAAAGTCCATTTATCCTCAGTTTTATCACCATTACGGTATTCAATAAGCTTATAACGGTCATCCTTAACACCTCGGACAAATTGATCAAATATAAGATAAAGCTCCTCACGGAAGCTTTCTCCGTGTTCACCGTCAAGAAGTGAGGCAAAGCTTTTTCCGTCAACAGAAGAAGGAGTTTCTATTCCAACTTTTTCACATAAAGTCGGGAAAATATCATAAAGATAAACATAAGCATCGTTGCGTTTGTTTTTTGCGATTCCGGGTCCTGCCATAATAAGCGGAATACGGACGCCATGCTCGTATATATCCTCTTTGCCCAACCAGCCATGCTGACCGACGGCAAGACCATTATCACCGGTAAATACGATAATTGTGTTATCATCTTCACCTAATTTATGAAGTTCATCGAGAAGTCTGCCTATTTCATAATCAAGATGAGTTATCATTGCAAAATATTCAGCAATATGACGCTTTATTTCTTTTTCATCTCTCGGGTATGAAGCAAGAGACTCATCGCGATGCACCATAAGAGGATAATTTGTATCAATAATTTCCTGAAAATTAGGCGGGAGAGTAATTTTATCCTCATCATACATTTTACGAAAACTATCAGGCATTGTTCTGGGATCATGAGGTGCAAGGTAAGCAAGATACATAAAAAAAGGCTTATCTTTACCTGCGTTTTTTTTAAGAAGCTCAATTGCAGAATCTGTAAGCAAAGTACTTGAATGCTTACCCGGATCAAACTCGTCACAATGCTGAGCTTGAGGATGATTATCCTTATAAAAATCAACCACAAAGTTTATAACATTGTCATATTCGCCCGTGGGATCATAACGACAGGTTGGCACGTTCCAATGATCCCACATACCGCCAAAAAAGATTTTTGCGCCTTGGGTAAAGCTTCGGGCATAAGCAGGACAGCCGTTATGCCACTTTCCGAGACCGATTGTTTCATAACCGTTATTTTTGAAGGTTTCAGCAAGAGTTTTATGCTCAGGTGGAATATTGCCGCCAAGCTCTTCAAGGTGAAAGGGATTTCTTCCAGATAGAATCATTGCACGGCTCGGCATACAAACAGCTCCACATGTGCCACCTGAAATGTGTGCACGGACAAAGGAAGTACCTCCAGACACTAATTTGTCAAGATTAGGAGTTATGATTTCATCATTACCGAGAGCGTGTATAGTATCAAAACGCTGGTCATCAGTCACTATAAATAAAACATTCGGTTTTTTACTCATAAACAATCACCTGAAAAAACAAAGTCTTTTTTGAATTATATCATAATCACACCGTATAAATCAACCCTGTTAAAAGCGCCTTTATAAATCGTTAGAACCCTTGTAAACACTAAGATTTTCAGAGGGTAGATAACCGGAATGCTAGGTAGTTAACCGAAATAATAGGTCGTCAACCGAAATGACGAGTGGTTAACCGAAACAGCAAGTCGTCAACCGAAATGACAAGTAGTTAACCGAAATAAAAATCATATTGATTAAACTGTGTTTGTGGCTGTCCATTTAAATCCAATAAAACAAAAAATGCAACCGAAAATTAAGCTTCGATTGCATGGATTTTTAAGATTTCAGCCACTAAACAGCACAATTAATGCCCAAAAAGGCAAAAGAATCAAGTGGACACACATTTTTTGTGCGTCCACTTAACGTGGTGCCGGTGACCGGGCTCGAACCGGTACAGTGTTGCCACCGAGGGATTTTAAGTCCCTTGCGTCTGCCAATTCCGCCACACCGGCAGGTGTGTACTATAAATATATTTCAATTCTGCATACTTTTATTCAGCAAACTGAAAATCCGGAGAAAGAAGACGTACGAGATCATTTTGCACCTCAAGCAGTCCTCCGCCACAGGATGCTTTGCAAATTTTACCTGCCACATAAACGCGACAGTCACCTTTTGAAAGTGCAGTCACATACGGTATGTGCCCCGCCATAATCGCAACCTCACCATCAATAGAGCGAACAGAAAGCTGTTCAGCGGTGCCGTCAAAAAGAACTCCGGCAGGAGTAATGATCTGCAATTGAAATTCCTTCATATCGGCACCTCCATTCATATCATTCTGAAAAACGAATTATTCAGCATTCATTTTCTGCACTTTCGCATAAACCTCATCGATACCGCCGACAAAGAGAAAAGCAGATTCCGGAATGTCATCACACTTACCCTCTATAATCTCACGAAAACCGCGAATGGTTTCACGAACAGGCACATACTTTCCTTCATAACCCGTATAATTGGAAGCAACCGTAAAAGGTTGTGAGAGGAAACGTTGCACTTTACGGGCACGTGAAACAACGAGCTTATCATCTTCACTGAGTTCATCGATGCCCATGATTGCAATAATATCCTGCAATTCTTTGTAACGTTGCAGTATTCTCTGCACCTCTCTTGCAATATTATAATGCTCTTCGCCCACAATGTCAAGAGATAAAATTCGACTTGTTGATTCTAACGGATCAACAGCGGGATAAATTCCCTGGGATGCGATGCTTCTGCTCAAAACCGTGGTAGCATCCAAATGTGCAAACGTTGTTGCCGGAGCCGGGTCCGTCAAGTCATCAGCAGGCACATAGACTGCCTGCACAGATGTGATTGATCCTTTTGAAGTAGATGCAATCCGTTCTTGCAATGCACCCATTTCAGTAGCAAGGGTCGGTTGATAACCAACAGCCGAAGGCATTCTTCCAAGCAATGCCGAAACTTCTGAACCTGCTTGCGTAAAACGAAAAATATTATCTATAAAAAGCAATACATCCTGGTTTTCTTTGTCACGGAAATATTCTGCCATCGTTAACCCGGAAAGGCCGACTCGCATTCTTGCTCCGGGCGGTTCATTCATCTGTCCGTAAACCAAAGCGGTTTTATTGATAACACCGGATTCCTTCATTTCATTATAAAGATCATTGCCTTCACGTGTGCGTTCTCCGACACCTGAAAACACGGACAATCCACCGTGTTCCTTGGCAATATTATTAATCAATTCCATAATCAGAACGGTTTTGCCGACACCGGCACCGCCGAAGAGTCCGATTTTACCGCCTTTGGCATAAGGGCAGATAAGATCAACAACCTTGATACCTGTTTCAAGAATCTCGGTTGTAGAGCATTGATCTTCAAATTCAGGTGCAGGTCTGTGAATCGGCCATCGCTCATCGGTTGCAGGTGCAGACAACTCATCAACAGGCTCACCGAGCACATTAAAAATTCTACCGAGCGTTTCACGACCAACGGGCACGGTAATCCCCATACCGGTATCTGCAACTTCAGCACCACGAACAAGTCCGTCTGTACTGCTCATAGCAATACAACGCACAACGTTATCCCCAATATGCTGTGCAACCTCCATGGTCAGTTTTTTCCCATTGTTATCAGTTGTCAACGCATTAAGAATATCAGGAAGTTTATCACCAGTAAATTTTACATCAACAACAGGTCCGATAACCTGCGTTATGACACCTTTTTTCAGTTCGTTCATACATTTCACCCCGTTCATTCGGCAGCCCCGGCTATAATTTCCGTAATTTCCTGCGTGATAGCACTTTGACGGGCACGGTTATAGTCAAGATTTAATTTTTCGAGCATTTCTTCAGCATTCTTTCCGGCTGCATCCATTGCATTTCGCCGTGATGTCAATTCGCAGCAATAGCTTTCGGCAACAGCACCATAAAAAATACCGGTCAAATACTCCGGAACAACCGCTTCAAATACAGCTTGAATTCCTGGCTCATACAACACAAAATGATTATCATGCTTCACGTCTTCAGGAACTTGCAAAGGAAGCAATCGCATAATCTTCGGAGATTGGCTAAGCATAGAATTGAACTGTGTATATATGAGATACAACTCATCAAATACACCATCCGCATACATCTGTACTGTCATACGAGAAAGAGCTGCACATTCGTGACGATCAACAGCTTCTACGACAGCATATGCATCCGTCAAGACTTCAACAGAATGGGATTTACAATATTCGTCCACTCGTTTACCAAGAGGGATCACGCATATGTTTTTACCCACACTGTGCTCTGCAAACAAGCGAAGCACATTATTATTGTAGCCACCTGCAAGGCCTCTGTCACCGGCAATTACAACATAACAGACCTTTTTTACTTCTCTGCCGGATATATACAATGACTTCGCATTATTCATTTTTGCGGCAATATCACCAAGTGTATCACGCATTGCAACAAAGTAATGTTGACTACAATCCATGCGTTCTTTGGCTCGGCGCAACTTAGAAGATGCAACAAGTCCCATTGCACGGGTAATCTGTTGCGTGGACTCGACACTCTTTATTCTGATTTTAACATCTTTGGTCGATGCCCCCATAACATTGTGCCTTTCTGTATAATTTTCATCCAAACGCACTAAATAATATTTTTGAATGAATCAAGTGCATCTTTGAGCACATCTTCACTTGATGTGCTCAGTTCACCGGTGCTTCTGATCTCTTCAAGCAAATCGAAATTCTTTTTAGTAAGCGTATCATAAAAGAGTATTTCAAAATCGCGAACTTTTTCAACAGGTATATCATTCAAATACCCGTTGACGGCAGCATAAATAATACAAACCTGCAAAGCAACATCAACCGGAGTATTCTTATCTTGTTTCAGAATTTCAACAATTCGTTCGCCCAATGCAAGACGTTGTTTGGTATCTTCATCAAGGTCGGAACCGAACTGTGCAAAGCTCTGCAATTCACGGAATTGCGAATACAAAAGCTTCAGATTTCCAGAAACCTTTTTCATTGCTTTTATCTGTGCACTACCGCCAACACGACTGACGGAAATGCCCGGATTGACAGCAGGCATAATGCCGGCATGGAACAGTTCGCTCTCAAGAAAGATCTGACCATCGGTAATTGAAATAACATTGGTCGGAATATAGGCAGATACGTCGCCTGCTTGCGTTTCAATTATCGGCAACGCTGTCAGACTACCTCCACCATATTCCGGTGCAAGACGAGCAGCACGTTCTAACAAACGACTATGAAGATAAAATACATCACCTGGATATGCTTCACGTCCGGGCGGTCTGCGAATCAGCAAAGACAATGCACGGTAAGCAACAGCATGCTTGGAAAGATCATCATAGACAATAAGCACATCTTTTCCTTGTTCCATAAAATATTCACCTATAGAACAACCGGAATAAGGAGCAACATACTGAAGAGGTGCAGGCTCGGAAGCGGTTGCTGCTACAATGACGGAATAATCCATCGCACCGTTTTTTTCGAGCGTTTCCGCAACCTGTGCAACGGTAGAATTTTTCTGACCGATGGCAACATAAATACAAAGAACATTTTTGCCTTTTTGATTCAATATTGTATCGACAGCAATCGTGGTTTTACCTGTCTGGCGGTCACCGATGATCAACTCACGTTGTCCGCGGCCGATAGGGATCATACTGTCAATTGCCTTGATACCCGTTTGCAGCGGAACGCTGACACTTTTTCTTGTAATGATACCGGGAGCCACCGTATCCACAGCTCGCATAGTATCACAGTCAATCGGTCCTTTACCGTCAATCGGTTGACCAAGTGCATCCACAACGCGTCCGAGCATTCCGTTACCGACCGGAACGCTGACAACGTTTCCTGTACGCTTAACAAGAGAGCCTTCACGAATGGAATTTTGCTTACTGAGCAAAACCACAGCAACAACTTTTTCTTCAAGATTCAAAGCCATGCCATAACTTCCATCCTCAAACACAAGCAACTCATTAGCCATGCAATTATCAAGGCCATGTACCTTGGCAATACCGTCACCTACAAGTATAACGGTACCGGTTTCAGCTTGCTCGATCTTTTGAGCATAATATTTTATTTGTTTTTTTATAATACTACTGATTTCTTCGGGGCGAAGTGCCATTTTTTTCTCCCTTCGCTATCTCAGATAACCGTCTTTTTAAGATTATCTCTGATCAAATCAATTTTATTTTTGACTGTACCGTCTATCAATTTACCATCCAGTTCAGCTCTGACACCGCCAATCAAGGACGGATCAACAGTACAATGCATTTTAACTTTTTTTCCGACAGACTTTTCCAATTTATCTCGCAATTTTTCTTTCTGTTCTTCTGAAAGTGGAGCTGCAGAAGTGATTTTGGCAACACATATATTCCGATCAGCATTAAATCGCTGCTCAAATTCATCACAACAATCAGCAAATGAAGCAATATATCCATTCTCAGTCAGAATTTTCAAAAAATTAAGAACATAAGCATGAACATTGCCCGCAAATGCTTCATCAAGAATTGAAATCTTTTCGGGTATTGCAAGTGTTGGCGATTCCAACAATCTGCCGTAAGCTGCATTTTCTGAAAACAAAGATTTTAATAAACCCAACTGATCAAGAAATTGATCACTCAGATTCTCATCTTCACTCAGAAGATACAATGCACCGCCGTATTCTTTTTTCACATCGGTCACAGCTTATTCTCCTATCGTTTCAATAAAACTGTTAACAAGACGTTCCTGATCTGCAGCATTGATTTCACGAGCAAGTACTTGTTCTGCAATGTCTACTGAGATTTCAGAAATTTCGTCCTTTATTTCATTAACGGCCTTTTTGCGATCCCGAGCAATTTCATTTTCTGCCTTACGCTTCAGGGCAGTTGCCTTATCCATTGCTTCTCGAACAAGGAGATCACCTGCTGCTGTAGCCCTTGCATGGGCAACACGTAATACTTCTTCCGTTTCAGCTTGAGCACCGGCAAGCTTTTCCGCATATTCCGTTTTATCTTTCTCGGCCGCTGCTTTTGCATTTTCAGCATCAGAATACAATGCATCCAACTGTTCTTGACGCTGAGACAATATTTTTTGAACCGGCTTAAACAGGAACTTTTTTACTAAAAAAGTCAATATCAAAAGATTGCAGACGGTTACAATGATTTCCGGCCATTGTATAGATATTAACTCTAAGTATTCCGGCATACTTGCGGCCTCCTTTCTTCGTTACTGATTTTGAATATGAAAAAAATCAAACCGGAAGATGACCAAGCAATATATTGGGAGCAACAAACAGCAGAAGAATTGCAATAACAAGACCGTAAATACCGGTCGTTTCAGCAACGGCACAACCCATGAGCATTGTACTGGTAACAGCACTTCTGCTCTCCGGTTGACGACCGATGGATTCGCAAGCTTTACCGACAGCATACCCTTCACCGATACCGGGGCCGATACCTGCAATCATAGAAATACCTGCACCAAGTGCACATGCTGCCAACACGATGGCTTCATTTAAACCTTCCATACTATTACCTCCGATTACGTTTTTATATCTTTATTTAACTTTTTTCTTTTTTTGTTTTGGCGGATTGTCTTCAGCGGCATTACTGATATAAAGCATTGTCAACATGGCAAAAATATATGCTTGCAGCAAGGCACTGAAGATATCAAAATACAGCGAAAATACAACAGGAATGCCGATCTGGAAAAACGGAAACTCAGCAATAAATCCGGGCAACCACCTGAACAATGCATTTGAAAAAGTAGCCATGGCTGCATAAATAAGTGTATCTATAACCATGCCTGAAACGATATTGCCGAAATGTCGAAATGTCATTGAAATCGGGGTAGCTATTTCGCTGATAATATTAAACGGCGTAAGAATGAAAATAGGTTTTGTAAAACCTATCAGATAATTTCCAATACCTGCGCGCATTTTATAATACGTTATGACCAAGAAAACAACAATCGACCAACCTGCAATAATATTCAGATCCGCTGTCGGCGGATAGAATCCAAGTAAACTCGATAGACTGCACAAACAGGATAAAGCCATCAAAGCAGTAATAAACGGAGTGAAATTTCTGAAAGACTCCCCCATGTTGCTGACCACAAGATTCGTGGCTTTTTCAACCAAAAATTCAGCAGCCAATTGTCTTTTGGAGACAGGACGAATTTTCAGATTGTGAGTCAACAACTTACACAATACTGCAATAACAATCATAACGATCCATGAAACGATCATGCTTTCCGTTATGTTTATACCACCCAAAATATCAATGGTATAATATATTTTTGCACCATTGAGTGAAACATTCATTCTTCCGATTCACCTCCGTCAGCCTGTATGGCAACCTCTGACTCGGGATGTTTGCGAAGCCATATACCACGAACAAAAATAACAACACGAGGAAAAAATGCACCGGCAAGCACACCAAGCCAATGGAAATAAGGTAAATATACACCTAACCCTAACAAAAAAACCAACAACAACATCCGACCTGTATAGGACAATTGCATTTTCTTTTTAGCATCATCACCGGCCTTCAGCGATTTTTGCACACTCAATGCCATAAGGAAAAAATTCAAAACAGAGGACACAACACCAAACAAAGTGCCGAGTAGGACGGTATAATCAAAAACAACACGTTCAACAAGAAGACTGAGTATAAAAAAAATCAAAACAAAGACAACACCGACACAAAGAGAGCCAAGCGCAATTCGTATTGTTTCTTTTTTCACAACAGCATCAAGTTTCATTGTCATCGACCTCCTTTTCCTCATCATTTTCTTTTGCTTGTGCCAACATCTGTTTTGCAAAAGAAATAAAAGTACAGACTGAACTCAAAACTCCAACAATGACAGCAGTTATCAAAATCCAAGCACCAAGTTGAAAGCGAGCTTGCAGTTTTATGGCAGCAAACACACACAGTAAAGGCGGACAAACAAGAGAAAAGCCAAGTTGCGTCAGCCAACTTAAGCCTTTCAAAGCACGTAATAAAGCCTTCTCTTTATCCAATATGCGGTTTCCTTCCCGGTCAATATTTTATATAGTACTGTAAAAATTATACCACCTTATAAGTAATAAGTCAACAACATTTGGGACTGACTTATCAGAATAAGGTGGCATTCAGATTAAAATCTCAAATCAAAAAACAACTTCTCTGCCGTTTTCAGAACTGTCATAAATTCCCTGCATAATGTAGGAAGTCAAGATTGCCTTTGAAATATCATTGCGTGTTCTTTTGTTTTCAATAACGGATTTCACAAAATCATGAACTTCATCTGCATGCATGGGGTTGCGGTCACTGACAGGTTCAGCACTGCAAAGTTTTCCGTCTTCAACATAGTAAATTTTATAACCTCCGCAATACTGCAAACGAATACCGGCTTTGTCACCAAGGAAATCGATATAGGTTTCATGTTCACCGACATTCTGTGCCCATGCACCCTCAAAGCTGACAACCGGACCTTCCGTACGGATCAAACCGGTAACAGAGTCATCCACATCATATGTACCATCCGGATTGTAGGTATCTTTTGCCCACATGGATTCAAAGACATAATCTTTAATGTTTTTACCAAGTTTGCAGAATGCCACACCGCTTGCTGTCAGGGGTTTGGGATCACCGCAGCAATACAGTATCAGATCAAGATAGTGCACGCCCCAGTCAATAAGAGCACCACCGCCTGAAGAAGCTTTTGTAGTAAAATCACCGCCGAGCCCCGGAATGGAACGGTGTGCACGGAACGAAGCAAAAACATGATAAACCTCACCGAGATCTCCGTTTTCAATGTGCTCTTTGATTTTGTTTACAGCATCATTGTAACGATTACACACACCAATGGCAAGAATTTTGCCGGTTTCATAGGAAACCTTCTCCATTTCCTGTGCTTCACAAAGAATACGCGCAGCAGGCTTTTCACACAAAACATGCTTTCCGTGACGCATAAAATCAATTGAAATGACAGAGTGCATATCATTATGTGTGCAAACGGATACAGCATCAAGTTCGGGATCATCGAGAATCTCGTGATAATCATATACAGCTTTTCCGCACTCATAGTTTTCTACACACGCATCTGCTTTTTCAGGAATGATATCGCAAAAATACTTGATTTCTGCATTTTCATCACTTAAATACGCAGGGATATGGGCACTGTTAGCAATGGAACCGCAACCAATAACAGCTACTTTGATTTTCTTACTCATACTTATTCACCCTTCATTTTATTATTTTAATATATCTTTCTCCTGCATGGCTGTCAAATGATAACAGCAATGTGCGGGATTTTTGATCATATACACAATCCATATATTCATCATCAATGCATGCCGTTGCATTTGCATAGCAATCCGGAACACGCAAACGGATATAAGATTTAAATCCTTCTGCTCCTCGAACCGTCAAACTGATGTCATCCGCATTCTCCTCCATAGAAAGAACACGAACGCAGGTACCGATAATTCGAAGTTCTTCTGATTCAATTGTATTGAAATCAAACAACAATCGACTGTCATCCGGCTGAATGCAGATTTTTTCGCAAACAGCAAAATCAGGTGTATACATATCCGCAAACAAACCCTCTAATACAACATTGTCTGCAGAATCACTTTCAAGCAATGATGCTGCAACAATATGATTGCCGCGGCGGACAATTAACTTATTATCCTCTTTCCATTCAGCATGAAGCAACTTAGCCGCCGCTTTGACATCATTTTTATAATCAAAAGCAAGTTCGTTTTGAATGCAAAGCTTCATAGGATTCAGATTACGGACAAGTACATTGCCTTTTCCGCATGCGTAAGTCCCGTCACAAGGTGATTTACCGAGTGAGAGCAGCTCAAACAAATGCTGTGCCGGGTGATCATACTTCCCTGTCCACCAGGATCGGATAGAATGAAACGGATCACTGTGATCACCAACATACAACAGGACACCACCGTTGAGCACCCATGCAGCCAAAGCATTGTTAACATCCGGTGACAAGGGTTTCATAAACTCATAACTGCAGATAAGCATGTTATATTCGTCCAATGTATCCGGATAGCGACGCACATTATCCAACAGAACAGGTCGAACGGGCAAACCGTTACTCAAAAGCGGCAAAGCAAGACCGTAAAATAGTGGAAATGCATTGGATTCAGCAAGTTGTAATTCTTCTTCACGACTTGCCATTCTGTCTGCAATTTTTTGAATGATAGTGTTTGTAAGCACTTCATTGGTGCGTAAAACCGTGCCGACTTCTTCTTCGGGAGCACAACCGTATAAATCATCCGTAAAAGTGCGCTGATACAAAGCCGTATCACTCATAAGAATACCGACACGTAAATCGTCAGTATTATCAGCACATTCAATATCACCGAGCGTCTGGAACATGCCGTTGAGTCTTGTTTTATATTCAGATGGAATGGTAGTTCCTGCAGGATCTTCTCTCGGGTATGTACCATGCATAATACGATCAGGCCACGGACATATTTCAAAATGATTGATGTGAGGATGAAGCAAAGATGCAGTTACGGTCTTATAGTAATTGTACTGATAATCATTCCAATCGAAAATCGGATTATCTTCTATCGGGTCATGCAAAAACCACATTCTCTTGCCTGTACCTCTGACCAATTCCTGCATAACTCCATACTCAAGGTACGCTGTTTCAAAGGTTCTTTCTTTTAGCACACCCTTATAAATATTCTTTTCTCTCGCCGTCCCTGTCCAGACCTGTGCTATAAATCCGTCAACACCTGGTATATCTGCCAACATCCCCTCGGGACTCATAATTTTCCATTGGGTATAGTTCAGAAGACTGTGTGTCGGAACATAGAATCGGATATCTTTATTATATTTAACTTTTGCATATTCTTTAATGGAAGAACTGACACGATCAATGGTACGCCTGTAAAGATAAGCTTTCAACTGTGCACTGCGATAATGTGCATCCACACTGCTGTGCTGCGGTTGCCAGGGTTCATGATAATACAATTCATACTCACGCTTAAATGCTTCGGAATATCCGCCTCTGTCCCAGAACTCAGGCTCTTCGACATGAATTGCCTCCACTCCTGCATCAACAGCGATTTTGAGTTTTTCACTCAGGTAATCAGCAAATGCAATGGTAGGAACCATATATGGTGTCATATGTCCGTGAACAATTTCATTTCCGAAACGATCTTTCTGCCATTCATCCATATGTTCTCTGCCGTCATACTCTCCGGTCAGATAATCAACATAAGATCCCCATGAAATACCGGTCATCAAATGCACAACATATCCATTATCATGATATTGACGTACCCGATCAGCAGTTGATTCATTCAGACGGTAACACATAACAAAATCATTCTGAAAATCCACATGCGGTTCAAGCGGTAAACCATTCTGATAACCGGTGCGTTCTTCATCTCGATTTCTTATAAAAGCCATAATGACCTCCTTTATTTTTCAAGGACAATCGTATATATGTATTTCGATTTCATTGTATCCGGATTTATTGCAGGGACAATAAACTTCATACCATCAGTATCAGCCTCAACACATACATCAGCATCACAACCAAGCAAGTGTGCTTTATATGCAGGATCAAAGTCAAGATCCGCAACCTTTTCACCAAACGGAAAACCGGTAAAGAAAACATAGACTTTCCCATCCTTTTGCGTATACCAGACTTTTTCAAGCTTGCTTTTTTTCAGAGGACGAGAGGCATAGATACCTTCACCATTGACAGACAGCCATTCACCGATTTGTTCCAAACGTTCCTGCATGATAACAGGAATCGTACCGTCAGCATTGGGACCGACATTCAACAAGAAGTTACCGCCCGCGGAGACAAGATCAACGAGCAATTCAATCAATTCCGCTGCTGTCATATAATCATCCGTAGTTTCAATGCGATTGACACCAAAAGACTTGCCGATGCCTCTGCATTCTTCAAAATAACGAAGTGAGGAAATGTCCTCTGTTTTCATGGAATTATTGATATCTCCAACGAAACCGTATTCAGTTGTAAAATTACCGCCGTGTACACCTCTCGTTTCTTTACCCCAACGATCATTCGGAACTATATAGTCTTTAACACTTGATTCATTGTAAAGCCACTGCAAAAATTCTTCAGAATGCCATACATCGGATGTATGTGCCCACTCTCCATCGGTAAAGAAAGTAGCTGGCTGATATTTTTCAACAAGTTCTTTTAACATCGGGTGAAGATGTTTCAAAGCATATTCTTCAGGATCTTTCAAATACAACGGATGGAACCATTCATATACGGAATGATACACACCGAAACGTACATCGGTTTTATCGCAGGCTGCTTTGAGTTCTGCACAAAAATCGCGATGCGGTAAGAGATCGTAAGAATTCCAGTTCCATGCATATTCAGAAGGATACATACAATAACCGTCATGATGTTTGGAAACAAGATTTATATATTTTGCACCGGCTCTCTGAAAAAGAGAAACCCACTCTTCCGCATCAAACAATTCAGCTTTAAAATCCTTTACAAAGTCTGCATACTGAACTTTATCACCATAATTCTTCTCATGGAATTTCCATGTTGCAGACTCTTTATCATTCATATTCCAACCGTACCATTCGGCATAGTCACCTTTCTTCGCAAAACCCGGAACCGAATACAATCCCCAATGGATAAAAATTCCGAACTTTGCATCCTGAAACCATTGCGGAACCGGTCTTGTATCAAGAGATGCCCAATTGCTTTCGTATTTCATAATTAAAATACTCCTTATATGTATTACTTAAAAAATAACACAATTTATACATAATTACAAGATGAATTTTAATTTTTGCTGTTCATATTGACATATTTTTTTCAGAATGTTAAAATACTGATATTGAATGAATGGAGGCTCACAATGAATGAACTGAAGTTTTTTGTCATTACCGACACACATTACTTTGAACCAAGTCTTGGTTGTTACGGTGAAGCATATGAACAATTCATGGACTTTGAACAAAAATGTTTTGCTGAAACATCTGCGATTAATCATGCGGTTTTCGATTATCTTGCAAATGACAAACGAGCAGATATTGTCCTTATTGCCGGTGATTTATCTTTTAACGGAGAGAAAGAAAGCCATAAAAGTTTTATCGAACTACTGAAAAAACTGAAAAACAGCGGTAAACAAATTTATGTTGTCACAGCAGGACATGATTTCAATGAACATCCTTTTGCTTTTGATGATAACGGCAGAAAAGAACCGGAAGGCACAAAGTTTGAAGAACTTTACGACTTTTACAAAGACTATGGTTATGCTTCATCTATAGCATTCAATAAAGAACATTTATCTTATGTTGCTCAGATTGCTGATGGCCTTCGTTTGCTTGTGCTGTGCAATGATACAAAAGATGCAAAAGGGATTGCCTATGATGAGAAGTTCTTACAATGGGTCAAAGAGCAAGCCGTAATAGCAAAACAGGACAAACAGATGATGATTGCGATGGAACACTATCCCCTGCTTGCCGGTCAACCGTTATTGGGTTTGATAGGCGATGCCATGCAAAAAAACGGAAAAGCTCTTGCACAGATTCTTGCAGACAATGATGTTCATCTTATTTTTACCGGTCATATGCACAACCAAAGTGTAAATATGCATACGACTGAAGCAGGGAATAAAATTTATGATGTATGTACAGGTTCCGTAATTGGTTGTCCGGCTTTTATGCGACTGGTTACGATCAAAAACGAGCGAGATGTTGAAATTGAGAGTATTCCCGTTCCTGAATTTGAATGGGACAAGAACGGAAAAACCGCCAAACAGTATCTACAAGATCAATTTGAGAGAATGATTCGCACATTGATCACCGGCATGGTGAACAATCCGGAACGTATTATGGGCAAATTGCGAATGGGTAACAATCCTGCCGTTAAAAGAATAGTAACCATTCTCGGAAAAGCCGTCAACGGATGGACAGTGGGAAAAGTTGCAAAACTACTTTGTATCAAAATTGATCCGTCCATAAAGAATTATCCATTTTCCGAAATTGCAATTGAATTGGTCAGAAGCATTTTTGAAGGCGATCAACCGTTTGTCGAGGGCACACCGAAAGGCGATGCAATCATTGGTCTTTTCAATCGTCTGAAACCGATTCTGAGAAAAATCAACATAAAAAATAACTGGGGCGAACCGGTTGACCTGTATGAGATTCTGAAACATACCGCAGGAAACTACGGCATATCCGACAACAACTGTACACTGATCCTGAAATAAAGACACGCAAAGAGCGAACCGCATCGGACTACCAATGCGGTTCGCTTTGTAGTTATAGTATTTTCATTCAATTTATAAACCTACAGCTTTCCGTAATACAGAACGAGCAATCTCAGCGACAAAATCATCAGTTGCAGCAACACCAACTGCACGGCATTGCTCAGTTGTTGCCTCATCAAGTCCAACAGCAATTCGAAGTGCAATTCTTGCATCGTCAGAGGTAACAATGCCATCACCGGTAAGGTCATATTTTACATAATAATCATTTACTGAAAAATTCTCAATATCAGCATTGAATGAGACATTTTTAACCTCACCTTCTGCGGTTTTAAAAGAAACCAATTCAACGGAAATATCCGTTTTACCAGCTCCGATAACCTTAAAACAGAATGGATTGAACTCTTTTTTCAGCGTTCCGTATCCGTTATTCGTGCCAATGATACTCAATTTGCCGGGCTCTATGACAGTACATTTGGTTGCATTTCTGACAACAGCAATCGATGTAATCGGATAGTTCTCGGAATATTGCAACACATCGGGATTGTACTGCACCAATAACTCAAAGTTTTCGAGATCATTACAATACTTAACTGTAAGATTGAAACATGAATAAGTACCGTCAGATAAGGATTCACAATGACATATGAGTTGCAAGTTGGGCCTGCCTATCGCTACGGCAAATGTACAAAATGAAAACAATAACACGAAACACATGGCAATGGAAATCAATTTTTTCATACATGTAACCCCCTTCTGAAAACCAACAATACACATCTTCTTTCTTTAGTAACCTGAATAAGAAATCGTAGTATTTCAGATTATGAATTCTTTGTGAGCGACCTTTTTTTCTCCGCTTACAGTTCCGTATGCAAAACAGAAACGATATGTTCCGTCCGACAGTTGTTTGCCGAATGCTTCTTCACTTCGAAAGCTGAATGTCCCGCCCTGCAATGGATAAACGACTGATAAAATGTCCCTGAAAGCATAATCATCAGCAAAAACAATCGGTTCCCATTCTCCATCCGTTTGCTTTTCTACTGAAAAATCAGTAGGAACATAAATCACCGTTCCTGTATAGTTTGTCCATTCAACACGGATTGATTGTTCAGGTTCATATTCAACCTGAATATCCATTGCAATTTTTTCACCTCCGAGTGAAAACAGAACAGTAAAAACAGAAAGCAATGCGGCAAATATTTTTTTGACATTTTCAATCAAATTATTCATTGCTCTCACCTCCTTGATTTCATCATAACACAACTTATGTTATGTGTCAATAGTTATTATGTGTGACATAATATGCGTCTTGACAAAATGTGCATTTTCAGATATAATAGAAATGACAAAACAAAAGGAAAAGACAAATGCAGAATACAGATAATTTCAAACGCGGTACGGTAGAACTGATCGTATTGAGCGTGTTGACACAAAAAGATATGTACGGGTATGAACTCGTAAAAACAATAAGTGAAACAAGCGAAAAGAATTTTGAGCTGCCGCTGGGTACTCTTTATCCTGTTTTATACAGATTTGTAGAAAACGGGCTGATATCTGATCGCGATGAGGTTGTCAACAAGCGTTTACGAAAGTATTATCACATTGAAGAAAAAGGCATGGAATATTACAAGAAGCTGTTAGATGACTATAAAAAAGTATCCTTGGGCGTAAATCTGATTCTGAAAGCGGTGGAAAAAGATGACTGAAGCATTGAAAAAAGACTTGCATGTGTACTTTAAAGAGATAGACAATTTGTTGATTTGTGACCGCAAAAACAAAAAAGATTTTCTGGCAGATTTAAAGAATGATATTGATGAATTTGTACAAACGGAGTCTGATGCAAATTTCAATGACATTCTTTCTGCTTTCGGCAGACCTGATGAAATTGCGGAAAGTTTTTTAAAGAATACCGATGTTTCAAACATAAAAAAGAAAATGAATGTAAAAAAACTGTTTCTGTTTTTACTGTTAACTGTTGTGCTTGTGTATATCATTTTTATCATTGCAAGTTTTATTGCTGTAAACACAGAAGCACACGGGTATTACGAAGAAGCCATATTACAGGCCGGTATTTTGCTAGCAGGAGGAATCTGAACATGAAACGATTATTCATTTCTATACTTTGCTGTATACTTATTTGTTCGTATATTGTCCCTTGTTTGGCATCCGCATCCGGAACACAAATTGAAACAAACGCAGACGGATCCTTTATCATAATCAGCAATGAGCCTCCTGATTTTTCTGTTTATCCTCCGAACTTCGGAGATGAAACTGCACCCGGAACACCGCAGTTGAACAGCATGGGGTCAATCATTGAACTACTCAAAAGTTTTATAGACAAACTGATAAATCTGTTCAGACAGCTGCAAGGAAAAGAAGAAATCACCAAATCAAAATATATTTATTACTATTCCGCTGATTCAAAATTGTTATGGCTTGGGAAGCTGACCGGACAATTCTTGTATTCTTCAGACTCCGTGTCATGCATTGATGCTTCCTTTGACTTTGAATCCTATGACAGCAACTGGAAATTGGATACCTATAACTGCTCAACCAAAAATGCCTCCGCAGAAGTCAGATTTTCTGTTGTACAGAAGTCACTCGGTGTGAAATTGCAAACAATTAATAAATCACTCTCATTAACATGTGACACCAACGGGAATGTATCCTAATTTAACAACATCATCAAGAACCCCCTTCTCAATCCTCACAGTGAAAAGAGGGTTCTATGTAACAAAAAAACCACCCTGCAAAAAAGCAAGGTGGTTAACGCAATCAGTTCTGTCTGTAATCAGCAAGGAAGTCACCGAGATCACGCATTGCTTTTGCCATCTGCTCAGGTTCGGGCAGCATAACAATACGGAAGTGATCGGGAGTCGGCCAGTTGAAGCCCCTGCCGGGGATGATCATAACATGCTTGGAATGCAGATAATCCATTGCAAACTGCTGATCATCGGTTATGTTAAAACGGCTGTCAAGCTTGGGGAAGATGTAGAAAGCCGCTTTGTTCTTTACAAAGCTGACACCGGGAATCTTTGCCAATTCACGGCAACAGGCTTCTCTTTGTTCATAGAGTCTGCCACCGGGCACAAGCATGGCTTTGGTGCTGTCCGGGTCATTGAGGGCTGCCGGAATCACCAACTGCATGAGGGCATTTGCACAAAGACGCATTGCACAAAGTGCTCGCACACCGGCAATAAAATCTTCTGCTTTGTCTTTTGCACCGGAAATCAACATCCAACCGCAACGGAAACCGCAAACGATGTGTGATTTAGAAAGGCCGTTCATGGTAATGCAAAGAAGATCGGGACACAAGGTTGCTGTAGAAACGTGTTCAAGATCATCCATAACAAGACGATCATAAATTTCGTCACTAAAAATTACAAGGTTATGTTCTCTTGCAATCTCAACGATCTTTTCAAGCAATTCCTTCGGATACAATGTACCCGTGGGATTGTTAGGATTGATAAGAACGATTGCACGGGTTTTGGGCGTAATCTTCTTGCGGATATCATCAAGATCGGGATACCATTCACTCTGTTCATCACAAATATAATGAACAGGCTTAGCACCTGCTATATAGACCGAATTTGTCCAGAGCGAATAATCGGGTGCCGGAACAAGAATCTCGTCATTATAGTTAAGCAAGGCTGTCAAAACCATTGTTACAAGCTCACTGACACCGTTCCCGATAAAAACATCATCCGGTGTAATGCCTTCAATACCTTTGGCTTTATGATAAGCACAGATGGCATCTCTGGCATCGGGCATACCTTTCAGATCACAATACGCAACAGCTTTGTCAGCATTATTCAGCAATGCATTGCGAACACTGTCAGGCATACCGAAACCAAATGTCGCAGGGTTACCTGTATTCAAACGAAGAACATCAATCCCCTGTGCACGCATTTTGTTTGCTTCAACAAAAACAGGACCACGGATATCAGAATGTACATTCTGCAGTTTATCAGACTTTGAAATGATAGTCATCATACTTCCCCTTTCAATCTTATGCAGATTGCGTCAAAGCTCTCTCAAGCCAGATAGATGCAATGTCCATTGCAGCATACAGACCTTTTTTTTCACTTTTCTTGACAATAGCATCGCGCGGACGAACATTTGGATCCGTATTCAGCAGCTGTACAAAAACCTTGTCAGCAATTTCCATATCGCCAACTTTTTTTGTCGTAACAACCTGGATCATAATAATGAACGGTTCATAGCTATTGCCGTAATAAAGCGTTTTGCCACAACGAACCAGCGGCTTACCTTTATAGGTAAACAGTTTTTCACTCTTAGGCATTATATTGTTCTCCTTAATTACTCTTCGCTTTTCTTGATGAAATCCTGCAGCATCAACTGAAGGAGTTCAAATCTGTCTATACGACGCACAAGACCACGTGCATTATTATGCGTGGTGATATAAGTGGGATCTTCAGACAAGATGTAACCAACGAGCTGACTTACAGGATTATAGCCTTTTTCGGAAAGAGCATTATAAATAGTCAGAACCGTTTTGCGTACTTCTGCTTCATTTTTGTAACCGATTTCGATTTCTCTTGTTTTGTCTGTCATGTCGGCACCTCCGTATATAGACAGATTTTATTGATTATTAATTAATTATATACGATTGCCGAAAGAAATACAATAGTTTTTTTAATTTTTTTTACCAAACACTTCCTTTTTATTCACACAACTTATCCATAGCACTTTTTTCCAATCGAGAAACCTGTGCCTGAGAAACACCAATCTCATTGGCTACTTCTGTTTGTGTTTTCCCCATCATAAAACGAAGATGCATGATTTTTTTCTCTCTGTCACTTAATTTCAAAACAGCTTCTTTGAAAGATATTTCCTGAATCCAATCTTCTTCGCCTTCGGCACCGCCCACCTGATCGACAACATATATCGTATCTCCGCCATCCGAATAAACCGGCTCAAAAAGTGACAAAGGCTCCACAATCGCTTCCAATGCAAGCACGACCGTCTGTTTCGGTAAATCAAGTTCTCTCGCGATATCATACACACTGGGTTCTTTATTGTACTCGTTTTGCAATTTTTCACGCACCTGCATTGCCCGATAAGCAATGTCCCGCACGGATCGACTTACTCGCAGTTGGTTATTATCACGCAAATAACGTCTGATCTCACCGATTATCATAGGCACTGCATAGGTTGAAAAGCGGACATTCTGCGACAAATCAAAATTATCAACAGACTTGATAAGTCCGATGCAGCCGACCTGAAAAAGATCATCCGGATTTTCACCACGGTTTGCAAAACGTTGCACAACCGACAGCACCAACCGCAGATTCCCCTCCACAACCTGATTGCGAGCTGTACGACATCCATTTTGTGCCTGACCAATGAGCTTCATTGTTTCAGCCTCACGCAACTGCGGCAATGTTGCGGTGTTGATACCGCTAATATCAACCTTTCCGAATTGCAAAAAAAATACTCCCTTTCACACTTCTGTCAAAGGGAGTATTGGCGGATTTCATTTTGGCAAACAAGGGAATTTTTGTTATGTCGAATTATAAAATTCGGCAACTTACTTAATTTTTTCTTATTGAATTACACTACTCTCAAACCGATCTTGCACGGTGTTTATGTTCGCAAGGTTTTACTACCTTATTGAATTACACTACCGTACATTGCAGGATTTTTCCCTTACCGCTTGCTGTTGTTACCGTCACCTGTTATGTTCTTTAAAAAAACAAAAACAAAAAGCTGGTTCTTTGCATGTGGTTACCTGCCCTGATCGGAACGCTCTTTCAATATGTATCAGCAAAAACACTTCTTTCCGCAATCGGTATTGTTCTTTCGGTCAACAATATTGCTGGCGTCTTTTTTATAAAAGATCTTTTCGGAGAAATGCACGGCAATGACAATGCGGATAAATGCAGGCATTGCGGTATTGCCGGTCGCATTCTGCTTTGTTGTACGATTTTTCTGCAACTGATCTTTCATGTATATATCTTTCAATACGGTCAGATTCCCGACAAAAATGCAACCAAGGCAAGTGTCGGACCGTATGCAGGTCTATATATGAACGACATGCTGTATGAGTATTATTGTAAAAATATAAGCGACCTGAATGTTATAAAACAACGCAGCAATAAAAATGATCCGGTCCTGATTGTATCCTTTCAGAACTGGATGTATATGTATTCAGATCGTCCGATGTCAGTATATACAACATGGTATGACGGTAAACTGCAACCTGAATCGCTTATATCATATTATAAATCGAATCCGGAAAAAACACCAAAATATATTTACATTGATCCGTCCGGTTTTGGTTTTAACGACCAGGGAACCGACTCCGAAGAGAATCGGAAGGTTCTGAACGAAATGTTTGAATATACAGAAGAAAAACTTTCCGACGGCACACTGCTGACGGTAACAAAAGTAAAATTTTAATTTTCATATGACAATATCCTCTGAAAGCAGATACTTTAAACATCAAAAGTATCAAGTCTGCTTTCAGAGGATTTTTCAATGGCAAATATGCTTTTAAAATTCAGTCAACGTCAGGATTGTTGCCGAGTTGATAGAAGGCAACTGCGGAGGCGGCGGCAACGTTCAGCGAATCCACACCGTGATACATGGGAATTTTTACGGTGAAATCACATTCGTCTATTGTATCGTCAGAAAGGCCGTCACCCTCGGTCCCCATAACGATAGCGAGCTTCTTTTCGTCTGACAGTAACGGGTCATTGATTGAAATTGAATCATCCTTAAGTGCCATGGCAACAGTTTTGAAACCGAGTTTATTAATTTCCGCAAGGCTGTTATTCTCTGCAAACGTCCAGTCAATCTGAAAAACAGTGCCCATGCTGACTCTTGCAGCACGTCTGTACAGCGGATCGGAGCAACCGGGAAGCAAGATAACCGCATCCATTCCGAGTGCTGCAGCAGAGCGGATGATTGCACCTACATTGGTCGGATTCATCACCTTATCCAATATAACGATCCTGCTTTTGTTTTTACATAGTTCGCGTACAGAAGGAAGCACTTTCCGCTTCATGGCACACAACATTCCTCTTGTGAGTTTAAAACCTGTCAGCTGCGTCAGAACATCAAATTCCGCACAAAAAACAGGAACATTTTTTAATCTCTCCAGAATATATTTCCCCTCACCGTCAATATGGCGTTTTTCAATAAGACATGAAACCGGTTCATAACCGGCGTTCAAAGCCCTTTCAATCACTTTAGGGCTTTCCGCAATGAACATTCCGTTTGCGGGGCAGTCCCGATTGAGCAGTTGCACCTCACTCAAACGAGCATATACATCCAACTCGGGAGCTGAGAAATTTTTTATTTCTGTAATACTATTCACAATCTTCACTTCGCTATTTCATATTATATCAGTGCTCTATTTTTATCATATCAACCGGGACAGGAAGATACTGCCGTTTTCTTTGAGCCATTTATTGCAACGGGAATAATCGGGAAAGACCTTTTCGATTTCCTCATAAAACTGCTTGGAATGGTTCATATGTTTTCTGTGGCAAAGCTCATGCACCACAATGCTGTCTATGATTTCATCCGGCAACAGAACAAGCAGGCAATTGAAGTTGAGATTTCCCTTCGACGAGCAGCTTCCCCAACGAGTGCGTTGATTTCGGATCGTAATACGATTATAGGTAACACCGATTTTCTTTGCATAGAAATCGACCTTTGGAGATATAATCCGCATTGCCTTTTGGGCAAGATCATTAATTTCATCAGCTGTAAACCGCGGCAGAGTCTTTGCTTGTTCCTGTCGGGCCAGTTGTTGCGAAAGATGTTTTTCAACCCATGTTCTTTTGGATGCAACAAATGCGTATATATCTTCATCTTTCATCCGTAGCGGAGCACGTGCAATGAGTTGTCCGTTTTTCAGTTGAATCGCCAGGGTTTTTCGATCGGTTCGAATGATTGTGATTTCAATACTGTCAACTGTCATATAGTCACCCCACTGGATTTGATTATACAACATTGTCATTACAGTTGCAATGTAAAAAAACAAAAACCGCAACATCGCAACATGATTTTAAATGCAACATTACAATTGACAAACATATAATTAATTACAGACACATAACTACCGGAGTTGAGTTATTTGCTTTGTAATATGGAGAATCTTTGCAGAAAAGAAGTAATCAATATTTGCAACGGGAACAGAATCGGATATATCCGTGATGTAAATATCGAAACATGCAATGCAGAAGTTTGCTCTTTTATTGTTGAACCCACAGGTTTTTCTCTGTTTCAAAAAAAGAACAGCACAATCTGCATTCCTTGGAATGCAATAAAGATAATCGGGAAAGAGACCGTGTTAGTCGAATTTAATTCAGAAGAACTGCAAAACAACACGGACAAAAACAAATTATTTTCTTCATTTCTAAAGAAATAACTAATTTCAAATAAAAAAAATTTTAATTATCAAGAAATTTCATCTTGACAAGTGACCATCTTTGTGGTAAACTCTTTTTTGCCTAAGGAGAGATACCGAAGCGGTCATAACGGGACGGTCTTGAAAACCGTTGTACTTTCGGGTACCGTGGGTTCGAATCCCACTCTCTCCGCCAGTTAAAAATTGAATGTATCATCTTATTGTTACCATACGGAGAAGTACTCAAGTTGGTGACGAGGCGCCCCTGCTAAGGGCGTAGGTCGGGTAACCGGCGCAGGAGTTCGAGTCTCCTCTTCTCCGCCAAAAAAAGACAGTCGAAAGACTGTCTTTTTTATTGTTTGGTGCCTTTAGGTGTGGAAATAAACCCCCAGTTCTACTGGGGGTGAAAGAAGACTTTAGTAAAGCCAAAAACGGGCGAGCTCAAAGCCGCCCGAAAAAGAACTAACGGAAAGAAGAAACCTCCTGATATAATAGTAAA
>JAZNGB010000017.1:0-4416 GCA_045576275.1 Acutalibacteraceae bacterium
CTGCTTCTTCAAAAATCTGCTGTCGATTGATTCCTCGAAGCATGATGTGATAGGTTGCGTTGTCGCTTTTTTCACGCGCTTGTCTGGGCATACAAATCACCTTTTTCAGCATAGCAAATTGAATTGAAATTGTCAATTCTCATAAGACACAGAACCGTCCCCTGTCCTAGGGGTGTAAAAATTTTAAATTTTCTGCCAAAATACAATTGCCGGACGTTGCAAAGCATCACAAAAATTATGAACAATTCAATCTATATTTGTTGATTTTGTTATTGACAACATTTTTTCAGAGTGGTAAAATATGAACATATCATTTATGGAGATGATTATTATGAAAAAACTGATTTCCCTTTTGCTGGCAGCCGTTCTGCTTCTTTGTGCTCTTGCGCCCGCAAGCGCAGCCGCAGTCGGGCAGGAGGCCTTGCCCATCATTTTCATCCGCGGCAACGGCGAAGCCCTGTATGACCCCGACGGCAACCGCATCGTTGCGGACTTTGAGTCGCTGTTTTCGGCAGACGATTCCGACGGTCTGGATGCCGGCACCATCATCGAAAGCTGCGCGAATGTGCTGCTGCCGTTTGTAACGGAAGGACTTCTGTTCAACAAATGGGACAATTACGGCAAGGCACTGTATGAAGAAATTGCACCGCTGTTCGAAAAAGGCCATCTCGACGGCAACGGCAATCCGATGTACGGCACGGGCGTTTCCCCCGAGGTGCTTGCAGCCTCCGAAGCCGCCGCGCTGTATGACTTCGGTGAAGACGGTTATTTTGACCTTTACAATTATCAGTTCTGCTTCGACTGGCGCCTTTCTCCCTATGACCATGTGGACAGACTGCACACCTACATTCAGACCGTTATGCAGACCACCGGCTGCGATCAGGTCTGCATCGTGGCAAGATGCCTCGGCGGCAGCCTGCTGACGGCTTATCTTGAAAAATACGGCAGCCTCGGCCATGTCAAGAACGCCATGTACTGCGAGGTGCTCTCCAACGGCGCTTCCACCATCAGCCACGCCTTCAGCGGCAAGCTCTGCTTTGACGACGATGCCCTGCAGCGTTATCTCGGTCAGATGACGCACTGCGGTGAATCGGGTGTCGGCATGGGCTTCACGCTCGGTGACGTTGCAAACGAAATCATTTTTGCAACCATCGATATGCTCAACCAGGGCGGCTTCACGGATATGCTGCTGTTTTCCGTTGAGCAGCTTTACGGCCGCATGTATGAAGCACTCATTCCCGCACTGCTTGCTGCAGTCGGCATGACCACGCAGGTAAACTACTGGACCTGCGTTTATGAAGAGGATTTCGACGAAGCACTCACCCTGATTTACGGTGACGAAAATGACCCGCGCCGTGTTGAAAACGCCGGTCAGATCGCCAAAATCGAATACTACCGCGAGCATGTCACCTCCCGCCTGCCCGAGCTGTACAGAATTTTCAGCGAGGAATACGGCATTCATATCGGCTTCACCGCAAAATACGGCTATGTGAATGCGCCCTACGGCCCCGCCCTCAACGACATGAGCGACTCGCTGGTGAGCGTGAAGGATGCAGCCTACGGTGCCACCTGCGCCGATGCACACAAGACCCTGTCTGCGGATTACCTGGAAGCACGCATTGCCGAAGGCTACGGCGAATTCCTTTCCGCTGACGGCAAGGTGGACGTTTCCACCTGCATGTTCCCCGAAACCACATGGGTGGTCAAAAATGCGCACCACGATTATTTCAAGGACTTCAACCTGAAGCTGGCCGTTGAGTTCTGCCGCAGCACGGGCATGACCGTAAACGATAATCCCGCTTATCCGCAGTTTGTTGCCTTCAACGAAGCAGACGGCACATGGGAAGCCCTCACAGCCGACAACTGCCCTGATTTTGAATGGATTCATGCTACACAGGAACAACCCACCTTCATCACACGCATTCAGTCGGTATTTACCTGGCTGAAACTCATCTTCTCGTGGCTGTTTTCTGAAATCAAATCAGCATTTTCAAAGTAAAAATAAACAAAAACTCCCTGTGTTTTTTTGCACGGGGAGCTTTTTTCTTTGTTGACAGTATTTTTAATGTAAATATGTTAGGTTTAAAGGGTTTTTTGTTTGTCCGAAATGCGGCGTTGCGATCGCCCGGTTTGCCCACGCACAAACTGCAAAAAAAAGCATCTGCGTTTTTCTTGGGATTCTTCTTCAAAAACACATCTCCTTTTTGCCCGTCCGCTGTGTCTGCATCGTAGCAAAAAGCAAAAAAAATTTCTGCCCCGCTTTTTCACCCCCAATATGTAAAAAAGCCCGATTCTACGGGCTTTTCGGGGTGTAAAAATTTTAAATTTTCTGCAAAAATGCAATTTTCGGCCATTGCAAAGCCATCACAAAAAAACATCATTTTGAACAATTTTTGTTAATTATATTATTGACAGCATTTTTACAAGGTGGTAAAATAAAAACATATCGTTTATGGAGATGATTATTATGAAAAAACTGATTTCCGTTTTACTGACAGCGGCACTGCTTGTTGCGGTTGCGATGCCTGCATTTGCAGCAGCCGTAAACCCCGAGCTTGTGCCAATCATCTACATCCGCGGCAACGGCGAAGCACTGTACGATGCCGACGGTAATCAGATTGCGGCAGACTTTGACACGCTCTCCGCAAACGGCAGCACTGACGGGATCAACAAGGATACCCTGATCGAAAGCTGTGCAAACATTCTGCTTCCGTTCCTGACCGAAGGTCTGCTGATGGACAAATGGGACACCTACGGCGATGCATTGTACGAAGAGATTGCACCGCTGTTTGAAAAAGGTCATCTGGACGGCAACGGCGACCCGATGTACGGCACAGGTGTGCATCCCAATGTAATGACAGCCTCCGAAGCCGCCGCCAAAAGAAATTACGGCGCGGATGGCAGATTTGACCTGTATGATTACAGCTTTGCCTACGACTGGCGTCTTTCCCCTTATGACCATGTTGACAGACTTCATGAATATGTGAAAACCGTTATGCATAACACCGGCGCAACAAAGGTCAGCTTTGTTGCAAGATGCTTCGGCGGAAGCCTGCTGACGGCATATCTTGAAAAGTACGGCAACCTCGGCCATGTCAAGAATGCAATGTACTGCGATGTGCTTTCCAACGGCGCGGCAACCATCAGCCATGCCATGAGCGGCAAGCTCAACTTTGATGATGCCGCCCTTTACCGCTATATGGGCAATCTGACATACTGCGGTCAAACGGGTGTCGGAAACGGCTTTGTGCTTGCAGATTTCGTCAGTGATCTTATTTTCACAACGCTGGATCTGTTTAATCAGGTCGGCGTAACGGATGTGTTCATCGGCTCGGTGGAGCTTCTGTATCAGAAGCTTTATGAAGCACTCATTCCTGCACTGCTGTCGGCAGTCGGCATGACAACCCAGGCTAACTACTGGACCTGTGTGTATGAAGAAGATTTTGACCAGGCACTGCTTCTTATGTTTGGTGACGAAAACGATGAACGCCGCACCGAATATGCAGGTCTGATCGAAAAAATCGAATACTACCGCGAGCATGTCACCTCACAGCTGCCCGAGCTGTATGAAAAGTTCAGCGAGGAATACGGCATTCATATCGGCTTCACTGCCAAATACGGCTACACGAATGCCCCCTACGGCCCCGGTCTGAACGATATGACCGACGCGCTTGTCAGCCTGAAGGATGCCGCTTACGGCGCGACCTGCGCAGAGGTACACAAGACCCTTTCCGACGACTACATTCAGAGCCGCATTGATGCAGGCTTCGGTGCTTACATTTCTCCCGACCGCAAGGTTGATCTTTCCACCTGCATGTACCCCGATACCACATGGATCACAAAAAATGCACATCACAATCATTTTGAGGTCGTCAGCGAACAGCTTGCCGCCGATTTCTGCCGCAGCACAGGCATGACCGTGCAGAACAATCCCGACTATCCGCAGTTCACGGTGCTTGACGATCAGACACTGACCATGTCCCCCATGACCGAAGACAACTGTGCCGATTTTGAATGGATCCATGCCGCACAGGAAGAACCCACCAAGGTTTCCAGACTACAGGCACTGTTCCGTTGGCTTTATACCATCATTCCGCTCATCATTTCCTGGCTCTCCTCCCTGTTCGGCAATTAAAATAACGGCACAAAGCACTGTAACCACTGTGAGCAGTTTGCATATAACAAAAAACACCTTTCACCCCCAAGAATGGGCAATGTCGTCAACTTAAGGAATTTCTTTATTTCAGTTTTTTTGTGTAAACTCGCAGTTTGACGAAAGACAGGGGACGGTTCTATGTCTTGCTTGTTATTCGTTCAACAATCCCCTTTGATGTTCCCGTCAATCTGCTGATCTGCCGGATTGACAGTCCTTTTTCTTTGAGCTTTATCAAATATTTGTTCCGTTTTTCAATCGGC
>JAZNGB010000018.1:0-13885 GCA_045576275.1 Acutalibacteraceae bacterium
AGCTGTCGCTGTTCCGCTTCGCTCTAAATAATTTTTCTATAATCCGGAGCGAAGCGACCCTCAATATTTTCCGCAAGGAAAATATATCATTCATCATATCGAAGATATATCATATCCGCTGCAAGCGGATATATCATTGTCGAATGCAGTTCGACAAACCGCAATTTATCTGTCATCCGAAAGCAGCCGCAGCAGCACCAGAAACCATCCTGCGGAACCCGTGTAAAGGCTCCATCCGCCTCTGCCGCAGATGGCTCCCTCTCCTGCCACATCGCCGCAGGGTGCATACGGTTCGGCACGGTAGACGGCAGCAGCCTGTTCGTTACCGGGCAGATAGCGGACAGACGGACAGATTGCACGTGCAATTTCTGCTGCCTGTTCACAAAATCCTGCCTGCAGCAGTGCCAAAGCAAACCACACCGCCGCATGGGTATATTGTCCGCCGTTTTCACGCACACCGTAAGGATAAAAATTGATATATCCTGCATATTTTGTCTGCGGTGTAAACGGTGTATCAAAAAGACGGACAATGCCGTTTCCGGCATCAAACAGGCGATTGTAAGCGGTGGCAAGTGCCGCGCGGACTCTTGTTTTGTCGGGCATATCACAAAGGGCAGCAAACGCTTGCGGAAGAACATCCAACGTACAGGCAGGACTGCCCTCGGATCCCAGAGGTGTACCGTCGTCAAAAAACGCACGCAGATAGCGGTCTGTTTCCCAACAGTTGCGGTCGATGTTTGCTTTTACGGCTGCCGACAGTGCATAAAAACGCTTGTAATTGCGGTGATCCCCGACCAGTTTGCAAACTTCACTGAAGCGTTCGAGGGTCAGGATCAAAAACATACCAAGCCACACACTCTCCCCTTTTCCGCGTTCACCGACCGCACCCATGGCATCATTCCAGTCGCCGCTACCCATCAAAGGCAAACCGTGTTCACCGAAGCGACAGGCATGGGAAACCGCCTGCAAACAATGGACATACAGCGAAACTTTTTTATCTGTGTGGGTAAAAAGTGCATAGCGATCCTGCTCGTGTTCCTCCAATACGGGTGCATCCAGATAGGCGATTTTTCGCTGCAGAATACCGACATCTTTTGTATACAGAACATAGCAAGCGGTAACAAAAGGCAACCACAAAAAATCATCCGAACACCGCGTGCGAACACCGTAGATACGGGCATGATGTGCATCGCACGGAAACAGAGAATGATGCCAGTGCAGCACATCCCCCTGTTCAAACTGCACCGCTGCACTTCGCAGAATCTGCTGCCGTGTGAGGTGGGGTGCATAGGGCATCAGACACAAAGCATCCTGCAACTGATCACGAAAACCCCACGCACCGCCACATTGGTAAAATCCGCAACGTGCCTTGAAACGCGTATCCGCAACCGTGTGCAGCAACAGAGTGTTTCCGAAATCATCCAACACCTTGTCCCCTGTGTGAATATCTGCTGCGAGTTTCTTTTTCGGCAAAAAAGAAACTTGTCCGAGTTTTTGCAAGGCTTGCTGCGTGCGTGCAAAACACAGTTCAAACACAACCGCAACACTTGCTCCCGGTGCAAGCTGCCTTCGTGTACCAACTGCCGCACACGAAGGCAAAACAGACGAAGACACGCTTTGTCCGTCCGATACATACCGCAGAAAATCAAAACAGGCAGCATCGCTGAACATACAAAAAGAGGACCGGTCACACCGCAAAGAAACAAAACCCGGCACATCCGTATTGACGGGATTGTGCAGAAGGATTGCACCGTCTTTGCACCATGCACGGACAAAACGGCTGTCTGCATGGTTTGCCCCGAGCACAGGCTCGATACGGTAAACAAGGGCAAGCTCTTCGGGCAGCTCGCCCGTGTTTTTCAGATGCACGGTGAGTCTTTTTCGCTGTGCTTTGGCATCCGCAGCCAACACCAGACGGAATGAAAAATCCTGTGCCGTACCCTCATAAACAACTTCCGTATCCGAAAACAGACAGGATGCTCCCTTGCAAAGAGAAAAAACGTTTCCGCCGAATCCCAGCAGCATTTCTTCCCCCTCGCCATCGCTTCGTGTGTCGTTCCGCCACGGGGTTATTTTGTTGCGTTGGGCATTGCCTGCCCATGTAAAACCGGGTGAAAAATCCGAAGCAAGAAAACCGAACACACTGTTTGATTGTGTCACACACCACGGCACCGCAGGCTGCTGCGAAAACCGCCAGCCGCCGTCAGATACACCGAATGCATCATTACGGGGCATTACGGACAAACGCTCTTCCCTTTTTACAAAACAAGGTTCTCTTGTTTCTTCCCTGTCCTGCGGCAAAACGCAAAGAGAATAGGCACACAGAGCCGTTTGTGTCTGCTCGGTGAGATTGTTTTTCTGCAAAGCGTGCGGCAAAACCCGTGCAAACCCCTGCGTTCCTGCCGCAATTTCACGCAGCAAAGCTTCGGGCGTGTCTGCATAACCGCCTGTCCTGCCACGCACAAACACAAAATCGGGTGCGATCCCCAGTGCCGTCAACCGCGTTTGCAATGCGATAAAATCGGCAAGCTGTGTACGCTCATCTTCGGCTTGCGTTTGCAACAAAACAAGCGGCACATCCCCCGAAACACCGGCCGCCCACAAATCCTGCCGCGTGCAACCTGCAAGTCTCGCTTGCTGCACACTTTCGGGTGCAGAAGCTCCGAAAAAGAGCTGTGCGCAGATATTTTCTGCCGTATGCAGCAGCCGCGGCTGCCGTGAAAACGGATTTCCTGCACAGTTTTCCACCGACGGCAAAGCTTGTTTCCTGAGTTGACGAATCCGTTGTGCGGCTTCCGACGGGGTTGCGGCAGCCGTCAGCAACAGCGTATGCTCAAGCGATTGACCTGCCTGCAAAGAAAACGGAATGTGCATTGCAAGGCAGCGATCCGTCCCCGACAAACCGTTTTGCAAATCTGCAAATGCTGCGGTCACGGGAAAGCATTGCGCACCGCCTCGCAGCAGCACCTTTTCACGGTCGGTTTCAAAACTGAACGCGGCATTGTCCCACAAACCGACAGCCAAAAACAGACCGTTTTTCTTATCCTGTCTGCCGAAAACAAAGATTTTTTCCTCACTGTCATAAGAACACGACACAAAAAGACGGCTGTAAGCAGGATGCTCGTCCTGCGAAAAAACAGGAAGCAACAACGGCTCCAGATAAAAACACAGAGCAGCCTTTTCATCTGTCGCACCTTTGTTGTCCGCACGCAGCGGAAACAAGGCGGCAGGCAGTGTCGGATGCACCGTCTGTGCCATACGCAAACGCAGATTGCCGCAGCGTGTTTCGGTTGTACACGCAGTCATTGAAAAATGTGCCCCGACATCCGCATCCGCACACAAAGCATGCACACCGTCTGCGGTCAGACACGCAGCCGCCACACCACCGCAGTTGTTGCGATTCTGCAAAAGACGGTTGCCTGCAAAAATCTGTACATTGCGTGCATAGCGGTCGCTCAGACTTGTCCATTCACCGTTGGCACAGAAAAACACATTCTCGGAGAGAATCTGCGTGCTGCGATCGGGTCGCACAGGCCGCAGCACACCACCGATACGATGCACATCACGAAACACCCGACCGCCGACAGGTGCACGTTCTTCCAACAGACCGGCAGCGGGAGCCGCATGGGGACTTCGCATAAAACGGTGCACAAACAGTCCGTTTCCGAGACAGTTTGCAGCACCCAGCATACTCATGCCGACATGGTGTGCCATATAAGACCGTACAACGCAGAAATCCTCACCGCCTGTTCGTGCGGCAGTAAAATCCGCAGCTTCACAGAATCCGTAGCGACCGTAGAGGTTCATCGTCCGCAGACGGTTGAGATTTGCAATCGCAACACGCGGAAACTGCAACAACGCAAGGTACGAAGCATAGGGTGCAACCACTTTTTCGCAATCCGCTGCACGTTTGAGGGCAAGCCGACCGATGCCGTGTGCTTTGTATGCATAATTCAGTTCGCTGTCGCAAGCATAGTAACCGCTTTCGGTAATTCCCCAGGGGATTTTTTCGGCAGCGGCATATCTGCGTTGGGCATACAGACAAAAAGACAGCGACTCTGCAGAAAAGGAATTGCCCGGCACAGGCAGAAACAGACAGGGCATAAAATATTCAAAAAAAGTACCCGTCCAGGAAACTGCACCGCTGAAACCGTCCTTACGCACAAGGGTGCGGCCGAGACTTCGCCAATGTTCTCCCGGCACTTGTCCGCTTGCAATCGCAAACAGCGAGGTCATGCGTGCTTCACTCATATACAAATCATAGCAGGAGGGGGAAAGGGTACGCGTATCGGCATCCATTCCGATGTGGAACAGGCGGCGGTTTTCGTTATAAAGAATCCGCAGATCCGTCTGCTGCAACAGGCTGCGGATGCGTATGATCTGCGAATGCAACCGCGGACAGGCAGACAAATATTCCTGCAATCCCTGTTCAAGAGCCGCAAGGCAGCACAAAAAATTACCCGAATCGACGGTGGAAACATACCGCGGTGACAAAGCCTGCAAGGTGCGTGTATCATACCAGTTCAGCAGATTTCCGTCCTTTTTCTCGAGTTTTTCCACCGTGTCGAGAGTGCGTTTTACACGCTCAAACAAACCCTGTGCATCAATAAAAGAGAAATCCGCCGCCGCAAGGATACAGCACAAATACAAGCCGATGTTGGTGGGCGACGTGCGGTGTGCAATGCGAAAAACAGGTGTTTCCTGCAAATTGTCGGGCGGCAGAAAATGGTCTTCCTCCCCTGCATTTTCTTCAAAAAACCGCCACATGGAGGCACAATCGGCAAGCAAGCTGTCTTTTTGGGACGTTTTGAGCTTCTGTTCAGGCGGTTTTCGGGATGCCGCAAACTGTGAAAACAACACATTGGCAACAAACAACAAGGCCGCAAAGCGTCCCCATGCCGCACCTTGCAACAAAACAAATGCCAGCAAAAGCGGAAAAACAATAGTTTGCAACGGTTGTGAGGCGGCTGCACGGTCAGACTGTGCGGCCGTTTTCCATTCCAGCAAGCGTTTTCGTGATATTGCCATCCGCCACAAAGCACGACCGCCTGCCGACAAAGCACACCAGGCAGCCTGCGGCAACATACCGATGAGCAGCAGACAACGCACCAACGCACCGACCGCACCCGGAATACGGGCAGAAAAATAGCGGTCAACAAGCGAAAAAAGTCCCTGTGAAAAAACAGCTTGCAACGTGCCGAACAAATCCCCTGCACACACACTCAACAAAGCGACAAACTGCAACAACAAGGCTATCCAATTCTGAAAACCGAAACTGACCACCAGCAGCAACACCGCTGACACAGGTGTGACAGCACGACGTATATTGTCAAGCAACAGCCATTTTGTGTGTCCGTGCAAGCGTGCTTTTCCCAACGGAAAAAACACGAACCGCAGATTCTGCCAGTCACCGCGCAACCAACGGTGCATCCGTTCAAAATAGGAACGCTCGTTGAGCGGAAAACTGTCCGTAAAGCTGCCGCGTCCGTCAAAAGCGGTACGCAGAATACCGCCCTCAAGGCAATCGTGACTCAGCACATACTGCTGCGGAAACGAACGGCACAGACGGTGAAACATTCTGACATCGACAAGACCTTTGCCCGTAAAATTGCTGCGACCGAACAGGCTCATACCGCGTTCAGCCACTCCCGATGCATACGCACCGACACCGCCGCCGTCATTCATCAGCACCGCAAACAGGCTCTGTGCGGCACTTTGCAGCGAAACACGGGCAGACGGCACAATAATACCGTAGCCTTGTTCCACCCGTGTACAGGCGGCATCCGTCCGCGGTCGATTCAGAGGGTGCCGAGCTGCAGCACAGGCAAAAGCGAGGGTCTCAAAAGACAAAACGGTGTCACAGTCAAGGGTAAACAAATAGCGGGTCTGCCGCAGTTTTTCCGTATCTCCGTGCAGCACACGAAAACCGCTGCCATCATCCCCCATAATTACACCTGTCAGGTTTACTATTGCCCCACGTTTTCGTTCATGTGCGGTGTATTCTCCCTGGGTTGATGAAAAAACACGGCTGCGTACCGCCACCATAAAACCGCCGCCATGTTGCTCGTTCAGACGGTCGATCATACGGCAAACGGCAGCGATATCCGCTTCATCGGTGGGCATTTCGGGCGAGGCTGCCGGTTTCGGGTCGGCAAGAAACAACACCTGCACGGCACCATTGGCATTGACGGTATAGAGTTGTTCAAGGTGCTTTTCGAGGGCGGCAATGTCAGCTGCACGCGGTAAAATTCCTGCCACGGTCAGAAGCGTTCTTGCCTTTTCAGGAATTTCACGCTGCGGCTTCATGGAAAGCAAAGGCGAATATGCAAACAGACGGGTTGAAAGAACATCAAAAAGCGGCCGCACCACGGCAAACACAGGCAAAAACAGCACAAAAACCATGTACCATGCCTGTATTGAAGCCGCAAGCACAGCACTCAGAAGAACAGCCACGAGTGCTTCGAGGGCGATAAAAGCAATGCCGAAAGACGGTTTTCGGTCGGTAAGATGTAAATAAAACCCGATGTGGCGGCTGTCTGCCTGTGCGAAATTGAGAATCGATTGCAAAAATTGCGTCTGCAAAACACCGCGTCCGGCTGCCAGTTTTTCGACCTGTACACGGTAGGTTTCTTTGGTAGCAGCATCCATGTTTTCATAATGCCCCGACGGGTCTTGCAGCAAAAGACGTTCCGCTTCGCTGAAATCCGACAGACGGTTTTCAAAATCAATCTCACGCAGGGCGATTACGCTTTGTATGGCTGCCACCAGCAAAGCGGCATCTTCTTTTTCGACCCCCAAAGCCGCCTGATGCACCGCAGCCGCCCCCAGAAAGACCGCTGTTTCCCGACAATCCGCGATCGGCAGACAGGCTGCATCCAACAACGCAAACAGCTCGTCAGCCTGCGGCAGCCTGCCGTTTTGCAAAACGGCACAGCAAAGTGAAAACAACCGTCCTCTGCCGCCGTTTTCAGGATCGGGAATCTTTCTTTTTCTTTTCAGCAACCGCTTTGCATCGTCTGCCGCAGCCTGCAAAAGGTGGTAATTGTCCGTCAGCCAAAGCCCCTGCTTTGTCATCTCCTCTCTTTGCAGTTCCTTTTTGCACGCCCGACATAAAATAACAGCATCGCGATGCAAAACAGAACGAACAGCATCCATGGATATCCCTCCGTTTTTTTGCAGACGGTCACATCGGTCTGCATTTCTCCCTTTAGTTTGCACCGTCTGTATGCGGTTCATGCAAAAAATTGAGAGAAACGGAAATATGCGGATATGAAGAACTTTTTAATATTTCTTGCGTTTCGAACAGAGATATGATAAAATAAAAAAAATTCCCTCTTAAGGAAAGAAAGCTGATAATTATGAAAAAGAATATCTCCGTTTTGCTCGCAGTCACCGTCCTCTTGTCTTCCTTTTTGTTTGCCGCAAATGCCTTTGCCGAGACGGCAGGGATGCTCGGAGATGTGGATGCGGACGGTGAAATCTCCGCCTCCGATGCCCGCCTGATTCTTCGCCACGCGGTCAGAATCGAGGATTTTTCCGAAGCACAAAAAGACCTTGCCGACGTGGACCATGACGGTGAAATCACATCTTCCGATGCACGGCTTGTGCTGCGTGTTGCCGTAGGACTCGAGCACTTTGACCTCGAAGAACCCACTGAACCCGAACAGCCTACCGAACCCGAACAGCCTACCGAACCTGAACAGCCCACTGAACCCGAACAGCCTACCGAACCTGAAGAACCTACTACCGAAAACCCTCTAAACTATATTGGTGGAGACTATTCTCCCGAAAGAGCCGGCTTAGTGTATGATCAATCGGGATATATTTCCACATATGAGCAAATTCCTGAAGGCAGCATATATTTTTACTACAGTGAAAATGGATATCTATTTGGTGAAATAAAACCCTATAGTCCCGGTAACGAACCTGTAGTGGATTTCAGCATATGTGAATATTGCGGAAAGAAAACGGAATCGCCCAATTCTGAACATTATGCTTGTTACTATGAAGGATATTGTTCACGTTGGCTTATGGATGTAATTTGTCCTGAATGCGGTGTAGAAGTAAAAGCTAAAACTTGTCATACTTGCGGACAATAAAAAAATATAAGAGTCGAGATAATCTCGGCTCTTTTTTCATGGATTTACGATAAATGTATTTGTATTTTAAAATCATTCCACAGCCTTGCGGATGTTCCAGCCGACTGCTTCCAGGCGGTCGGTTGCTTCTTTTTCCGTGCAATGCAGAATTTCGCAAACGATCCGCACCACCCTTGCACGCAGTTTTTCGTTGGTGGGGGAAAGGTTGATCATCATGTTTTCATACACGTGTCCCGTACGGATCATTGCTGCCGTGGAGATGGCATTGAGCACCACTTTTTGTGCCGTTCCTGCCTTGAGCCTTGTGGATCCCGTGATCACTTCGGCACCCGTATCGGTGAAAATGCGGATGTCGGCAAGGTGCATGATCGCACTGTCTTCATTGCTGCTCACCGCAACCGTGGTGCAGCCGTGTTCTCCGGCGAAGGTCAGCACACCGCACACATATTTTGCACCGCCTGCAGCCGATAATCCGACCACTACATCCCCTTGCTGTATGCCGTGGTTTTCCGCATCCCTGAGACCGTCTGCAAAAGAATCCTCTGCACCCTCCGAGGCACGGAACATACTTTCTTTGCCGCCTGCAAGAATACCACAGACAAGATCGGGGGACACACCGAATGTCGGCGGACACTCCGAAGCATCCAGCACACCGAGTCTGCCCGAAGTACCTGCTCCTGCATAAAACAGACGGTGTCCGTCAGCAAAGGCGGCAGCCGTTTTTTCGACCGCCTGTGCAATGCTTTCGGCTGCATTTTCGGCTGCCCGTACGGCTTCATAATTCTCGGTTATAATCAACTGTACCGCATCGAGGGTAGCCATTTTGTCGATGTGCATACTTTTTTGATTTCTTTCTTCTGTTTTCGGAATGCTCATAACAAGACCTCATAGCTTTCTTGAAAGGTTTTTGCAAAGGACGCAGATTCATCGACACCTGCGTTTTTAAGGCAAAGGCGACAAGCCCCGAACACAGGTTCTGTCCGGCAGAAATGCAACGGAAGATCGGTGTATTTTTTGATGTACGGCAACAGCACATCCCTTTGATGTGCAAACAAACCGCCACCTGCAAGGACATACCTGCAACCGTATTTTTCTTTTGCGGTGTTCAGAAGCATGGCAAGGTGCCGCATATTCTGATCGAGAATCCGTTGTGCCGTTGTGTCGTTTTCTTTTGCTGCCTCAAAAACGCAGGCAGACAGGGCAGCAATTTTCGGTCTGCCCTCTTTGTAAAGCAAGGGAACTGCATTCCACAGGCTGTCTGTCCGTAAGACCTGCAGCAAAACGGGGGTTATTTTTGTTTGCGGTCCGATACCGTCAAGCTCTGCAAGTGCTGCACGGATGCCGTCTTTGCCGATGTCATAGGCACTTCCCTTTTCGTCAAAGAGATAACCCCAACCACCCAGACGGATGCAACCGTTTTCTGTTTTTACAAATGCAACGCTGCCCGTGCCGCAGATGAGGGCAATATCTGCCTTTTCGTCACAGGCAAGCAGATTGTCGGTATCACTCGTAAAAGAAAAACGAAGCGAGGGAAACATCCCTTGCAGAAAGGTGTGCAGTTCACTTTGCACCGCTTTTGAAGAAGTACCTGCAATGCCGCAATGTACCGCCTGTATATTCGGATACTTCTCATAACAGGCAGCAATGCCTGCCGAAACAATATTGCAGCAACCGTGCATACCGATATCATTGGGATTGCTTGCAGCGGCTTTTTCGCGAAACAGCACCGTACCGTCGGCGGTAAAGACCACAAACTCCGTCTTTGTGCCGCCGCCGTCAATACTTAAAAAACAGGGACAATCCTTTTTATCTTCTTTCATCTTGTCAAAAGCAGGCATGGATATTCTCCTTTCGGTTTTCTTTCTATTGTAACAGCAAAATACTACATTTGTCGAGCCTTTTTTTCTTTTTCACATTCGCATTGTCTTTTTTCGGAAACAGGTATATAATAATTGTATCTTTCGGTTTGAGAAGACCACGCAAAAAGGAAAAAAAGAAAGAAGGATCAAACGATGCTTTTATATATCATCCGTCACGGAGAACCGGGACATGACGGTGCTTTGACCGAATTGGGACAAAAACAGGCGCTTTGTGTCGGTGAGAGAATGCAAAAGGCAAACATCGACCGCATTTTCACTTCTCCCTTGCTGCGTGCCGTTCAGACCGCAGAACCTGCATGCCGTCTGCTCGGAAAACAGGCACAGACAGAGCCGTGGGCAGCCGAAATCGGAGAAGGACGTCTGACAATCCTGCCCGACGGCAGTAAAAAATCCGTTTCGCTGCTGCAGAACACCTTGTTTCTGACACAAAACAATGCCGATTTACCCTTTGACCGTGCCTATGAATGCGATTATTTCAACACATCGGGTATGCAGCAGGCCGTGCAGTACATCGAAGAAAACGGCAATGCTTTTCTCGAACGTCTCGGGTATAAAAAAGAGGGGAATGTCTATCGCATTCTTCAACCGAGTGACGAAAAAGTCGCCCTGTTCTGCCATGCAGCCTTTTCAAGAGCATGGATCAGCGTGCTGCTGCACATCCCGATTCATATCATGTGGGCAGGTTTTGACTATGAACACACGGGGGTCACCGTATTGGAGTTTGAAAACAATCCCGACGGCTTTACCGCACCCACCTGTCTGCGATATTCGGACACTTCGCATCTGTATGCAGCGGAACTTGAACCGCTGTTTCACGAAAAAAAGGAAATGTGAGCAAAAAAAATGAAAAGAAAAGTACTCAAAAGCATTCTCTGTATTTTTGCGGCACTTGTGATTGCCGCCGGGGGGTATCTTGCAAATATGTTCGGTCTTTTTCACAACGGAAATCGGGGGGAATACAGCATGAAAAACATACAGACAAACCAAAACAGTCCCTTGCAAGGCAAAACGGTTCTGTTTTTAGGGTCATCGGTCACCTACGGATACGGCTCTCTCGGTGAGAGTTTTGCTGATTTTCTGGCACAGACCGACGGCATTGTATGCATCAAGGAAGCGGTTTCGGGGACAACGCTTGCCGATCTGAAAACCAACTCCTATGTCAACCGCATGAAAAACATGGACACAAGCATAAAAGCAGATGCGTTTGTCTGCCAGTTGTCCACAAACGATGCAACCAAACAAGTCCCTTTGGGGCAGATCGCAGACGGTTTTTCGCAAGAATTGTTTGACACAAAAACCGTTGCAGGTGCGATCGAATACATTATTTCTTATGCAAAGAAAACATGGAATTGTCCCGTTGTTTTTTATACGCAAGCAAAATACGACAGCACATACTACGGTGAAATGGTTCTTCTTTTGTCGGAAATTGCAGCAAAATGGAACATCACCGTCCTTGACTTGTGGAATGATGAAGCAATCAACACAATAAGCGAGCAGCAACGGTCTTTGTACCTTGTCGATGCCATCCATCCCACAAAAGCCGGGTACACGGAATGGTGGCTGCCGTCGTTCCGTGCGTGCCTGACCGAAGTCATCCGATAAAAAAATACACACACCGCCTGTACGCACGGTTTCGTGCCGCAGACGGTGTGTTTTTCTTTATTTCAGTTTCTTCACGGAAATGCAGGGAAGAACTTTTTTATTTCAATATGATATAACCGCATTCGGGCAGGGTGACGCTGCCTTGCATTTCTTTGTCAAGCAATACATCGGTATAGGTTTTGTCGAGGGTGAGTGTGCATTCGCTGTCTGCAAAATTGAGAACAAACAGCCACTCCCCTCTTTTGCGTGCGAACACATTTTCGGGCAATTCCATTTCCGTATCGGCTGCAAGATCTGCTTCTGCAATCAGCATTTTGCAGACATCATCCGCCAATGTACCGTCGTTCCGGAAGGCAACATAGTATGCAGATCCTTTTCCGTAGCTGTTTTTTGTGACGGACGGCTGTCCGGCATAGAAATCGCTTTCGTATCTGCCGAGCACTTCTGCCGTATCAGCGTGCAGGATGTCGCAGATGTGGTTGACTTCGTACGTCTTACCGTCAAACGAAGCGGTTCCGGGTTGGTCATCCGGCAGCGAGTCTGTTTCTTCGCACCACACACCGAATACCTTTTTCAGATCGTTGGCAGGAAATCCGCCGAGGAAACAGCGGTCGTCGGTATCGGTTACGGCAGACAGACAGGTCATTACGAACTTGCCGCCGCCACGGACATATTCTTCGATTCTTTCCTGTGTGCCGTCCTTGAGCATATACAAAAACGGAGCCAGCACCAGGTCATATTTTGAGAAATCCGCATCCATCGGAATGACATCCGTTGCAATGGCACGCTTACAGAACGGAGCATACCATTTTACGCATTCGTCAACATAGTCACGGTGCATATTATTGTAGCCGCAGAAATGCTTGACTGCCCACATATTTTCCCAGTCGCATACAACGGCAACACGGCTGTCGGTTTTCTGACCGACTACAGCACTCAGTTTTTCGAGCTGTTCACCCAGACGTGTGACTTCGCGGAATACCCTTGTGTTTTCATGACCGCAATGATCCACCACCGCACCGTGGAATTTTTCGTGACCGCCGCGGCTTTTTCTCCATTGGAAATACTGAATACTATCTGCTCCGTGTGCAACGGCCTGCATGGAGGAGAGTGCTTGTCTGTGGGGCTTCGGCAGCTTGTTGACAGGCTGCCAGTTGACAATCGAGGGGGTGCTTTCCATCAGGAAGAACGGTTGTCCGTCTTTCATGGAACGGAACACATCGTGCACAAACGCAATCGAAAGGACTTCTTCTTCGTTTTTTCCTTTGTCCCATGCAGGATAGCTGTCCCACGAAATGAGGTCGAGGTGTTTTGCGAATTTCTGATAGTCAATTTCGCCGTACATCCGCATAAAGTTGGTGGTGATAGGGATGTCGGGAGTCAACTCACGCAGGGGTGCGATTTCGTTTTCAAAAAAGGAGATATGACTGTCGGTCACAAAACGCCGCCATGCGAGTTTGAGGGCTGAGACATGGTTTTCGCCGCGGTTGACAGGAGAATGGATCTGTTCAAAGCTGTTGAGTCTGTGGCTCCAGAAACCATTCCACCAGCGTTCGTTAAGGTCGTCGATGTCGTTATTGTATTCCTTTTTCAGCCATTGGCGGAATGCCTCCTGACACAGTTCGCAATGGCATTCACCGCTGTATTCGTTGGAGATGTGCCACATTTTAAGGGCAGGATGGTCTTTGTAACGCTCTGCCAACAGGCGGTTGATGTTTTGCACCTTTTCACGGTAAACAGGAGATGTCAGGCAATGGTTGTGCCGCACACCGAATAAATTGCGGATGCCGTTTTCTTCCACACGCAATACTTCGGGGTATTTTTCAGCAAGCCAGGGCGGTCTTGCACCTGACGGTGTGGCAAGAATGGCAGCTTTGCCGTTTTCGTGCAGTTTGTCCATGATGGTATCAAGGCATGAGAAATCATACACACCTTCCTGCGGTTCAAGCAGCGACCATGCAAAAATACCGACCGTTGCACTGTTAACATGGGCAAGATTCATCAATCGCATATCTTCGTCCCAGATCTGCGGTGTTTTTATCCATTGGTCGGGGTTGTAGTCGCCCCCGTGAACTATGTATCCTAAAGGCTCCATAAAATACCTCCTGTCTTTATATTCCGAGTATAGCACAGTCCGCGTCCAAAGACAATATGCTCTGCTGCCTGTCCGTTTAAATTATTTTTCTTGTATACGTCACTTGACTGAGCTTCCTTTAAGTGCTATTGTTTTATTAGTTACAATAAAGGAGAGATTTTCTTGAAAAAGAACAGAATTATTGCAGCAGCTGTTGCCCTCTTTATGCT
>JAZNGB010000019.1:0-6986 GCA_045576275.1 Acutalibacteraceae bacterium
CTTGGTTAACCCCTCTGTCACTTCGTGACATCTCCCCTTTCAGGGGCGACAAGTATTTGAGGGATTCCGTCAGTAAGATAAACCATAATTTAAACATTGCTTTTAATTGCAATATTCCCCCAACTTTTCGTGAAGAACCAAAAAAACGGAGCCGTTTTGGTGGCTCCGTTGAACAGGATTTACTTTCTTTCTTTACTTTCTTTTTTCTTTCTTTTTTTCTTTTTACATCGGAACTTCCGTGTAGCGTTTCATGACTTCGTTTTCAAGTCCGACGCAAGCACGAAGAATCAGACGGGCATCGGCTGCGGAGATCGTGCCGTTTGCATCAATGTCGGCATTCTCAAACTGTGTTTCATTCAGGTTTTCCAATGAAACGCTCACACGCAAGGCGATTCTGGCATCGGCTGCGGACAAATCAAGGGAATTGTCGAGGTCACCGAGCAGATGAACGGTGACGTTGTTGATTCTGCCGCAGGTTGTGCACATTCTCCACTGAGAGCCGTCACGGGTGTAGCTTACTTCTGTCAATACATTCCATGTGGTGTAGGTGTGTGCTTCGTAATTTGTTTCGGTTTTGCAATAGATGCATTCGCCCCAGTGGTGAATGCCGTCGTACTTGGTTGCAAAGTTGTGGGCGGAATAGTTGCCGTAGGGAGCGTTGCAGAATTTGCAGATCGAGGTTTCACCGCAGATTTCCTTGCCGCCCGAACAGGAAAGGGTTTGTGTCTGTTCGCAAACGGTACATTTTGCCGTGTGGGTGCTGTCGTTGTTGGATACATAATCGGCAAGCGTGCATTCGACGGCATCCCCGTACTGACCGCAACCCATGGTGCAAAGCTTCTTGTGCGTGCCGTTTGCCGTGGGGGAGGCTTCCCCGTTGAAGTCGTGTTCGGCAAGTTCACCGTAGGAGGCAAAACAGGCCTCGCAAACGGCTTTTTCCTGACAGGTAGCCGTACCGCCGTAGCAGTTTGCGGATTGATAGAAACCGCATTTTCGGCAGGTTTCTATGTGTGTGCCGACTGCGTTTGTTTCAGGTGCATAGGAGAATGTATGCGGTGCATATTCCCCGTATTCCGCTTCACAGAATGTGCAGACCGCTTTTTTGTTGCAGGTTGCCGGCTTTTCACTTGTGCAGTTTTCTGTCACGAGCTGTTCGCAAGCGGTGCAGTAGCGGTTATGGGTGTTGTCACCGTTGGAGGTGCATGCAGCATCGTCTGCAAATGTGTGCGGTTTGGTCGTGCCGTAGGGGGTGTCGCAGACTTCGCAGACGGATTGCTTGTCGCAGGTGGCTTCTTCACCGCCGCAACAATCTTCGGTCTGCTCCTGCAAACAAAGGGTGCAGGTTCTCTTGTGACTGTCGTTGCCGCAAGACGTCCATGCGGTCATTTCGCATCGGGAAGCGGTTCCTTTTTCTCCGCAACCGAAAATGCACAGACGGCTGTGGGTGTTGTCGTCGTTATAAACATATTCCCCTGTGAACGAATGGTCGGTGGTTTTGCCGTATGTGCCGCCGCAGGTATCGCAGACGGCTCGTTGGCTGCACGATGCCGTACCGCCCGCACAGGCTTCGTGTTTTTTGTAACCGCAAAGGGAACAGATCAGTTTGTGGCTTGTGTTGTTGCCGGCACTTTCGGCTGTTGTGTAGACGCAGCTTTCTGCTTCACCGTATTCGTTGCAGCCGTTGATGCACAGTCTTTGGTGGCTGCCGTTGTTGTTGGTTTTGGTTTCTCCTGTGAAAGAGTGTGCATTCTTTTTGCCGTAGAGGTTGCCGCAGTAAACACACTGCGGTTGGCTTACACAGGAAGCTTTTCCGCCTGAGCAATATTCAGCAATGGTGTAAGCACAAATTTCGCAGGTTTTGATATGTTTTTCATCATAATCAGCCGTGTAGGTGAATTTGCAATCGGTTGCACTGCCGTATTTGTTGCAACCGTTGATGCATTGTTGCTGGTGTCTGCCGTTGCCGACAGCGGTTGCGGTACCTGTGTATTCGTGCTCTTTGCATTCGCCGTACTCTTCTTTGCAGGCGGTGCAGATTGCTTTGGTTTCACATGTTGCTTCACCGCCGTAGCAGTTTTCGTCTTTGGTGTTGCTGCAAACGGTGCAGGTGACTTCGTGGGTGGTATTGTCACGGTTGGAGGTTGCAAAACCGAAGGAGCAGCCGTGTTCACCACCGTATTGTTCGCAACCGTTTACGCACATGTAGGAGTGGGTGTTGTTGTCGTTTTTACGGGGGGCACCGGTGTAAGAATGGCTCTTTTTGAAACCGTACATACTTTTGCAAACGGTGCATTTTGCTTTTTCAAGACAAGTTGCCGTGCCGCCGAAACATTGTTCGGAAATGCTCTCACCGCAGCCGTTTTTGCAGGCAACGGAATGTGTGCCGCTGTTCAGAGCGGTGACTTCGCCCGTAAAATCATGCACACCGCAGATGACCTGTACGCTTGCAGGAGAAACAACCGTTTCCACCTGAATGTTGCCGGCTTCTTTCAGGGTTGTGCTTTCCGCACGGAAAGTGATCTGCGTGTTGCCGACTTTGGCTGCGGAATTGACGGAGAATGTCAGTTTCAGCGATACATTTTCGCTGACATTGATGTTCTTATCGGAGGTCAGGTATGCACTGCAGCCTGCAATGTCGACGGTATGCGTACCTTCGTCACACAGCCATTGCATATCCGTCAGGATGAAAATGTCTTCATCAAAAGCGATGTCGGAGATGGTGATCGATTGCAGGTGGGGTGCATCGAACGTAATCAGCATTTCAAAGCTTTCACCCTGCAGGATCTGATTGTAAACACCGCCGAAAACATTGGTTTTCTCCTGCGTTGTCTGCTCACCGTATACAATGATGTTTGCAGCAGGCATATTGGTCGGTGCGGCTTCACCCGACAGCAGATGCCATCCCGAAAACGTGGAGCCGGGGACATCGTCGTAGTCAGAAATGTAGTGGATGGGCTGGTTGTAGGTATAGGTCTGCGTGGACCGGTACGTACCGTTGAGATAATAGGTCAGGGTATACAGAATCGGGGTTTGTTCCGCGTAGAGTGCCAGATTGTATGCAGGCATGGTTGCAGGAACCTGTGAGCCGTCCTGCTGATGCCAGCCGGAAAACGTGTAGCCGGTCACATTGTCATAGACGGACAGCGGAACAATTTCGTCACCGTAGAGGAATGTGTGCTCGGTTGCGAGTTTGGTATTGTTGAGATAATAGGTGACGGTGTAGCTGTTCTTTTCGGTTTTTCCGTAGACGGTCATGTCATTGGATGGCATGGTGGCAGGTGCGGCATCAGACAGATCGCTGTCTTTAAACCAACCGCTGAATGTAGAGCCCTCTATATTGTCGTACTCGTCACAGTAGGCGATTTTGTCACCGAAATAATAGGTCTGTGTTTTTTCTTCAAGGTACTTACCGTTGAGCACATAGTTGAGCGTGTATTCTTCAGGGTAAACGCTGCCGTAGAGGGTCAGATCTTCGAGTACAATGTCGGGAGCCGGTCCGTCTGCAAGTTCCCAACCGCTGAAAGCCCATCCTTCATCGAGGTCGACCTCGGGCGGTTCCAGCTTATCAGTGTAATGGTAGGTCTGGGGTTCGGGATCCCGGTCAACGCCGTCAAGATGGTAGGTAACCGTGTATTTAACCCATGTGTAGACTCCGTAAACCGTCAGGTCGTGGTCGGGCATGGTTGCAGGCAGGGGATCCCCGTTTTCAAGGTGCCAGCCGCTGAATGTCTGCGTTTTGTTGCTTTGGTAGTCCGGAAGCACGATCGGGTCACCGACTTTGACCTGTAAGGTGGATTCCGGGAGTTGCTCACCGTTGCGGTCTGTTAAAATACACGTGACGGTACGCGATGTGCTTGCCGAAACAGGAAGAACCGGCAGCAGCAACAAAGCAGCCATCAGAATGCAAACGGATTTGCGAAGTATATTTTTCATTCTCTATCACCTGAATTTTCAATAATTTTATCCATGTTTATTATAATTGCCGTACGAATCAGAAGTCAATCGGAAAAGACTGTAAAAACGCATCAATCCGTCAGGTTGCCGTTTTCGTCGAGTGCAACAAAGCCCATGTCTTTTGTTTCCAGACCGACGCTTTTACGAAGAATCAGACGGGCATCTGCAGCTTCGATTTTACCGTTCTTGTCTGCATCGGCAGCCGCCAGATCCGTTTCGTTGAGATTTGTCTGCAAACCGACCGCCTGTCGCAGGGCAAGGCGGGCATCGGCTGCCTGGATTTGTCCGTCACCGTCCAGGTCTCCCATGGGTCTGCCGTATCTGCTGTATTCACAGTCCGAACAAGTGTAGGTGCAGCACTTCAACGTCGGATCGTATGTTTCACGCAGGAAGGTGTGCGGCTGTGTTTCGCCTTGCTTGCCGCAATAGATGCATTGTGTGCTGTGGTCGGTTGCGGTGTTGCCGCTGATTGCAAATTTGTGATCCCCGAAACCGTCGCCGTATTCGGTTTTGCAATGCTTGCAAACGGCTTTTTTCTGACAGGTGGCTGTGCCGCCGTTGCAGTCTTCCGTAATGTTTCTTTCGCAGTTTTTGCAGATTCCCGTGTGCGTGCCGTTGCCGTTGGCGGTGCAGTTGATAAAGGAATGACCGAAAGCTGCTTGTGTGGTTTGCGTGCGTACGGTTTTGCAAGCGGTGCAGGTGTATTTTGTGTAGCCGTTTTCCGTACAGGTCGGCTCAAAGGTCTGTCCGCTGTCCCATTTGTGCCCCGTGGCATCGGTGGGATTCAAATGATAATTCTGTTTGCAGGTGTTGCAGTAATAAACATCATATCCGCCGCTTGTGCAGGTGGGAGCCATCGTTTGCGAAAAGCTGCCGTTGTGTCCCGTTGCAGGGTTGAAGTCGGCTGTATAGGTGTTTTTGCAGGCTGAGCAGGTGTATTTTGTATAGCCGTCGTCTGTACAGGTCGGTGTGACGGTGATGCTTATGTAGTTATGACCTGTTGCAGGAATTTCTTCTTTGGTTGTGAACTTGCAGCCGTCGCGTGTGCAGGAACGCACAATGAGTCCGACGCGTTCGCATTGCGGTTCGGTACGGCTGTTTTCGACGATTTCGTGACCGAGCTTTTCCAGAACGATGTGTTCGGTTGCCGTGCAGTTTTCGCATTTTGTGTTGCGATAGCCGTCCACGGTGCAGGTGGCTTTTCTTTCTTCGGTAACTTGGTATTTATGCGGCAGTTTTTCAACAATTTCCTGTTCTTTGGTGACCTGCAGGCAGTTGCTGCAATAGATACCGACCGTCATGCCCTGTTGGGTGCAGGTTGCAGCCACGGAGGGGCTGGATACAAAATTGTGTCCCGTTGCTTTGACGGTTTCGTTTTCTTCTTTTTCTTCACAACGCGAGCAGCTTTTGTTTCGCACACCGTCGCTTTCGCAGGTGACGGGTGTGATCCATTCTTCCTGCCAATCGTGACCCAATGCAGGAACGGTCTGCTGTGCATACAGTACGGTGTCGCAGAGTGTGCATTTTGCACCGGTTGTCAAGCCGTCTTCGGTGCAGGTGGCAGGTACTTCTTCCAGAACCTGTATTTCATGTTTGCCGTCCCCTTTGAGGGTTTCGGTTGTGCGGAAGTTGCAATCTGCACAGAACGATTCTTTCAGTCCGTCACCGCAGCTTGCAGGGGTGATTGTTGTCCACTCTTTAAAAGTATGTCCTTTGGCTGCAATGATTTTTTCTTCTTCCAGAACGGTGTTGCAGCGTTTGCAGTAGGCAGATGCACTCTTGCCGGTTTCGGTACAGGTCGGTTCTACGGCTGCCACATCCACTCTTTCGTGCTTGCCCGTTGCGGGAATTTCCTCTTCGTTGGTGGCATCGCAGCGGATGCAGGTGCAAAGTTTTTTACCGCTGACGGCACAGGTCGCCTCCAGAATAACCTTTCCTTCATCCCATGCGTGGCCGAGCGGATCGGTATAGTTATTTGCCACGCGTTGGTTGCATATGGTACAGATGTTGTCTGTATAACCGCCTGTCAGACAATCGGGCGGAATGACAACGGAATCGAATTTGCAGTTTTCCGTTTCGCTGACATGGCAGGTTGAACAGGTGCGTGTGTGTCGGTTGTCTTCATCGGGGAGATAGGCTTGCCATGTGTGTCCCAAAGCAGGAACGATGTTTTGGGTATAGTAGTTGTCGCAGTTGATGCATTCGTATCTGTCGCAGCCGTCCGAGGTGCAGGTCGGCTGAATTTTTCTGACGGAATAGGCATGAGATGCGGACAAAACCTGCGTTGCGGTTGCCTTGCAGTTTGCACAGGTGCGTTTGATAAAGCCGTCCACGGTGCAGGTTGCCTCTTGTTTTTCGGTTTCCTGCCAGTTGTGACCGAGTGCATCCACGGTCGAATCCATGTAGGTGTATTCGCATTGTTTGCAAATGTGCAATGTGTAACCGGGTTTCAGGCAGGTTGCCGCCACAACGGTGTCGTTGAAACTGCATTCTGCAGTTTGTGTTTGTCTGCATTCGGAACAAATGCGGCTGTGGGTGCCTGCGTTGTTTTCGTCTGCCGTCCAGGAACCCCATGTATGTGTATGGTCTGCAGCAAAAGCACCTGTGGAAATGCCGGCACACAGCAGGATGCAGACAAGAATAAAGGAAAAGAAGAGTTTCCGTTTCTTTTGCAGCATAATAAGAAAAACTCCTTTCAGAATATTTAAAAAATATAATAAAATTTATGTCATTTTATTATATAATAAATCCTATATACCTGTCAATCGTTTTATTTTGGCGGTTTTTCAAAAAACAGGTTCTTTATGCAAACAAAGGAGGAATGCGGCAATGAGAGCGATGTTCAAATTATGGTTTATCTTACTGACGGAATCCGTCAAATACTTGTCGCCCCTGAAAGGGGAGATGTCACGAAGTGACAGAGGGGTTAACCAAGTTTGCACAAATTCGGTCAAAATAGTCTGATATAACCGCCTGACCCCCTCTGTCTGCGTCCCGCAGACATCCCCCCTTTCAGGGGCGACAAGGGGTTG
>JAZNGB010000020.1:0-54384 GCA_045576275.1 Acutalibacteraceae bacterium
TGATTGTATTCATGTCCAGTGGTGTTTTTTTTCTTGTTCTTTCATTATACACCATCTGTCCAAAAAAATACCCCCCTGTGTCCAATTTTAGTTTACCATTGCAACCTCCACCATCCCTTGTCGCCCCTGAAAGGGGAGATGCCCAAAGGGCAGAGGGGTTTACGAAAAGAACAGACTATATTGACCGATTTTGTACAGATTTGGTTAACCCCTCTGTCACTTCGTGACATCTCCCCTTTCAGGGGCGACAAGTGTTTGAGAGGATAATTTACTTAGATATCATCCCGATAAACCGCAATTTATTTTCATTTTTTTCAAAACACCTCTTGACAAATGAAAAATGGAGGACTATAATGACTTCATCACATAAAAGCGTTGATACTTAAAAGCTGCACAGCGTAACAACTTAAAAGCACCAACGCAATAAAGAGAGGTAATCATCATGAAAAAGTTTGTTTCCCTTTTCCTTTGTGCACTTCTTTGCATGAGCCTGCTTGCAGGTTGTGCAAACGACACCACCGATCCGACGGATGCATCCGTTAACGATGCAACCAATGCAGCAACCGCAGGCGATGCCGCTGCAGATTCTGCCGAAAACGACAAATTTATTGTCGGTATCTGCCAGCTTGTTACCCACGACGCACTGGATGCTGCAACACAAGGCTTCAAGGATGCCCTCATTGCCGAACTCGGTGAAGAAAACGTTGAATTCATCGAACAGAATGCTGCCGGTGAAGCCAACACCTGTGTCACCATCGTCAATGACTTCGTTTCCAAAGAAGTGGATTTGATTATGGCAAACGCAACAGCTGCTCTGCAGGCAGCCGCAAATGCAACGCTTGACATTCCGATTCTCGGCACATCCATCACCGAATACGGTGTTGCACTTGAAATTGCTGATTTCAACGGCACTGTCGGCGGCAACATTTCCGGCACATCCGACCTTGCTCCCCTTGATGAACAGGCTCAGATGGTCATTGACCTTGTTCCCGATGCACAGACCGTCGGTCTGCTGTACTGCTCGGCTGAACCCAACTCCGAATATCAGGTCAAGGTTGTCAGAGAATACCTTGAAAACGCAGGCCTGACCGTTGAAGATTTCGCATTCTCCGCTTCTTCCGACGTAGCACAGGTTGCCGAAGCAGCTGCTGCCGCTTGTGATGCACTTTACATCCCCACCGACAACACTGCAGCTTCCTGCACCGAAACCATCAACAATGTTGTGCTTCCCACAGGCACTCCCATCATCGCAGGTGAAGCCGGTATCTGCGGCGGCTGCGGTATTGCAACCCTTTCCATCAGCTACTATGAACTCGGCAAGACCACGGGTGCTATGGCTGCAAAGATCCTCAAGGGTGAAGCAGACATTGCCGAAATGCCTATTGCATACGACAACAACCCCGTCAAGAAATACAACGCTGTTAACTGCGCTGAACTCAACATCGCAGTTCCCGAAGATTACGAACCCCTTGCATAAGCGTTGACAAAACAGAATACAGTGCCGCTGAAACACGCGGCACTTTTTTGACAGGAGGATATTATGACAGCATTATTGAATGCGTTACCGGGTGCCGTTGCACAGGGCCTTATATGGGGCATTATGGCAATCGGTGTATACATCACTTACAAAGTATTGGATCTTGCCGACCTGACAGTGGACGGATCCATGGTCACAGGCATGGCAGTGTGTGCCATGCTGATGGCAAACGGCTGGAATGTGTGGCCTGCCATGCTGATGGCTTTCCTTGCAGGTATGGCAGCAGGTCTTGTGACAGGCATTTTCCACACAGCCATGGGCATTCCCGCCATTCTTGCAGGCATTCTGACACAGCTGATGCTGTGGTCGGTGAACCTGAAGATCATGGGCAAAGCAAACCAGGCTCTGCCTGCACGTACCTTTGACGTGCTGATTACCCAGCTTCGCAAATACGAAGCATTACTTATTCTCGTTGCGTTCTGCGTGGTGCTGATTGCTGTTTTGTATTGGTTTTTCGGCACAAAGTTCGGTTCGGCCATCCGTGCAACGGGCTGCAACGAAAAAATGGCACGTGCACAGGGTATTGACACCAACTTCAACAAGTGCGTCGGTCTGATTCTGTCCAACGGTATCGTTGCTTTTTCGGGTGCATTGCTTGCACAGTATTCAGGCAAAGCCGACATCAACGACGGCAGAGGTGCCATTGTCATCGGTCTTGCAGCCGTCATCATCGGCGATGCTCTTGTATCACGCTTCAGACCCAATTTCATCATCCGTCTGCTGGGTGTTGTGCTTGGCGGTGTGGTATATTACATCGTCTATCAGATCGTCATTTTCCTCGGCCTTGACACCGACCTGCTGAAGATGCTGTCTGCCGTTGTGGTTGCCATCTTCCTTGCAGTACCCTACCTGAAGAAAAAATACTTTTCACATCCGATGAAAAAAAACAAGGAGGCTGCGTAAATGTTAGAGCTGAAGAACGTAACCAAAGTATTCAATGCCGGCACAATCAATGAAAAAATTGCCCTTGATGACATTTCGCTGACCCTCAATGACGGCGATTTTGTGACCGTCATCGGCGGCAACGGAGCCGGCAAATCCACCATGCTCAACGTTGTGGCAGGCACATACACAGCCGACGCGGGACATATTCTCATTGACGGCAAAGACGTTACAAAAATGTCCGAATACAGACGTGCAAAATACATCGGCAGAGTGTTCCAGGATCCGATGATCGGCACCGCCGCCGATATGTGGATCGAAGAAAACATGGCACTCGCACAGCAAAGAGGCACACGCAGAGGTCTGTCGTGGTGCATCACAAAAAAAGACCGCGAAAAATTCAGAGAAATGCTTGCTCGCCTTGACCTCGGACTTGAAGACCGTCTTTCGACAAAAGTGGCTTTGCTTTCGGGCGGTCAGAGACAGGCTGTTACCCTTTTGATGGCATCCATGATGCAGCCCGAACTTCTGCTTCTGGATGAACACACGGCAGCACTTGACCCGAAAACCGCTGCAAAGGTGCTTGATATCACAGAAAACATTGTCAGCGAAAACAAACTGACCACCATCATGATCACGCACAACATGAAGGATGCACTGCGACTGGGCAACCGTCTGATCATGATGCACGCAGGCAAAATCATTTTTGACGTTGCAGGCGAAGAAAAACAAAAACTGACCGTTGCGGATCTTCTTAAAAAGTTTGAACTCGCAAGCGACGGCACATTTGCAAACGACAGAATGCTGCTGACCTGATACACAATTATTATTATAAAATTTTAGCACATTAAATTGCAAAAATATCTTGACAAACATTTTTCACGGTGCTATAATTTTTTCATCAATACAGCAGGAGTTTTTATGAAACACACATCCTTTGCAACAGCATATTACTTTTACTTTTACTTTAACAACAAAAAGTAAAGGTTTATTCGCTGTACCGCAAAGGCAAGTTTTAACACTACTTTTCTTCAGCCGCAGTGAAAAACCTGCGGCTGATTTTATTTTACGGAGGCACTTCCCATGATCGCTGTACTCAAACACAACACAACCGATGAACAACTCAAAAACTTAACCGACTGGCTCTCTGCACAAGGTTTGGGGATTCATGTTTCCCGCGGCAATTATCAGACCATTGTGGGACTCATCGGCAACACGGGCAATGTGGACATTGAACTGATTGAAAGCCTTGAAATGGTGGAATCCGTTCAAAGAGTCAGCGATCCGTTCAAAAGCATGCAAGCAGCTCTTAACACCGCAGACAGAGAATACACCGTCGGCATTGTCGGCCTCGGACTCATCGGCGGTTCCATGGCAAGTGCCTACAGATCCGCAGGATGGACGGTGCTCGGTGCCGACCTTGACACCACCACACTCGGTTATGCAAAGCTTGCCGACATCATTTCCGACGAACTGACGGATGAAAACATTGCAAAATGTGATCTTCTTATGATTGCTCTGTATCCGCAGGCAACGATCGGCTGGCTCAACAAAAATGCGGCAAAAATCAACAAAACGACCGTTGTCATTGACCTTTGCGGCATCAAGGAAAGTGTGTGCAAAGTCGGTTTTCAGAAAGCTGAAGAACACGGTTTTGTATTTGTCGGCGGTCATCCCATGGCAGGCACACAGTTTTCGGGCATCAAATACAGCCGCTCCAACCTGTTCAAAGGTACTCCGATGGTGCTTGTGCCACCCGTTGCAGATGACAACGATCTGATTGAAAACATAAAAAATATGCTTGCCCCCGCAGGTTTCGGTCAGTTTTCCGTTACCACGGCAAAGGATCACGACCGCATGATCGCGTTCACCTCACAGCTTGCACACGTGGTATCCAATGCCTACATCAAAAGTCCCACAGCCGCAGAACACGGCGGTTTTTCGGCAGGCTCTTACAAGGATATGACACGAGTTGCCTGGCTGAATGAAGAAATGTGGACACAGTTGTTCCTGGAAAATGCAGAAGCACTCAACTTTGAACTCGATACAATTATAAATGCACTCACACAGTATCGCAATGCAATCACCGAAAACGATGCAGACCGCTTAAAAGCGTTGCTTCGTGACGGCAGAATCGCAAAGGAAACCATCGACGGCAACGGTGCGGAAAGGTTGAAAAAATGAAAACAGTTAAGGTCAACGCTTCCAGACAATATGAAGTCTGTATTGCAAACGGCTTGTTGCAGCAGGCAGGACAGCACATTGTAAAGGTACACACACCTTGTTCGTGCATGCTCGTTTCGGATGAAACGGTATGGGCTCTCTACGGTGAAAAAGTAAAAGCATCCCTTTACGAAGCAGGTTTTCAGGTTTCCGCATTCATCATCAAACCCGGAGAAAGCTCCAAAAGTACCGAAAATCTGGTACTTCTATGGGAAACACTTGCCGAAAACAGAATCACACGCAGCGACCTTTTGATTGCCTTGGGCGGCGGTGTCGTGGGAGATCTGACAGGTTTTGCGGCAGCAACCTTTTTAAGAGGAATTGACTACATTCAACTTCCCACAACATTGCTTGCCATGGTCGATTCCTCTGTCGGCGGTAAAACCGCCGTTGACCTTGCACACGGCAAAAACTTAGCCGGTGCATTCTGCCAACCGTCCCTGGTCTTGTGTGATCCGGATGCACTGAAAACACTCTCCCCCGAAATTTTTGCAGACGGCATGGCAGAGGTTATCAAATACGGTTTCATCAATCGTCCCGGACTGCTGCAACTTCTCAACGAAGAACACGATATTGCCGACATCATCACCCTTTGCGTGGAGGACAAACGCGACATTGTGGAAGCAGACGAACGCGACAACGGCTGCCGTCAGCTTTTAAATCTCGGACATACACTTGCCCACGGTATTGAACTGCACTCCGATTACACCATTTCCCACGGCAGTGCCGTCAGTGTGGGCATGGTACTTATCACAAAAGCCGCCGTCAAAGCGGGACTTTGCAAAAAAGAAACGCTCGACGTGCTGCTGCATCTGTTGCAGAAATACGCACTTCCGACCGAAACACAATTCACCTGCGAACAGTTGTGCGAAGCTGCACTGGAAGACAAAAAACGCAAGGGCGGTTTTATTACCCTTGTCATTCCGACCGAAACAGGTCACGCAGAGCTGAAAAAATATGCCGTCAGCGATCTTTCTGCATTCGTAGGCGGTGCATGGGAGCAGTTATGATCAAAGAAATCAACAATCTGTCACCGGGCGGCGAAATAGCTGCCATTGCTTCCAAAAGTGAAGCACACAGGCTGCTTATCTGTGCGGCTCTGAGCAACAAAACAACATACATCACCTGTCCCGGCACAAGCAAAGACATCCGGGCGACTGCCGACTGTCTTGCGGCATTGGGTGCAGACATTACATACAAAGACGGTGTTTTTACCGTTCATCCCATTCGGAAACCCGTTGACAATGCAATTCTTCCTTGCGGTGAATCGGGCTCGACGCTTCGTTTCTTGATTCCGCTTGTCTGCGGACTGGGCGTCGCGGCAACCTTTAAAATGGAAGGCAGACTGCCCGACCGACCGCTTTCCCCTTTGCAGGAAGAACTCGAACAACACGGCATTGTATTTTGCAAAGACAATGCCTGTTTGCACATCAACGGCACCCTGACAGGACACGATTTCACCATCGCTGCCAATGTATCCTCACAATTCATCAGCGGACTTTTGTTTATGCTCACGCAGTATGGCGGCAAACTGACAATGACAGGCACCGTGGAAAGTGCAGCCTACATCGACATGACCGTGCGAGCACTCAGCAAGTTCGGTGCAGACCTGCAGAAAACCGAAAACGGTTTCACGGTACAAAAAAGCATTCTGCAGCCACAGACACATATGAAAACAGATGGTGATTGGTCGAATGCCGCGTTCTTCCTTTGTGCCGGAGCCATCGGACAAAAGAAAATCACAATGACCGGACTCGATCTGCAATCGGCACAAGGAGATAAAAAAATCGTTGACATTCTGGAGCAATTCGGTGCAAAAGTCGAAAAATACAGCGACAGAATCACGGTATATCCGTCCGCATTGCAAGCAATCTCAATCGATGCGGCACAAATTCCCGATCTGGTTCCGATCCTGGCAGTCACCGCCTGTGCCGCAAAAGGAACAACCCGTATTTTTAATGCCGGGCGGCTCCGAATCAAAGAAAGCGATCGTTTGCAGACCACGGCAGACCTGTTGAATGCCCTCGGTGCGTCGGTCACGATCACGCAGGACGGACTGCTCATTGACGGACAATACCCCATGCACGGTGCTTGCACAAACAGTGCAAACGATCACCGCATTGCCATGTCAGCGGCCATAGCTGCTGTTCTTTGCAACGGTCCTGTCACGCTTCACAATGCCGAAGCGGTTGCAAAATCCTACCCGGCATTCTGGGAAGATTACGAAAAATTGAAAGGGGAATAATATGCTCACCCCATACGGAAACAACTTAAAAATGCATATAGAAGGCGGTTCCCATGACGAGAAAATCGAACTCATATTAGACGGTTTTCCGTCGGGAATGCAGGTCGATACAGATGCCTTGCAAGCTTTTATGCAACGTCGTGCTCCCGGGCAGAATGCGTTTTCGACAGCCAGAAAAGAAGCAGACAAACCCGTCTTTTTATCGGGTCTTACCGACGGAATAACGGACGGCACACGCATGCATGCCGTCATTTACAACTCCAACCAACATTCTTCGGATTATTCTTTTATAAAAGAAACACCCCGTCCGTCCCATGCTGACTTTGCAGCAATCATGAAATACGGACAGTATGTGGACCTTCGCGGAGGCGGTCATTTCTCCGGCAGACTGACTGCCATGCTGTGCATAGCAGGTGCTTTATGCAAACAGTATCTTGCAGAAAAAGGCATCGAAGTGTTTGCCCACATTTATGCAATCGGCGGTATACAGGATGCGGCATTCGATTTGTGCAATGTCGGCAAAAACGAGCAAACAATCCTTGCACAGACCGATTTTCCTGTTCTTGACGCAGAACAAGGCAAAAAAATGCAGGAAAAAATTCTTGCGGCAAAAGACGACTGCGACTCTGTCGGCGGCATCGTGGAATGTGCCGTCACGGGACTTCCCATCGGTCTGGGAGAACATCTCTTTGCAGGTGTTGAGGGCAGAATTGCATCGGCAGTTTTTTCTGTCCCTGCCGTAAAGGGTGTGGAATTCGGCAACGGTTTCGGTTGTGCGACGCTCTTCGGTTCGCAAAATAACGATCCGTTTGCAACAGACGGTGAAAAAATATACACCAAAACCAACAACTGCGGCGGTATCTTGGGCGGCATGACCAACGGAATGCCTCTTGTATTCAGAGCCGCTTTCAAGCCGACACCGAGCATTGCCAAAGAGCAGGACACGGTATCGCTTACTAAAATGGAAAATGTAAAATTGCGTATCAAGGGACGACATGATCCCTGCATTGTACAAAGAGCCGTTCCTGTCATAGAAGCAGCCGCAGCTGTTGCGGTATGCGATCTTCTTCTGGATCGAGGTTAAAAAAATGGAAAACGAAATACAATCTTTAGACACATTAAGACAACGCATTGACGAAGTTGACAGACAGATTGTTGATTTATTCAAGGAACGCATGGAAATCTCCGCAGGCGTGGCACGATACAAACGCCAAAACGGCAAGCAGGTCTATGATGCTGCCCGAGAACGCAGCAAACTGGCTTCCGTTTCCGAATTGGCAGGCGAAGAATTTGCCGATTACAGCAGAGTTTTATATGCAACCATCATGTCGCTTTCGCGTTCGTACCAGGAAAAACTGCTCGGTACACAGTCAGCAGCAGGTCAGATCCTTGCAAAAGCAGAACAGGAAACCCCAAAACTCTTCCCCACCACCGCAAAGGTCGCTTGCCAGGGGATTGAAGGTGCTTATTCACAGATTGCTGCACAAAACCTCTTTGAACTGCCGCAAATCGAATACTTTCCTTCTTTCGACGGTGTGTTTGAAGCAATCGAATCGGGTCGGTGCGAATACGGTGTTTTACCGCTTGAAAACAGCACGGCAGGATCGGTCGGCAAGGTGTATGACTTGATGCTGAAAAAGAATTTCTACATCGTACGTTCCTTCCGTTTAAAAATAGACCACAATCTGCTTGCAAAAAAAGGCTTGCAACTGGAAGATATAAAAGAAGTATTCTCCCACGAACAGGCAATCAGCCAATGTGCCACATTTTTAAAAGCCAATCCGCAGATCAAAGTCACCGCCTGCCCCAACACAGCCATGGCAGCACAGCTTGCAGCCGAAACAGACAGGAACGATGTGGCGGCACTTTCCTCGCGTGATTGTGCACAGCTATACGGTCTTTCAAACCTCGTTGCAAATGTGCAGGATAACGCAAACAACCATACAAGGTTTATCTGCATCTCCCGTAAGCCCGAGATTTATCCCGGTGCAGACAAAACCACAATCATGATGATTGCTCCGCACAGACCCGGTGCATTGTATGTGTTGCTGTCGTACTTCTTTGCCCACGGCATCAACATTTCAAAACTGGAAAGCCGTCCTTTGCCTGACCGTGATTTTGAATTTTTATTCTACCTCGATCTTGATATTTCCGTTTATTCCCCGAAGTTGCCAATGGTATTGGCTGAACTTGAACGGCAAAGTGAACAGTTCCGTTATTTGGGAAGCTACACGGAACAGATTGGATAAAAACGATGATTTACGACAAAAAAGACTTTCAGGCAGGCCTGATCGGACGGAAACTCTCCCACAGTTTTTCGCCTCAGATTCACGCACAACTTGCCGATTATCAATATACACTTTTTGAACTTGAACCCGATGACGTCGGCACATTTTTACAAAACGGTACGTTTGATGCCACCAATGTCACCATCCCTTATAAAAAAACGGTCATGCCGTTTCTGGCAGAAATCACGGAAGAAGCACTGAAAATCGGCTCTGTCAACACCATTACACGCACCGAAAAGGGACTCAGAGGAGACAATACCGACTACTTCGGATTTTCGTATATGCTCCGCAAAAGCGGTATCACGGTCAAAAACAAAAAATGCCTTGTTTTAGGTTCGGGCGGTGCTTCGGTTACGGTATGTGCAGTCCTTAAGGATATGGGTGCCGGGGTTGTGGTGATTTCCCGGACGGGTGAAAACAATTATGACAACCTCGATTGCCACAAGGATACGGATGTAATAGTCAACACAACGCCTGTCGGCATGTATCCGAATACCGGTGTCTCCCCTGTTGATCTTTCTCTCTTTGACAATCTTACGGGCGTTCTCGATTTGATTTACAATCCTGCAAGAACACAACTTCTGCTCGATGCACAAAAACGGAACATCCCGCACATCAACGGTCTTGCCATGCTGACCGCACAGGCAAAAAAAGCCTGCGAACTGTTTTTACAGACAAAAATCGATGACAGTGAGATTGACCGCATCACCGCAAAGATTGCATCGGACAGCGAAAACATCATCCTCATCGGCATGCCCGGTTGCGGCAAATCCACCGCAGGAAAACATCTTGTCGAAAAAACAGGCAGAGTGTTTACGGACACCGACGAAGTGATTGTGCAAAAAGCAGGTATGTCCATTCCCGATATTTTTGCAAAGTACGGAGAAGCATACTTCCGTCAGCTTGAACACGAAGCTGTTTGCGAATGTGCAAAAAAAAGCGGCCTTGTGCTTGCAACAGGCGGCGGTGTGATAAAAACAGAAAAAAATTTCGATGCACTGCATCAAAACGGCAAAGTCATATGGCTGCAACGCGATTTGTCACTCTTACCCGACGACGGCAGACCGCTGTCTCAAAAAGAGGGTGTGATGAAGCTTTACGAAGAACGCAAACCGCTGTACGAACGATTTTGCGACACGGCGGTAAGCTGTGAGGCAGATCCCGATCAAACAGCCGAAAACATTCTTGCCGCGTTTTATAAGACATTTGAGGAGGAAAAAGGATGAAAATTCTTGTGATCAACGGTCCGAATCTCAATTTATTGGGACTTCGCGAGCCTGCCCTCTACGGCAAACAGGACTACAAGGCATTGTGTGAATTTATAAAAGAAAACAGTCTCGGCAATACAATTGAACTGTTTCAATCCAACCATGAAGGTGTGATTGTGGACAAAATTCAGGCAGCCTACCAATGCTTTGACGGCATTGTCATCAATCCTGCCGCCTACACGCACACCTCAGTTGCGATTTTAGATGCACTCAAAGCCGTCGGCATCCCGACCGTAGAGGTACACCTGACGGACATTGCAGAAAGAGAAGAATTCCGCAAGCACTCTTTTGTTTCCCTGTATGCGGAAAAGCAAATCAAAGGTGAAGGCTTCAACGGTTACGCAAAAGCCATTCAATATTTAACAGAAAAATACGGAAAGTAAGGTACTATATTATGTCTATGGATTTCAAACGCAAGCTCCCCATCCCGATGGAAGTCAAAGAAAAGTTCCCCGTTTCATTCGCTGCAACGCAGAAAAAAGAAGCAATCGACGCAGAAGTTGCCGACATCTTCAAAGGCAATTCCGATAAAAAAATTCTCATCATCGGCCCTTGCTCCGCTGACCGTGCGGATGCCGTTTTTGAATACTGCACAAAGCTCAGAGAGGTGCAGGATAAGGTTGCCGACAAGCTCGTGCTCATTCCCCGTATTTACACCAACAAGCCCCGTACCACGGGCGAAGGCTACAAGGGCATGCTGCATCAACCCGACCCCAACGAAAAACCCGACACATTCCAGGGGATTCTTGCCATCCGTGAGCTGCACACCAAAATATTGACAGAACTCGGAATGTCCACGGCAGATGAAATGCTTTACCCTGCCAACTACCGTTACCTCTCCGACCTGATGAGCTATGTTGCCGTCGGCGCAAGATCGAGCGAAAACCAGGAACACCGCCTTGTTGCAAGCGGCATTTCCGTGCCCGTCGGTATGAAAAACCCCACAGCAGGCGACCTTTCGGTCATGCTCAACTCCGTCAAGGCTGCACAGGCAAGCCACTCCTTCATTTACAGAGGCTGGGATGTGGAAACCAGCGGCAATCCCCTTGCCCACTCGATTCTCCGTGGCTTCGTCAACAAGCACGGACAGTCGCTCCCGAACTACCACTACGAGGATCTCGAGCTTCTGTGCGAGATGTATGCCAATTCGGGCATTGCAAACCCTGCCGCCATCGTCGACTGCAACCATGCAAACTCCAATAAAAAGTGGTTCGAGCAGCCCCGCATCTGCAAGGAGGTGCTGGGTTCCTGCCGCCACAACGCCGATATTGCAGGACTTGTCAAGGGCTTCATGATTGAAAGCTACCTCGAAGACGGCAATCAGAAAATCGGTCCCGATGAGGTCTACGGCAAGTCCATCACCGACCCCTGCATCGGTTGGGACAAAACCGAAAAGCTCATTTTCGAAATCGCAGAACTTGTATAAGGAAAGTAAAAACCTGCATCCGTTGAAGATGCAGGTTTTTTGTGTTATGCAAAGTAGCGGATGAGATAAAGAATGAGCATATGCACGGGGTAGAATGCGTAAGAGCCGTACTGAATAAACTTGTTGGATCTGCCCTTTTTGCCCTTGTAACACCAGATCGGAATGAGTGCGAGCACGGCAAAGCCCTGGGTAGGAAATTCAAAATAAACCGAACCGAGGGGAACGGGAATGACCTGCCCTTCAAAAAAGACAATGTGCAGCAGCACCATGCCGATTGCCTGTACAAGCCATGCAAAGGGAAACTCACGGCAGATGTAAAACAACACAATCGTGGCAAAGCCCGTGAAGCCGTAATCGGGAAAGGTGATGACACTTGCAACTGTAAGAAGAGCCAACAGCAGCACACCGACACTGACCGTTTTTGCGGTCCTTTCTTTTTTCATCTTGTCGATGACCACCATAGCGGCAAGACCCAACAGGAAGGTACAAAGCACATTCTGATGATAAGGGTTAAACCATCGGCTCGAATAGAATAGATTAAAAGGTATTTCCGAAATGAGAGCAAAAATACCAAGCCGCAGGGCATATTTTTTCACATTTTTCGTATGCACAAAGCCCTCTGCAAGCTGAAATGCAAAAATGGGGAATGCAAGCCTGCCGAGATATGTCATCCAATTGCCGAGCGACATAAAAGTTGCCCACACATGGTCGGATATCATCAACAATATGGCAATAAGCCGCAGTGTATTGGCGGAAATGCCGCCGAAAGGAAGATTTTCAACCGGACGGTTTTGGGGAAGTTTTTTCGATTTTTCGGACACAGACAAGACTCCTTTCGAGATTGCAGATTATGGTTTATCTTTCTGACGGAATCCCTCAAATACTTGTCGCCCCTGAAAGGGATATAGGAGTGCAATTTGCTGATAACCGTAACTTTGCGGCAATTTGCATTCTATCGTTCTTAAGTTGACGACATTGCCCTTACAGGGGCGACAAGGGGTTGTGGGGTCTCCCACTTTGTGCTGTAAACCATAATTCACCGCAGATTTTCGGGTATGCTTTCGGCAGGCACATAGGTCAGCACGGAGCTGCCGTCGGCATACTCAAAGGCGACGATATAACTTCCCTCGCACACCTCGTGGCAGAAGAATGAATCCTTTGCAAGCTGTGCAAGAACAGCCATATCGTTTGTGATGGCACCATCCGGACACAGTTCCACCAACGATGTATCATCCGTCCCGACATAAGAAGCGTTGAAATAAAGACCGCGGTAGATGTAATAATTCAGCCGCTCGCCGTCTGCACAGGTGCTTGTCATATTCAAGGGGAATTCCATCACCTTTGCACGCACAGGCACATTGACAACATCAAAATACTGTAACAGATCATATTCCGTAAGCAATGCCACGGTCGCTTTCATATCAGCATAAACGGGATAGATCTGATAGGCATAAAACTCGTCATATTCGTCTTCGATCCGAGCAAGGGTCAGGGGTGTGATTTCGTCAAACACAACACCCGACGCGGTAGATGAGTAGTGTGCCGTTGTTGCATAAACCACATCGTCATAATAATACGTTTCATATTCGGCATAATAATCGCCTTCACCGTAGTAATATTCCTCATCATACAGGAACAGGCTGCTCGACAGGCTCAGACAGCCCAAGGGTGCCGTGGTGCCGTATCTTGTAAGCGGTAAGGTTTTGTCCTTTGTGTCGCTGACAAGTGCGGCAATAAGCTTTTCACCGAAGCCTTCTTCCATCATCGACTGCGGAAGTAAGGTGATCTGCGAAGCAGCAGGTGCCAACAGGCTGACGGTGTCGATCCATTGCTCTTCAATTGTCTTGACGGCAGCATCACGCACCGATTGATGCTCCTCAAACACCGAGAGCAGCTCCACAACCTCGGGGGTTGCGTGCTCATAATAGCGAGTCATCAGCGTGCCGTCCTTGAGGGTATATTGCAATGCAACGGCATAACCGAGCAGAGCGGTGTCTTCTTCTTTTGCTTCTGCAAGCAGACGGTGGGCAAGAAGCACGGTATCAATAGATTGCTCGTCCGTCAGGTTGGAAATACACGCATCGCTGTATGAATAGTAATATTCAAGCTGATCAATTGCAAACCATGTCGCATCATTCAGCAGCATATCATCTTCTGCATACCGGCTGGTATAATAGCTGCGGTTGAAGTCGTTGTAGTCCTTATTCGGTACAAATGCACCGCTTGTGATGCTGACGGAAGCGATATCCTCTTTGTCGGGAATGCGTGTTTCGTAGCCGAATCCTCCTGTGATAAAAAACGAACACACAAGACCGAACACAGCACAGGCAACAAGACCGACGGGCACGGATCGGGTTAATTTCTGACGACTGCGAAGCAGAATTGCCATGATGATGACAAACACGAAGAACAAAAGCAGTGTTGCAATACACACAGCCGCAATTTTCACCGAACGCAGATCAATATCTGCAATATAAAGCGGCAGCACAGGCAGGAATGCAAGGCTCAGGCAGGCACTTGCAACCATGGACGGACGGGTACCGAGGAAACCTGCGTTTTCGTTCTTGCGTTTTTTGAAGCACACGAGGGCAACAGCCGCCACAACAGCGGTCAGGGCAAGATATATAAGTGCATAGCTGACTCTCGGCTGCTGCCACCCGTTCTGACGATCGAATGCAAAACCGTCGCTAAAGGTAAAATCATTGACGGGATAGAAAAAGTCGAGCACATCCAACTTGCCGCCGAATCCACCGTTGTCGATGGTATCAAGCGTTAATACATCATACATACGGTGATCAAACGGAGCACCCTTGAGGAAGCTCATGGCAAGATATTTGCAGCTATAGAACACCGTCACGGGCATGGCAATCAGGCAACCGCTGCACAAGAAACTTTCAATGCTTGCGCCGGAAATGACCATGCAAAGGCTTGTGACGGAGTAAGCAAACAACGAAACGACAACAAATGTAAATGTATAGATGGCGGTTGCTTTCCACAGTTCAACACAGGAGCCGAACAACATCAGATTACCGATGAGCAGACCGGCAAAAATGAGAACAACAGGAATGCACAGCAGTACCACACCGCCGAGATAACGGGAGACAAACAGATTCAATCTTGTGAGACCCAAGGAAGCATACACATTCACCGTCTTTTTGACGTGCAGAAAACGCCAGATGTGCAATGCCGTGAACATACCGGCAAGTCCGACCACAAGGCAGCAATAAGCCACCTCATCGTTGCCTGCATGGCGTTGCAGGGCAAAAATGTAGTTTGCGGTATAATCGTAATCGCTCAGTCCGCTGAGGAAATATGAACGCTCCCTGTACATATAAAACAAATCATTGAACGAGGGCAGCAGCAATAAAAACACCGCAACGGGATAAAAACAGCTCTTTTTAAGTGTCTGCAAAAAGGAAGTGCGAAACTGTTTAGCCGAAGATAGCGTTGAAGTCATAATTGCCTTCCTCCATTTCGTCCAAGAATATTTCCTCCACACTCATCACAAAGCGTTCCACCAAGAGCGGATTCATCTTGCGAAGCAGATCCTCTGCCACATCGGGAGCCTTGTTGATGGTGAACACCACAATTTTGCCGTCAATCTGAATCTTTTTGTAATTGATATGTGCAAAATCGGCTTCGACCATGTTTTCGCTGAACACCGCACGCAGCTTGCAGCGAGAGCCGGAAAGGTCATCCACAGAAGCATCCAGCACGATTCTTTTTCCGTTAACAAGACCGATATGATCGCACATATCACCCAGTTCATGCAAATTATGTGAGGAAATGATGATACTTGCATCGCGTTCGGCTGCATATTCGAGCAATATGTTTTTCATCAAATTCCGTTTTGCAGGGTCAAGTCCGTCAAAGCTTTCGTCCAGCAGAAGCACCTGCGGATTGGTAGACAGGGCAATTGCCATTTCAGCCTGCCTTTGCATACCCTTTGAAAAAGAGGACACCTTTGCCTTGCGGTCAAGTCCCAACAGGTCGGTCAGCTTCACAAATGTATCATACTTAAAATCGGGATAATAGGACTGATAGAATTTTGCGGTTTTGTCGAGGGTGGTAAAGGGTTCAAAGTGCAGCTCGTCCGGCACAAAAAACAGATGCTGCTTTTGTTTTGCATTGTCAAAAATGTCTTCACCGTTCATCAGCACGCGGCCGCCGTCTGCCGTGTAAATGCCTGCAACGGTTTTCAGGAGCGTGGTTTTGCCTGCACCGTTGTAGCCGACAAGTCCGTAAACCGAGCCGTTCTGCACGGTCAGCGACAGATCCTCCACCGCCGTGTAATTGCCGAAGCGTTTGGTCACATTTTTAATTTCAAGCATTGCTCGTTTCCTCCTTATAGACGTTTTGCACGGTTGTGAGAATTTCTTCCAACAGAATTCCCTTGGCTTTTGCGGCAAGCACAGCCGTTTCAACCTCCTGGAATGCGGTTTTTCGCAGGTTTTCGTCGGCAAGTGCATCCGGGCTCACAAAGCTGCCCGTGCCGGGCACGGAATAGATAACCGCGTGCGTTTCAAGCTCGGAAAATGCTTTTTTGACGGTGTTGATGTTCACACCCGTTTCTGCCGCCACCTGACGGATGGAAGGCAGTTTTCCGTGGGGTTTGAGGACACCCAGAGAAATGAGTGTCATGATTTCGTTTTTGATTTGTTCAAAGACAGGCACACGGCTCTGTCGGTCAATATGGATCATGCTTTCATCGCCTCCTGTGAAGTAATTTGGGGGGATGCTGTTTGTATTGCAGAAGCAAGTGCTTCTTTTTTCTGTTTGTGTGCCACACTTGCCCACAGAATGCCTGCAGCAGGCATACTTGAAAGCAAGGCGACAATCATATCAATCATGGTATCAAACACGGATATCTGCCGTTCATCCTTGGGTACACCGAACAAACGGAACACCACATAGTCGGATTCGGGTGCAAACAGAAAATCCTGCAGGGTGGTGCCCACAAAATAGTCATAGGTAAACTCAAAGATTTCCCAGAAGATAATCACAAAGCAACCCATGCCGAAGCCGATGACGGATGCAATGAATCCGGATACGGGTTTTCGGGAAATCTGCATTCCGTTGACAACGATTTCATAGCAGATGAACACACACAGGAATCCCGAAAGGATGTGCAGAAAGGTATCGTATCCGCGGTTTCCGCAATAGCCGAGATAATGTCCGCAGAACGAACCGAAAAAGATGATGATCATGCCGTATTTCATTGCCGAATACGGGACACGGCCGAGAAAAATCTGCCTCGGAAAAATCACACGCAACAGCGTGACGCTGAATGCGGCAACGGTATTGGCAACGAGCTGAATGAAAATATCAAACCGTTCTCCCGTTTCAAGGTATTCCTTATACACCATCAGCGTAGCAAACAGCATCATCACTCGAACCTGCCACCACAGGATGTATTCCACCGTGGAAACACTTTTACGCATTTCGAGCCATTCATTTTTGGGTAAATTACGATAATAATTGAATAATTTTTTCATAATCATTTTAATGCGTCAGGCATCTGACTTGCAGGAATGTATGCCACGGAGTTGATTACATAGGGTGCCTGGTCTGTGTAAACAAACTCAACAAAATAACCCGGCTCGTTGATGAAACATGTATAACGGGCTTTCTGTGTCAATGATGTAAGCAATGTTGCATCTTCGACAAGATTTGCCGTCGGCGGAACGTTCTGTGCATCGGGAACGGTCGTTGTCATTTCACTGCTGCCTCCCGGGAACCAGTCATAAACCACACCTCTGAATTGCAGACAGCCGAGCTGATATTTATAATCCCACAATTCCTCCGCCGTCAGATCGTTCAGCGGATTTTCATACACATAAGCAGCAACGGGCCTGAACATATCTTCAAAATACTGCGTCAGATCATATTGCTGCAGCACGGAAAGGGTTTCTTTCATGGAAGAATAAACGGGAATCACAACGTAATCCGATGAAAACGCGAGATAGCCGACACGGCTCTGGAATGTGTTTTCACGGTCATAGGAATACATTCCGATGTAGCCGACGGGGGCGGTCTGTGACATACAATCCATCGGCATGTTGCCGTCAAGCACATCCTGCACAATAGCTTTGTGCAAAGTGTATTCTGCCTTTGACCAATCGTCTGTGCACATGCTGATGTCACTTTGCGTGGTCAGGTTTTGCGAAAACAGGGTCAGCTTGTTGGCAGACAAAGATTCGAGGTATCGGGCAGTGGCTTCACGATATTCGCGAGTGTTGAGCAGGGGCAGGAATTCGGGCATAACCTCAAAGGGGATATAAGGATAGGCTCTTGTAAGACTGCTGCCGTTGGCAAGCTCATAGGAAATCACAACTGCCGCACCGTTTGAAGACCGGCGGTTTCGTGCATCTTCCAGCAAAAGACCGTGAATCTGACAAACTCTTTCAATATTTTCGGCGTCTTCAAAATACACAAAGGAATGTGCATTGTACCAGCTGTCTGCATAAAGTGCACTCTGCAAAAAACGCTTGGCACTGTCTTCCGGCTCACTTCCGTAATACAGATCGTCATTGGAACCGACATAGGAATAGCCTTCATTAGAGCTGACAGAACCTTCTCCGACCATAAAGGTAATGCCTGCTCTGACAATTTTTTCGCTGTCGGGAATGCGTGTTTCAAAGCCGAAGCCGCCGCACACAAAAATCAGCACAAACACGGCGAGAGCGCCTGCCATGATGCCGCCCGTAGGCAACTGTGCCTTGATTTTCTCCTTGGAGCGAAGCAGAATTGCCACAATGCCAACAAACAAGCCGAATGCAACCGCAATCATGAAGAATGCGAACACAATTGCACTTTCCGTCACAAAACGGGCATCATAGAACAAATACACGCACCACGGAATCAGGATTGCACCGAGTGCAAAAATCGCCGCTGCAAAAATACGGGGACAAGCGGCAAGAAAGCCTGCGTTTTCGGTTTTCTGCCTGTTGAAGGCAAGCTGTGCCAGCACACTGTAAGCTGCAAAGGCGGCAAGATACACGATCGGGTAGCCGAAGGACGGCAGCGCATACACACGAAGTGTTGTGCCTGCAAGTGCATCACCGAAATCGTAATTTGTAATCGGATACAGGAAATCAAGAAATTGGAAACTGCCGCCGAAGGTCGGTTCAACAAACACATCGGGATCCCTGCCGTAAAACCAACCGTCAAAAAAGGTGCCTGCAAGCAGAATATCCGACAGCAGATAAGCACCGTAAAACAGCATGGTCGGGGCAAAGGTAAGCACCACACCGCACACAAGACCTTCAATAGTGGAGCCTGTTCTTGTCATGGCGAACACGCAGGCTGCAAAGGGATAGAGTGCAATGACGAGCATACTCAACAAATAATAGCCGCTTGCCTGCCACAGCAGCTCCGATGAGCCGAACAGATAGCAGTTATAAAGCGCACAGATGAGAAACGGCAGTGCCACACCGATGAGCTGCGACACAACACAGCCGACCACCTTGCCTGCAAACAGTGTCTGCCTGCGAACTCCCAAGCTGTAATACACATTGACCGCTTTTTTGGTGTGCATAAAGCGGAAGTTATAAAGTGCGAGCATCAGCGACGACAAGCCGACAACAAGACAGGTGCAACCGATGAGAAATGAATCGGAATATTCCGTACCGATGCAGTAAATGAAATCCTCAAAAAGTGCAAGATTGCTTCTGTACAGGGATTCCATTTGCATCATAAAATTATAGCCGTTCAGAGCAACGGTCATGAACAAAAACAGAAACACAATGTGAAAAGCATTCTTACGCAATGTCTTTGCAACCGTCACAAAAAACTGTTTTCGGTCGGAATGAACAGAATGTGTCATTCGATTCCCTCCTTTGGAATTGTTCGAGGTGTGCTATCTGAGATATCACACCTGTACAGTATCATACATTTCCACTTTTGTCAAGTAGGCTTCAAAAATATTTATGTTCCGTAAGCTTCCCTTTTTCATAAATTTTCGGAATAAAAAACAGCCTGCCTTACGAATAAGACAGACTGCATTTCTTATACACAAATCAATATCCCAATGTGCCCTCAAGGGATTCGTCGTTTTCGATCCAGTCGGAAACGGGAATCACACGGTAGTTCTCGGCATCGTCACGGATGATGACGGTTTCAATGCCTGCGTTGATGACCATGCGCTTGCACATCGAGCAGCAGCAGGAATTGGAAACATATTCGCCCGTAGAAACCTCCTGCCCGGTCAGATACAATGTTGCACCGATCATCTTGTCACGCGGAGCACTGATGATGGCATTGGCTTCCGCATGGACGCTGCGACAAAGCTCATACCGTTCCCCACGGGGAATCTGCATTTTTTCACGGATACAGACACCCACATCCGTGCAATTTTTGCGGCCTCTGGGTGCACCGACATAGCCGGTGGAAACAACCTCGTCGTTGTTGACGATGACCGCACCGTAACGACGACGCAGACAGGTGGTGCGTTTGGAAACAATTTCTGCAAGATCAAGATAATAGTTTACTTTGTCACGGCGATGCATAAACAGTTCTCCTTTACTTTGCGTTGATATCAATCACCTTTGCGGCATCCTTGATATAGATAATACCCGAAAGGACTGCCATAACAGCGGTGAAGCCAAGGCAGATATTGGAAACAAGCGAAATATTGAAGTCGGCAGGAATAATACCGCAATCCAGCAGATGTGCACACAGCAGGAAAATGATGGTGAAAACCATCTGGCTGATGGTCTTGAGCTTGCCCCAGATGTTGGCAGGAATCACAATGCCCTGTGCAGATGCAATCAGCCGCATGGAGGTGACGGCAAACTCACGCACAAGCACGATCAGAATGATCCAGATGCTGCAAAGTCCGAGCTGCATGAGAGCAAGCAAGGCAGATGTCGTCAGCATTTTGTCGGCAACGGGATCTGCAAACTGACCGAACACGGTAACAATATTCTGTTTACGAGCAATTTTACCGTCCAGAAAGTCGGTCAGACAGCCGACACCGTAAATCAGCAATCCCCACAAATAATGATTGGGGATGGCTTCGGCAAGAAAGACCGCCAAAAAAATGGGGGTTATGACCATACGAAGAACGGTCAGACGATTGGGTATGTTCATTTTATTTCCTCAAATCTATGATATTTTCTCTTTTATTCAACAACTCTGCCGACAAGATCAACGTCTTCCGTTTTCTGAATTTCAACCTGCACCAACTGACCGTCGGTCAATTCATAATCACAGGAAAAATAGACGGTAGAATCGATTTCGGGTGCATCGCGCCATGTTCTGCCGATGTAAACATCATTATAAGAATCATACGCATCAACAATGCAGGTCTGCACGGTATCGAGCAAGCTTTCCTGCTTTTCGGTAAAAATGCGATACTGCAGATCCATGATGCTTTCACCGCGTTTTTGGGCAACTTCCCTGTCGATCTGATTCTCCATCTCGGCAGCAGGTGTGCCTTCTTCAGCGGAATAAGCAAAGCATCCCAGACGGTCAAAACGGGATCTGACAACAAAATCGGCAAGATTCTCAAAAGCAGTCTCGTCCTCACCCGGGAATCCCGTGATGAGTGTGGTACGCAGCACACAGTCGGGAAGATAGGAACGGATTTTTTCTACCAGTGCCAGCAGACTTCCGGCATCGCCTGAACGGTTCATGGCTTTGAGAATATTGGAATCTGCATGCTGAATGGGAAGGTCAATATAAGGCAAAACCTTTTCACAATCCTGCATGGTTTCAAGCAATTCGTCGGTAATGCGGTCGGGATAGCAATACAGCAGACGGATCCATTCAATACCGCCGAGTTTGTTCAGTTCACGCAACAATGCAGGCAACTTCTTTTCGTTGTACAGATCCTCACCGTAGCGAGTGGTGTCCTGTGCAATGAGAATCAATTCCTTGATACCGCTCATGGCAAGGGCTGCCGCCTCTTTGACAATGTCTTCCATCGGACGGGAGCGGAACGGACCTCTGATATCGGGAATGGCACAATAGGAACAGCGGTTTGAGCAGCCGTCCGCCACTTTCAGATAGGCCCAATGCGGTGCGGTTGTAAGAATACGCGGATCGCCCAGAGGCATTTCTTCCTTTGCAGGATAACGCGATTGCTCACTTCCGTTGAACACATTGTTCAGAAATTCAACAATCTGTCCGTTAGCACCCAAACCTGCAACGGCATCCACTTCGGGAATCTCTTTCAGGATTTCGTCGCGGTAACGCTCTGCCATGCAACCCATGACAATGATTTTGCCGAGGTCGCCATCCTCTTTCAGCTGTGCCATTTCGAGAATGTTGTCAATGGCTTCCTGTTTTGCTTCTTCAATGAATCCGCAGGTGTTGATGATCACGGCATCGGCTCCCATGGGAGAATCCGCAAGCACATACCCTGCATCATTGAGTTTTGCGATCATCATTTCGCTGTCCACCTGGTTTTTCGGACAGCCGAGTGAAATAAAACCGATTTTCTTTTGCATTTTATATACCTTTACTCAAAATCTTCATTCCAACCCATGCTTTCAACGGCATCAAAAACATCGTGCGGTGCATAGCCGAGCCGTAACAAACGGTTGACAATACGCTTTTTTGTTTTCTCATCGGGTCTGCCGTCAGCAGGACACAATTTATCTATTATATCAATCATACTGATTTTTTCGTCAATGTCAAGACTTTCGGCTGCACTTTGGGCAATATGACGGTCAACACCGCGTGCAATCAGTTCATTTTCGACTCTTTTCGGTGCAAAATGCTTTCTTCTGACAAGTTCGTCTGCAAGCAGAGATGCGAATTTTTCATCATTGAGAAATCCGTGGCTACGGCATTTTTCGATCGCAGCACGTGCAGATGCCGCCCTGTACTTGCGTCTGAGTTTGTCATACAGCTCTTTTTCGGAATGTGCCCGAATTGACAGCAACCGCAAAGCCGCGTCATACGCAAAAACAGAGTCAGCCGCCTCCTGCAAGGCAGCCAACTCTTCTTCTGTTATTTCATCTCCGTCACGCACCGTACTTTCAAACCAAAGCGATGCCGGAACGGAAAAACGGAATTCTCCGTCAATATACAAATTGATTTTGCCGCTTTTGGCTGTGGTTGTTGAAACAGTCATCAGTCAGCAGCAATGTCGATTTTAATTTTTGGAACACGGCCGTTGTTGGGGGTTATGGGAGCAATCGGCTCAATGATTTCGCCGTCTTCATCCGTTTCGGGCATGGCAACGGGAGGTGTATCGGCACGCATACTGCTGATAAATTCGGGATGGCTGCGGATTTTTGCCTCCAGTTCATCACGCAATGCCGTATTTTTATCGAGCATGGCACGGACATTGTCGCGCCCCTGTCCGAGTCTTTCCTCACCGTAGGACAGCCACGAGCCGCTTTTTTGCACGATGTCAAACTTGATACCCAGATCAAGAATTTCGCTGGTTTTGGAAATACCCGTACCGAACAAAATATCAAATTCAGCCTGTTTGAAAGGCGGTGCAACCTTATTCTTCACAATTTTTACACGGGTACGGGAGCCGACAAAATCATTGCCGGGGGCTTTGATCTGTTCGACCTTGCGTACGTCAATACGCATGGAAGCGTAGAATTTCAACGCACGGCCGCCTGTTGTGACTTCGGGATTGCCGTACATGACACCGACCTTTTCACGCAACTGGTTGATAAAAATAACAATACAGTTCGAACGGGAAATCGCACCTGCGAGTTTACGCAAAGCCTGCGACATCAGTCTTGCGTGCAGACCAACGTGTGAGTCGCCCATTTCGCCCTCGATTTCGGCACGCGGCACCAATGCAGCAACAGAGTCCACAACAATGACATCCAACGCACCCGAACGGGTCAATGCTTCTGCAATTTCCAAAGCCTGCTCACCGTTGTCGGGCTGTGCTACAAGCAGAGAATCCACATCCACACCGAGATTGGCTGCATAAACGGGATCCAATGCGTGTTCGGCATCAATAAAAGCAGCTTCGCCGCCTGCTTTTTGCGCTTCCGCAACGACATGCAATGCAAGCGTGGTCTTACCGGAAGATTCCGGACCGTAAATTTCGATGATTCTGCCGCGCGGCAAACCACCGATACCTGTTGCGGCATCCAATGAAATTGATCCTGTGGAAATCGCTTCTATCTGCAGTGCATTGGTCTGACCCAAACGCATAACGGCACCCTTGCCGTATTGTTTTTCAATTTGTGCAATCGCGGTTTCAAGTGCTTTTTTCTTATCAGTTGCCATCGGTGTCTTCCTTTCAATAAAACAAATGTTCGGTTGCTATGGTGCTATTGTACATGATATTTTTAAAAAATGCAAGAGGAAAAGATAAAAAACTTGCAAATATACCTGTAAAACAGTACAATAAGAGTAATGAATGGGACGGAGGACAACAAAATGCCCGAAATTCTTGCCCCGGCAGGGGGACCCGAACAGTTGACAGCCGCCGTGAGAAGCGGTGCGGATGCGGTATATCTGGGAACAAGCGTTCTCAATGCACGACGCGGAGCCAAAAATTTTTCCGATGCAGAATTGGAAGAAGCGATATGTTACTGCCACGCCTACGGTGTAAAAGTATATATAACAATGAACACCCTTGTTGCAGACAACGAGCTGGATGCAATCACGGAAGGTTTGCGTAAAATTGCCGCGGCAGGTGCCGATGCGGTGATCGTGCAGGATCTTGCGGTGGCAGCCATGGTCAGGCGGTGCTGTCCTGCATTGCCGTTGCACGCATCGACACAGATGAGCATTCACAATGTAAGCGGTGCAAAAGCCTTGGAACGCATGGGATTTCGCCGCATTGTGACCGCAAGAGAGCTGACCCTTGCGGAAATCAGGGAAATTGCAAACAGCGTTTCCTGCGAAATCGAAGCTTTTGTACACGGTGCACATTGCATGAGCGTATCAGGCATGTGCTATCTGTCCGCTTTGTTGGGCAGCCGCAGCGGAAACCGCGGTTTGTGTGCCCAACCGTGTCGTCTGGATACCGTCACCGAAAAAGGCAGACACTATGCTTTGTCTTTAAAAGACATGAGCTTGCTTTCTCATTTGAAAGAAATGGAAAAAGCAGGTGTTGTTTCCTTTAAAATTGAAGGCAGAATGAAACGCCCCGAATATGTGGCGGCTGCGGTTTCGGCATGCCGTGCAGCCATAAACGGTGAAACATACGACTCGGAAACACTCCGAAATGTATTTTCCCGATCGGGGTTCACGGACGGTTATCTGACAGGTAAACGCACGGTTTCGATGTTCGGCTACCGCACAAAAGAAGATGTAACCGCCATGCAACCCGTATTCGGGCAGCTTGCGAACTTATATCGTGCCGAGCGACAGAACATCCCCGTGACCGCATGTTTTACCCTTAAAGAAAATGAAAAGAGCAACCTTACTCTGTCCGACGGCAAAAACACCGTTACGGCAGAAGGTGATGCGCCGCAAACGGCTCTCAACCGACCGCTGGATCGCGAGCATGCATACCGTTCACTCTCCAAACTCGGCGGCACACCGTTTTATATGACCGAGTTCACCTGCATTACAGATGAAAACCTGATGCTGCCTGCATCTTCGCTGAATGCATTGCGACGCGATGCGGCACAAAAACTGTATGACCTGCGTGCAAAACCTGCTGCCATTCCTTTTTATACACAACCGGAACCCGACCGTGAAATTCTGGAGCCACCCTGCAAAACAGCCATGCGACTCCATTTTGAAAACACAGATCAGCTCTTTGACATTCCGTCGGATTGCGAATTGGTTTTGCCCATGGATGCGATTATTGAGAATCCGCATCTGATTTCGCGTTACGGGGAGCGTTTGCTGGTGCAAATTCCGCCGCTTGTGTGGCAGGAAAATGAAAAAGAAGTACTTGCAAAGCTTGCGTTTTTGCAGGAAAAAGGTCTGACGGATGCCGTGTGCGACAACATCGGAGCGATTGAGATGTGCAGACAGCTCGACCTTACACCCCACGGCGGTGCAGGATTGAATATTTTTAACTCCGAAAGCCTTGCAAAATACGGCACATTGGGGCTTTATGATGCCTGCCTGTCCTTTGAATGCAGCGACAAGCAGCTCTTTGCAATACAAAATGAAATTCCGATCGGCATTCTTGTATACGGCAAACTACCCTTGATGCGGTTGCGTGCCTGTCCTGTCAGAGGAGAAAACGGCTGCGAAAACTGCAATGGTAAACAGACTCTCTGTGATCGCAAGGGTGTGGAATTTACGGTTTTGTGTGCAAAGAAAAGATATTCGACATTGCTCAACAATGTCCCCTTGTACCTCGGGGATGCATCCTTACCGAAAACGGACTTTGTGTCTTTTCTTTTTACGACCGAAACTAAAGAAGAATGCAAAGACGCATTGTATTCTTTCATAAGAAAAGAATACCCGCCGTTCAAACGAACAACGGGTCTTTACAAACGAGGAGTACTGTAAATTCAATATTATTTATGTTTATTCGCCTGCACCAGTTTACGGATGTGGGCGAATGTTTTTTCTTCACCCTCCAGGCTGAGCATCACAAGCCAGCTTTCAAGCAATTCTGCTGTGGCAGGATGTATTTCACGTCCGTCCCTGCCGTTTTTATAATAATCCAGAGCAGAACGGTCGGTATAATTTTCACCCTTGTAAATCTTGCAGGCAGCCACACGGTCACAAAACATTTCAACCGCATACCGCAACGGCATTTCAACAGGCACAACACATTGCTCGGTGTAGCTGAAATCCGTCCAGTACTCAAAATGATGCCGGTTTCGTCCTTTGTGGTGCATCCATGCCGCAGAATAGCCGTTTTGCAAACGCTCGTTGACATTGGGACTTTTGTCGCCTGCATAGTATTTGGCACCCGTCAGAAATTCCGCAGGGCTGTATTTTGAAAGATCATGCCGCAGACCCTGCCACAGGATGCCGACCTTGGCACAATGGCGGATGACAGCATGACGGTGGGACGTTATGGTTTTAAAATGTTGCAGTATTTTCATCTGTACGCCTACTTTTTCAAATGAGAATGTATCCAACTTAAAATATCATCATAGTTAAAGGAGCCATCCGCAACGGATAAGCCGAATTCTATCAATCTTTTTGACTGTAACGCAACATTCTGCCGTTGAGCTGCAATGTCATTAGGGTGACGGATATAATCCGAACCCGTTTTTTACAGGCGGATTTCCGCCGATACTTCGTTAAAATACTCGAAAATCCACAAAGGATTTTCTGCGTTTTGTGCCTCGTCTCGTCAAAAATCCTCACTGTAAAAAATCTTCAACCCGAATACGAGGTATTTTTATTGGATTTTTGGGGTTGAGACCGCAGGAAGGCTGCCGCCTTTCAAGGGTGAAACGCCGAAAAGACTTAAAAAGATCCGTTTTCGGGCGGGTTCGGATTATACCCGTCACCCTAGGGTGACGGGTATAAATGCATGATTTTTAGTTAAAGAAAACATAAGACGTGCTGCTTTTTCTTCAACAGATAATAATATCATTTTGCTAACTCCAGAAAAGCTTCCATATTATCTGCAAGAATTTTTTCTGCAGTTTCATCTATTTTTTGTTTGCGAAGTTGCATGATTTTGGAAACCTCCTCATATTCATCAAAATCAACAATGACATATCTTGGTTTGTTGTTTTTCAGAATAACAGCCATTCCGTTTTCATCAACCATGCGTACAACTTTAGAAAAATTCTGATTTGCCTCTGTCATAGGAACAAGATAATTGGTATTCACCATCATTTTTTATCACCTCATAACTATTACATGCAAAACATAGGACAAAATCAACCTATTTTTAATATAAAACCTTGGAAAGAATGAAGCAGACCCACAATGCTACCACAAAAGCGGATTCGGCAGGGATGGCAAGTTTTGTGTAGGGACATTTCCAGCCTTTGTCAACAAACAGGAAAATCGTTCTTGTGACAAGCACCGTTGTTGCAAAGAACAGGCCGCCGACCAGAGAATACACGGGGGTTTTCAACGCAATGGTCAGATACAGCAAAAATGCACCCAGTGCAAAGGAAATGCCGCCGTAATAAACACGGATTTCGGTTTTGCCTGCGTTGTCAACGGGTTTGACGGCAAATGCCTCAGCATTTTTGATGGGGTTGGTGATAAATACAACAGCCATACCGAAAAAATAAGCCACAAGTCCGATCACGGCAATACCTGCAGGCAGATTGGAGAAGAAAATTTCTTTCATAGCACACCTCAGTTTTTCTCTTTTTGTAACATTGTATTATATTAAAGAAATGCTGTCAACAAAAAAATGAAAAGCACCGTCAGCGGTATCATGGACAACCCTGCATCATCAATTGCAAAGAGGGAAAGTAAATTTTTTATGAAAGTATTGAAATATTGCAAACGATTGTGTTATACTAACAATGCCAAACAAACTGAATAAACAGAAAGTACGGGGATATTTTATCTTTTTATCAGGGATAAGTATACCTTTATTTAGTCATAATATCCATAATATCTTTGAATTTGTTAAAAATGCAAATTCCCTTAGATGTTATGGATTGGATTGCTATCCCCATTCTGTTTAAGTTTGTTTGGCGACAATCGGAGTTTGCGTTTTTGGTGCGCTGACTTTGGTTGGCGCACTTTTTTATTTTGCGGAGATAAAAGGTGCGCATGGCATTTTTCTGGTGTAGTGTTCATAAACTATCCGCAAAATAAAAAAAGGAAGGATAATTCTAATGAAAACTCTCAAGAAAATAACTGCATTAGCTTTATGTTTGATTACAGTTTTTTCCATAATGAGCATAACTGTTTCAGCAGCAAGTGTTAGTGCATCTTTAGGCTATAATGAAGCTGAAAATTCAGGAGATTATGCTTACTGGAACGGCTCAAAGGTAGTAAAGTCCAGCAGCACAACAAAAGATGAGATTAAATGGATGCAAGCAGCTCTCAATTACTGTATTTCAAAAGAGGGGTTGAGTGCAACAAAACTTACAATAGACGGCAGTTTTGGACCTGCTTCTAAAAATGCTACCATCGCATTTCAAAAAGCTACTGGTCTCTCTGCTGATGGAAGCTTCGGACCTGCAACAATAAAGAAAATGAAGTCTGTTCTTAATGATGGAAAAGCAACATTCAAAAAAAACACAACCAGTACTACTACAAAAAACACTGTAACGGAAAATCATTCCACTACAGGAAATCCGGTAGTATATACATATGTGACCGTGACTGTTGACACAAGTAGTTTGAATAACTGGGTTAATTCAATGAAGAAAGCAAACGACACTGCCTGCAAAAACGGAGCCATAGTAGCAGCAAAAGTCACAAAAAATAAAACTGTTACTTGGAGTATTCCTAAAGCTACTGTATATCAAGGAGCCGGCATAACAGGAAATATAAATGTTAAATACAATGTTCCTGCTACTATTCAATATAAGGTGCACACGCATAAAAGAGAGACCGGCTTTGGAAATAATTGGTGGTTTGATGGAACCAAAATAACATCATTCTATAAATGCAATTGCGGTTATGTGAAACAACTTACATCATGGGAAATTCCTTGGTTTGATCCAACTGGTGGCACACAAAGCACCAAAACGATAATACAAGGGTTGCCACAATTTTAACAAAAACAAAGCCGGTAAAACCTCATCTCTTTATTTAATATAGATAGTTGTTAAATTTCTTACCATAAGAAAGATTTATGAACACTCACACCAAAAAAAAGCACATCGTCTGTAAGGCGGTGTGCTTTCATTTATATTTAACTTTATGCTTTTTTGATTGTCAGGTTGTCAACAAGTCCGATCAGTGAGCAGCCTAAAAGCAGTGCAAATACGGCGATAAACGAGCCGGTACCGTCCACGATTTTACCTGCGATGGTGGCGTAGAATGCCGACGGAATGAGAATCAGATTGAGCAGTGCATAGTTGAGTGAAAAGTTCTTCGGACCGTAAAACGCATTGGCGAATGCCGCCGAAACGGTCGGGGAAAATCCGTAAGAAAAGGCACACAATGCAACACCGACAACAACCACGGCAGGAACTTTTACCGCAATGCCGAGCAATGCAATTCCCGAAGCGGCAATGACAACAGCAGATGTGATGTACTGCGTTTTGCGGATGCCGAGTGCATCAAAAACCGCACCCGATGTGAGTCTTCCGAAGCCGTTGAAGATTGCAAGCAGGCTTGCAAATGTGACAGCCGTGCCTTCTGCGATACCGACCGAAAGCAGAATATCCTTACCGAAAGCAATGGCAACACAGCCGACTGCGGAAAACAGAATGAAAAAAAATGCAAGCTTCCAGAAGGATGCTCTTTTGAGCATCTGCGAAGCGGTGTAATCCTGCTGTTCCGTGTTTGCCTTTTTGGTCATGGCAGGCAGCTCTTCGGGCTTGGGAGCACGGATGAACAGACCGCAGACAAGCAGCACCGCACCGATGAGAAGACCGTAAATGACATACGTCTTGCTCCAGCCGACATTTGCATTCGCAAACAGCTTTGCAGCCACATTGCCGAGCACAAAGGAACTGAAACCGAATGCCATCATCATAACACCCGAACAGACACCCTTTTTGTCGGGGAACCATGCACTGGTAAGCGAAATGACAATGTTATAAACAATACCGATACCGAGTCCTGCTAAGACTCCGTAACCGAGATACAGCAAAAACACGGGAGAATCCGCCGTCAGGGTGGAAGTCAGCACAAAACCGCCTGCAACCATAACACCGCTTGCAGCCATGCGGATTTTTGAGCTGATTTTTTTATTGAGAAGACCCGAAAACAGACCGCCCAGGCAGAACATACTCATGGTAATTGTGTAATTGAGTCCGAGCTGCGAACTCGTCCAACCGAAAGCTGCAAAGGGTGCTTTGATCACCGACCATGCATAGATGATACCTGCAAAAAAGAGTGCGAATGCACCGAGTGCAAGACGAAGCCAACGGTTGTTGTTCATTTTTATCATCCTTTCGTTACGCTTTCGACAAGTCTTGTAGCACCGAACATTTCACGCAATTTCGGCTTTTCGATCTTGCCGGTGGCGTTTCTGGGAACTTTTGTGAATATAATTTTACGGGGACGTTTGTAACGCGGCAGTTCCGCACAAAATGCATTGACTTCTTCTTCGGTCAATATCATATCTTCTTTTGCCTCAATGATGGCTGCCGCAATTTCACCGAGACGAGCATCGGGAAGTCCGATAACAGCAACGTCTTTGATCTTGTCATGTGCACGCAGGAAGTCTTCAATCTGCACGGGATACAAGTTTTCACCGCCCGTGATGATAACGTCCTTTTTGCGGTCAACGAGGAACACAAAGCCGTCGTTATCCACCTTTGCCATGTCACCTGTATACAGCCAGCCGTTTTTCAGGCTTTCGTTGGAGGCTTCTTCATTTTTATAATAACATTTCATGACACCGGGGCCGAAGAGAATCAGCTCACCGACTTCTTCTTTTTCACATTCCGTGCCGTCCGGATGAACCACTTTTGCCTGCCAGCCGTAACCGGGAATGCCGATAGCACCAACCTTGTGCAGATTTTCGCAACCGAGATGCAATGCACCCGGGCCGATGGATTCACTCAGACCGTAGTTGGTGTCATAGCTGTGATTGGGAAACACTTCCATCCAGCGTTTGATGAGTGACGGAGGAACCGGCTGTGCGCCGATGTGCATCAGTCTCCACTGATCGAGCTTATAATCAGACAGCTTCACATCGCCTCTCTCAATGGAATCGAGAATATCCTGTGCCCACGGTACCAGAAGCCATACGATGGAGCACTGTTCATCAGATGCGGTACGCAGAATCCATTCGGGTCTGACACCTCTGAGCAATACAGCCTTGCCGCCGACAAGGAACGAGCCGAACCAATGCATTTTTGCACCCGTGTGGTACAAAGGCGGAATGCAAAGGAACACATCCTCATGGGTCTGTCCGTGGTGTGCCTGTTCAACAAGGCAGGAATGGTACAATGCCTTGTGAGCGTGGAGAATGGCTTTGGGGAAACCTGTTGTACCTGAGGAAAAATAGATTGCAGCATCATCCTCTTCCGTAAGAGCCACGGCAGGTGCGGTTGTGGAACAGTAGGTCATAAACTTCAGCATATCTTCCGCAAATGCAGGCACATCGCTGCCGACATAAAACAATGTTTTGACCGTAGGCATATTGTCAAGTCCTGCCTGCACACGTTCGGTAAATTCGGGTCCGAAAATGAGCATACAAACATCGGCAAGATCAAGGCAGTATGTAATTTCATCCGCAGCATAGCGGTAGTTCATGGGGACGGCCAGAGCACCTGTTTTGAGAATACCGAAATAAACCGGCAGCCACTCCAGCGAGTTCATCAGCAAAACAGCAACCTTATCACCCTTCTTGATTCCTCTTGTCAGCAAAAGGTTGGCAATACGGTTTGCTTTTGTATCAAATTCACGCCATGTCATTTCACGGCGGTATTTATCGGAAGAACCGGTTTCAATCAGGTTGAACTCACGCCAGTTCATATTGCGGTCGGCAATGCGATCGGGGTTGATTTCAACCAATGCGACCTCATCGGGATAGAGTTTGGCATTGCGTTCGAGTATTTCAGGTATGGTCATAAAGAATCTCCTTTTTTATACTTTAACGATTTTACTCATAAAAACATAAAAGTTTTCATGTGCTAAAGTATACCATAATAAAACATTTCTGTCAAGCATATAAAAAACTTGACTTTTATTATCAATTCATATAGTATGTATTGAGCCAGAATGATAAAGAGGTGTACAGAATATGGGAATATGGGAAGTATTTGTAATCGGTGTCGGCCTTGCAATGGATGCGTTTTCCGTTGCCGTATGCAAAGGTCTGACCATGCAAAAGATTGATAAAAAACAGACTGTTGTCATCGCTCTGTTTTTCGGTGGTTTCCAGGCTTTGATGCCGTTTCTGGGTTGGCTGCTCGGGAAACAGTTTGAATCGTATATTACAGCCGTTGACCACTGGATCGCATTCGTACTGCTGCTCATCATTGGCGGCAAGATGATTCTGGATGTCATCAAAGAAAGAAAAGAATGCAATCAATGTGAAGAAAACGAAGTAAAACCCGGCCTTGACCTCAAAGAGTTGTTCGCTATGGCGATTGCAACAAGTATTGATGCACTTGCAATGGGTGTTACCTTTGCATTTTTGCAGGTCAACATTGCATCAGCGGTCACAATCATCGGTGTTACAACTTTCTTCCTTGCCATTGTCGGTGTGCTCATCGGACACAAATTCGGTGCAAAATGGAAAGACAAAGCAGCTCTTGCAGGCGGTATTGTATTGATTGTCCTCGGAACAAAGATTTTGCTTGAGCATCTGGGTATTCTTACATTCTGATTCAGAATCCTGCTTCGGCAGGATTTTTTATTACAAATAACAGAAAAAACAGGTATTATCAAGTGATAATTCACTCATGAATAATACCTGTTTTCTTTTTGTTAAAAATTATCCTGCATATGAAAAAGTATATTCCGCTTTCACTTCTCCCATCAGGGATACATCCGCGGTCAGGCTTCCCAGACCGCCGTTGGCTTCTGCAGCCACATCGGCTCGGACGGTTACGGTAATCAGCCTGCCCTGTCCGTCAATTCCGGCAGCAAGGGTACAATCGGAATACAGAATATTTGCGGAATTGATGGTGTACTGCTCGGGACGATACCCGTGCAAAGTGATATACGGCACGATACCGCCGGTGTTGACAGGAACGGGATTGTTCAGATTGGCGGTGTCGTCTTTCAGCTGTATCACGATAATCGCATTTTCACCGTCAAAGGAGGCTCTTGCGGATTGCACGGCTGCTGCGGAAAGTAAAAACGGTTTTCCGACAGGTAAAATCAGATCGTTGGCAACCACCATTTCATCTTCAGCCGTAGCAATACCGTCAGAAATGGAATAGGATTTTTCTTTTTCATAGTTGAGATACTGCACAACGGATTCGGCAACTTCCCGCATCGGTTCGCTGGAAATCTGAAACATACCGACCGAATGAGACTCTTTGTATGCAACCGTATAGGGAGACATACCGCCTTTGACGGTATTGACCGTATTCGCAAGAAGTGCAAGAATCTGTTCCTGTGTCCAATAGGCTGCACCTGCATTTCCGACAGGAATCTGCGTGGTCGTTTCTGCAAGAGGCTGCGTTACGGTCTGCAAGGTGCCGTACTGAACGGGTTGTTGTGCAAAATTGCGGGTGATTCCGTCGTCAAACTGCAAGGTCACACATCCCGTTAACCCGAGAAAAACAAAACAAAGAACAGTCGACAGAACTGCTTTTGCTGATTTGTGCATTGTCACATCACCTTTCTGCGGACAGAAATCCGCATAATCAATCAGAACAGGAAGTCATGCTGTTGTCAGCTCCACAGTCTGCTGCTTTCCTCAACTTCTCCGTCGGGGAATGTAATGGTTGTTTTTTCCATGATCGTACCGTCGTCCAGCAAGGAGAACCTGTATGCATAATCCACACTTGTCTGCGTGTCGGTAATACGGGAGAAGTAGGTTCCGTCCGTATCCTTTACGAAAATATAATTCGTATAATCAATCACTTCGGAAACATCCCCGTTGAAAACAATCAGATATTCCGAATCGTCATACACCAGGAAATCGAAAGTGTTTTCAAAATCCACCGCACTTTGTTCCGCCGTATCCGAAACACAGGTTTTGGTTCCGCAATACTGCATATACGGCTTGATCTGCGAAAGCAGATCGGCGGCTGCAGGGTTATCGGCAGCCAGCAAAGAGAGCACTTTCTGGCTTCTCAGATATGAACACTCGCCGATTTCAACCGCATATTCGTTTGCCTGTGCAGGCTCTAATGTTTTAAACCACTCCAAAGAAGAGGCTTCGTCAAAATAATTGATTGCATCGCTGTAGCGACGGGATTCCATTGCAAACAGGGAAGCACGCAGACAGGCTTCGTCATACACTTCGCGGGCACCGGGATAATCGAGTACATACCCGAGGTATATGATTGCAACGGTCGGGCTTTTTTCGACTACGGACACACCGTAATGATAAAAAATCTCGGGGCGTTGCTCAATGTATTCCTGCAGTTTTCCGCTCGATTCCGCTGCAATAACGGCATCTTCATAGTCCCCTGTTTCAACCGCAAGCTCCAACAGGATTCCCTGGATTTCGGCAATTTTCTTTTCGGACTGTAAAAAACCGTCCAGGCCGTTGTACATTTCCAAGGCACGGGTGTATTCCTCTGCCTTCACAGCTTTTCCGGCATTGCGGTAAATGGTCAGCGGATCAAGCACAAACACGGCAAACAGAATCAATGCCGCAATCACACCGAAAATAATCGACAGATAACCGACGGTTTTCAGACGGTTGATCATACGTTCTTTTTTTGCAAGGGCAGGGTCTTTATTCTCTTTTGACTTCTTTGTTTTTTCGGTTGCCATAGCAAAATCCTCCGATAAATACAGTTGCGTTGATGTGAAACAGTATACCACAGTTGTTACATTCGGGCAAGTATTTTTCTCCAACTCGTGAAAAAACAAAGCGGAATATATTGAAAATAATACTTCTGTTGTGTATAATATAAGAATCTTAAAAAACGGAGGAGTGGTTCTCTTGGATTTCAACAAAGAAAGTCTGTTTATGTATCTCGCCGCAGCAGTTGTTATTCTGTTTGTTGTGGTGGAAGCCCTGTTCTTCATCGTCAAAGCATGGAAACGTGCTACGCAGCTCGGCATTGCCAAAGAAACGCTGCGTAACACCGTCGTATCCAGTGCATTGTTCACCGTCGGACCTGCTATTTCCATTCTGGTCACGGTGCTTGCATTGTCAAAGGCACTCGGCATTGTCCTGCCGTGGGTTCGTCTTTCCGTTATCGGCAACCTTGCATATGAATCCACCGTTGCGGAAGCAGCTCTCGGATCATTCGGCCTGTCGCTGAATGCGGAGGTTACGGATCCCACTGCTTTTTCAACCGTTGCTTGGTGCATGATGATCGGTAACATGTGTGCTTTGATTCTCATCACCATCCTTTGCAAGGGGCTGCAGAAAAAAATCGGATCCGCTGCAAACAAGAGTGAAGGCAGCAAAAAGCTTGCTGACATGATTTCCGCAGCCGCTTTCATCGGTATCATCGCAGCATTCGTTGCACGTGCCATCAACGGAACCACCGAAGACGGCACAGGCAATGCAGGTTTCATGAGCATCGCAGTTCTTATCACTTCTGTCATCATCATGACGTTGCTCGATCTGCTTTGCAGAAAGAAAAACCTTACAAAACTTGCCAACTTTACAATGCCCATCGCTATGTTTGCCGCTATGGGAATGGCTGTTCTGCTGTCTGCGGTGCTGCCTGAAAACATTGTAAACTTCGTCTGGAGATAAGGAGGGAACGAACATGAAAAAGAACATTTCCGAAAGAACATATTTCGATCAGGTTCATGTCTGGGGCAGATTGTGGACAATCGGTGCCATTCTCACTTTCCTTGCATTCCCCTTTGCCATCAGTTCCTATTTCAATGCATGGCCGACATTCACACAGGTCATCAACCCTGCACTGAAAATCATTGCCATTTACTGGCCGACAGCCGTTATTGAAGTCATTGCATTCGTTCCCATGATGGGCAGCGGTGCTTCTTACCTGAGCTTTGTTTCGGGTAACATCTCCAACCTCAAGCTGCCCTGTGCACTTGCAGGTATGGAAGGTGCCAAGGTACGTCCGAACACCGAAGAAGGTGAAGTGATCTCCACCATCGCAGCAGGTGTTTCCGCTATTGTTACAACGCTCGTTATTGCAGCAGGCGTTCTGCTGTTCAGCCCCTTCCTGCACTATTTTACCGATGCCGACTCCGTATTTGCACCTGCATTTACCTATGTGCTGCCTGCCCTGTTCGGTGCGTTGGGTGCAAGCTACCTTGCAAAGCATTGGAGAACCGCAATTGCTCCCGTTATTGCAGGTGTCATCATCCTTATTTTTGCCCCCACAATGGGTATCGGCACACTCATGTTCCCGACCATCGTTGTTGCGATTGTGAGTGCATTGATCATCTTCAAGGTACAGGATAAAAAAGAGAAAAAAGAAAACAACGCATAAAAATACGTTAAAACGGAGAGAAAACAAAAATGAAACAGAATGAAATTACCGTTCCGACCCCCTTACTTCGCGATGACGGACAGTTGACGGCACCCGGTTGGTGCAAACGCAACCTCTATATTTATAACCGCGACAAGATTGCAGACAGCAAGTGGCGTATCAAAGAGTGGGATTTTTACCAGATCTGCGACGGTCATTATATGGTACAGCTCAATTTTGCCGACATTTCCATGGCATCTGCCGTTACGGTCAGCGTGCAGGATCTGCAGACCGGCAAAGAACTTGTGAACACCATGGCGATTGAACCGCTGACCCCCAACCGCAGCATCATGAGCACAAACCCCGAAAAACCGTTTTATTTCCAACGCAAGATCGGCGGTACCACGGTTATCTTTGATGTCAAAGATACCACCCGTCGGCTGTATTTCAACGGTCACTGCAAGGGCAAAAAACTGGTCATTGACATACAGGCAGACAAGCTCATCGACCAGGAAAGCCTGACCGTTGCCATCCCCTTCCGTCAGCCGAATAAGTTTTTCTATACCACAAAACTCAACTGTATGCCCAGCAGCGGCACTGTTCGTCTGGGTGGAGAAACACTTGTACAGTTTGACAAAAAGGATTGCTTCACGGTACTTGACTGGGGCCGCGGATGCTGGCCGCACAGCAACATGTGGTACTGGGGCAACGGCAGCACCCGTATCGACGGCAAGCTGTTCGGATTTGAACTGACATGGGGCTTCGGTAACGACGTAGAAGGCACCGAAACCGCCATCATGTATGACGGCAAGACGCATAAAATCGGCAGGGTTTTCCTCGAAACAGACCCCGAAGTCAACAACAAGTGGATGCAGCCGTGGCACTTCTTCTCGGAAGACGGAAGATTTGACATGACCATGATCCCCTTCTATGACAACAAAACCATCATCATGCCGCTGAATCTGTTGGGCATGAAAACACATCAGGTACACGGCATATGGTCCGGCAAAGCCGTATTGGATGACGGTACCGAGCTGAAGATTGAGAATATGTATGCATTCTGTGAGAAAGTGTACAACAAGTGGTAAACCGATACTGATTTCATTGCGGCAACAAATGACAAAAAAAGGAGGCATACAATGAAAAAGATTCTATCTGTCTTGCTTTGCATCCTGTTGCTCTCCCCCGTCCTGTGTTGCACCGCTGCTGCAGGTATTCAGGACGCCTATACACTGCAAAAAGACGGTCTTTCCGTTTATTGGGTTGACAAGAACGGACAGCAGGTCGTATTCAACACCCAAAATGCAGATTCTTCAGAGATTGAAGATGTCGGTGCATCGTTGCCGACTTCCTACATGTCAAACAATGTAACCGCCGTCAAGGATCAATCCCCAACCAATGCCTGCTGGACATACTCGGTTTTGTCCGTGCTTGAATCAAGCTACATCAACAGAGGATTCGGTAAACGCAACAACACCGATTTTTCGGAAGCTCACCTGACATGGTTTGCAAACAACGGTCGCATCTCCGACAGTACCGACCCGACATCCGGAGACGGCACACAACTTGCAGATCCGTATGATGCAGGCGGTTCGTTCCTCATGGCTATCAATGCACTCGCACGCGGTGCCGGCATTGCAACCGAAAGCCGCTATCCGATGGATACAAGCAATCCGCCCGCATTCACAACCGATCAGATGTATGTAAGCGATGCAAGAATGGAAAACGCACATTTCCTGACAACCAAAGACGAAATCAAACAGGCAGTCATGGAAAACGGTGGCGTTGCAGTCTGTTTTTATATCGACAATGCAGGCATGAAAACGAGCAACACCACCTATGCAAATGACGATATGTCCTATTACAGCAATTCCGTAACCGCTGTCAATCACAAAATCTCCTATTCTCCCAACCATGCCGCAACCATTGTCGGATGGGACGATTCATTCGCAAAAACAAATTATTCCACGCTTGCAACCCCTGCCAAAGCCGGTGCCTGGCTTTGCAAAAACAGTTGGGGAACCGATTTCGGTGACAACGGATATTTCTGGATTTCGTACGAAGACACCACCTTGCGTGACTATGTAACGCTCACCGCAAACAAAGGCAACATATACGATTCCGTTGCACAGTATGACGGTTACGGCTACAATGCAAGCATTTCCGTCGGTGATTCGAAAGCGGCATACACAGCCAATATTTTCCGTGCAAACAAAAAAAGCTCCATCCGCTATGCTGCCTTCCACACCCTGCAAGCGGATCTTGACTATACGGTTTACATCTACCGCAATGTCGCCTTTGACAGCGACAATCCGACAGAAGGTATTCTGGCTCTGAGTGTTACGGGAAATGCAGAATATGCAGGCTACCATACGGTTGATCTCGGCAAGGATGTTCCGATTGAAGCAAATGAATACTACTCCGTCGTAGTGGAGTTTCCTCTCGAAAAATCGGAAACGCTGGCACTTCCGGTCGAAGGCAGAACCATTACGCAAAATAAGATCACCTATTATTTTGATGCAACGGAAAACACAAGCTACGTCGGTTATCTGGATGAAGGATGTGCATGGATTGACGCCGTCGAACAAGGTTATAACAACACCTGTGTCAAGGCTTGCCTGGTCAACGGTATCAAAACCGCCAAAACCATGCAATCCCCTAAAACGGTTATTGACCGTACAACAGGCATTCGTCTGACTTACGATGCAGCCGATTTTGCGGCCGGTGCCACGGTTTCGCTGCAGACAACAGCAAACACAAGTGCTGCTGATTTTGCAAAACAACAGTTGAGCGACAAATTTGCACAGGTACAAACAACCGGCTACACACTCAGACTGACCGTCAACGGAAAACAGGTTACAACCGCCAATGCAGGATTCAAGATTATCCTTCCCTTTGCAGACACTTCTTTCAGTAATCTGCGTGCAGCACAACTGACAAGTACGGATGCAGGTCAAAGTCTGTATTATTTCCCGGCTTCGGAAGAAAGCGGTTTTATTACCATCCAAACCGACAGCCTGGAAGGCAGTTTCATCACGGCAGGTTATTCGGCAAGACTGGATATCGAAAGTCCTTCGGTACAAAACAATCAAAGCTTTTTGTCAAGCATTCTCAGCTTTTTCAAAAGACTTATTGAATTTTTCAGAAACATCTTCCAATCCCTTTTAGGATAACAAAAACAAAATAACAGCTCCCGATATGCGAGACTGCATATCGGGAGCTTCTTTATGTTCAAAATATTTATTGATCCTGCTGTGCATTGGCTGCAAACTGCTGTTCATCGTCCTTGCTGACATTATAGATAAAACGCAGGGACAGGAAAGCAATCAGCGAACCGACGGCAAGGAATGCGATGTAAAGTGTTTTGACACCGTCACCGAAACCATCAGGCTGCACGGCATTTTCACCTTCGACAAAGCCGATGGCACCAAGACCGAGCGAGACAACAGCCTGACCGATGCCCTGTGAAAGCTTGCGGAAGAAAGAGTACAGAGCATACAGCGAGCCTTCTTCGCTCTTGCCGGATTTTCTGTAGCTGATTTCGATACAGTCAGCAACAATTGCCCAGACGGTGACCTGGAATGTGCAGTTACCTGCGTTGATTGCCATAAGAGCCACGATATAGATGATCATACCTGTCATATCGGGTGACATGGGAACAAACATGAACACAAAACCGGCAACGGCACTGACAAGAGTTGCAACCGTACAGACGGTCTTTTTGCCGAAACGCTTGGTCAGCTTGCCGATGAATGCCATAATGACAACCATGGGGACATAAGAACCGACCATGGCAAGAGAAATCTTGGAAGCATCTTTAAAGAAATACTGGAAAACCATGTTGTTCATGGACATGGTGGAGTTAAAGAGCGCAACCTGGGCAACGGTTGCAATGGTTGCACCGACCATGGCACGGTTGGTGAAGAATGACTTGAAAGCAGAGAAAAATGCCTTGGCACCGGTTACGTTTTCGCCCGAATCTTCGCGGACAACACGTTCCTTGACAAGTTTTGTTGTGCCCCACAGAACGAAGAAAGCAATCACGGAAAGCACAACGGCAACAGGCAGCAGGGTTTCACCCTTGAGGTTCTGCTCTACTTCACCGGCAGCATTGATTTCCTCTGAATATACGATGTTCGGAAGAACGATCATAATCACAACAGCAGGCAGTGCAGCACCGATGGAACGGAATGTGGACAGGGATGTTCTTTCCTGCGGCTTGTCGGTGATGACGGAATGCAGGGAGCCGTAAGGCACGTTGACCATGGTGTAAGCAACAGACCACAGGCAATAAGAAAGCAGACACCATGCATATTTTCCTGCTTTCGGGAAGCTCTGCACGGGGGCAAAGAGCATAACATTGAAAATCACAAGCGTTACACCGCCGAGAAGAATCCACGGCATATACTTGCTCTTTTTGCCGATGCGTTTGGTATCGACCATATTGCCGATGAGAACGTCATTGATGGCATCCCAGAGTTTGGAGATGAAGATGATGGCAGCGTAGACTTCTGTGGAAATACCGATGTACTGCAAATAGAATAATTGCATAAAGGTGGAAACCAGCTGGAATGAAAAACCGCATCCCATATCACCCATGGCATAACCGAGTTTATCGAGCATACCAAAGGGTCTGATCGCACCGGGGGCATTCGCATTCGAGGTCTTTTTCATCGTTTTGACTCCTTACCGCTTTCGTTTTTACACTTACGATTATACATTGTGCCATTCAAACTGTCAAGAGATTTGTTTTTTCAACGATCTGCACAGCAGGCATAAAAAAAGACCTTCGTTTCCAAAGGTCTCTGATTCTTTTTATTCTGTCGGGAACAGCAGACGGATCAATTCCAGGTCTACGTTATAAATCTCGGTTGTTGCATCCTTGGATCCGCTTGCACCCGTTGTCAGCACCACGACGGCATCCTTGTTTTGCAGATCCACCGCATATGCGGCATACATTCCGTATGCACTGCCGGTATGGACGTACATGGTTCTCTCCCCGATGACATTGTTTTGTACAAAGCAGCCGAAGCCGACCTTGTATGCAATGGCCTCATACTGCGTGCTGCAAATGGCATTGACCGACTCTTCAGTCAATATGCGTGTACCGTCGGCAGCCTCACCACCGTTGATCAGCATACAGAGGATCTTTGCATAATCCGATGCACTTGCAATGAGATTTCCTTGGGCAATAAACATGGTCTGACCGACTGTTTTCAGGAATGTGGCATTCGGATAGTGAATAACCGTCGTGTCACCGTCATACAGGATTCCCACCTGTGAAGCATCCTTGACACCGGCAGCATGGTAACTGCAGGTCAATCCCATGGGATCAAAAATGTATTCACGAGCAATTTCTTCCAGATTCTTACCGCAAACGGTCTCACAGACGGAACCGACCACGGCATAGTCAATATTGCTGTAGTTGTGTACGCTACCCGGTTTTGCAGATGTGAATGTTGTTGCAGATTGAAGCAATGCCTGTGCGGAAACGCTTGAACTGACAATAGCTGTGTTGAAAACCGCACCGTCATACATCGAAGCCGTATGCGTCAAAAGCATACGCAGGGTAATGGGCACATCGGGATATTGCGGATTGCGGATATTGAACCCGTAGTATTTGCTGATATCCTCATCTAAATTCAGCTTTCCTTCCTCAACCAGACGCATACAAACAATTGCAGTTACAAGCTTTGTCAGAGATGCCACACGGTATTTTGTGTCCTGCGTTACAGCGATGTTTTCCTGTGCATTTGCCTGACCGAACTGATAAACACCTGCCACTTTGCCGTCTTTTACAATGGCAACCTGTGCCGCAACAGCCGTGTATTTTTCGCAAATCGCTTTGGCGGCCGCTTCATCAAAAACATAAGGTTCCGTGATTTCTTCTTCAGGTTCGGTATGCGGACGATTCCAGGAGTCATCATCATTTTCAACCGGCGTCAAATTTTTCTGCGTTGTATCTTCTTGTTCTTTTGCAGTCGCATCCACAGGCAAAGCTGCATCTTCTTCGGTTGCGGCCTCGGTTGTTGTGGCATGCAAATCCACACGGTCATTGAGCTTTGCATGTGTCGAATCCTGCATTGCCGGTACAGAATCCTGTGTACCGCAAGCCGTAAACAGAAGGCAGATAACAATAAGAAAAACAACTGATTTTATTTTCACGCTGGTCACCTACTTGTTGTTTTGTTGCAAGAATAGCAATAAAATTATAAATTAATCTTAAAATTATTAAGAATTCTTAAGGCGCAAAAGCAAAACAGAAGCAGTCCGCAAATGTATTCGGGGACTGCTTTTGCGATCAAGACAGACTGTATCGTTTCCAGGAAGATGTATCTTCCAATTGAACGGAAGCACGCAAGATTTTTCTTGCATCGGCAGCGGTCACCTTGCCATCTCCGTCCGGGTCTGCCAATGCGGTTTCTGCCGAATTCAATTTACACAGACCAACAGCCGAGCGAATGGCGATACGGGCATCTGCTGCCGTAATGACTCTGTCCATATCCACATCGCCCACATCAAAGACGAGGTTCGAGGTATCTTCAAGCACATACACCGTCAATGACAGTTTATGCCCTTCGCAATCAATGGTGATATTTCTTGCACCGGTACTGGCGACCGAATCGGTTGTCAACACAAGACCTTCGGAAATGAGTACCGTTGAGCCGTCCGAATAGGTGGCTTTCACAACAAGACCGCGCAAATCGATGGTTTCACCGACTTTATAAAACTTCTTCTCGGGGACGGTATGAAAAACAACCGATGTAATCGTGGGACCATAATTCTTTGACCAGACAGCAGTCAGCAGAATGTTTTCGCAATCCTGTCTTTCAATCGTTGCACCGGGTTTTATGATCTCTGAGTCATCTCCGGCTTGCATCAGCCATCCGGCAAAATCATAACCGCTTCGCACCGGTGTTTCGCTGCTGACACGAACCTTTGAAGACCAGACAGCATACAGGGTGGTGTCACCGGCAAAGGTCTGGGAGCTGCCTGTGGTATACATAACCTTATTGCTGTTTGCATTTGTTGTCCAGCCGATGTTATTGGGGAAGAAACTCTGATCCGCAGGTATGCAACGACCACCGGATCCGTCATAAATAAGATCACTTGCATAGGCGGTTGCTGTCGGCATTATTACAGACTGCGAATCAAGAACAAACACAGACGGGGTATCCACCTTACCGCTGTCTGCTTTGAATGTAACGGTATATCCCTTGATTTCCTGGGTGCGTTCAAAATAGTAATAAACAGGATACGATTCATAAATTCCTGCGGTGTTGCTGTATGCAACAATCTTCACACGAATATACTTCCCTGCATACTGCATCAATGTGGATGCGGATACGGTCAAAGCGTTGGTCGTTGTGACCTTTCCGCTAATGACGGTCGTACCCTTCTCCGTTGCTTTGGAGGGGTTGGGACTTTCGGAAAGCACAGCGAGATCGACCTTATAATAATCACCTGTTGCGGTCCACACAAGACTTAGATTGGCATACGGATCGACCTTTTTCGAGCTGACAGCAGCATAATGAGATGTGTATGCAGTAGGAGTCAGTGCTGCAGGAGAAGTCAGCGAAGGCACGCAAAGCTTGCTTGACTTTGTGGTAAAGCGTACGGTTGAACCGCTGCCGAGGGCAGTGGAGCCGGACGTATCGGAATAAGCAATGACAGTCACTTTATAGGTGGATGCCCCCATAAGTGCTTCTGTCAGGCTGCTGTTGCTGCTCTTGAGCAAGGATACACTCGTTGTGGAAGAGGAAACAAGAATATTGCTTGCAACCGTCTTCAGCACATTACCCGAAGAATCCACACGCTGAATGGTATAACGATATGCTTTTGCATCCGAAACGGCATTCCAACTCAGGTTGCCGGGCTTGGATGCATCGATCTGTGCACCGTCTGCAGGTGTTATGATCTGCGGATTCTTGACCTTGCCGTATTTGGGCCAATATGTATCCCTTGCAAGCTCTGCACGGATGGTGTGTTCGGAAGAAACGGGAATCTCATATTTCGAACTGAAATAATAAGCCGCCCAATACGCACCTGTTGCAGAGTTTTCCGTGGTCTTCAGAATGTTATAGATTTCGGAAAACCAGGATACCTGTGTCAGCTCATACTTCAAAAATGCAAGCTGACCTTCCATGCTTGAATAACTGTAACCGTTTTGGTTGCAGAACGTAATCAGGTCCTGACGACGGGAGTTCCATTGGCAGATACCGTAAGCAGCACCTGCATCACCGACTGCTGTCGGATCAAACCAGGACTCACGCTGGATGTTTGCAAGAATACCTGCACAGGCAGCATTGTTGAAACCGAGCACCTGTGAACAGTATTCATAAATCGTCTGCTCATTTGAAGCTCTGTCTGCTTTTGCAGTAATCGCAGGAAGAGTACCTGCGACAGTACACATACAGAACAGCAGAACCGCCAAAAAACAGCAGAAACTCTTTTGTATGGTTTTTTTCATTCTATGCATCCTCCATTGCCGCACATAAATCTCAAATCCCAATGAAAAGTGTGCAAGTTCAGATTGGATATATCATTACGGAAAAGCACTTGCCTCTACCTCTCCGTAAATATCAAAAACCCTAAAACGGTTGGATTATAACATATAATTTCGACAATGTCAACTTTTTGATATTGTATCACTTATATTTACATCGTTTATATATTTTTCCATTCAATATTTCATAATTTTTCACTTTTTTTCTTGCATATTACTGTTACTACTTCGTTCCGGAACGGAAATAAAAACACAGAACAGCATTTTCTTTTTGTCCCCATAAGCAATGAAAAAAGCGGCAGCCGAAGCTGCCGCAACTATTTTGCTTTACAGAATCAGAAAAGGTTGTCGAAGAAAGCCTTGATCTGAGCAAAGAGGTCATTGAAGAAGTTTGCAATAACTGCCCACAGGCCGTCGCCGTTGACAAGGGGCTGATCAGTGGGTTCTTCCTTATCGACCTGACCTTTGTCGACATCGTTTTCATAAATCAAGCCTTCGTTTTCGGAATCATAATCGGTCACCATAACTCTGTCATAAGAGCCGTTTACACGGTCAATGATAACATAGGTGGGAGCACCTGTGAAGCCCTTGAGGTCAACACGGATGAAGCGGTCTGCATTCAGATACTTATTCTGGAAGTGGAAAACATCGTAGAAAGAACCGATGGTTTCATAAGCAAGATTCATGTAGCAATCGGAATTGGTTCTGTAAACAGCAGTCTTGCAGTTTTCACCGAATACAACAGCAACCTTGATGTAGCCGTTGTAGATATCATCGTAAACGGAAGCATAGCAGCCGTTTTCACCGTAAACGGTTTCAGCCTTGGAGTTGCTGACAGTACCGAGAACGTCACCGGCTTCATTGTAAACATTAACTTCTGTGGGAGCAGAGGTAACAAGGATAGCAGTCACATCATACTGTGTTTCCTGATCCAGGATGTTTTCAATGACAGCAAGCTTTGCAACCTGCGTTGCAGTTCTTTCGATGATTTCGGGAGTGTGATAGCCGTTGAAGATGGAGCCGGCAATCGCGTCTCTCTTGACTCTTTCGAGGTTGAGGAGCATGGCTTCACCGTTCTGACGAAGCTGAAGAAGAGAAGTGAGAGCGAATTCGCCGGATTCTTCGGAAGTGTTGGCAACCTTATCGCGGACATAATCGGGAAGTGTGTCTTCGATTGCAACGATGGTTGCAAGAGCAGTCATGTATTCATACTGTTCTTCGGTGTTGAAGAGGAACTGAGCGATATCGCCGATTGCGGAATAGATCTTGCTGAGGATGGCGGTAACGGTGTTCAGAGAGGACAGTTCGTTAATAGCCATGTCGATTGCTTCTTTAGCAATGTCTTCGGTAACGCGAAGAGCAACATAACCGAAAGCCTTGTCGATTTCAGCATCAATATTGTCGGACAGATTTGCAGCTGCATTGCGGACGAAGGGGCTGCGAGTGTTGGCAGCAACGTGGTCAAGCAGTTCCTGATAGTACTGGCCGGCTGCTTTACAGGTCAGGATTTCAGCAACAGCATCCACATATTCTTCATACAGAACATTGCCGTAGGACAGATAAGTCTGCAATTCGGTGATAACCTTGAATGTTTCATTCCAACCGTCGGATTCAACAAAATCGAAAACCTTGATGACATCGTTGACTTTTTCAATGACATCGGCAACACTCGTGGCAGTGTCGAGAACTTCAAGGATGGTGTAGATGATTTCGTTGTTGTAAGCCAGTTCAACCTGCTCAACAAGAGCAAGCATGGTAGCGGTGGCAACTTTGTAATCGTTGGAACCGGTCAGGCCGTTGTAAATGCCGTCTTCATAGAGGTTCAGAGCGGAATACAGGGCACGGGTGGAATCAAAATAACCGTTGGATTGGGTGTAGTCAATATGATAGTAGCTTTCTTCATCCACAATGGATTCAAGAAGAAGCTCATCAATGACATAGCGGTCTTCTTCGGTGTTCTCGGCAGCCATGGCAATGACAGAGATACCGGAGAGCATCATAAGAACGGAAAGAAGTACACAAATAAGTTTTTTCATTATGTATCAGACCTTTCAAAAAATATTACCTTATATAATATAAGGCATTCTGACACAAACAGTATAAACCTGTCATGCAGCAATGTCAACAAAAAACAAACACAAGAGAAAAACTTTGTATACATTGTGCAAAGCTTTTTACTTGTGTTTGTGTATTATGCTAAAGCTTAATTTAAGAAACAATCAATCTTCATCGAGTGCCGTCAGGTGTTCAAATGTTTCTCGGCGGACACCGATGCGATTATCATTCCCGTTGAGAATAACAAGAGCCGGTCGGGGCAAACGGTTGTAATTGGATGCCATGGAATAATTGTAAGCACCCGTAGTCAGAACGGCAATGATGTCACCGCGGTCGGCACTTGCCATACGGAGATTTTCCTGCAGGATATCACCGCTTTCACAGCAGCGACCGACAACCGAACAAAGGCAATCCGTTTCACAAGCCGCACGGGATGCATTGACAACCGTATAGGGAGCTTCATACAGAGCATACCGCGGATTGTCGGGCATACCGCCATCCACGGAAACATAGGTCTTTCCGTTGGGGGTGTGCTTGACAGAGCCTGCGGTATAAAGGGTCGTACCGGCTGCAGCGACGATGCTTCTGCCCGGTTCGAGCAGAATTTTGGGACAAGGCATCAACAAGGCATCACAGATTTTCTTGATTTCTGCTGCCATGGCACGGATATATGCCGCATAATCGGGTGTGGGATGGCAAGGCAGATACCGTGCACCGAAACCGCCGCCGAGGTTACAGTATTCGGCAACATAACCGAGCTTGTCTGCCATTTTCTTTATGAAACCGAGCATAATTTCCGCTGCCTGCACAAACGGATCAATTTCAAACACCTGTGATCCGACATGGCAATGGAAACCACACAGATCAATTCCGCCCATAGAAAGAGCCTGTTTGGTGATTTCTTCCGCCTGTCCGTTTTCGATGACAGAACCGAACTTGGAATCGACCGTACCCGTTGTGATTGCCTTGTGGGTATGCGGATCAATGCCGGGTGTCAGTCGAAGCAGAATTTTCTGGCGGATACCTCTGCTTTCGGCTTCCCTGTTCACAGCACGCAATTCGTGCTGATTATCTACGATAAAATAACCGACACCTGCATCCATTGCAAAAGCAATGTCAAAATCGGTCTTGTTATTGCCGTGGAAAAAAGCTTTTTCAAGCGGAAAACCGGCTTTTTTTGCCGTAAACAGCTCACCCGAAGAAACAAGGTCCGTCCCCATTCCCTCGCTTGCCGCAATTTTGTAAATGCCCGTAAAACTCAAAGCCTTGCTTGCAAGAAGCGGCATGGATCCTTCCGGGAAGCATTCCTTTACCGTCTGCACATAAGCACGGCAGTTTGCGCGAACAAGCTGCTCGTCAAGCAGATACAGCGGTGTACCGTATTGCTTTGCAAGCACCACGGTATCCTGTCCGCTGACGGTCAGATGTCCGTTATCATTGATTCCGAGATTCGGATGGATTAAAAATTCCTGCATGGTTTTCACCTTTTTCAGTCGGTATTCGTCATCAGATCGCGCATGGAATAAAGACCGGGCTTTTTGCCGCACAAGAACTGCGCAGCAGCCAACGCACCTTCTGCAAAGATATCACGGCTTTCGGCTTTGTGGCGAAGCGTGATGGTTTCGTTGCCCGTTGCAACCCAGACTTCGTGCATACCTGTTTCATTGCCCAGACGCAATGCATGCATACCGATTTCTTCCGACGTACGCGGACACATTCCGCTTCTGCCGTCCATACGCACCGCTTCGGGACGGACTTCCTTGATGGCATCAAAGAGCATCACTGCCGTACCGGAGGGAGCATCGAGTTTGCGGTTATGGTGGCATTCTACAATTTCCACATTGGCTTCGGGGAAACAGGCGGCTGCTTTTTTTGCAAGTTCAACAAGCAGAGCCACGCCCAAAGACATATTGGCACTCATGAACACGGGAACGCTTTCGGAAGCCTTGATGACGGCTGCCTTTTCGTCCTCGGTAAGACCCGTTGTGCAAACGACAACAGGCAGATTGCGACTGACCGCATAGGCTGCCACATCGGGAGCTGCAACATGGTTGGAGAAATCAACAATCACATCCGCATCCCCGTAATAATCATGCAGCGAAGAGAGAAATTCGCCGCCCGTAAAATCCACTGCGGCAGCAAGAGAAGACTCTCTCACACCGTCATTTATCATGCGACGCAGGACCGTACCCATGCGGCCTGCGGCACCGTTGAGAATTACTTTCATTGTTCCGATCCTCAGACATTCAATCCCTGCTCACGCATAAGAGCGAGCATATTTTGTTTGTGTGCATCTTCCATGGGCGTCAAAGGCAGACGAAGTCTGTCTTCACAGAATCCCATGGCAGCCATAGCAGCCTTGACGGGGATGGGATTGACTTCGCAGAACAGAGCATCGATCAGAGCATGGAAACGATACTGCATATTGGCGGCACCCCAGACATCACCTGAGAAGAAACGGTTGCAGATTTCCATGGTTTCCTTGGGAAGGATGTTGGAAAGAACGGAAATACAGCCGACACCGCCCAAAGACATAAGCGGAACGATCTGATCGTCGTTGCCGGAATACAGGTCGAGTTTGCCGTGCACCTTGCTCATGGTTTCAACGATCTTGGAGATGTTGCCGTTGGCTTCCTTGATGCCGACAATATTGGGATGCTCAGCAAGAGCAGCATAGGTATCGGGCTCGATGTTGACACCGGTTCTGGTGGGAACATTGTAAAGGATAACGGGAACGGAAGATGCATCCGCAATTTCCGTATACATACTGATAAGACCCTTCTGGGTAGCTTTGTTATAATAAGGTGTAACAGACAGAACACCGTCTGCACCTGCCTTGCAAGCATGTTCAACAAGATCGAGTGCATAAGCGGTATCGTTGCTGCCGACACCTGCGATCATGGGCACTCTGCCGGCAATACGCTTTGCCGAATAAGCAAAAATTTCTCTGTGTTCATCATCGGACATGGTGGAAGCTTCACCGGATGTGCCGGCAATGACAAGACCGTCGATGCCGCAATCAATCTGCCAGTCGATGATTTTTCCGAGTGCATCGTAATCGATGCCGTTTTCGTTGAAGGGTGTGACAAGGGCCGTGGCAACGCCCTTAAAAAGTGTTTTCTTTTCCATGTATATTCCTCCGTTTGTAATTGGGATAAGTCTCTAAAAAATGCTGCCGACGATAGAGCCGGCAGCATCCATACAACTGAAACAAAAAGTTCTGCACAATAAAAAGAACTTGTTCAGATAGCACTCCGCTTTCGCGACAGTGACACACATCTTATTGCGTGCCCCCAGGAAAGTTCCGGCTTAAACTCCCTTCGGCGTTGTGCCCCTTTCCTCCGAACAACGGAATGCCAGTCCTGTTGCGTTCGGGTACTGATGACATAACGCACCTCTACCTTATTTTGAATTATAGCATCATATAGATCCTTTGTCAATAGATAAACCGCTTGCAAAAAGAAAAAGCTGCCGACAATGCAGCAGCTTTTGCATCCTTATTCGCCTTTGGTAAAGTCAAGTTCAAGCTTGGTACCTGTGCAACGAGCATATTCCATAAGAAGAACGGAATGAACAGCATGTTTACCCATGGCATCCAGAGCTGCACTCTTTTCGATGATGTCCTTCATTTCATCGTCAAAAGATACGGGATACATACCTTCGACAAGCTTGATGTCGAGCAGGCTGCACATTTTGCAGACTGTGTCAAAAGCAGTGCCGCTGACACCCTTCTTGAGTGCACTGACAACTGTTGACTGCGGTACACCGAGTTCTTCGGAAAAACGACGAACACTCTTATACTTTGTCTTGATGTTGTTCTTGATAATCGGAGTTAAGCCTTCCATAATTTCCTACCACCTAAGTCTTTTTTTCAATCTTGTCAAAAAATACAAACGATTGATGCAACGGGTCAACCGTTCAATAAGACAACAGAATTTGGCATATGATTGAATTTTATACCATTATTCCATTCAATATTGTTAACTTTTTGACAAATTTCAACATTTTATAGTTTATCATAACGTTCTGAAAATGTCAATAGCTTTTAAGAAATTTCAATATGTAAAACCATCCGAAAAGCCTTTCATACAGCCTTTTTCAGCATCCTTTTCAGCGTTTTGCAACAAGCATTCCCTCCACCGTTTTGCGTGTATTGGCAGGGTTGTCCGTGATCAATCCGTCAACGCCCAACAGCATCAGTCTTTCAATGCTTTTTGCTTCGTTGACAGTCCAGACATTGACATCGAGACCTTTTTTATGTGCCCAGGAAACCAAAGCTTCGCTCACAAGATCCTGAATGGGATGAATGGCATCACAACCCGTAAAACGAACCATTCTTGCAGGCCACAGAATCGGGTAGCAGGCAGAAGGATTGTTCGACGGATACAAAAGTCCCGTACGGACATGGGGAGCAACACGTTTGACATGACGCAGGATCTGCACACTGAAACTGGAAATCAACAGGCGATCGGTCAAACCGTATTCCTCCACGGCTGCAAGGGTCTTTTCCACAAGTTCCTTGAGTCTTGAGGGCGGTCGCTTCAATTCGATGTTCAGCACACGGATATCAGCTTCCTTTGCATAGCTGAGAAAATCGTCAAGCGTAGGAATGGCGGTGCCTGCAAATTCTTCTGCATACCAAATACCGTAGTCAAATGCACGCAATTGTGCAAGGGTCATATTTTCAATACTGCCGACACCGTTTGATGTTTCATCAATGGTATAATTGTGACAAATAACGGGAATACCGTCTTTTGTCAGATGGACATCCGTTTCAAAGCCGTCGGCACCGTCTGCAACGGCACGGTGAAAAGAGGGCATTGTATTTTGCGGAGCACAGGCTTTTGCACCGCGATGGGCAATAATATTAACACCACTCATCGTTCACACCTCACTTTGCCTTGGACAAAACTGCATCCAGATCCAGGGTAATATTGTTATAAACAGGGGTGTTTGAGATATCGTTTTCGCACGTTGGGCTGTAGAACTTTTCGGCATCTGCTGTATACACATCCACTTCAACGGCATCGCTGGTTACGGTGTTGTTCATGTAAACGGTAACCGGAGTTTCGCCGTCCGTATATGTCAATGCGAAAATGTAAGAATTACCGAACTGCCCATCATCCTTTACATTCATGTAGCAATAAACAGCCGTGACATCTTTCTTGCCGTTGACCTTATAAAAACCTTTTACATATTTGGCAGCTGCTTTTTCCGCAACATCCCAAAGATCCGTAAGAGTTTCGTAAGCGGTTTCAAATTCAGCAAGGCCCTTGGTGTCTTTATCAAGTTTTTCATCCTTGATCTTCTGCTTGATTGCATTTCCCTCGGCAAGAAGATCATCGATATAACCTTTTTCGGTGTTGTAGTTGTTGATAACTGTTTTGTAGGTAAGGTTTGCCACGGCATCGCGGAAGTTGACAAAACCGCTGTAATCAGCCTTTACATAAATAAATTCTGTCGTTGCTTCCGATGACGGATCGGTAGTAATAGGTTCTTTATCGCCGCAAGCAGCAAAAGCAACCACCGTAAGTGTCAGAAGCACACAAAGAAGAACCGATATAATCTTTTTCATAGAAATACCTCCGGATAATATGGATATATATAATATAAGTATACCTCTGATTTCTCTCTTTGTCAACCGCTGAAAACGACAGGTCTTGATTTTCGGTGTCGAAAATGGTATACTGAAAACAATTCCACTCCCGAAAGGAAACAACAGAAATGATCAAAAAACAGCTTTTTGCGTTGACCGTCGTATGTGCATTGCTCGGTCTTTGTGCCTGCGGTGAAAAGAATACGAATGTATATGTTCCCGACATCTCCGTTCCCGATACGCAAACGCAACCGCAAGAGGAGATTGCAACAACCGACATACAGATTCCTGACGAGAGCATTCCGCCGCAGGACATTGTGATTCCGACCCTGCCGACCACCGAACAGGCGACCGAAACAGAGGTACAGGCTTCTTCCGTTTCGGCAGAACATGGCTATACCAACGAATATTCAGCATCCGGCAATCCGCTGAAACTCTATACTATCTCTCCGTTCGGCGGCTATACGGGTGAATATGAAACATATACATATGATTATTCAAACCGTCTGACTTCCCTGTCCGTCTACAAAATGCAGGCAGACGGCAATGATACGCTCGTTTCACAAGCAACCTATCTGTATGACGGCAGAGGAAATCTTTACAGCATCACAGAGCAAAGGGTCGGTACGGACGGCAATCTCTATAAGGAAAAAACGAAAGTCAACACCAACGATTCTTCCGGCAAAGCCACCACCGTAACCGATACCGTTTTTACCGAAAACGGAGATACGGTCTACACCCAACAAACCAAAAACACCTATAACGAATATGGTCTGATTCAGAAAGAAGAAATATATACGGATTCTGTATTGACTTCCCGTACGGAATATGTCTACACCTTTGCCGGGTACAATACCGAATCACAAACCAAAACCACCGTTTACAATCCCGATACCGACAATGAACACACCTCTGTCGTTACAACCGTTTACGATACCGACGGCAATCCGGTTTCTGTTTCCGAACAGGATGAAAACGGCACCTTCCTGACCGAATACGCATACGACGAAAACGGCAGAGAAATCGAAAACCGTGCTTACGATTCACAGGGAAAAGTGTTGCAATACATTCTTACTTCCTATACCGATATCGGCGGCGGCAATGTCAAAGTAACCGCACAGAATTTTGCAGCCGACGGCACACTACATGAAACAACCGAAACCTATTATGATACTTTCGGAAATGTTTTCATTCCGGGATAAATGTAAATAAATGAGATAAAAAAAGGACTGTTTGCATGAAGTAGTATAATGATAGTAGACACTAAAAAAAGTGTCTACTATCATTTTTTTGTGTTAAAATAAAGAAAAAGGAGTTGAAAGAAATGGGAAGACCAAAAGGTGGAAAGAACAAAACTCATAGCAAGGAAGAAAAATTA
>JAZNGB010000021.1:0-41262 GCA_045576275.1 Acutalibacteraceae bacterium
TAATTTTTCTTCCTTGCTATGAGTTTTGTTCTTTCCACCTTTTGGTCTTCCCATTTCTTTCAACTCCTTTTTCTTTATTTTAACACAAAAAAATGATAGTAGACACTTTTTTTAGTGTCTACTATCATTATACTACTTCATTTACGCAGTCCTTTTTTTGTTCCACTGAAAAAGGAGCAACTGCGGTTGCTCCTTTTGTCATTTTTTAATTTTTTCCCAGTATTCTTTTGCCGCCTGTTCGGTACGGTTTTCTCCGAATTGGTAGTAACATCTGTTCTTCAGCGAATCGGGAAGATATTGCTGTCGACACCAATGGTTCGCATAGGCATGAGGATAATCATAAAACTGTCCTTTGACCGCGGCATCCTCACCGTCAAAATGTTTATTCTGCAAATTACGGGGGATCGGACCGCTTTTACCGGCACGAATATCTGCAAGTGCGGCATCATAAGCAAGGTAAGCGGAATTGGACTTCGGACTGGTTGCAACAAGCACCGTGGCATCCGCGAGCGGAATGCGTGCTTCGGGCATACCGACCTGCAATGCCATATCGACCGCGCCCTTGACAATTGGAATGATCATCGGATAGGCGAGTCCGACATCTTCGGCAGCACAAACCATCAGACGACGGCAGACAGAGGGCATATCCCCGGCTTCAAGAATGCGTGCAAGATAATGCACCGCTGCATCGGGATCCGATCCGCGCATGGATTTCTGAAAGGCAGACAAAAGATCATAATGCTCGTCCCCCTCACGATCATAGCGGATGGCTGTTTTCTGAGTAACTGCACGAACGGTTTCAAGCAAAATTTTGCGAACACCATCTTCACCCGGAATCGCAGAGGACAGAACACTGAGTTCAACCGCATTCAAAGCTTTACGGACATCACCACCGCAACCGCGGGCAATGTGCATGAGCACACCGTCTTCGATTTCAAACGTTTCCCCGAAATCCTCCTGCATGGCTTTGAAACCGCGTTCAAGTGCAGGAACAATCTCTTCGGGGGACACATATTTGAACTCAAACACCGTACAACGGCTGAGCACCGCACCGTAAATATAAAAATACGGATTCTCGGTTGTGGCTGCAATCAGCGTGATGGTACCGTTTTCGATGTATTCAAGCAGCGATTGCTGCTGTTTTTTATTAAAATACTGAATTTCGTCCAGATACAGCAAAACTCCGTTCGGAGCAGCAAGCGTATTGACTTCACCGATCACCGCACGCACATCGGCAATGGACGCATTGGTACCGTTGAGAATATGTAAACGGCGGTTGGTAGCCGCTGCAAGAATTTGTGCAAGTGTGGTCTTCCCCGTACCCGAAGGACCGTAAAAAATCATATTCGGCAAATGACCCGATCGGATAATGTTCCGCACAGGTGCATTATCTCCGATCAGGTGCTGTTGACCGACAACCTCATCCAGGCAGGTCGGGCGGATTCTTTGTGCGAGGGGTTGTGCCATATTTTTCACACTCCCGAAAAAAGTGTATTTATTATAGCACATCCGGTCAACAATGGCAACAAAATCTTGTATCATTCCCTGTCGGAGAGGGATTTTTTCCGACAGGGTATTTTTTGCGACAGCCGTTTGTCGACGGCAATTCGGGGGACGGATAAACCGTACCGTCGTGCACTGTCGCTGATTTGTCCCCTCAGCTATACTATATGCCGCACACGGATTTTTGCCCACGGAAAAATCAAAAAAGCTGATAATTTTTTAACAATTCTTTACTAATACAAAATAAAGTGTTATAATAAATATAATTATGGGCTGTATTAACGGAGGAAGAAAAAATGACATATCCGTGCTTGATACCGAAACCGAATTGCTGCCGTCTTACAGGGGATTTCTTTGCAGTTTTTCCCGAAAAACAAACCGTAAAGAAACTTGATATTTCCTTGCCTGCCGACGGGACATATAAGCTTTGTATTACCAAAAATGAGATTACTGTTACGGCTGCTGACGAAAAAGGTTTTTTCTATGCCGAACAAACGCTGCGACAGCTTTCTTTTGTGTACGGTGCTGCATTGCCGACCCTCGAAATAGAAGACAGCCCTGCTTTTTCGTACCGCGGTGTCATGCTTGACAGCGTGCGACATATGCAATCCGTCGAAGAAATCAAAACATTCATTGATGCAGCAGCTCTGTTTAAATTCAATGTCTTCCATTGGCACATCAGCGATGACCAGGGCTTTCGTTTTGAAAGCGAAGTCTATCCTGAGCTGACCGAACTTGCATCTGTCCGCCCCTCTTCGGACTTCGGCAAAGTGCACGACAACACCCCGTACGGCGGTTATTATACAAAACAGCAAATGCGTGAAATCATCGACTACTGCCATGCACGTTTCATGACCGTCATTCCCGAAATCGATTTGCCGGGTCATACCTGTGCCATCCTGCACGCAAAACCCGAACTCTCCTGCAAAGGGGAAGCTGTGGATATCAAAACCACAGGCGGCATTTTTGATGAGATCATGTGTGCAGGAAAAGAAGAAACATTCACTTTTATTTTTAATCTCCTGGATGAAATCTGCGAGGTATTTCCCGACGAATACATCCACATCGGCGGTGATGAAGCACCGAAAAAGAACTGGAGAGCCTGTCCTGCCTGCCAACAGAGAATGAAAGAAGAAGGCTTGACCGATGAAGAACAACTGCAAGGGTATCTGACCTGCCGCATTGCTCAACACCTCAAAGAAAAAGGCAGACAGGTTATCTGTTGGAACGAAACCCTTGCAAGTGATGTTTTACCCGACGGTCTGATCATTCAGAACTGGATGGACAGAAAAAAGAAGTGTCCCTCTTATGCCGCAGCAGGCGGTCGGTTGATCTATTCCGACTACTACCACTATTACACAGACTACCCCTACGCCATGACCCCGTTGAAAAAAACATATACAGCCGATCCGATTCCCAAAGAGCTCGCCCCGGAACAGCACCGGAACTGCATGGGTGTGGAAAGTCCGATCTGGACGGAGCATGTGCGTGATTTTGAAAGAATGTGCTACATGACATGGCCACGCTTTGCAGCGGTGAGCGAAACCGGATGGACCCGCAAGGAAAGAAAAAATTATGCCGACTTCAAAGAACGCATCACCACATTGTTGCCGCTGCTTGAAGAAACAGGAATTCAGGCGGCTTCACCGACCGAATGGGATCCGTTGACAGTTACAAGACTTCCCGGCACAATCCGCCATTTCGTAAACACAGTATCCAAAGAATCCGTCATTTCATTTTTCAAAGGCGATAACTGAGAACACAAAAAAAGGAGAAACCATGGAATATCAAGGCCTTTCAAAAAAAGCAAAACCCGTCCTTTTGGTGACGGCTGCCGTACAGGCAATTCTGTTTTCTGCGATTCTCCTGTTTTGCATTGTATTCATTGGCAACCCTTCTTCCCTGCAACATGAGCCGATTCGACTGATAGCAGCGATCATCACCGTTTTACTCGGCATTGTCTGGCTTGTTGTCTCCCCGATGGTGCGTTTTCGTCGCTATAAATACAAAATCGCATCGGATCGGATCGAGATCATTGAGGGAATTTTTTTCATTCGTCGCACACTCGTCCCGATCGACCGCATTCATCAGATCGACATTGTACGCGGACCGATCGACAACCGTTTCGGACTTGCAAAAGTGACCGTCACGACGGCAGGTGCAACGGCAACCATGCGTTTTCTGGAACTTGAAAAAGCAGAACAGATCTGCGAAACACTCAATGCGACCGTTTTGCAAAAGATTCGCAACCGCAGAGGTGAAGAGCATGTTTGACACGCCCCACCGAAACCATCCGAGCATGATCGCTGAACGTGTCGGCTCATCAATGCTGCTGATTCTTCTGCTTTCATACAACGTCCTGACCGCAGGCTCAAACGATCTGACGGACCTGGTACAACTCTCCTATTGGCAGATGGTATTCAGACAGCTCACGGCAGGTAATTTTTCCGTTCTGTTGTCTGCGGCAGGTGTTCTGCTGATCCTGTCGGCGGTTCTTGTTTTCTCGGTTTTCCGTTGGAGCCGTACATTTTTTCATATTCAGGACGGTATGCTGTTCTCGGAACGTCGTACACTGATGCGAAAGCATTCCAAACTCCCTGTCAGCAGCATTACAACGGTCAACATCGAACAAAATATTTTTGAAAAAATCATCGGTACGGCAAAGGTAAAAATTGATATCAACTCAGCCGTCACCGCAAACAAAACCGATTTCATTTTTATTCTCAAAAAAGAAGAAGCTCAGCAGCTCAAAGAAGCTCTTCTTTCCAAACGAAACGAAGAAAAGACAGACGATGCATCGGCTTCTCCCAAAACGCTGTTTGCAGCATTCAGCATTGCAGATGCGGTACGGCACAAATTGCTGAGTGTTCCGTTTGTGGAGATCCTCATGGCTGTGATCGTGATTTTTCCGATGTTCTTCGGAGAATCTGCCGTCGGTTTGTCGGAAGCATTACCACTGTTGGGCATTTCGCTTTTGCTTTATGGTATCTCTCTTGTTTTCGGCATCCTCAACTATGCACACTTCCGTCTGGAAGCCGACGAAAAACGGATCTATATATCCCACGGTATGCTGCAAACCCATAGCTATGCATTTGAAAAAGACCGCGTAAAAGCTGTTTTTCTGAAACAAAGTCTGCTTGCAAGGTTGTTTGGACTTTGCAGTGTGGAATTGGCGGTAGTCGGACTGGGAAATGAAAAGAACGAATCCCCCCGTCTGTGCCTGCTTGTCAAAAAAGACCGTGCGGAAGCACTGATCAACACCTTGCTGCCTGTTTTTTCCGCACAAAAAGAACCGATCGTTTCCTCAAAAGCAGCACTGATTCCCTCGTTGTTGCTTACCGCATTTGCAACCGCGGCTTGTTCGTTGGTCATTTTCTACTATCCGCTGCATGGTTATATTCTGACAATCAGTGCTGCTGTTTTCGGTGTCTTTGCAAGCATCCTTTCACAAAAAACACGCACCGTCAGCATTGAGGATGAATTGTTTTGCAGTGCAAGCGGTATTCTCAATAAGTCAGCAGGACGCATCCGCTACCGCGATTTACAGGAAGTCCGCTTTCACACAAATGCAATCATGCAAAAAAGAAAAACAGGAAGAATCGGCTTCAGCATCCTTGCAGCAAGAAACATAGCCATTCGTAAAACAGGCTGGTTTTCCGACTCTGTTTATGAAGACCTCTGCACCCGTGTACTGCAAGCACCCGATACTTCCGATATTTAACTGAAAAGAAGGTTTGAGTCATGAAAAAACTTTGCTTTACCCTTGTTGTCATTCTGCTCTTTTCCCTGTGTGCCTGCACAAAACAGACACAGGTCTATGAAAAGACAGGGTTCGCCATGGGTTCGGCAATCAGTTTACGCATTTACGGCTCCGACAATGCTGCCGTAACAGCTCTCGATGTATTTGAAAGCATCCATGAAACGGATTCCATGCTTTCCGCAAACCTTACAGATTCCGATATTTACAGATTAAACGAATCCAAAACAGGAACTACCGTCAGCAAAGAGGTGTTCAACCTGCTCGGTGATTGCCTTTCGGTGTGCAACACAACGGGAATGGTGCTTGACATTACCGTCGGTGCTGTCAGCGAGTTGTGGGGATTTGACACAGACAATCCCTCGTTACCAAGCGAAGAAGACTTACAAAAAGCATTGCAAACGGTCGATATGCATGCATTGCTGTTGGACGAAAGTGCTTTTACCGTGGCAAAAGCAGAGGGACAAAAAATCGACCTCGGTGCATTCGGCAAAGGGATTGCCTGTATGCGTGCCCTGGATTCGCTTCGCGGTGAGCTGTCCCCCGCAGTTCTTTCCGTCGGCGGTACCGTGCTTCTCTACGGCAACAACCCCGATGCACAACATTGGACAATCGGCGTGCGAGATCCCTACGGCACAGCCAATGACTACTGTGCGACTCTTGCCCTCACAGTTGCCGAAAGCGATGACACACTTGTCATTTCCACCTCGGGCAATTACGAAAAAACATTTACCCAAGATGACAAAACCTATCATCACATTCTCGATAAATCAACCGGTATGCCTGTTGAAAACGGCATTGTCGGTGTTACCGTTGTTTCCGTGGACGGTCTTGTGAGTGATGCACTGTCAACCGCTTTGTTTCTGCACGGATTGACACAGGAAACCCTTGACATTCTTAATAACTACGGTGCAGAGGCTGTTGTTCTCTGCGAAAACGGAGATTGCCTTGTCAGCGACGGTCTTGCCGATCAGATCACTCTCGTGAGCGACGATTGGACACTCGGTGATCTGGAAGACACCATCGGAGGTCTTTCATGAAACGCTTTTTCGGAAGAGCCGATGTTTTGATTATTCTTGTACTTTCCGTTACCGCATTGTTCTTTTTGGTATCGGACAAGCAGACACCGCCTGCCGAATCCGCACAAATCATCATTGAAAATCAAAGTCCTTTAACGGTTGACCTGCAAAAAATGGATGCTCCCTACGACATAACACTTTCAAACGGCATGGTCATTCACATTGCAGAAGGACAAATCCGTGTTATTTCCTCTCCTTGTCGGGACAAACTGTGTGTGCAATGCGGAATCCTCAACAAAGACGGTGATATAGCTGTCTGTCTGCCGCTTCGCACACTCATAAAAGTATCGGGTACAAAAGATAACAAAACACCCGATGCCATCACCTATTGATATGAAAAAACCAAAAGACAAACTTTCCAAAACAGTCGCGTTGACAGGCATATTCGGTGCCGTCGCACTGGTGCTTTCCTTTTTTGAAAAATTCATGCTCGCAGCTCTGCCTTTACCGCCGGGTGTCAAACCGGGCTTGTCCAACATTGCAGTGCTTTTTGCACTCAGCAGCTTCGGATTACCGTATGCTTTGGGCATCGTCGTGATCAAAGCCGGCTTTTCGCTGCTGCTCAGCGGTCCCGTTGCCGCCTTGTTGAGTCTGTTTGGCGGCATTTGCAGCAGCATTGTCATGTATCTGCTTTTAAAAATAAAGAAAAGAGGACTTTCTTACACGGGCATTTCTGTTGTGAGTGCAGTTGTACACAATCTCGCACAGCTCACCGCAGCAAGTCTTCTTGTCGGCTCCTTTGTTTATAAGCCGTACCTGCCCGTACTCTTACTTTCGGGAATCCTTTTCGGTACAGTCACGGGTATTCTGCTGAATGCCGTGTTGCCTGCACTCGAAAAATTAAATAATAAAATATTTACTATACATTCAGGAACAGAAAGAGGTTGATGAATCTATGAAATCACAAGCCGGAGATGCCATTCTCAAGGCAGTCGGCCGTGTCCGTGGCGGTGTCCATCCTGACCACAACAAGCTGACCGCTGAAATGGAGTCCGTCCGTATGCAACCACCCGAAAAAGTGGTTCTTCCCATGCAACAACACATCGGTGCACCGTGCATCCCCACCGTTAAAGTCGGAGATATTGTAAGCATCGGTCAGGTAATCGGTGACTCCGATAAATACGTCAGTGCTCCCATTCATGCTTCGATTTCGGGCAAGGTCATCTCCGTTGCGGATGCCCGTCTTGCAAACGGCAGAATGGCACCTGCCGTTACCATTGAAAACGACGGCGAAAACAGACTGTTTGAAGGCATTGCACCTCCAAAAGTGACCAACCGTGAAGAATTGTTGGCAGCCGTGCGTGCTTCGGGTCTTGTCGGTCTTGGCGGTGCAGGTTTCCCCACCCATGTAAAACTCAACATTCCTGCCGACAAAAATGTGGATACACTTGTTGTCAATGCAGCCGAATGCGAACCCTTTATCACCGTTGACTATCGCGAGTGTCTTGAAAATGCCGAAAATATTCTCGGCGGCGTGTATCTTCTTACCGAAATGCTCAACCTCAAGCAGGTTGTTATCTGCGTTGAAGACAACAAACCCAAAGCCATTGAAATTCTCAAAAATATCGCCGATCATGACCTTGACAAAGACAACAAAGTCCGTCTGATGACTTTGCAATCCAAATATCCGCAGGGTGCAGAAAAAATGATGGTCCTCTCTGCAACAGGCAGAGTTGTTCCTGCCGGAAAACTGCCGGCTGATGCAGGCTGCATTGTTATGAATGTCGGCAGCGTGGCATTTGTCAACCGGTATCTGCACACGGGTAAGCCTCTCACCTCCCGTACCGTAACGGTCAGCGGTGACTGCATCAAAGAGCCGAAAAACATCCGCGTGCCTGTCGGTACATCCGTACAACAGATCATCGATGCTTGCGGCGGCTTCACCAAAGATCCCGTCAAAATCATTGCCGGCGGCCCGATGATGGGTACGGCACTCATTGATACACAAGTTCCGCTTCTCAAGAGCAACAATGCGGTGCTTGCCTTCTCTGCATCCTCTTCGGTTTGCAAGCCTGCACGCGACTGCATCCGCTGCGGACGCTGCCATGCAGCCTGCCCGATGGGTCTGATCCCGACGCAGATTGAAAAATTTGTACAGCTCAAAGATGCCGAAATGCTCGAAAAATGCGGAATCGGTGTCTGTATGGAATGCGGAAGCTGTGCATTCTCTTGTCCTTCTGCAAAACCTTTGGTACAGCACATGCGTCTTGCCAAAGAAATCGTCAGAGAGGCAGGTACAAAAAAATGATTATGACCACAGATTTGAAAGGAGTGACGGACAATGCCCGATGAAAACAAAATCTTAACCGTCAGTGCATCCCCCCATGTAAAATCAAAGGATACAACCCAGCGTATTATGCTCGACGTTGTGCTGGCACTTGTCCCTGCAGGCATCGCAGGCTGCGTTATTTTCGGTATGCGTGCTTTGCTTGTCATTGTTCTTTGTATCGGTTTTTCGGTACTCTTTGAATACCTCAGCCGCAAAATCATGCGTCGCTCCAACACATTGGGTGACCTGAGTGCAGTTGTAACGGGACTTTTGCTTGCTTATAACATCCCTGTTCTCGATGTTGCAAAATATGACGGCAAAATGTGGAAAGCAACCGTCATGACAGTTCTGTTGTGTGCGGTCGGTTCGTTTTTTGCCATCGTTGTAACAAAGCAGTTCTTCGGCGGATTGGGACAGAATTTTGCAAATCCTGCCATCGTAGGCAGAATCATTCTTCTGGTTTCCTTCCCCTCTGCCATGACCGCATTTACGGTACCGAAAGCCGCTGTGGATGCCGTTACAACGGCAACTCCCCTCGGTGTTCTTTCTGACGCAAGCCTGTTCAGCCGTGCAGGTGATGTTTCCGCACAGCTCTCGCAGCTTCACGCAGACGGCTATCTGCCCGACCTGCTTTCGATGCTTGTTGGTGTAAAAGGCGGCTGCATCGGTGAAGTCAGCGGCATTTTGCTGATTCTCGGCGGTTGCTACCTGTTGATGCGTCGTGTTATTTCTCCTGCAATTCCTGTTTCCTTTGTCGGTACGGTTGCCGTATTTATGCTTATCGCAAGCCGTGGCAGCCTTCCGTTTGTGGCTTACGAAATCCTCGGCGGCGGTCTGATGCTCGGTGCAATTTTCATGGCAACCGACTACACCACCAGCCCCCTTACCGTCAAGGGCAAGGTCATTTTCGGCATCGGCTGCGGTATTGTCTGTTCGGTCATCCGCCTGTTCTGCAGCATGGCAGAAGGTGTCTCCTATGCCATCTTGCTGATGAACATTGCCTGTCCGCTGATTGAAATGGCTACACAACCTCGTCCCTTCGGCGTTGAAAAGAAAAAGAAGAAGGAGGAAAAAGCGGCATGAAAAAAGACATTATCATTCCCGTTCTTTCTCTCCTGATCATCTGTCTTGTGTCTTCCGCATTGCTCGGCGGTGTCAATATGCTGACGGCTGACCGCATTGAGCAACTGGCTGCACAGACGGTCGTTGAATCACAAAATGCACTGCTGCCTGCCGCATCCTACGAAGAAAGTGAGATCGACGGCACAGCCTATGTCACCGCATATGATGCAAACGGTGAAGTGCTCGGATACATATTCACCACCTCGTCAAACGGTTACGGCGGTGCGATCAAACTGATGACCGGTGTTGCCCTTGACGGCACAGTTACAGGCATTTCCCTGCTTGAAATCAATGAAACCCCCGGTTTGGGCATGAAAGCAAAAAATGAAAGCTTTTTAAATCAATTCACCGGTGCAACCGGTGCACTCACGGTCACAAAGGAAGCTTCGGATGCTGACAATACCGTGCAGGCAATCACGAGTGCAACCATCACCACCAAAGCCGTGACATCGGCTGTCAATAAAGCTATGGCAATCTATAAGAGTATAAAGGAGGCGGGATTGAATGGCTGAAAAAAGATCCTACATGAAGGAATTTACCAAAGGTCTTCTGCGTGAAAACCCGGCCATGCGTCTGGTACTCGGCACCTGTCCGACATTGGCTGTCACAACAAGTGTTGTCAATGCAATCGGCATGGGACTTGCCGCAACCGTGGTTCTGATTTGCTCAAATGTGGTCATTTCCGCATTGCGTAAAGTCATTCCTTCAAAAGTACGTATTCCTGCTTATGTCGTTATCATCGCTTCTTTCGTTACCATTGTACAAATGCTCGTAAAGGCATTTTTACCCGTTCTCGATGAATCCCTGGGTATTTTCCTGCCGTTGATCGTTGTTAACTGCATCATTCTCGGCAGAGCCGAAGCATTCGCAAGTAAAAACCCCGTATTACTGAGTGCGGTAGACGGTCTTGGCATGGGTCTCGGCTTCACCGCTGCATTGTTCTGCATGGGTACGGTACGTGAAATTCTCGGTGCCGGTACCTTCCTTGCAGGCATCAAAGATCTGGTCAATATCGGCGGTTTCAACGGCTTCGATTTCAGCGACAGCCTGGCAAACATCGGTCTTGCTCCGATCACCATTTTCATTCTTCCCGCAGGCGGTTTCTTCTTCTTCGGCGTCATTATGGCAATCGTTAATAAGATCGCAGAAGGCAAAGGAATGCCCAGAGCAGAACTGCACGGCTGTGAACACTGCCCGATGGCTGCAAGCTGCTCAAGAAGCACACTTCAGGAGGATGCACAATGAAAGTATTTATTGCTTTGCTCATCATGGGCATTCTGACACAGAATTTTGTTCTTTCCAAATTCCTCGGCATCTGCCCGTTTCTGGGTGTTTCCAAAAAACTCAATACAGCAGTCGGCATGAGTGTCGCAGTTATCTTCGTTATGTGTCTGTCCACAGCTGTTTGCTATCCGATCAACTCGCTGCTTGAAAAGAACGGTCTTGATTATTTGCAGACCATCGTTTTCATTCTTGTTATTGCGGCTTTGGTACAGCTGGTTGAGATCGTTCTCCACAAATACATTCCCTCTCTTTATAAGGCATTGGGTATTTATCTTCCGTTAATTACCACAAACTGTGCTGTTCTCGGTGTAGTTGTGCTCAACGTTGACAATGTTGCAACCTTTGCAGAAAGCTATGCCGTCAGCTACGGATTTGCCCATTCCATGATCAATTCTCTTGCTGCCGGTGTCGGTTTCCTGCTTGCCATGGTGCTTTTTGCAGGTGTCCGTTCCCGTCTGGAAGCAGCAGATATTCCGAAATTCCTGCAGGGACTTCCCATTACGCTGATTGCAGCTTCCATTGTTTCCGTCAGCTTCTTAGGTTTCGGCGGTCTTGTGGAAGGTCTGGGTCTGCTGACTGCGGTTTAATCCGGGAAAGGAGAAAACTATGAGTGAAATTCTTATGGCGGTTGCCATTGTCAGTATAATCGGTCTGATCGGCGGTATCGCACTTGCCGTTGCATCAAAGATTATGGCTGTGGAAACCGATGAAAAAGCAGAAGCTATCAATGAAGTCCTTCCCGGTGCAAACTGCGGAAGCTGCGGTTTTTCCGGCTGTGCAGGCTACGCTGCAGCACTCAGTGAAGGCAAAACCACCGACACGGCACTCTGCAATCCCGGCGGAAATGAAGTTTCGCAGAAAATAGCAGAACTGCTCGGTCTGGAAGCCGGCAATGTGCTTCCCGTTGCAGCCGTTGTTATGTGCCAGGGTAACTGTGCAAACGCAAAACAGAAAATGCAATATGACGGTGTTGAAAGCTGTCGCATGGCAACCCAGTTGTTCGGCGGTGAAAAAGAATGCGTTTACGGCTGTCTGGGACTTGGTGACTGCGAAAGAGCCTGTCCCTACGGAGCCATTCACATCTGTGACGGCATTGCAAGAATCAATCCTGCCGTCTGCCGCGGCTGCAAGGTCTGCGTTGCTGCCTGTCCGAAAAACCTCATCGAAATGGTACCGCTTGAAAAGGTCACCGCTGCCGTTCTTTGCAAGAGCACGGCAAAAGGTGCCGTCACAAGAAAAGCCTGCACCGTCGGCTGCATCGGTTGCCAGAAATGTAAAAAAGTCTGTCCGAATGATGCCATTACCGTTGAAAACAACCTTGCTCATGTTGACTACGACAAGTGCATCGCCTGCGGTGAATGTGAAACTGCCTGTCCGACAGGTGCCATTGAAATCATCACCGTCCAGGCAGGTGTCATCAAGCTGACACCCAAAAACACGGAAAAGGAAGGTGCAAACAGATGAAAACTTTCATGAATGAAGACTTTTTACTCTCCACACCGACTGCAAAAGCTTTGTTTGCAGCCTGCAAGGACGAACCGATTTTCGACTGGCATTGTCATCTGCAACCCAAAGAAATCTACGAAAACAAAACCCCTGAAAATATTACGCAGCTCTGGCTCGGCGGCGACCACTACAAGTGGCGCGGTATGCGCGGCTGCGGTGTAAACGAAAAATACATCACGGGCGATGCTTCTCCCTATGAAAAGTTCAAGGCTTATGCAAGTGCTCTCCCCTATATGCCCGGTAACCCGTTGTATCATTGGACACATCTTGAATTGCAGCGTTATTTCGGCATCACCGAAACATTGAGTGCAAAAACTTGCGACAGCATCTGGGAGCAATGCAATGCACAGATCGCTGCCGGCGGATTCACCCCCAGAGAACTTATCGAGCGTTCCAATGTTGCCTGCGTATGCACAACGGATGACCCGGCTGATACCCTCGAATACCACCGTCTGCTTGCTGCTGATGAGAGTTTTTCCTGCAAGGTATTGCCTGCATTCCGTCCCGACAAGGCACTCGGCATTGATCTGTCGACATTCCTGCCGTGGTTGAAGACCCTCGAACAAACGGCACAGACTGAAATCAAAACCTATGCAAAACTCAAGGAAGTGCTGCTTGACCGCATCGAAGTGTTTGCACAATGCGGATGCAGAGCGACCGACCACGCTTTCACATGGGTCCCCTATGAACGTGCAGATGAAGAAACACTTGAAACCATTTTTGCTGCTGTTCTCAACGGCGAAAGCCTGACAAGAAAACAGGCCGATGCCTACCGCACCGAACTGTTCCGTTTCCTTGCAAAAGAATATGCAAGACGCGGCTGGGGCTGCGAAATCCACATCGGAGCCATGCGAAACAACAACACCCCGAAATTCAACACCCTTGGCCCGGACACGGGGTACGACTCCATCGATGACTACAACATTGCAGAGCCGCTGTCAAGACTTCTTGACTCCCTTGAAACCGAAGGTTGTCTGCCGAAAACGGTTCTGTTTACACTCAATCCCAAAGACAACTACGTTTTGGGCACCATGCTCGGCAACTTCCAATCCGATGAAGTCGGTTCCAAGGTGCAATTCGGTACGGCATGGTGGTTCAATGACAACATTGACGGTATGCGTGAACAGATCAAAGCACTCGGCAACCTCGGTGTACTCGGCAAATTCATCGGCATGGTCACGGACTCCCGTTCCTTCCTGTCCTATCCCAGACACGAATATTTCAGACGCATCGTCTGCGAATTTCTCGGCAATCTTGTGGAAAGCGGACAGTATCCTGCTGACATGGAAACACTTGAAGCCATCGTCAAAGCAATTTCTTTCGGAAATGCCGCTGTTTATTTTGGTCTTTCAGCATAATTGAAGAAAAAATTGCTATATATTAACAGGTGATTGATTTTGAATATTATGCGTTTTCTGACTCCGAAAGCGGAAGTCGAATATCTTGAATCTGATTTTACGCTTCGTCAGGGACTTGAAAAAATGAAATATCACGGCTATGCGGAGATTCCCGTCATCGATGAAAACGGGCATTATTTCGGCTCGGTTACGTTGGGTGACTTCCTTTGGGCATTGTATGACGACAACAATCCCAAAAGAGCCGAGCTTGAAAAGCTGCCGCTGAAAAACATAATCCGACCCGATTTCAACCCTTGCATTACGGGAACGGTTTCCATTGATGATGTGCTCAACAAAGCCATTACCCAGAACTTTGTACCGGTTGTTGATGACCGCGGCATGTTCATCGGCATCATCAAACGCAGCACCATCATCCGCTATTTAGCCACCGTGAAAACAAATCTTCCTGCCGAAACACCGTAAGAGGTTCATATGAAATCCTTTAATAATTTACTTGAAAAAACCAAAAGAAGGAAATCAGAAACACAGGTCGGGATGCCGGAACAACGGCAGCCCGGCCGTCTTTCCGTTTTTATGCAAAAAACAGACGACCGGCTCCGGAAATATGCACTGACCCCGGGGTACCTGATTTCTCTTTTGTTCTGTTCTTTTTTGTGTGCAAGTATCGTCGCCCACATTTGTGGGGACAGTTTCGGAAAACTGGAATTCTCAATCAGCATCAATCTGCCCCTGTACATTGCCGTGTTTGCATTCAGCTTTTTTATACTGACGAAAATCACGATCTTGTGGAAAAAACAGGTGTTCGGTGATTGGAGTCTGTTGGTGCTGACACTTTGCTATGCAGGTATGCTGTCAGGAGAAAAAAACAACAACCTCTCTTTCTGCATTGCAATATCGGTGGTTGTGTTTATTGTTGTGCGGTATCTGACAGCAAATAACCGCCCGGATATTACGAAAATAAAATGCACATGGAATACAAGCACCATCGTCCTGTGCATTACAGTATCTGTTTTCACCATCGTCATCGGACTTGCCTGCATTGCACGGTATACGGACTTTGGCGGTGCCACTTTTGACATCGGAATCTTCACGCAGATGTTTGAATATATGCGTAGCACCGGCAAACCCGACACAACTGTGGAACGATATGAACTGACAAGCCATTTTGCGGTTCATTTTTCACCGTTCTTTTATGTTCTTTTGCCCGGTTATATGCTTTGGTCGCATCCGTCGTATCTTCTTTTTGTACAAGCTCTGGCAATCGCACTCTGCGTTTTTCCGATCCGCCGTATCTGCAAAACATTGGGTCTGTCCCCGCTTGCATCCACGGCAGCTTCTTTGATCTGGATCTTTTTTCCGTCCAATGCATACGGCTGCTTCAATGACTTTCACGAAAACAAATTCCTGCCGTTGTGCCTGTTCTGGATGCTGAGCATGCTGTTGGAAAAACGAAAGTTTGCATTCCTCCCGTTTGCCGTTCTTGCCCTGTCCGTCAAGGAAGATACTGCAATTTATGTGGCTTGCATTGCACTTTTCCTGTTCTTCACACAAAAGGAAAAGAAAAACAGCATCATCCTGCTTGTGCTTTCCGTTGCATGGTTCTTCTTTGCGACGGCTATGATACAAAAATTCGGTGGCGAAGCGATGATGTCCCGATTTGCAGCATACCAGGCTGAGGGCAGCGATTCCGTTTTCGGCGTCATCAAAACCTGCGTGCTCAATGTCGGTTATCTGCTCATGAACATTCTCAAAGAAGACAGGCTTTCATTCATCCTATGGATGTTTATTCCTGTTCTGTTTGCACCGTTTTTGAACAAAAATATGTGGACGCTTCTTTTGCTTGCCCCCATGGTGGTCATCAATCTCATGCCCACATGGACACCGCAGCACGATATCTTATACCAATACACCTACGGTACGGCAACGCTTCTGATTTTTGCAAGCATCCTCACCTTTGCACAGATGAAACCGCAGACAAGACGCTTCTGCCTGACGGCTGCCGTGTGCATCAGTTTTGTATTCTGTATGGGAAACACGGTGCAAAAAGTCGGCGGTTACTTCCAAAGAGCCGAAAAGAATGCCGAGCAAATCCGATTGAGTGAAGAATTACTCGACATGATACCGGAAGATGCATCCGTCACGGCACGTGATTATGTGGTTCCGCATCTGTATGACCACAAGAATCTCTACACCGTCCCCTGTTTCTACGGAGCCAAAGTGTCAACGGACTACTACGTCACCGACAAACGACAGGACAGCTCGGAATACAACAAGCAGATGTATGAATTTATTGATGCAAACAACTATGAACTCGTTTGCGATCAAGGCTATTTACAACTCTGGAAACACACAGATTAATCCATTGCACACGGTGAAATTGCCGTGTGCTTTTTTTCTTGCTTTGTATGCCGTTTATATGCTATACTGAAAATGATATAAGCATCAGGAGGTTTTTCAAATGGAACTGCGAAAAACAGAACCCTTTGCTGTCGGTTTTTTGTCGGCTGACAGAGATGACCAATGCTACAAACTCGCCTATGCACTGAAATTTATTGCAGAAAACATTGACCTGACCGTGGACACCGAAAACTGGTTTTCGGCTCCCGTGCTGTCTTTTCCCCGTGCATTTGCCGGCTTTGCACGTGGCGACGGTATTTGGGTACGTGAAGACAGATTGCAGGAAAAAAAGGAACAATATCCGCATCTTGCCGAGGCTTTGCAGGACCTGTATAACCAAATGCAGCCGCATGATTTCTGGTCTTACTTGCATTCCATAACAAGTGAGGTTGAAACCAAACTCAATATCAACAAATGCTGTTGGGGACACGGCGGCGGTCACGGCAATCCTGACTTTAAAATGCTGATGCGTCTGGGCACAAAAGGTTTGCGTGCAAAAATCGAACGCTTCCGTTCCGTACACACAGATTGCGACGATTTTTACGATTCCATGCACTTGTGTTGTGATGCACTTGAAATCTTTGCAAAGCGATATCAGGAAAAAGCAAAAGAAATGCTTGCAAGTGCCGACGGGCAGGAAAAGCTTGTGTTACAAAGACTGATCGATGCGTTTGACAACATTCCGCAAAACAGTCCGCGTAACTTTTTTGAAGCCTGCCAGTTTTTCTGGATGGCATTCGGCATTGCCGACATTGACTCACCGGGTCTGTTCGACTACTTTATGGGCGAATACTACGAAAATGACGACACGACCGACCGCTATATGTGTCTGCAAAAACTCTGGCAGTTGTTCAAAAAGACACGAACCTGGAATTTGTGCGTAGGCGGTTGCGACGAATTCGGAAACGACCTTTCCAACACCTTGTCCTATGATGTATTGCGTGTGGCAAGGGAATATAAATACGACACACCCAATCTGACCTTGCGTGTGCACCAAAACACACCGCCTGCTTTGTGGCAGGAAGCAGTGGAAACCCTTGCAACAGGCATCGGTATGCCCGGTCTTTACAACGACGACTGCGTATGCACGGCATTGGAAGCCATCGGCATTCCGCCGAGCGACTCCCATCTGTATTGCATGAACGGCTGCAACCAGATTGATATTTTCGGCAAGAGCCACATGGGGCTTGAAGACGGCGAAATCAGCATTATAAAAGCGCTTGAATTTGCCCTGTTCAACGGTGTCTGCAAGTTTTCCGAAGAGGAATTGGGTGTAAAAACAGGCGATGCGACCGCATTTTCCACCTTTGATGAACTCATGCAGGCCTATTATAAGCAAGCTGAATACCTTGCCGACACCATTGTGTCCATTTCCAACCGCTATCAGCAGGCATTTGCCGCATATGCCCCCATTCCGTTCCGTTCCCTGCTGACCCAGGGTTGCGTGGAACGCGGCCTGGAATACAAAAACAAAGGCCCTTATTACGGACACGGACAGGTATTGACGGAAGGTTTGCCCGACACGGCAGACTGCCTTGCAGCCATCAAGCATTATTGTTTTGATGAAAAGAAATACACCATGCAAGAACTGATTGCAGCACTTGACAACAATTTCGAAGGCTTTGATGCCTTGTACAAAGATTTTTCCACCTATGTAAAATTCGGCAACGACAACGACGAAGTGGACAGCATTTATGCCGCCATCACCGACCATATTTACCGCTATTTCCAAACCAAGCAAACCTTCCGCGGCGGTGTGTTCGGTGTGGGATGCAGCACCTTCCACCGTGCACCGAATTACGGCTTGCATTGCGGTGCCCTGCCGAACGGCAAAAAGAAGAATGAAACCATGCTTGCCGACAGCATCGGCTGCACCCCCGGTAATGACAAAAACGGGCCGACCGCATTGCTGCATTCGGTACTCAAAGGCAATCAGCACCTCGCAACCAGCGGCAATGTGCTGCAAATGAAGTTTGACAAATCCGTTTTCAACACCCCCAAAGGCAAAGCCGCCTTTATCGCCCTTGCCAAAACCTATTTCATCGGCGGCGGTCAGACCCTGCAAATCAATGTCGTCAGCCGCGAAGAGCTGTTGGATGCCCTTGAACACCCCGAAAAGCACGAAAACCTCATCGTACGCGTCGGTGGCTACAGCGACTACTTCACCCGTCTGCCCCGACCGTTGCAGGAAAGCATCCTGCAACGCACCGAAAACGCAATGTAACACAAATGCACAATACCCCAACAAAAAAACTGCCGACACGCGGCAGTTTTTTTAATGGATTTATTCAGATCATATGGAGCTGATGAGGGTGCTGATTTTGCCGATGGTTTTGGTCAGACCTGCGACGATTTTACCGACACCGATGAGAGCACTCTTGCCGTTGAGGATGTCGATGAGTGCCTGTGCCATGTCCTCGCTGAACACACCCATGCTCATGGACACGAAGCAACGAATCGGAATCTGCGTTGCCATGGCAAGCATCATACCTTCGTTGGAAGCACCGCCGGCAATGGTCTTGATAACGGTACGGATCATGGAGTTGATCACTTTACCGGCTGCGGTACCGTTTGCAAGCTCAAGCGTAGAGTTGATATCAAGCGGCTGATTCGGGTCACGCTTTGCATCGGGAATGGGTCTGCCGAGCAATTTTTCAAACTGTGCATCGGGTACATTCATGATATCACCGCTGAAATAAGCAGGCAGATTTTCCTTATCGTTCGGAATCATTGTTTCGGGGGCAGACGAAGTGACCTTGACGGTTGCGTTCAGGCGGATATCGCGGCTGGATGCACCGACAAGAATATCAAATTCACCGCTTTCGACATACCAGTCACCGATGCAGGTGTTCCAGAATGCAAAGGCACGCTTGTCAAGTTCGATGGTGACAGTCTGCTCTTCACCGGGTGCAAGGAAGACCTTTTTGAAGCCTTTAAGTTCCTTGACGGGACGGTAAACGGTGCTTTCATTGTCTTTCACATAAAGCTGTGCAATTTCGGCACCTGCCATATCGCCCGTGTTTTTGATTTTGAATGTGACCTTAAGGGTATCGGTATCTTTGATGCTCTTTTTGGAGAGCTTCAGACCCGAATATTCAAAAGTGGTATAGCTCAATCCGTAGCCGAACGGGAACAGAACATCCTTTTCGACTTTGTCATAATAACGGTAGCCGACATAAAGGCCTTCTCTGTATTCAACCGTGACAGGTGAGCCGGGGAAATTATGGAAAGACGGTGTGTCTTCAAGATTGTTGATGTAGGTTTCGCTGAGTTTGCCGCAGGGGTTTGCATTGCCGAACAGCAGATCAACAGCAGCACCTGCACCTGCCTGACCGGGCAGGAAGGTATGCAGAACAGCCTTGCAGCATTCGAGCCATTTCATGCTGACGGGTGCACCGCCTGCAAGCACGACAACCACATTGGGATTTGCCTTGCTGACAGCGGTCAGCAGGTTAATATGGCTCTGCGGAATGTTGAGATGGCTGCGGTCAAAGCCTTCGGATTCAAAATCATCCGTAAGACCGATGAACAGCAAAACCGTGTCACAACGCTTTGCTGTGTCAACTGCTTCGTGCAACAAAGCAAGATCGGTATCGGGATTCTTCTTATCGTACCCCTGTGCATACAGGAAACCGATGTCCTGCTTGAGCATTTCATCAAATGCATTGTCAAGCTGCGTGGGGTTAATCAGGCTGCTGCCGGCACCCTGGTAACGGGGTGCTTTTGCCATTTCACCAATGACAGCAACGGTCTTGTTTTTGGAAAGCGGAAGAATGTTGTCTTCATTTTTCAGCAATACCATGGAGTTTGTTGCCACTTCACGGGCAAGTGCATGATGTGCAGCTCTGTCATAGGGTACGGCAGCCTTGTTTTTCTGACCCTTGAACAGAATGTCGAGGGTTTCGTCCACGCGTTTGTTGAGGGTTTCTTCGTCAAGCGTACCATCGATCAGACCGTCCACGATTTTTGCAGCTGCAAGACCGTCGGAAGAGGGCATTTCGATGTTCTGACCTGCTTTCAGACCATCCACAATGTTATTTTCTGCACCCCAGTCTGTGATGACGATACCGTTGAATCCCCAATCGTCACGCAGTACATCGCTGAGCAACCATTTATTTTCTGCACAGTAGGTACCGTTCAAACGGTTATAGGCATTCATAACCGTCCAGGGTTGTCCTTTTTTAACAGCGGTTTCAAAACCTGCAAGATAAATCTCACGCAAGGTTCTTTCATCCACAACGGAATCGACCGTCATGCGGCGAGCTTCCTGGTTGTTGGCGGCAAAGTGCTTGAGCGATGTACCGACACCCTGTGACTGTACACCCTTGATCCATGCGGCTGCCATTTCACCTGCAAGCAGCGGATCTTCCGAAAAATACTCAAAGTTTCTGCCGCACAGCGGATTTCTTTTGATGTTGTTGCCGGGGCCGAGCAAAACAGAAACACCTTCTGCGTTGCATTCTTCACCCAATGCAACACCCATGCGTTCCATGAGTTCTGGATCCCATGAACAGGAGGTTGCACTTGCGGTCGGGAAACAGACGGCAGGAATGCCCTGCAACATATCCGTTCCGCTTTCTTTCTGCGTTTTCTGTTTGCGGAGTCCGTGGGGGCCGTCGGTTACGTTGATAGCCTGCAAACCGAACTTACGCAAAGCCTGAAAATGCCAGAAGTCCTTACCGGAACAAAGGGCGGCTTTTTCTTCGCGGGTCAATGTGGAAATAATGTCCTTGTATTTCATCTTCTTCTCCCTTTCTGAAGAATTTTTATTCTTTTCAATTACACTTCTTGATTGAACGACAAAAGATGGGCAGATTGTTCTGTTTCCATCTCTTCAACGCTCTTGAGCTTTTTGTAGATAATGGAATTACGTTTTTGGGCATTTTCAAGGGTCGTACCGGCTTCGTCCACCTTTTTCTTTGCTTTTTCAAGCAATACCGCAAAGTTTTCGTACTGTCCCTTGACGGCAGCAAGCAAAAGACGGATTTCGTTTGCTTTTTCATTTACGGCTACGGTACGGAATCCCATGGCAAAAGAGTTGAGCAAAGCCGTGACCGTAGATGGACCTGCGATCATGACACCGTATTCATGTTGTATTCGTTCCATAAGTCCCGATTTGGATGCGGCAATTTCTGCATACAAGCCTTCGGTTGCAAGATACAACACGGCATAAGGTGTGGTCTGCGGCACATGGATGTACTTACAGACAGTTTTTGCCTCTTGCAGCACCCTGTCCTCCAAGGCTTTCCGTGCGGCAGCCAATGCAACGGCATCGGCACGGTCGGCAGCTTCGCAAAGACGGACATAATCCTCCATGGGGAATTTGGAATCCACAGGAAGGTAGACGGTCTGTTTTTTATCCTCACCTGCAGGCAGACACACGGCAAATTCCACGCGTTCGGCGGTGTTTGCAGGAGAATAGTTTTTGACATACCGACCGGGAATGGTCTGATCAAGAATGGCTTCGAGCTGTACTTCCGCCCATGTGCCTCTTGCTTTGACATTGGTAAGCACACGGTTAAGAGCCGTGACATTGTCCGTCACACCGACAGACAGCTCTTTCATCTCACCCAAAGATTTATACACATTTTCAAGCTGCTTGGAAACGGTCTGGAAAGATGTATCAAGTCGTGCGGTCAGCGTGGCATTGAGCTTTTCATCAACGGTCGCACGCATTTCTTCGAGCTTTTTTTCATTGGAAAGCTGCATTTTGCCGATGGCTTCGGACACGGCAAGACTTTGTTTTTCTGCCGATTCGATCTGCTTTTCACGGATGTTTCCCAATCCCTCATGCAACTGCGACTGAAAACGAACCTGAAACTCATAATTCTTTTCGGTCATATTCTGCAGTTTTCCGCCAAGGTCTGCAATGGCAGCACCCGTTTCCCTGCGTGTTGCGGCTTCTCTTTCACCCAACTCCCTGCGGAATGCAACCAGAGAATCGCCCACGGCAGTGGTGATTTCGGGCGAGATATCCGTGGGAGAAGTTGTTTTTTTCTGTCTCGCAAGAACCAGACAAAGCAAAATCACCACGCCCAACAGCAAAAGAAGAACAGCAATCAGCAAAATATCGGTCATAATATCCTCCGATTTCGATTTACAGAAAATACAATTGAAAATATTATAACACATAAATATGTTTTTGTTAAGTCCTTAAAAAAATATTTACAAAGTTGTGGAAATCGCAGTTTTAATTTGGTATAATAGCTATACTAAAATGGATTATTTTTTGGTAAGGACGAAGAAAAATGATCAAACGCCTGTTTGCACTCTTTTCTGCATTCTGTTTGCTGTTCTGTCTGGCTTCCTGTGATGACACGGCGGTCAGCATGATTTATTATCCGGTTTATGAAGACATGACAAGCTGTGATCCGCAGATCGCTTCTACGGATGTCGAAAAAATCATCGTAACAAACTGTTTTGAAGGTTTGGTACGTGTGGACCAAAACGGTGAAATTGTATCTGCCGCGGCAGAAAGCTGGACGGTATCCCCGGACGGACTGACCTATACATTCAACATCCGACCGGATGCACAGTGGTACAGAACCGTCACCGCAACAGAACAAATGAAAGATGTTCTCCCCGAAACATTTGCCCCGGTTGTAACGGCAGACGATTTTGTATTTGCATTGCAACGTGCCCTGGATCCGGAAACCGGTGCACCCGATGCCTACATGCTGTTTTCTGTCAAAAATGCCCGACAGATCAATGAAGGAAAACTGGATCCGACCGTACTCGGTGTGCGTGCCGTCAACGACCGTCAACTGGAAATCACCCTCAGTGAACCGCAAAGCAACTTTTTGTACATCCTGACAGAATGCATCTGTATGCCGTGCAACCGCACATTCTTCAATGCTTGCGGTGGCAGAATGGGAATGGCTGTACGGTATATGCTTTCAAACGGTCCTTTCTGTCTGTATAATCTGTCTGAAGACACCTACACCCTTATGAATTCCCCGAAATACGACGGACCGCACAAAGCAACACCCTACCGTGTATTCCTCTATTACAACCGGAACGGTGAAGGCATTCCGCAGAAAATAACGGATGACCTTTATTCTGCAGCCTACCTGACCGATACCATGTACAATGCTGTTACCGTGGGCTCCGGCTATACGGTGACCGAACTTGAAAATGCCATGTATTCGTTTGTTTTCAATTTAAACGACGAAATGCTTGCAAATGACAATATCCGCAAAGCCATTTCACTGTCTTGCGACAAGCAAGCTTTTGCAGAGCTTGCAGGCAAGGAATACGCAAACACTTTGTTGCCGTCCATCTGCGGTTTTACACCGGAATGCAAAAACGTTTTCGATGAACAGCTTGCCGTTACAAGCCTGCAGGAAGGTTTAAATGAATTGGATCTGGACGAAATATCTTTGACAATTCTGACAAGTGATGACTATGAAGAACTGATCAGAAAACAAATGCAGAACTGGCAACGGATTCTCGGTCTGCGTTGCATCATCCGGGTGGAAAGCGTTTCGGAAACGGAACTGAATTACTATGTTGCAAACGGAGAGTATGAAATTGCATTTTGTCCGCTGACCGCATCCTCCCCCGATGCACTGAGTTTTTTAATGCCGTTCGCTACAGACAGTCCCGACAACTGCATTTTCCTGCAGAATGAAAACTATGCACAACTGCTTGCATCTGCCAACATCTCTGCATCTCCCGAACAGCAACAGCAATATTTGCAGGCTGCTGCAAACCTGTTGACAGAGCAAAACTATATTATCCCCGTATTTTCCGAAAGTGCCTATCTTGTGCAAACCTCAGGCGTATCGGGCATTTATTGTTATACCAATGCAAACCGTGTCTATTTCACCTACGCCTATTCCGATAACTAAAATCATTTATTATATGAAGGAGAGAAAAAAATGAGTATCTTACGTCCCTTTTCAGCCATTCGCCCGAAAAGCGAATATGCCGCCGATGTGGCTGCCTTGCCGTACGATGTTATGAACAGCCGTGAAGCTGCCGAAATGGTAAAGGGGAATCCGTATTCTTTTTTACACGTGGACAAGGCCGAAATCGATCTGCCCGAAGGCACAGATATTTACAGCGATGCCGTTTACAACAAAGCAGCCGAAAACCTCAACAAACTGGTATCCGACGGCATTTGCATACAGGAAGAAACCCCCTGCCTTTATTTGTACAGACAGGTAATGAACGGCAGACCGCAGACAGGTATTGTCGGCTGTGCTTCGATTGATGATTACATCAACAATACCATCAAAAAACACGAACATACCCGTGCCGACAAAGAAGCGGACCGCATTTGCCACGTGGATATCTGCAATGCCAACACAGGTCCGATCTTCCTTTGCTACTCACGCAATGCACAGGTAGACAGCATCATCGACCGCTATCTCGCAAAGCAGCCGCTGTATGATTTTACAACATCCGACGGCATCCGCAACACCGTATGGCGTATTGCAGACACAAATGACATTGCCGTATTGACAAACAGTTTCACAAACATTCCGTCTCTTTACATTGCTGACGGACACCATCGCTGTGCTTCTGCCGTCAAGGTAGGGCTGCAACGCCGTGCAGAGAATCCCGACTACACGGGAGAAGAGGAATTCAACTTTTTCCTTGCCGTATGTTTCCGTGCAGATGAGTTGGAAATTTTTGACTACAACCGTGTACTCAAAGACACCAACGGCCTGACCGAAGATGAGTTGCTTGCAAGACTCTCCGTCATTTTCTCGATTGATGAAGAAAAGGAAGCTTACAAACCCTGTGCCCGTCATACATTCGGTCTGTATCTGAACCAAAAATGGTATGCACTGACACTCAAGGACGGCATCTGCGATGAAAGTGATCCCGTTGCAAGCCTGGATGTTTCTGTTTTGCAGGACAATGTGATTGCTCCCGTTTTCGGCATTGAAGATCCGAGAACATCGGAACGAATTGACTTTGTCGGCGGCATCCGCGGTCTGCAGGAATTGGAACGCCGCTGTGAAGAAGATGCCGTGTGTGCATTTTCCATGTACCCGACTTCCCTTGAAGAACTCATGCGTATTGCAGATGCAGGAGAAATCATGCCCCCGAAGTCCACCTGGTTTGAACCGAAACTCTTAAGCGGACTTTTTATTCATAAATTGTCAGATTGATTGCAACAGAACTACTCATAAATGACTCTTATCAATGAATGGAGGAATTTTTATGCGTAAATTTTTATCAGTTTTGTTAAGCCTTTTTATTTTTGAAAGTCTTACCCTCTGCGTTTCGGCAGATGTCATCTGGATGCCCTACGAGGATACATTCTTCGATACATATTATGAAGAAATTCTTCGGGAAGACCGCACATACGTTTCCCCTGTTGAGTTGCCGTTTGTTGTATCTCCCGAAGACAACAGCAAAACAGACTATGATCCGATTCCGGCTGATGAACCGTTCAATGTCAACTTCACTTATGTCGACGAAAGCGGTGTGCTTTGGGGCCTTGTTTACATCGAAATGGACAACGGTGCATGGGTGGATCTTCGCGGTTGCACCCGTCCGTATGACCGTAAGGACTTTGAAAAAGCATACAGTGATCATTTTGCCCCCATTGTGTACCAACCAGACAGTTCATTATATGATAATGAAGTCTTGCTGTACGATTATCCCGGTGCCGAAAAAGCAATAGACACACTTATTGTCGATAGCAATGATACAGACCTGCCCGCGTTTGCACATACCTACACCGATAAAAACGGCAATGTGTGGGCAGAACTGTATTACTACAGACAGCAAAGTGGATGGGTTTTGGTTGAAGGGGATATCAATACAGCCGTAAAACCTGCCGACGCTGTTGATTATATTGTCGGTGAAATTTCCGAAAAGGTAACTTACCAACCTTATAATTCTGATGATGAAATCATTGAAAACGAGAAAACCGAAACTAATGCAACCGCAGATTCATCTTCAGTAGAAAACACATCCGTCAATGACATTTCCACTGTTCCTGCAGATGGCAACAACAAAATGTTACCTGCCCTGTTGGTGGGAGCCGTCGTCGGAATTACACTTATTGTTCTGTTTGTATTTTTCAGAAAGAAAAAGAAGTAAGCCGATAGCAACAGACCGATGCTGCAAATGCATCGGTCTATTTTTTTGCCATGCTGCATACGATAAACCAAAAGGAGGAATGCGGATGAAAACAAAAAATCTGCTTGCAGCCGTGTTGGTTCTCTTGTTCGTATGCACAGGCTGTTCACAAAGCCGTCGGTTCGGCACACAGGAGTTGTCTTATCGTCTTGCCGCAGAGAATGAAACGTATGCGTTTTCTTTAGACGGAGCAACACTTTCAAACGGTTATTATCACATACCGTTCTCCGTGCACGGTGAAAACGATATGCTGCTGAGTTGTGAAGAAGATGCACAGGGACAGTTACTGCAAATTCTTCTGACTGCAGAAAAGAATACGGCACCGACAGGCGAATTTATCGAATTGTCGGAATTGTTGACACAAATATTTTTCGGTATCAGCCGACACGATGCACAGGCTGTGCTGCACGAAGCAGGACTCACGGGAGAAGATGTTCTTTTCTCAGATCACACCGCAACGGTTGAAAACGGGCGGTACAGTTTTACATTTTATTCAACACCGATCAGCATAACCGTTATCCTGCATTACGATGATGCGGTGGTTGCGGAATAGAAAAAGGGAGCCTTACGGCTCCCCTTGGTTTCTTATGCTCTGGACCATTTGACACCTTGCGGTGTATCTTCGAGAACGATGCCCATTTCTTTGAGTTGATCGCGGATGCGGTCGGCTTCTGCCCAGTTTTTGCTCTTTCTGGCTTCGGTTCTGGCCGCAATAAGTGCCTCAACTTCATCATCAAGAGAATCATTCTTGCGGTTGTAGACAAGGCCGAGTACGTTTGCAAGCTCATCAAACAGCTTGAGGGCTTCTTCAACAGCTTCCTTTGCAGGTGCATCGGTCAGAACGGACTTGTTGATAAAACGGACAAAATCAAACAATGCAGCAATGGCATCGGCGGTGTTCAGATCGTCGTCCATTGCATCGCAGAATGCTTTCTTTGCATTTTCGCAACCTTCTTTTGCAATGCGGACAGCCTCTTCATTTGCATCCGCAGAAGCGTTTTTCAATGCAAAATCAAGTGCTTCACGGCAGTTATAAAGACGGGTCAGCGAAGCCTTGCACTGTTCGAGAGAATCATAGGAGTAGTTGATGGGGCTTCTGTATTGGCAGGAGATCATCAGATAGCGGATGGGCTCATAACCGAACTGCTGCGAAACATCACGGACAGTAAAGAAGTTGCCCTTGGATTTGCTCATTTTTTCGTTGTCAACGGTGATAAACCCGTTGTGCATCCAATATCTTGCAAAAGGAACACCGTTGCAGCATTCGCTCTGTGCAATTTCGTTTTCATGATGGGGGAATACAAGGTCCTGACCGCCGCAATGAATATCGATGGTTTCACCGAGATAACGACGGGACATGGCGGAACATTCGATATGCCAACCGGGTCTGCCCTTACCCCAGGGAGATTCCCACCAGGGTTCGCCGGGTTTGGATGCTTTCCAGAGTGCAAAGTCAACCGCTTCCTTTTTGACTTCACCGACATTGATTCTTGCACCTGCAAGCAGGTCTTCCATCGGCTGATGGGACAGCTTGCCGTATTCATCAAATTTCAAAGTGCTGAAATAAACGTCGCCCTGTGCTTCATAGGCATAGCCTTTTTCGACGAGGCTTGAAATGATGGAAATGATTTCGTCAATATTTTCCGTTGCCTTGGGATGTACGGTTGCCGGGCGGACATTTAAGCCCCCTGCATCGATCTTGTATTCTTCGATATACTTACGGGAAACGGTGAGATAATCCGAACCTTCATCGTTTGCACGGTTGATGATCTTATCATCGATATCGGTAAAGTTCTGCACAAAATTGACTTTGTAACCTCTGTATTCAAGGTAACGACGCAGTACGTCGAACACGCAGATGGGTCTTGCATTACCGATGTGGATGTAGTTATAAACGGTCGGGCCGCAGGCATAAATACCGACTTCACCGTCTTTCAGCGGAATGAGTTCTTCTTTTTGTCTTGTGAGTGTATTATAAACTTTCATGCTTATTCTCCTTTTTAAGCTGATTTTCCAATTCTTCTATGCGGCGGTGGAGTTTGTCAAGCTCCTGTTGCACAGGGTCGGGAATGTGCACCTGGTCGAGGTCATCGAGCACCCGTTTGCCGTCACGCTTGACGACCCTTGCAGGGGTACCGACAGCCGTGCAGTTTGGCGGAATCTCATTGAGTACCACACTACCGGCTGCGATGTTGGTATTGTCACCGATTTTGAACGGCCCCAACACCTTCGCACCTGCACCGATGAGAACATTGTTGCCGACGGTGGGATGTCGTTTCCCGACATCTTTACCCGTACCGCCAAGGGTCACCCCCTGATAAATGGTTACGTTGTCCCCGATTTCGGCAGTTTCACCGATGACGACACCCGTACCGTGGTCAATGAAAAAGCGTTTTCCGATCTTTGCACCGGGGTGAATTTCTATGTTTGTACGTCTTGCAGAGGCCTGCGAAATACATCGGGCAATAAAGTGCATATTGTGGTTGTAAAACCAATGTGCCTTTCGGTGTGATCGAACGGCACGCAGTCCCGGATACAGAAACAGGATTTCAAGCGTTGATGTAGCAGCCGGGTCGCGTTCGCGCACACTTGCAATATCTTCCTTGAGCCGTTTGAACATTGTAAGCCTCCTTTTCTGCATAGATTAGAATATTATACAGTATTTACCGAAAAATTTCAATACGGAGTGTGCCATACATGAAAAATTTTTCTGATCTGAAAAAAATCCACATTGCAGGTTTTGTTTTTACCTGCATTGCCGGTGTTATACTGCATTTTCTTTATGACCTGACAGGACAAAATAAAGTGGTCGCTGCTTTTTCTGCCGTCAACGAAAGCACATGGGAACATCTGAAACTGCTTTGGGTACCGCTGGTGTTGTTTGCGGTGGTTGAATACTTTATGTACGGCAAAAATCAAAAAAACTTTGTGTGTGTCAAATACTTGGCAGCCTTGGTGGGCATGACTTGCGTGACCGTCCTGTTTTATACCTACACGGGTGTACTCGGAAAAAATGTGGATTTTATCAATATTCTGTTGTATTTTATCGGTGCTGCCGCCGCATGGTTTTTCTCTTACAAATATATGCAGACCGACCGCTTTTCGTCCCCCTTTGTTGTACCCGTCTGCCGTGTGCTTGCAGCTTTGACCGCGGTTTGTTTTGTCGTGTGGACCTACAATCCGCCTTCCCTCGGCATTTTCATTTCTCCGGTGTAATCTCTCTTTTGCAAAGCCTCATCCATGTGCAAACCCTGCAAACCGTACCGTACGACTTGCAGGGTTTTGTATTATTATGATTCAGATTCAGATTGCAAAAATCCGTCAGGAAAGCGAATCAAGTCCGACCGCAGCACGCAGAATTCGTCTTGCATCGGCAGCTTCGATTTTGCCGTTCTTATCGGCATCGGCAGCCTTGGTCTGTGTCTCGGTGAGGGTTTCCAGCTTGACCGCAGCACGCAGTGCAAGTCTTGCATCCGTAGCTTCGATCTTGCCGTTTTCATCCACATCACCGAGAGTGTAAGCAGGTGTTACATCTTGCTTGCAGATATCGCAGATACCGTCACCATCTGCATCGGTATGAGACGCTACGGGAATTGTTTCCGTATAGGTGTCTCCGCAGGTGCAGACATAAACACGCTTCCCTTCCGTTGTGCAGGTTGCTTTTGTAACGGTGCAGGTGTAAGTGTGACCTTCCTCCAAGGTATATTCATCCTTGTCTGCATAGATCGTTGTATCCCCTGTTGTCAGATTGTAGGTGTCGCTCGATGCAAGCGTCTGCGTATCAACCGATCCTGCAAAAACCTGTCCGTCATAAAGGGGAATTGCATTGTATTCAACGGTGCGGATATTGCTGCATTTTTCGTCGTATTCCAGAATCTGATAATTCATCGTTCCTGCATCGGTAGCGGTGATTGAAATGTCATATTCCTCAGTACCGGGGACAAGAATATATTTTTCGGAACCGTAGACGATGATTTCAATACCGTTTGACTTGGAAACAATCTGATCGTCTTCAATTTGAGCAACAATTTCGCCTTTGCTGTTAGTAACAAGAACATCAACAGGGCACTGTACGCATATGGTTTTATAGCATGCCGGGAAACTCGTTTCGTTCTCTGTAAAATGGGGAGCAATAACCCTAAGATATATTTTTTCAAAAGCTTCATCATGACAATGGATTAATCCAAAACTCGGTTTTTTTATAATTATATCTTTAATCCCCACTTCGTATCTTTCTGCAAAGAACTTACCAACAACTGATGATGCTTCCGCTTTCATTGCTTTTATTGTTTTTTCATAGCTTATTTCTTCAAGACATTTATACAACTCGAGTGCAGCATCAAGTTCCTGCGCCTTGCTGTAAGCATAATCCACATTGCCCTCATTTGCCACGATTAACTCTTCGTACAATTGAACAATAGTATAAAAAAGAGTTTCTGAAATATAACCGGCAGATACAACCGAGGCGGCTGCGGCTGCATAATCCCCGGTATTGCACAGCAAATTGGAAAGCATTTTTCCACCTTCAAAACCTGCAACAGCAACACCGATAACACTAAATACTTTTTCTGCCATGCCTTTTGCAAACAGATCGATTAAAACGGAACTTATAAATTGTATTCCGCTGCCGGCACCGCTGACCAGCGAAGTGGCTATTTCATTGCCAAGAGTTTCTAAAACATCATCCTCGTCATAATTGATGTAATTTCCCAATGCCTCCGCCAGATCATCGTTGCCATACTCTTTTGCAATTGTCTGCATTTTTTCAAAGAGAGTCTTATTACTGTCAAGAATTGCTTTATATGTTTCACAAGCAGCGGTAACGGCAGTCGCTGTTTGTATGCCCTTGATTGTTTCTAAAGTGGCACCGATACCACCTAACACTTTAATGGTTATTTCCATTCCTTTCAGAATTTTTAACTGAGCAACAAAGTCGTCGTTATCGAGTATTTTCTGAATGGTATTATAACAAGGTCCGCTATTTACGTTACCGGCTAACACATCTGCAACTGCGTTAATTGTAAAACCGCCATCTGCTCCGCCTGCGGCTTCAAAAAGATCTGCAACATAATCATATGTTAAGCAGTTCAGCATTGTATCATAAAACACATTGATAAACTCCATAAATTTTTCGCTTATCAGTTCTTCTTGTTGTTTTACCGCAATTCCGCTGAACTTGCTTAACAAATCAGCAATTACGATTTCATATCCGGTTATTTCATCAAAATCGGAAACCAACGAAACAAAATTATCTATAATACCCTTACTCATGACTTCAGTCCAGATAAAATCTCTCGTATCCTCGAGTCCCTTCATCTTTCTTGCAAAGCTATCCATCAGAATTGTATGGTATTCACTTCCGTTTTGCATTGCTTCCAGGTGTTCTTTTACATAAAACCTCTTATAGGAAATAATATTTAACTCACAAAAATCTGTTCCTTTTTCAATGTTTTCCCCTGTGATCGGATCATCGAAATACACCTTATAACTCAGTTTTACTTTCAAACCTTCTTTTTCTTCAAGTTTGGACGGATTTTTGCAAATAATTTTGAGTTTTTCTTCTTGTTTCCCCTTGAAATCCAGACTTTCGTACTCTTTTACAAGTGTGGTCGCATTATTTTCTGCAAAAGCAAGACCGCTATCATCCAATAAAAACTCAAAACGGATATTCTTGTATTTCAGATTCTCAATAATTTCCGGATCGGTTATCAACAAATCCTCCCAGAGAGACAGGAGAATGTTATTGCTGAAACTGAAATAAAGTTCCAAAGTATCCTTCACAAAATTTCCTTCTTCATCAAAGAAAAACCGATCAGCACTGTACAGTTGGTCAAGCGTTTGCAATTCAATTGTCATTTCATTGGGCGGTAATATTTTGATGGTACAACTTTCCTCGCCCACATCGTCAAGCGTTGCAGTCAGGGTTGTTTCACCCGGTTTCAGAGCCTGTATATCCAGGGTCATAGCAATGGATTTTCCATCTTCAGATATAACAGAATCACGGATACCGTTCAACTTTAACATTGTGTCATCAGTTGATAATTCAACGGTTGAGGGATCAAAGTTTTGCAAGTTATCAGCATCAGAATCTGAGACTATGACAACAATTGTATCCCCTGTGGTTGTTTCCGTTGCACCTGCATAAAAACAAAAAGTCTGGTTGTCAAAGTAAACTTTTGGTTTGCTATTGTAGTGAATATTTGCATTGGTAAGGCAATAGTTATTACTACCAATCGTTATCTTTTTCCAATCTTCTTTACTTCCGGCATAATATACATCCTTCAAAGAGGTGCAGTTGTAGAACGCCCGAACCCCGATGCTCGTCACACTGTCCGGGATGGTGATCGAGGTCAGAGAAGTGCAGTTACGAAACGCATAATCCCCAATGCTCGTTACGCTGTTCGGGATGATGATCGAGGTCAACGGGGTACAACTGTAGAACGCATAGTTTTTGATTGCTGTAACCTTATCCGGAATTGTCAACTTCGTTACAAGCGTTCCATTCAGATACAAATGGTTAGCATAATACAACGGATTGGAATATTCATTCGTAAAATCAAGATTACACCAAGCAACAATATCCGTTATATATACCGAAGTCAGCGAGGTGCAATTTTTGAACGCAGAATCCCCGATGCTCGTTACGCTGTCACCGATTGAGATCGTGGTCAGCGATCCGCAGTCATAGAATGCATCAACCCCGATGCTCGTTACGCTGTCACCGATAGAGACCGAGATCAGCGAATTGCAGTATTTGAACGTAGATTCTCTGATACTCGTAACACTGTCCGGAATGGTGATCGAGGTCAACGAGTTACAGCCTTTAAATGCCCAAGCTCCGATGTTTGTTACACTGTCCGGAATGATAATCGAGCTCAGAGAACTGTTGCAAAACGCAAAATCAGCAATGGTTTTTGTGCCGTATTTGATTGTACAAGCCCCTGAAATTCTATTATCACTAATCAAATGATTATCAATATACAAAACACCATCTACCCAGTTGGAATCATTGTTACGATATGCAGTATTGGTAAATGCCTCGGATCCTATACTTATTACGCTGTCCGGGATGGTGATCGAGTTCAGTGCTTTGCAGGCACGGAACGCAGAACCCCCGATGTTCGTCACGCTGTCCGGGATGGTGACCGAGGTCAGTGAGGTGCAGTTGTAGAATGCATCTTCCCCGATGCTCGTCACACTGTCCGGGATGGTAACAGAGGTCAGTGAGGTGCAGTTGTAAAACGCTCTAGCAGCGATAGTTATTGTTCCGTATTTGATTGCATACGTTTCAGCTATATTTGTATCAGCTATAATCAGATGATTACCTATATACAAAACACCATCTGTCCAGTTTGATTCATTGTTATAATATGCAGTATTATAAAAAGCTTTTTTTCCGATGATCATCGCAGTGTCCGAAATGATGACCGAGGTCAGCGAGGTGCAACCGTAGAACGCAGAAACCCCGATGCTCGTCACGCTGTCCGGAATGGTGATAGAGGTTAGCGAGGTGCAACCGTAGAACGCAGAAACCTCGATGCTCGTCACACTGTCCGGGATGGTAACAGAGGTCAGTGAGGTGCAACCGTAGAACGCAGAACCCCCGATGCTCGTCACGCTGTCCGGGATGGTGACCGAGGTCAGCGAGGTACAATAATAGAACGCATGCGCCCCGATGCTCGTCACACCGTTTTCAATAATTACCGTCTTGATTGAAGATCGACTTGAATACCATGGAACAGCATTGATAATTCCATAATCAAACATTGCCCCTATACCGGAAACAGTAAGCGTTCCCGAATTCAATATCCATGTCAAGTTGTTCCCGTAGGTTCCAGATGTGGCAGCATTGGCATCAGGTGCAAAAATATCGATAAAATCGATTTCCGGCAATTGCATCCCGACAAAACCTGACAGCGGGGCTGCGGTCAGCAGCACAAAGACCGCAAGCATTACGGATATGGCTTTTTGCATTTTTTTCATAGCAATTCCTCCACAATTTCACATTTCTTTATTTTTTACTTTATCACGAAAAAGCGAAGAAGTCAACAAACAATGCCGTTTTTCAGACAAAAAAGTACTGCCATATAATAAAAAGGTTTCTTTTCGGAAACAAAGAGGGATACTACAATGAAAACCAAGGTGTAAATTACGGTTTATCGGGGAGTAGCCAATCACGGGGACGGCTTCTGTGATTGACTTTACAATATATCCAAAGCAGTCAATCATAGAACCGTCCTCTGATTGGCGGAGATTTTTAGGGAATTTAGTTTGTGCATGGTCGTAAATCAGGGGACAGTACTGCGATTGCCTTTGAAAAAATTATTCGGCAATCACAGTAGCCGTCCCCGTGATTGACTCCCCAACACCCTGACGAACCGCAATTTATCTGTTTTTATTCCCCACATGTTCGTAAAGAACCTGCAAAATACACAACCGCATTCCCAAAAGAATGCGGTTGCACGATTGGAGCTATTTATTTTTTGTTACAAACACCTTGCACAACAACCGCCGCAAACCGGCAAGCTGCAAAACAACAACGAGGTATCACTCTGTTTTTGCAAGGCTTGCATAAGCTGATTTCAAGGGAGCATACAACTGCTTATACAACGTGTAATACGACTCATACGCTGCTGTGTTTGCGGCATCGGGGGCGGTTTCGTCTGCAATGCGGATGATTTTTTCGCACGCTTCGGGCACACTCGCATACAGTCCTGCACCGACCATAGCAAGAATCGCGGCACCCAGAGCGGCACCCTCTGTATTCTGTGTGCGGCAAACGGGACGAGCATACAGGTCGGCAAGCATTTTTCTCCAGAACGCACTTCTTGCACCGCCGCCGCAGACGGCCATGGTGTTGACCTCCATATTCAGTTCACGGAACACGGAAAGGCAATCGCAGAGTGAATAACTGACACCCTCCATGACTGCACGAATCAGATCGCCTTTGGTATGCATGGCGGAAAGTCCGAAGAACACACCCCTGCAATCGGGATCAAGATGTGGTGTGCGTTCACCCATCAGGTAAGGCAGAAACAGAAGTCTGTTTGCACCGATGGGGGATTTTTCTGCGAGTGCGGTCATCAGCTCATACGGATCACAACCCTGTTCTTTTGCCAGGGCAATTTCGGTTTCGCAAACGGTATCTCTTGTCCAGCGAAGCGAAAGACCTGCCGCCTGGGTCACACCCATCACGTGCCAACAATCCGGCACCGCACAGCAGAAAGTGTGGATTCTGCCCTTGGGGTCAATGACGGGTTTGTCGGTGTGCAGAAACACAACACCGCTTGTGCCGATGGTGGTAAAGGCAGCACCGTTTCTGACAACCCCGGTTCCCACCGCTGCGGCTGCATTGTCACCGGCGCCGCCTACAACGGGAACGGCTGTGGTAAGCCCCGTAAGGGCTGCGATTTCTTGTGTGAGATAGCCTGTAATTTCGGGTGATTCATATACTTTACCGAGTAAATTGCGATCGATGCCCAACTTTTCGAGCACTTCATCCGACCAATCACGCTTCGGCACATCCAGAAGCTGCATACCGGCGGCATCGCTGACTTCCGTTGCAAACACACCGCAAAGAACGTAACGGATGTAATCTTTGGGCAAAAGAATGTGGGCGCACTTTGCAAAAATTTCGGGTTCATGCTTTTTAACCCACATGATTTTGGATGCTGTGAAACCGGTCAGAGCCGGATTTGCGGTGATCTCAATGAGTCTTTCTCTGCCGACAAGGCATTCAATGTCCTCACATTCTTTGGCGGTACGCTGATCGCACCAGATGATCGACGGACGAAGCACTACCCCGTTTGCATCGAGCATCACAAGGCCGTGCATCTGACCAGACAGACCGATGCCGACGATATCACAGGCGGCAACACCGCTGTTTTTTACAACGGCGGTCAATGTGGTCAACACCGCATTTTTCCAATCAAGAGGATCCTGTTCCGCCCAACCGTTTTTCGGTTGCGACAACGGATATTCGGCACTTTGCGAACAGACGGCATTGCCGAGAGAATCAAACAGTACCGTTTTTGTACCCGATGTGCCGATGTCAATACCGATACAATATTTCATACTCATTCACCAAACAGTACGCTGTTGACAACGCTTTCAAGGTATTCTTGTCTGCCGCTTCCGGGGGCAGCCGGCTTTTTCAGATTCAGTGCATAGTCTGCAAGCTCACAAAGGTCTGCTTCACCGCTGCGGATTCTGGCACCGATACCTTCATTGTAAGAAGCATAACGCTGTGCAACAAAATCATCGAGTCTGCCGTCCTCAATCAGCTTGGCAGCTTTGATAAGACCGAGCGCATAGGCATCCATACCGAGAATGAATGCATGGAACATATCTTCTTTTGTGTAGCTGGGACGGCGGTTTTTGGCATCAAAATTGAAGCCGCCGTTGGTAAGTCCGCCGTATTTGAGGATTTCGAGCATACACATGGTGGTTTCGTAAATATCATAGGGGAATTCATCGGTATCCCAACCAAGGAAGAGGTCACCCTGGTTGGCATCGATGGAACCGAGCATTCCGTTGATGGCAGAAACACGCAGTTCATGGCGGAATGTGTGACCGGCAAGGGTGGCGTGGTTGGCTTCAATGTTCATCTTGAAGTCCTTGTCAAGACCGTACTGACGCAAAAAACCGATGGCGGTGGCAGCATCAAAATCATACTGATGCTTCATGGGTTCTTTGGGTTTGGGTTCAATATAGAAATCGCCCGTAAAACCGATGGAACGCGCATAGTCAACAGCCTTGTGCATGAGGTTTGCGATGTTTTCGAGTTCCAACTTCATGTCGGTGTTGAGAAGTGTTTCATATCCTTCTCTTCCGCCCCAGAAAACATACCCCTGACCGCCGAGCTTGACAGTCAGTTCGATTGCCTTTTTGATCTGTGCGGCTGCAAAGCAGTACACTTCGGCACTGTTGGAAGAGCCGGCACCGTTGCAAAAACGCGGATCACCAAACAGGTTTGCGGTACCCCACAGGCACTTGATGCCGGTTTCCTGCATTTTGACAAGCATATAATCGGTGATTTCATCCAGACGGCGGTTGGTCTCGTTGATATCTTCAGCAGCAGGAACAAGGTCCGCATCATGGAAACAAAAATAGCGGATACCGAGTTTCTGCATGAATTCAAAACCTGCATCCACCTTCGCAAATGCGTGTTCCATGGTACCGGGTGTTGCACCGAAACTCTTGTCGGCAGCACCGATACCGAACATATCCGTACCGGTCGCACACAGATTGTGCCACCATGCCATGGCAAAGGGAAGATGTTCGCTCATTTTTTTGCCGAGAATCACACGGTCGGCATCATAATAACGGAAAGCAAAGGGATTTTTGGTGGACGGGCCTTCATAACGGACCGTACCGATATCAAAATGCTGCATATAAAAAACTCCTTTTTATTACAATATAAATAATAGTATACATTGTTTTGTATTGTTTTTCAATCCCTTGCAAAAGAAAAACCGTCGACCGCAAAAGCAATCGACGGAAAAACAATTCTGCTGCAAGGGGAACACAGAAGCATTCTCTTTGTGTTACACAGTGCTTTTATTTGCCGGAGAAATAAGGACCAAACCAATAAATATAAGAACTTGTGCTTACGGTGCGAGGATCCATGGTGCCGTTGATTGTCAGACCGTCAACACCGAAATTCATGGTAACATTCTGCATGGTATCAATGACCGTTTTGTAATAAGCACAGATGGGATTGAGTGTAGCACGGTCAAAATAATAAATTGCCTTACCCTGCGTATTGATATCAGCCAGATCCATTGTCATTTTCATGGTTATGCCTTCTGCTGATCCATCTTCCTCAAAGGGATACTGTGCTGCAAGATCACGGACATCGGAACCGAAGAAATTGTAAAATGCGGGCTTGTCTTCGGGATCGAGCTTGGAAACATGGTTGACATAGGATTCATCCTTGATATCCACCGTAATCTTGATGCAATCCGTATACTGTGCTTCCTGAGCCGTCAGGCCGGTCAGATCGTATGTTGTATTACCGCGGACAAAAGACTGCGGAACGGCAACATCAGCGGAAAATGCACAAGGCACACCGATTTCAACTGCAATGTTCTTGATATCGGAAGGACGAAGCAGACTGACAGCACCGTTTTCGAACATCGGGAAGTTCGTTCTGTTGGAGCCTGCAATGTAATAAACGGAGGAATCGGAATACAACGGAGAGTAATCAACTTCATCTTCCATTTCCTCATCGAATATTCCTTTGATAATATCGGTATAATCGATCAAGCCGGTAGTATCTTTGAAACTAAAATTAGTCGTTTCGGTATGCATGTTGGTTACGTTGTAATAGCTGACCTTATTGAATGCCTGGAATTCAGAAGACTTGATCACACCGACAATGTCATTATACAGCTTCAGCCAACGATCCTGTGCGGTGTAGGTTGCAGCGGTATCCATATCATTGAGATAACGGTAAACGCGGCGGGCATCTTCCATGGTGATGCCGTCACCCATGATATCGGCAGCATAAAACTCTGCACTCAGTGCATCGGGCATTTCCGTATTGCCGGCAAGAATATCCATAATATAGAGGAAATCGGCTTCTTCGATGGTGCCGTCACCGTCAATATCACCGTACAAACGGAATTCTTCATTTGTATCTGCACGTGCAGCAAGACCTGTCATGGAGAAGCAGGAAAACAGCAAACTCAAACACAACAGCACGGAAATCAGTCTGAACATTCTTTTCATTGATAAAACCCCTGTCTTTTAGGTATTAAAACAAAGCCGGCTTGTAAAGCTGACTAAAACTATCATAACATAAACGATTAAATTTGTAAATATATAAAAAACAATATTTTCAGAAAATTTTTTCTTGCATTTACACAAAAATACGGTATAATAGAATTGTATATTTTGGGCTGTGCATATGCACCGCCACAGGGTTTACGAAACGAAAGGAGCTAACAAACAATGACCTACACGCATGAAGTAGAAAAAATGTGCCCGGTCGCCAAAGGCCCCAAGCACGGTCCCGCCCCCATTCCCGAAGAAGGCCGTTGGGTAAAGTCCTGTGAAATCAAGGACATCAGCGGTTTCACCCACGGTGTGGGCTGGTGTGCCCCCCAGCAGGGTGCTTGCAAGCTGACCCTCAACGTAAAAGCTGGCATCATCGAAGAAGCACTTGTTGAAACACTCGGTTGCACCGGTATGACTCATTCCGCAGCTATGGCTGCTGAAATTCTTCCCGGCAAGACCATTCTTGAAGCTCTTAACACTGACCTTGTCTGTGATGCTATCAACACTGCAATGAGAGAGCTCTTCCTTCAGATCGTTTACGGCCGTACCCAGTCCGCTTTCTCCGAAGACGGTCTGTCCATCGGTGCATCCCTTGAAGACCTCGGTAAAGGTCTGTGCTCTCAGGTTGGTACCTGCTTCAGCACCAAAGACAAGGGCGTCCGTTATCTGCAGCTGACCGACGGCTACATCACCAAGATGGCTCTCGATGCAGACGATCAGGTTATCGGTTACGAATATATCAAGGTCGGCCCCCTGCTTTCCGCTATCCGCAAGGGTGAGGATATCCAGGCTGCCCTCAAGAAGTTCACCGGCACTTACGGCCGCTTTGCTGATGCCGTAAAGACCATTGACCCCAGAGAAGAATAAGGAGGACGCAAACATGGCTAATAATGTAAGTTTTGAAGGCAAAGACAGAAGAATGCCCGGTATCGAAAAGTGCCTGGCTGAATACGGTCTTGAAAGTCTTGAAGCAGCCCGCGACCTCTGCACCGCCAAGGGCATTGACGTTGACACCATCGTCAGAGGCGCACAGCCCATCGCATTTGAAAATGCTGTCTGGGCATACACCCTCGGCACCGCTGTTGCCATTCAGAAGAACGTTGCTACCGCTTCCGAAGCTGCTGCTGCTATCGGTATCGGTCTGCAGGCATTCTGCGTACCCGGCAGCGTTGCTGACCAGAGAAAAGTAGGTCTCGGCCACGGTAACCTCGGTGCAAGACTGCTTGACGACGGCACACAGTGCTTCGCATTCCTTGCAGGTCACGAATCCTTCGCAGCTGCTGAAGGTGCTATCGCCATCGCAAAGACCGCTAACAAGGTTCGTACCACTCCCCTTCGCGTTATCCTCAACGGTCTCGGCAAGGATGCCGCTATGATCATCTCCAGAATCAACGGCTTCACTTATGTTCAGACTGAATATGACTACTTCACCGGCGAGCTCAAGGTCGTCAAGGAAGTTCCCTATTCCGAAGGCGAACGCGGTCAGGTCCGTTGCTACGGTGCTGACGATGTCAACGAAGGCGTTGCCATCATGATTTCCGAAGGTGTTGATGCTTCCATCACCGGCAACTCCACCAACCCCACCCGCTTCCAGCATCCCGTTGCAGGCACCTACAAGAAATGGTGCTATGAAAACGACCGCAAGTACTTCTCCGTTGCATCCGGCGGCGGCACAGGCCGTACGCTTCATCCCGACAACATGGGTGCAGGTCCTGCTTCCTACGGCATGACCGACACCATGGGCCGTATGCACTCCGATGCACAGTTCGCAGGCTCCTCCTCCGTTCCGGCTCACGTCGAAATGATGGGTCTGCTCGGCATGGGCAACAACCCCATGGTCGGCGCTACTGTTGCTTGCGCAGTTGCAGTTGCTGAAGCTCTCAAGTAAAAACTGAAAAACATTTTCGCAGGGCTGTTCCGACAGCCCTGTTTTTTATTACATTTACGGATTGTCGAAACAAGCAAATAAATTATGGTTTATCTTACTGACGGAATCCCTCAAATACTTGTCGCCCCTGAAAGGGGAGATGTCACGAAGTGACAGAGGGGTTAACCAAGTTTGCACAAATTCGGTCAAAATAGTCTGATATAACCGCCTGAACCCCT
>JAZNGB010000022.1:0-19903 GCA_045576275.1 Acutalibacteraceae bacterium
CTTTACTATTATATCAGGAGGTTTCTTCTTTCCGTTAGTTCTTTTTCGGGCGGCTTTGAGCTCGCCCGTTTTTGGCTTTACTAAAGTCTTCTTTCACCCCCAGTAGAACTGGGGGTTTATTTCCACACCTAAAGGCACCAACAAAAAACTCCGGTTTGTCAACGCAAACCGGAAGTTTTTATTTTATATTGTATCCAATGCTTTTCGGATGCTGTTGAGTACCCGTTTTTTGTCTGCACTCCACAAGGGGGCAACAAGTTGTTTTTTGTCACCGTCGCCTGTCAGGCGGTGTACACTTATCTCTTTTGGAATCATCGGCAGCAGCACCGTCAGCAGACGGATGTATTCTTCCATGGACAGGGTATCGAATTTACCTGCAAGGTAGTCTTTTTCGAGGTCGGTGTTTTTCAGAACGTGCAAAAGCTGTAGTTTGACGGCATCGGTACCTGCGGTAAGGGCAAATTGCAGGCTGTTTTTCATGTCTGCTTCCGTTTCTCCGGGGAGACCTAAAATGAGATGGGTCACACAGTAAATGCCGCGTTTTTTGAGTTGCTGCACCGCCTGCAGATAGACCTCGTTTTCATAACCGCGTCGTATGTACCGTAGGCTTTCTTGTTTGCTTGTCTGCAAGCCCAATTCTACCCATACGGGTTTTATGTTGTTCAATTCGCTGAGCAAATCAAGCACATCTTCCCCCAGGCAATCGGGTCGCGTTGCGATGTCCAGTACTTCCACTCCCGGAAAGTGCATTGCTTGCAAAAAACGCTCACGCAATACATCGACCGGAGCGTAGGTGTTGGTGAATGCCTGAAAGTAGGCAATATACCCTTGCGGTTTTTTTTGACTGACCCTTGCAATGGCGGCAGTCAGTTGTTGTGTAATGTCATTGCCGTGTGCGGCAAACGCACCGGAGCCGTCCGCAGCACAGAAGATGCAGCCGTTGTTGCCGCAGGTGCCGTCACGGTTCGGGCAAGAAAAACCGCCGTCCACGGTCAGCTTGTACAGCTTTTTTCCGTAGACGGACAGGCAATAATCGTTGAGGGAAGTGTATGTTATCATACACCGTTGGGGCGGCTGTAGGTTTGCAGCTTGAGCTTCATTTCATTCTCAAGACGTGCAAGTTCCGCTTCTGCAAGGCGGCGTTTTTCTTTGCCTTCAGCCTGAATGCGAGCCACTTCGTCCAGCGTTTCAATGAGCATGGCATTGGTCTGCTGCAAGGTTTCAATTTCAACCACACCGCGTTCGGCTTCTTTGGCTGTTTCGATGGTACCCATCTTGAGGGCTGCCGCATTCTTTTTCAGCAATTCGTTGGTCATATCCGTTACCTGACGCTGTGCTTCAAGCGCACTTTGTGCGTTGGTAAGACCGAGAGCGATGACCATCTGGCTTTTCCACAGCGGAATGGTGTTGGCAACGGTGGATTGGATTTTTTCGCTCATGACAGAATCGTTGTTCTGTACCAGACGGATCTGCGGAGCCATCTGAATGGAAACCATGCGGGTCAGTTCCAGATCATGCAGCTTCTTTTCAAAACGGTCGCACTTCTGCGCAAAATCGTTGGCAGCCTGAGCATCTTCGGCAAGGGAAGACAGTTTTGCTTTTTCAAGCAGGACAGGCAATTCGTTGTCGCGAGCCTCCTGCAATCTTTTCTTGCCTGCAAGGATATACAGGGAGAGTTCTTTGAAGTATTCGAGGTTCATGTCATACAGCTTATCAAGCACGGCAATGTCCTTGAGCAAGCGGATCTGATGTCCCTCCAGTGCGTTGACGATGCGGTCTACATTGGTTTCAGCCTTTGCATATTTGGTTTGCAAAGTGCTGACTTTTTTTGCGGATTTTTTGAAAATGCCGAGGAAGCCTTTTTCCTCTTCTTCGTCAAAGCCTTTCAGTTCCCCGATCAGGCTTGTCAGCATATCCCCGACTTCACCGAGATCCTTTGTGCGAACGGAATCAAGGGCAGAGTCGGAAAAATCAGCAATCTTTTTTTGTGCAGCAGCACCGTATTGCAACACGACAGCAGTGTTGTTCAGGTCAATCTGTGCTGCAAAATCGTTTACAAGCTGTTGTTCCTGCGGTGTGAGAACAGGTTCATTTATGATTTGCTGTGCAGTTTCTTCGGGAAGAATTTTCATGGCAGGAGCAGCCGGTGCTTCGTCTTCAAAGGGGGTCAGGGTCAGTTTCGGAATGTTGTTCTCCATTTTTAATTCAGTCCTTCTTTTTTGAGTATCGTATTCAAGACGGTAACGTCTGTGGAAATGTCAAGTGCTTCTTCGCTGAAAAGAGAGTCGAGCTGTTTTCGGAAACCGTCCTGCATGGTGCGAATGGCATATTCAATTTCACGCATCGTGCCCGAGATATTGTCGCCCTCAATACCCTGTTGGCATAAGGTGACATACATCTGTGTGAACTTTTTCAGCGTGGGCAGGAAATAGCCGAGAAAACGGTCGCTGCCGTGTGCATCCTGTTGGTCTTTTGCACAGTATGCAATGATTTTTTCTGCTTTGTCTTCAATGTCAAGCAGTTGCTCTGCAATGTCGGGACGGATGTTTTCAATTTGTGTGCGGTCACTTGCTATTTCTGCAAGCAAAACGCGGTAGTCGTCGGATTGTGTGTCCGCATCCTTGAAATCAACGGTGAATATACGGTCCTTTTCTTCCTTTTTTTGCAAGGCTTTTTTCTTCGCTTTTTCGGAAATATCTGTAAAGAAAAGTGTTGCAAGTGCAAAAACAGCAGCGGTAAAAACAGCAAGGATGATGTACTGATACGCGTATGCGACATCAAAAATCAAGCAACTAAGACACCAGAATGCAGCAGACAAAAGCAACGGAAGCAGGGGACGGATGCCGCCCTTTTTTCTTTTTTCTTCCGGGAGTGCAGATTCTTTTTTGACGGGCTTCTGCGACAATACAAACACCTTCTTTCGCAATCAGATAACAAGAGTATAAAGCAGCCATAAAAGCAGCAAGTGTGCAGGATAGTAGGCATAGAAGAAATATTTGTGCATTCGCAGATTGCCTTTCTGACCGTTGTACAGAAGAATCAGCGGTAATGCAACAATGCTGCCGAAGAATTGCCTTGCACAGTTGGATGCATAGACTTGCACACCCGGATGGCTGAAAACTTCCCACGGTTGAGCAATCAGCAACAATCCGACAGCAAGGATTGCACATCGCAAAGCAGGTTGCAATTTGTGTGTAACGCTGCAAAGCCAAACAAACAGTACACCGTACCATGCATAATCCGTGCTCAGAACGAAGGCAGATGCACACAGCAATGCCGTAACGGGAATGCTCCATAAAATGCTTTTGCCGTTTTCTTCCAGCAAACGCACAATATAACACGCACAAAGACCCAGGAACAAGGTGAAAAACACATTCTGTCCTTCCGGGTAGCTGAGCGTTTTGCCGCAGACGAGATTAAACGGGATCTCGGAAACGGCAGCAAAGACTGCCATTCGCAGCAGATATTTCTTGACATTTTGGGTATGGCGGCAACCTTCCGACAGCATGAATGCATAAAGCGGAAATGCCACTCTGCCGACAGTGCGAAGCACATAATAGAGCATCGGAACGGGTGTTGTGACGTATAGCAGGGGAATTGCAAACATATGACCGATGTGGTCAAGTGTCATTGTAACAAGTGCCGTGATTTTCAGGACAGCACTTGTAATCCGGATGGAAGAAGTCTTTGTCATGCGTTTTCTTTCTCTATTTTTTCAAGACGTGCCTGCTTGGCTGCAGTAACCTTTGCGGTGATATCTTCCATGTAAGCACCGTGCAGTTTGAACTTTGTCGAGAACACTACAAGAGAAGCAATCATGAAAACAAAGGGAAGAATCAACATCATAACGCTGAAAGCGGATTTGACCGCAGGGGCATTTGCACCATGCAGATCCCCGTTGTAGCCTGTGACACTCATGCCGATGTACATGATGAGGGTCTGGATTGTGTATGCCATCTTCTGCAGGAACCCTTTCATGGAGAAGGTTACGGATTCTGCACGGAAACCCATTTTGACCTCACCGTAGTCAACGATATCGGCAAGGAAAACGGTCTGCGAAACAAACATGGCAGCAGTGCCGATTTGTGCAAGCAGATTGAAGAGGTACATGACAATGAGTTTTTCCGCAAAGAGTTTGTAGCTTGCAAACATGCCGATAAAGCCTGTTGCTGCAAGGGACAGTGAGAACTGATAGGTGCGTCTGCGTGTGGTGAATTTAAGTCCGATCGGAATAACGGCAAGACCGAGAATGGAACCGACTGCACCCAGCGTGTTGAACAGACTCTGTTTGCCTGCATCACCGACAACAACGTCGAAGAAGTATACACCGACACCCGAAATCATATAGTGTGCAGCATTGGAAAGCATGGCAAAGAGCATGAAAACGAGCAACTGGTCGTTGCCTTTTGCAATCTGGAAGACTTTGCTGAATGTGAATTTTTCTTCTTGCTTGATGACAACGTTTTCTTTTGTCTTGAGCATTGCCATGCAGGCAAAAAATACAAGACCGGCCGAGCAGATGACGGAGATGATCGAGAAACTTCTTTCATCCCATACGGGTGTGCCGTCTGCGGAAAGGGTTGTGCTGAATACTTTCATCAACATCGGTGCACCGATGGATACAAGTCCCTGTCCGAGACCGGAAAAGGTACGTGCAATGGTTGCAATCATGGAGCGTTCTTTCGGATCGCTTGTAAAAGAGGGAACCATGGACCAGTAAGGAATATCTGCCAGCGTGTTGGACATACCCCAACCGACATACAGAACGGAGATATACACATAAATCCATGCGGAGTTTGTTGAAATGCCCGGGTTGTTAAACAGCAAGGCAAGCACAATGCTGTTGAGAACAGAACCGATCAGTACCCACGGACGGTATTTACCCATTTTGGTTTTGGTATTGTCAACGATTGTACCCATCATCGGGTCGTTGATGCCGTCCCAGATACGGGCAAATGGGGTAAGAATGCTCAGGAAATTGGATTTCAGTTTCAGAACGTCCGTCAGATATTTGTTCAGGAAACTGTAGAACATTCCGTAGCTTAGGTCAAGACCGATTGCACCGGAACCGTACCACAGCTTTGAACCGAAAGAAAGCTTGTTGTTATCCATGTTTACCTCCCGAAAAGGAAAAAATACGCTATTTTATTTATGTAGCCATTATAACATATTTTTATTTATAATTCAAGACTTGCCTTTGGCGGATTTGGTGGTATAATGTATAAGACGAATTGGCGAGGTGTCTCTATGGAACTTCACGAGCAGCAATATCTGCAACAAGTGCAAAATTATATTGACTCCGAAATCGAACGCATAACCGTATTGCAAAAATCACAGCTGCGTGAGGCACGCAGTGAGGGACTTGATTTTTCCATGTCCAATCCCTACGGTGCGATTTACGGTCATGCAACCGAATTGCAGGAAGCAATTGAAAAAAAGATGGAAACGGTCAACCGCTGTCTGTCCGATCTTGATATTCTCGGCAGAATGCGGAATGCACCCTATTTCGGCAGAGTCGATTTCCGTGAAAACGGCAGAGGGGAAGAATGTTTTTATGTCGGACTTCGCTCTTTGACGGATACGGACAGTTATTTTGTCTATGTTTATGACTGGCGTACGCCGGTCTGTTCGCTGTTCTATGCAGGCGAGATCGGAAAAGCAGCTTATGAAGCCCCCATGGGAACCATCGAAGGAGAAATCACACGCATTCGCCAATACCAGTTCAAGGACGGAGAAATGACCGCTTGCTGGGATGCGGATCTGCGTATTGATGACTCCGTTTTACGCGGTGTGCTGTCGGGTGCATCGTCTGACCGTCTGAAAGTCATTGTCTGCTCCATCCAGCGTGAGCAGAATCGTTGCATCCGCTTTGACTCCAAAAAGAGTCTTGCCGTATTCGGTCCTGCAGGTTGCGGAAAAACCTCCATCGGTATGCATCGTCTTGCATGGCTTTTGTATGAAATGCGTACAAGCATGGTATCGAAGGATATTCTTCTGTTTACCAACAATGTCGCTTTTCTGAATTATGTTTCGGGTGTTTTGCCCGATCTGGGCGAAGAAGAGGTTCGTTCATGCTTGTTTACTTCGTTGTTTGATATATTTTTGCCCGACTATACCGTTTCCGACTATTATGAACAGGCAGAAGCACTTTTGATTTCTGATTCGCAGCGTTCACACAATGTTGCAGCCGTTTACGATCCTGCTTTTCTGAACTATGTGGATCGCTGTCTGGATAGGATGAGCTGTCGGTTCAGAGATGTCAATCTGTACGGAGAAACCGTATTGTCTGCCGAAGCCCTTCAAAAACGCTACGATGCGTTTGCTTCGTCTTTGTCCGTTCGAGCAAGGCTGGATCTTTTGTTTGATTGGGCAAAGGATGAAGTGGATGATTATTTTATTGTTAACCGTATTGCCTTGAGCAAAAAGCTGCTGGAGCAGTATGATATCTATGACCCTGTGCAAAAACTGATGGAAAATCTCAAGAACAGTGTCATGGGAAATATGGAAGTCATGATCCGCGGTGCGTTGGCATCCGATACCGTTCCGCTTTATTATCGTTTCTTCCGTGCCTGGTGCAAGGATCAGAAACTTACGGATGATCTTGCACACCGCATGGGAAACCGCCTTTTGTATTTTGAGGATGCATTGATGGCTTTGTATATCTGTGCAAAGCTTGGCGGTTGCGAACAGGAGTCGCCCCCCGTGCATATCCTTTTGGATGAAGCACAGGACTTTTGTGTTTTGCAGCACAAGATTCTGAGACTTGTGTACCCCAAAACCGTATTTACCTTGCTTGCCGATACCAACCAGGCTCTGGTGCCGCAGTTGAACACCACGGATGAGATTCAGCTTGCTGAAATCTACGGTGCCAAAACCATGAAACTCGGAAAAAGCTACCGTGCAACCAAGCAGCTTGCCGAATTTTCAAAGCAGTTTCTGGACGGTGCGGATTACGAAGTGTTTGACCGTGAGGGCAGCGAGCCGTTTGTGTATCACACCGCAAATGCTGCAAAACAGACCGCTGCCATTGTTGAAAATACGGATGCATCTTACAATTCTGTTTGTATTCTTGTCAATACGGCAGCAGAGGCTGCACAGTTTCATAAAAAGCTGAAGAAATATATTCCCGATTGCATACTTGCAAATACCGCCCTCTCCAAACTCGGCGGTCGGGTGACGGTCATGCCCGTAACACTCAGTAAGGGTCTGGAATTTGATGCGGTTATTATTCCCTATGCCGATAAGCTGGAAGACAATCGCCGTGTGGCATATATGATGACTACACGTGCTTTGCATGAACTGCATTTGCTGTACGAAAAGAAGGATTGACATGGAGTGTACACTTTGTCCCCGTAAATGTAAAACCGACCGCACAAGCCGAAAAGGTTTCTGCGGTCAGACACAGGCTCTTGTGATTGCAAGAGCTGCGTTGCATTTTTGGGAAGAACCGTGCATCAGCGGCTCCGGCGGCAGCGGAACCGTCTTTTTCAGCGGTTGCAACCTGCGTTGCGTGTTTTGCCAGAATCATGCCATCAGTGCAGGCGGTGTCGGTGATGAAATAACGGTTGACAGATTGCGTGCCATTTTTGAAGAACTTGTCTGGCAGGGTGCAGACAATATCAATCTTGTGACCCCTTCACATTATGCAGAGCAGATTGCACAGGCATTGGAAGGATTTTCACATGAGGTGCCTGTCATCTGGAATTCGGGCGGCTATGACAGCGTTGAAACGCTGCGGTTGCTGGAAGGGAAAATCGATATCTATATGCCCGATTATAAATATGCTGCCCTTGCACCTGCCAAAAAGTATTCGGCTGCAGCCGATTATCCGTTTCGTGTGCGATCAGCTCTTAAAGAAATGTTCCGACAGGTCGGTACTCCTGTGTTTGACGATATGGGAATGCTGCAAAAGGGTGTGCTTGTGCGGCATTTGGTTTTGCCCGGTGAATTGGACAACACCTTTGCGGTGATGGATGCTTTTTCTTCTGTGTTTGCACCGGGGCAGGCTTTGTTCAGCCTGATGGGACAATATACGCCGCCTGCCGAAATATTGCCTTTTGAGAATCTCAACCGTACGCTTACAAAAGAAGAATACGAACAGGCGGTGGATTATCTTTGCCTGTGCGGTATTGAGGACGGGTTTGTGCAGGAGTTGTCAAGTGCAGATGCGTGTTTTACACCACCGTTTGACCTGACGGGTGTTCATAAAAGTGAATTTTGATAAAATAAAAAAAGGTGATTATCAGCTATAGTTGATGCTGATAATCACCTTTTGATGTTATTGTCTTATTAATTCCATCCGCCTTGTAAATCGGGTTGTCTTCCGTCTTCGGTGGGTGCCAGGTCAACAATGGAGCTGTTTTCCGGGATCGGCTCGGTGGGTTCTGCCGATACCAGAACGGAGGATTCTTCGGAAACGGCAGGATCGCTCGGAATGGATATATCTGTTTGTGTTGCTTCTTCCGATACGGATTCCTGATCGCTTGTATCACTCGGTTGCGGTTCTGTCGGTGTTTGGCTTTCACCTTCTACGGTTGTGTTTTCTTCCGTCGGTTCCGTCACTTCTTCAGTGGATGGTGCGACGGTTGTCGGCTGCGGCGGAGCATCGGATATTTCAAGAACTGTATTGGTCATTGTGTAGGCAACGGAAAAAAGCACAATGGCAAAAACGGCAAACACGATGAGTGTACTCTGTTTCGGCGGTTTTTCTTTTTGCTTTCCGTTGACACGATACCCTTGTGCATCAACCGTGTCGGGAAATTCGCGGCTGAAACGGTAGTATCCTTTTGTCTTTTCTGCAAAGGGAGCCTTTTTGTTGCCGGCACTGCGTAACAATTCCAGATAGGCAGGGTCATCAGCCGGGATGCCCTGCATTTGTTTTTTCATGTAGTTGCGTCTGCCCGGTTTTCGGGTTTCACGTTTTTTGCGAACCGAGGCGAGCAGCAGCCCGACGGTTTCACGCGGAGTGTGGATAGCCATGTGATCACCTTTTTTATGTTTCCATTTTTTTTGCATTGCGAACGGCCTGTGCAAAGAATACAATGAAAACAGAACTGTATTGAGAGGGGTTTTATGCATTATGAAATGCCGACTTTTGAAAGAAAACGGAATTGAAATCGAACTCAGCCGTGATGAACTGCATGCTTTGGATATTACATACGACAAACTGGATTATGCCAATGTCGAAACACGCAGAGTGCTTTGGACGGTATTGGACGAAGCCCGTGCCCAACTCGGCAGCGAATTGGATTTGTCCGGCAAAATGCTTATTGAAGCAAAATCGGACGGGGATGGCGGCTGCGTGTTGGATTTTACATTGTTGCCGTATGAAAAAACAAAAAGTGCAGGAAAACTGATCAAAAGGGATTCTTCCGTTTTGCAATTCGAGTCGGACAATATAAATGATGTGTTGGATGTTGCAAACTGTATCGGCAATGCAGCAAAAATGTCACTGTATGAGAATAACGGCAAATACCGCATTTTGTGTAAGACAGAAAATGCAGACAGTGAACGAATCTATGCCATGCTGACGGAGTTCGGTTCCGTTTGTCGGTGCAACAGCATCGGAAGTGCCGCTACACGGGAACACTGGCGGTTGTTGAGTGCTGTGTTTCCGTATTGATGTTAAAAGGAATACTGATGCTCAAAGTCTACACCGTCGTCAGAAAGAACGATTTTTGTGCCGCCGTTGAATCCGGATTTAAAGCCTGAACCCATACCGACTTTGAGAGTATAGGTCATGCGGATATCCTCATACAGAATGGAGAAGTTGTTGAGATGTTCGTGACCGCAGAATATATTTTTGGTTGTGCCGACTTCTTTGACGGCTGCAAAGAAACCGTTTTCAACGGGATTGTCGTCTGCATCACGCGGACAGCAGATTTTTTCATTGCATTCGCCCGATGCATCGAAACCTTCACGCCAGGTGTGCAGGTCGCTGTTCCATGCTGCATCGTAAGCATACTGATACTGTGCACACGGGATGTGGAAAAATACGGTGGATTCGGTTTCTTCACCCGTGATGCTGCGGATGCCTTCGGCAGCCCATTTGTACCAACGGATCTGTTTTTCATTCAGATGGGAACCGTGGGTGTCCATCATAAGAAGCGAATGAACAACTTTGCTTTCGTCCCCGTTTTGTTCGCAAACATTGATGATGTAGTTGCCGTTGCCCATTTCCGGATCGCCTTTTTTGAACAGGCAGTAGGGGCTCTTCATCATAATATCTGCAAGATAGTTTGCATCGCAGTTGCCTTCCGCATCATGGTTGCCGAAAACAGGTGCCCACGGTGTTTCAAAAGAATTCATCAGATCCGTAAAACGCTTGATCGCATAAACGGTGGAATCCGTGCATACAATGTCACCGGATACCGTGATGAGGTCGGGCTGTACGCGTTTGACCAGTTTTTTCATGGTGGCTGATGCCAGAAAAGCCGTAAATGCACGGTAGTCATAGTCAGCAAAGTGCATATCCGTGAAGTTCAGAATTACAAAATCCTTGCCGGTTTCTTTGTTGATGACAAAAGTATTTTCAAGCAGATACGGATCCTCTTCGCTCCAGGTTTCGGTGCTTTCTTCACCGATGTATTTTGTGTTCAGAATCTCTTTTTTATTAAAAAGAGCATCAAGTGCCTGTCGAATTCCTGTCATGCGAACATATCCTCCGTTTTCATCTGCTGCAAAGGCTGTCAAACCGATTGCAGACAATGTAATGAGAATGCAAAGAACGATGCTGATTGTTTTTTTCATAAACTGCAGTCCTTTCATTCAGCGTTTTTTAATGTTTTTATGACAGCATTACGATTGCCGCTTTTGAAAAAGTAACTGCCTGCAACCAAAACATTTGCACCTGCCTGCGCACATTGTCTGCAGGACATGGCATCAATGCCGCCGTCAACCTGAATGTGGGTCGGCAGCTCCAGACGTTCGATTTCCTTGCGCAGCTTTTCAATTTTCGGCAGCATTTCGGGCATGAATTTCTGACCGCCGAAACCGGGTTCTACCGTCATGGCAAGCACCATGTGCAAATGCGGCAAGTAGGGGAATACCTTTTCTGCAGGGGTTGCGGGTTTGAGTGCGATGCAGGGTTTAATACCTCTTTCGGTCATGTATTCGATCAATGGCATCGGATCTTCAACCGCTTCAATGTGAAAGCTGATCATATCGGCTCCGGCATCAATGAAAACGGGGATCCACTTCATCGGATTTTCTGTCATCAGATGTACGTCAAACGGAATCTGCGTGCTCTTGCGAAGCATGGATGTGATACTCGGACTGAACCCCATGTTCGGTACAAAGTGACCGTCCATGACGTCGATGTGTGCCCAGTGTCCGCCAAAGACACCGATACTGATAATCTCTCTTTCAAGTTTGCCTGCATCAGCAGCAAGAAGGGAAGGTGCAATGATATTCATTTGCAATGCTCCTTTCGGGGTTACAGATATTTTCATTATACATGATAAAAAATAGAATTGCAATTTGTTTTTTTTATCTGAGGCTTACATTTATAAAAACACTATTGATTTTTTTTAAAAATTATTGTATTATTTAATAGTATATTATGGGATGGTGTGTGTCACTTTCCGAAAAAACAAGGAGTTTACAGAAATGAAAAAGATTTTCGGCATTTTGCTTATTTGTGTACTGAGTTTGAGCCTGTTGTTGACCGGGTGCCTTTTTGATGACCCGAATACGGGCAATGTAAATCCCGATGCGAATGCACCTGCCGCAGACGGAAATAATTCTGCAAACGGAAATTCCCAGAATGCTGCTTTGTATGATAATGATGTGGCCCAGCTTGAAGTGCTCACATCCGGCAATTTCTATTTCAAAGGTTCACTGACGGATGCTGTCGGTGAAGTTACCCCCATGGAAATGGCTTGTTTTGCAAACGGAACATACATGGCTTCCGAAATGGAAGGTGTTACCATCGGTTTTGTGAACCTCGGTGAAGAGTATTATATGGTTTTCCCTGCAGGTGAATGTGCTTTGCTTCTTGATGAAGACGTTTGCAAGACAATGGAGCTGGATCCCACCGAAATGAAAGTGGACAGTTCTTCTCTTTCCCTTGGTGAAGTCAGCGACGAGCTGCTGATCGATACTTCCGAAGCATTGCTTGACAGCAAGATCGTGACCTGCCGTACCTATCAGCAAAAAAACGGCGGTCTGGTCAAAACCTATATTTATGACGGCTATATTGTTCGTCTTTCACAGCTTGATGCAGAAGGAGCAACGACCAGCGTAATGGATATTGAAATCCTGACCGATGCGATTCCTGCCGAAAAGTCCTCCATTCCCGAATCCTATAAGGTATACAAGGGAACCATGGGTATGATGAGCTTTATGATGAAATTTGCATCCTCGGTTGATATGGATGCCATTATGGCAGAATGAAAAATGTTCTGATTACAGGCGGCAGCGGCGGTATCGGCAAAGAGATCGTGCGTGCATTTTGCAAAGCAGGCTATACGGTTGCTTTTACCTACTGCAATGCCGAACAGAGTGCAAAGGAACTTGAAAAGGAATGTTCCGCTTTTGCTGTTTATTGTGATCTTGCAGACAGCACAAGTGTTAACCGTGCGTTGCAAACGGTTACAGATGCCATCGGTGCACCCGATGTTCTTGTGAACTGTGCAGGTGTTTCTGAGTGGGGATTGTTTGACACGCTCAGCGACGCACAATGGACACGGTTAAGCGGTATCAATCTGGACGGTGTGTTTTATATGTGCCGTGCAGTGGTTCCGCATATGATTCGCAAAAAAAGCGGTTCGATCGTGAATATCGGCTCTGTCTGGGGTGAAACGGGTGCATCGTGCGAAGTTGCCTATTCCGCAACCAAAGCAGGTGTGATCGGATTGACAAAAGCCCTGGCAAAAGAACTGGCGGCATCCGGTATCACCGTCAACTGCGTTTCACCCGGTGCTGTCAAAACGGCGATGATGGAGCGTTTTTCGGAAACGGAAATCGATCAGTTGTGCGAAGAAATCCCCCTCGGACGACTTGCCGAACCTGCTGAAATTGCAGAGGCTGTTTTGTTTATTGCACAAGCACGGTATATTACGGGACAATGCCTTGGCATAAACGGTGGTTTGTATATTTAACATAAATTTGTTTAAAAATGAGGAATTTGAATGAAAAAGACTGAACTCCGTAAGCGTTGGATATCGATTCTTCTGGTCATGCTGATGCTTGTACCGTTTTCTTCGATACAGGCGGATGCTGCTGCAGTTGAAAACATTACGGATGCAACACTCAAAGAAGCCTATCTTGCACAGTTCAATACTGTTGTCAACTCCGTAAAAAAGAACCGTCCCGGCCTGACCGTGAAGGCAACGGGTGAGTTGATCACGGAGGAAACGGAAGAAGAGAATACCGCCTCCATGCTTGCAGGTATTGTTGTGCAGAATGTGTTTGCCGGCGAAAGTTCTCTGACAGCTGATCTGATGAATGCCTTGTCAGCGGAAGACAATGAGGACAATGTGAAAATCAAGACCGTTACATACGACAAAGGGGAAGCCGGAAACGATAAAATTCCGGTTGCCGGGCAGGATTATGTCAGCGGTCTGACGACGGATTGCAAGTTCACGATGAAAAAGCTCCGCAGCGAGACGAAGAAAACCACGGAAATTCTCATTCAGTTTCCCGATTGCAGACTCAAGGATGCTTTGAAAAGTGATATGGCCAAGGTGTTTGACCTGCCTGTCAAAACAAGCCTTAACTTTGATGAAGATAACAGTGTTGTGTTGGAAGACGGTGTTTTTCAGCTTGATGACATTTATTGTACGGATGCGTATATTGACATTATTTTTAATGATGATATGCAGCTTGTCACCTACACTTCCAACATTACGTATGATGTAACCGTCCGTATGTATACTGTTCTGGAGGCTTTGTGGCCGATTGCATTCAAAGGTCTTGCGGGGCGGGGATTCAATACGGGGGAAATTGCAAACTTCAACCCCGTTTCCATTATTATGGGTCTGATCGGTATCTTTACCGGTTTTGATCCGAGTGCAGCTCTCAGCAGTTCAGATATGTATGCAAAATACAATGTAAAATACCAGATGTATAAACTCGACTGGACACCGCGTTATTACGGGGATGTCAATGAAGATAACAAGGTTGAGGCTGACGATGCAAGAAGCATTCTGCGAGCAAGTGTCGGTCTGTATGAATTCAGAAAAGCCTCCGACCGCCACTATTCCGACATGGATTTTGACGGCAATATTTCAGCCGCTGATGCAAGATTGGCTCTTCGTGTTTCTGTCGGTCTTGATAAAAAGTATACGACTTATGAAATGCGACAGGAACAAATCAAGGGGAACTGGGAAGATCCGAATGAGCCGATTGTTCCCGAAAATCCGCCAACCATTCCGGATGAACCGGATGTGCCCGAAATTCCGTTGATATAGCAGCATATTGCATGCTGTATAATTTGTCTTGACAAAAATGAAAAAATGTTGTATATTTGAACGTATGCAATATGCTTGAAAGGAAATGAATTGACATGGCTGATGTTTATGAGCTGCCCGCAGAAGTTGTAGAACAGCTCAAACAGGAGCTCAAAGAGCTTCGCACCACCGGCAGAAATGATATTGCCGAAAAAATCAAGGAGGCAAAGTCTTTCGGCGATCTTTCCGAGAACGCTGAATACGATGAGGCGAAGTCCGACCAGGCAAAGCTTGAGGCTCGCATTCAAGAAATTGAATACACATTGAGCAACTGTGTGATTCTTGATGAATCCGCTTTGACTACCGAACGTGTACATACCGGTCTTTCCGTAAAGGTACACGACAAAATGTTCAATGAAGATGTTGTTTATCACATCGTCAATGCACCGCAGGCAAGTCCGCTTGAAAATAAGATTTCCGATGAATCTCCCGTCGGCAAGGCTCTGATGGGTAAGACCGTCGGTGATACGGTTGCAGTTGAAATTCCTGCAGGTGTAAACGAGTTTGTGATTCTCGAAATATTCAAATAAGCGATTCGCCGCCCGGATTTTTTCCGGACGGTGCTTGTTTAATATAGGCAATTACTCACAAACAGGGTTTTTGCAAAAATTCAGGAGGCAAAACATGGTTCTTGCCGCAATCCTTGCCGGCGGCAGCGGTACGCGGATGGGTGCTGCTTCCCCGAAACAGTATTTGCAACTCGGAAATGAACCGATCCTTGTACACAGTGTGCGTGCTTTTTTCAGGCATGAACGTGTGGACAGGGTTTGTGTTGTTGTACCCGAGGCTTACAAAGAAGAAACGCAATCTCTTATTGTATCTTTTTTTGGTGCCGACAGCGGTATTGCCGTGTTGGCAGGCGGAGCAAACCGCAGTCTTTCTTTATTGCAGGCAGCACGGCATTTTTCCGCTTTTTGTCCGGCTGATTCTGTTTTTCTGACACACGATGCGGTTCGTCCCTTTGTTACCAAACGCATGATCGACGACAGCATTGAAGCCTGTTTGCAACACGGTGCGGTCGGTACGGTCATTCCCGCAGTGGACACCATCTTGTTGAGTGAGGACGGGAAATGTATATCTGCTGTTCCCCCACGCAGTACCGTGTTTCATGCACAAACACCGCAGACATTTACGTTGGGTACGCTGTGGCAGCTTCTGGAGGCGGCGGATGACAAGCAGCACGCTGCTTTTACGGACGGTTGCTCTGTGTTTTTGCAGGCAGGTTTGCCGGTTGCCATGGTGTACGGTGAAACCTATAACATAAAGATTACCTATCCCGAAGATTTGTATCGAGGGGAAGATATATTAAAAAATCATTTCTGATTTTTCAGACGAAAGGATCGATTATGGCATCAATCACTGTTGTTGTAACTTCGCATAAAACCGACGAAAAGGGTCTGCGTTGGTCTTTGGAGAGTCTGGTTGAACAAACGGTTGAGGATTTTGATGTTGTGATGGTTGACGACGGTACGACCGAAGCAGCAGCAAAAGTTTTTGAAGAATACTGCAATGATTACGACGGTTTTATGTCTGTTTGCAGTGAAAAACAGGGAACGGCAGCCTCCCGTAATGCCGGTGCTTTGAAAGCCAAGGGCGACTTTTTGCTGTTCTTGGACGGTGGAGATTATATTTCCCCCGAAACAGTAGACCGTTTCCGCAAAACGCAGGAAGAAACCAAGGCAGATCTCGTTTGCAACCGTTATTATTACTCGGGAGAAGGTGAGCCGGGATACGATTCCTGGTCTGAGCAGATTTGTGTTGTTCCGTCTGTTGACCGTCTGGACAGAGCTTTGATCAACACCTGCGATCTCGACGGTAAACTCTTCAGTCGCCGTTTCTTTGACCTTTACAGTTTGCGTTTCCCCGAACAAGCAGTTGCATACAATGCCTGGTTTACAATGAAATGTGCACTCAGCGGAGCCAAAATCGCAGGTTGTGCCGGTGCGATTTATGAAAAGAAAACCAATCCGCTGTTTGGTGAAGCCAAACCCACGGCTGATTCTTTTAAAGATTTTACGGCTGTGTATGATGAAATTCTCGGTTGGGTGCGCGGTGTGATTGAGGAAGAAACGGGTAGCCTTGACGGGGATGAATATGCCCATCAGGAAATGCTGACCGTTTATTTTCAGACCCTGACCGACCGTTTTTACCGTGCTTTCTGGCACTTGAATAACGATATTCTCGATTTGCTGCGACTGAAACTCGAAGAACTCAGCGAGCCTTTGCAGGAAGATCGTCGCAAGAAGATCAATGACAGAAACGTCGATATCCGTTTTCCCAATATGTACATCCGTATTGAGGATGCCGTGCTGATGCCCCTGTTCAGTATGCTTATCGATATCACGGAAACGGAAAAACTCGACGCATTGATCCGTTCTTTCTATGGACAGAAGTTCCCCTTCTTTGATCTGTGGGTCAAGCAGAGTGACTATGATTCGGGCTGCTATCCGAAGGAATGGAAAAATGCCCCCAATCTCCATGTGATTGAGGACAACGGATTCTTTGCCAAGGCAAGACAGGATTGTGCCGGTATTCCCATCAATGTCAAAGATGCAACACCTGTGGACAGCAGCGTGCTGAGTGAACTGGCAATTGCAAAAATGCCGCGTTCCTTTGTGCAGTACAAGTTTGCAGCTTTGCGTAAGTCAAAAGGTGCAAAAACCTATCTGAAAGGCAAAGGTTTTAATATCAGATAAAAATGAGGGAGCTGTTCCGATGAACAGCTCCCGTTTTGATTATTTAACAATATTTGCAAAACGGCGGATAACACCTTCGCAATCCTTTTTGTCCATGATCTTCGGGACGGGATAGGTCGGGTTGCCTTCCTGCAAAGCACGTGCGACGAGGGTGGGAATATCCTTTTCTTTTACATCGAGCTTTTCGGGAATATCCATGCTTGCATTGAGTTCGCGGATTGCCTTGATGAACGCGGCAGCTTTCTGATTGGTGCTCAAACCCTTGGTGTCAAGACCTGCAAAGTCAGCGAGTTTAGCAAGACCTTCGGCTGCGGTTTCACCATAGTATTCAAGCACATAGGGCAGAATAACGGCGTTTGCAAGACCGTGCGGCACTCCGTACAGACCGCCCATGTTGTGAGCGATTGCATGAACATAACCGACATATGCTCTTGTGAATGCAATACCTGCAAGGTGAGAAGCCATGAGCATATTGGTGCGTGCTTCTGTGTTCTTGCCGTCGTCGTAAGCAGTCTTGAGGTTTTCAAAAATCAGCTTGACGGCACGTTCTGCACAGTCATAAGTTTCTTTGGTGTTTGCATGGTTGATGTAAGCTTCAACCGCATGGGTGAGTGCATCAATACCCGTGGTGGATGTGATGTGCTTGGGCAGACCGTAGGTCAGTTCGGGGTCAAGCACCGCGTACTTCGGACGAAGTGTGGGGTCATTGATGGCATATTTTTCGTGTGTCTGCGGATTTGTGACAACGGCTGCGACGGTGGTTTCGGAGCCTGTGCCTGCCGTTGTGGGAACAGCAAACAGCGTGGGGATGGGCTTGATGACCTTCAGCAGACCTCTGAGCTGCGGAAGGGTTGCCTTGGGACGGGCAATGAGTGCACCGCAAGCCTTTGCACAGTCCATCGGGGAGCCGCCACCGAATGCAACGATGGCTTCGCAACCGTTTTTCTTGTACATATCTCTTGCAGCGTGAATGTTATCAAAAGTGGGATTGGGCTGAGTGCCGTCATAGACATAGTATTCGATACCCTGCTTTTCAAGCGCTTCGTAAAGCGGCTGTGCAAGACCGATTTTGGTGATACCGCCATCGGTAACGACAAGCACTTTTTTGAATCCCTTGGCTTTGATGAATGCAGGCAGTTCTTTTACGGAACCTGCTCCCTGCAGCAATTCGGGACTTTTCCACGGCAATGCGTAAGCAGCACCGCGCATAACGACCTGATAGGTACGGTAAACAGCATTGATAGGTTTCATGAATTTTCTACCTCCTTTTAATATATTATTTTATCACCTTCATCAGATGTTTGCAAGTATTTATCTGTTTTTTCTTGGCAGAAATGTAAAAACGGGATTGCATTTATTGTCGGGAAGTGTTAAAATTTCAACAGAATGCTGAAAGGAGACAACAATACTATGAGAACAGCCATTTACGGTGCCGGTTCGCTCGGTACGGTTTTAGGTGCTTACATCGCAAAGGCAGGTAAGCAGGTGGACCTTATCAATCGCAACAAAGCACACATTGCAGCACTCAAAGAAAAGGGTGCACATATCACAGGTACAGTGGATTTTTTGCAGCCTGTCAGTGCACTTCTTCCCGAAGAGATGGAAGGAAAATACGACCTTATTATCCTGATGACCAAGCAGCTTTACAATAAAGAAGTCATGGAATTTTTGCTGCCCTATCTTGCAGATGACGGTGTCGTGTGTACCATGCAGAACGGTCTGCCTGAATTGTCCGTCAGCGAAGTGGTCGGAGAGAGTCGCACTATGGGTTGTTCGGTCGCATGGGGTGCTACGCTCAAAGATCCCGGTGTTGCGGAGCTGACCAGTGAAGCGGATTCTCTGTCCTTCGGTCTCGGCAGAATGGACGGCAGAAAAGACAAAAAGCTTGCCGAAGTCAAGGAAATTCTGGAATGCATGTGCACCGTCGTTGTGGAAGACAATTTCATGGGTGCACGTTGGTCGAAGTTGCTTATCAATTCCGCATTTTCCGGTATGTCTGCCGTTATGGGCGGAACTTTCGGTGATGCTGCCGAACGCAAGGATTCCCGTGTCTGCTGCCAGAACATCATCAAGGAATGCATTGATGTGTCCCGTGCGGCAGGGGTGACAATTGAGCCTGTGCAGGGAAAAGATATCGTAAAATTGCTTGATTACAATAACCCCGTCAAAAAGAAGCTTGCATTTATGATTTTGCCGCTTGCCATCAAAAAGCACCGTCTGCTCAAGGCAAGTATGCTGCAGGATCTTGAAAAGGGCAAAAAGTGCGAAATTGATGCAATCAACGGTGTTGTCTGTGCCTACGGTAAAAAGCTCGGTGTTCCCACACCGTATAACGACAAGGTTGTTGAAATTGTCCACGGTATCGAGGACGGCAAATACACCTACTCGTTTGACAACGTAAAACTGTTTGCAAATCTCAAGAAATAAACATAGTCCTCCGACCGCCCGTACCTTTGCGTACGGGCGGTTTTGTGCGTATCTGCACTTGTGATTACAAATTACGGTTTGTCGCTGACTTGCCGTTTTGCACAATCCGCCCACTTTATCCCTTGCCGCCCCTGAAAGGGGAGGTGGCGGCGCAGCCGACGGAGGGGTTTTGTGCGGTAATAGCAGACTTTGCAATGGTAAACTAAAATTGGACACAGGGGGGTATTTTTTTGGACAGATGGTGTATAATGAAAGAACAAGAAAAAAAACACCACTGGACATGAATACAATCATAGTGAACAGGAGGTTTACCATGAAGTACACACAAGA
>JAZNGB010000023.1:0-18755 GCA_045576275.1 Acutalibacteraceae bacterium
AGCGAAGCGGAACAGCGACAGCTTCCGCAATATTTGCAACGCAAATATATCATCCGCAAAGCGGGTATCATCACGACGAAGTCGTGATATCATGCGCCCCAACGGGGCGTATATCATTATTGCGGTTTGTTCAACAAACCATAATTTGTCCGTTGCTTTTGTTACAACACTCCCGAACATTCCGTAAAGAACCATAAAAATTGCCGGGGATTTGCGTCCCCGGCGTTTTTTAATTTGGACTCAGTGGAATTTCCAATGGGTGTCAGGCCTTTGGTGTGTACCATTCCGCATTTTAATTTTTGAAACAATGCAGTTTTTGCAACCTTTTGCACCACAGTTTCGGCAGACGGGGGCGATGCTGCCTGCGACTGCGGCAGAAAGCATTATTAAAAATCATAGCAAAAAGCCGGCTGTTCAGATGAGCAGCCGGCTTTTTACGGATGTATTCAGATTGAGAAAATCAATTGAAAATCGAGGTGATGAATTCGATGATCATTTTGAAGAAGGCCTTGATGCCGTCAAAGAAGCTGATTTCAACAGAAAAATCGGGAGCAAATCTGAGGACGGTGGGCAGACCGGTTTTTGCATCGTACTTTTCAATCTGTACGGTGTGTGTACCGCTTGTAAGGTATTTGTAAGGAATCTTGCAGATGCCGTCTGCATCGGGAGTGATTTCTACGGTGTTGCCGTTGTAACCCCAAAGAAGAACGTAATCGGTTACGGCACATTCCATGGTTACGGCATTCCAGTTTTCATCGTAAACCGTGTCCATGCTTGTGAAAGAGATTTCACCGTCAGCAACCTTGTCTGTGTGTGCAACGGGATACTGCATGCCTGTGTTCCACGGATCGCCGTAGTACATAACGATGACATCACCGTCTTCAACCGTGTAAGCACTGACACCGACATCAGGAGCAATGCCGTCAACCATGTATGACCAGCCGTCCCACATCATCGTAGTGTAAGAGCCTGCAACGATGCCGTTGATGGCAGTGATGTAGTCGCCGTACTCGGAGTCAACGACGGTTACGGTCAGGCTTTCGTCTGCTTCATCAGCAGCCTTGATGACATCGAGAGCGGTAGTATCGGCAGGAACGGTGACATTGCCGTAGAAAAGGCACTTGTCGATGCCTTCAATACGCAGCGAAACGGTTGCATCTGCGGCAAATGCACTCAGTGCAAGGGTGCCCAGGAGCATCAGCGTGACGAGCATGATGCTCATTGATTTTTTGAACATTTTCATTTTTGTTCAGTCCTTTCATTCTTTTTATGTAAGCTTGTTTTTATCGTGCACTATAAAAACAAATTTTACATCAATATGAATTTCCTATATCCTCACCCATATTGCAGGTAAAGGAAAAGACAATCACATCGCCTTCCGATACCGCATAGGCACTTGTGCCGACATCGGGGAATTGTCCGTTTACACTGTACATCCAACCGGATTGAGTGCCGCAGTCTTTTTCATAGATCTGATGGATTCCCTCAATGTAGTAATTGTTGAAAGCAGGTGTGTAAGTATATTCAAGCTGCACACCTGTCGATTGGCAATAGCTGCAGTGATCGGTGCAGACATTTTCCGCACAGGCTTTTTTGATGACATCAAAAACACTCTCCCCACCGCTGAGTGCAACCTGCACATTGTCCAGAATGACACCGCTTGTCGGAAGAAAATTCTTTTTGCTGTCTTTCAATTTGCCCAGGTTGTTATAAATTGTATTGCATTCAATGCGGACGGTGCAGTAATTCTGCATTTGGGTTGTCGGGGCAATGGTGGTCGGTTGTGTAGTGGTCGGTTGGGTGGTCGGCTGCGTTGTCGGCGGAATGGTTATTGGCTCTGTCGGTTCGGTAGTGGTAGTGACAGTTGTTGATTGCGTGGTGGCTTCTTGTGTGGTCGGAGCACTTGTTGGTTCTTGCGTGGTAGCTTGTTCGGTGGTGGGAGCCGTAGTCGGCTCTGTTGTTGCAGCAAAATCCGTCAGCAGATCCGTTGTTGCCACTGTCGTTGTTGCCGGTATTGTTGTGTCCGCAACAATGGTTGCAGGCTCTTCTGCAACAAGCGTGTCTTCAACCAAGGTCGTCGGGACAGTGGTCGGGATTCCGGTGGTGGTCGGGACTTCTTCTGCGGTGCTGCTGCAAGCAGTAAAAGACAAAATGAACAGCAGTACAAATATTAAAAAGCGAACCTTTTTCATTTTTTACTCCAATGCAAATATGCCGTATTTTATTCTTAATCGGTTGAATTTGTCAGTCATGGGCTTATTGATAAAGAACAACAGAATGCCCGTTGTGAGCCCGTGAATCAGGTTAAAACTCATGCCCGACAGATAAATTTTCAGTGCGGATTGAATGGTAAAATCTGTGCTCATCATAAAAAACGAGCAACTGTCTACGATGAAGCCATACACAACAAAGCAGAGGATGCCACCAACGATGCTGACGGCAATTCTGTTGTTTGCGTATGCTTTTTTATGGAAAATAAGTGCACAGAAAAAGCCTGTCAGTCCCATGCCGAGCATCTGAAACGGTGTGAACATACCTTGTCCGAAAATGAAATTTGAAACGAACATGGCAAGGCTGCCCGTTAAGAAGCCGACATTCGGACCGAATGCGATGGCGGTGACAATCACAAGTGCACACGTTGGTTTTACTTGCGGTATGTATGCCATTACGGCTCTGGCAGCCACACAAAGAGCCACCATAACAGCCAGCGTTACGATTTCACTTGTTTTTATCTTGCGTTGTTCAAAGAAAACATAGAAAGGAATGAGTGAGAGCAGAATGATGGCAACCGCAGCAATGTAATAGCTGCCGCTTTGAAAAAAACGAAAAGAGAGAAAAATGATGACGGGAGCCAAAACCAAAAGCAATACAACAGAAAGAACGTTTAGTTTTTGAGATTTTTTCTGCAAAGCTCGAGCACCTGACTTTCTGTTACCGCACAAGGGAAAAACTCCCTTGCAATTTTATTGGCGGCGGTTGTGTAATAAAAATTCTGCGAAAAAAATGCACGGCTTTCTTCCTGCAGGGCACACATACCGTCAAACATAAGAGCACATTCATCGCAGTATGCGGCACAAAATTCCGTGTCATGCGAAACCATAACAACCGTAATGCCGTTGTCAGTCAGTTCTTTCATTTTTGCTGCAAAGCGGCTTTTAAAAAGGTTGTCCATGCCCTTGGTAGGCTCGTCAAGAAACAGAATCTGCGGTTCCTTCAGCAACACCATACAAAGGGCTGCTCTTTGCAGTTCACCACCGCTGATATCATAAGGATGTCTGTCCAGCAGCTCTGTGATCTCACAAAAGGATGCAAGCGTTTCAATACGTGCTTTTCTTTCTTTTTTGTCTGGGAAGCATCTGCGAAGCGACTGGTCAAGATCTTCCCGTACCGTGTTGCCGCCGAACAGGCTTTCGCATTTTTGCGGCAGCACACCGATGACTTTTCCGTAAAGCTCCTGTTCCTTGTATTTTTCGATGCTCTTACCGAAAAGTTTTATCTTGCCTTGCTTGCAGGGCAGAAGACCGCTGACGGAGGAAATGGCCGTTGTTTTGCCGGCTCCGTTTGCACCAAGCAGGGCAAAGAAGGAGCCTTTTTTTATTTTCAGGTTAAGCCCCTTTAATACATATCTGCTTTTGTCATAAGCAAACCAAAGGTTTTTGACTTCGATTGCAAGTGCATCGGATGCTTTTTTCGTTTGCTGTGCAGGTTGTGTGAAAGCAGGTTTTTCCGAAAAAAGAGCGGACAGCATTTGTCTGCCTTCGGCAACATGCAACGGTGCAGGAGAGGGGAGATGCAAAGCAGTGTGCAATCGCATTGCTGTCGGCACGGCAGCCGAAACAAACGCATTCTCGGATATAAGATGCTTTGCAATATGACGGGGAGGGGAATCGGAAATTATTTCACCGTCATGCATCACAATCACTCTGTCTGCCATGGGAATGACATTCTGCAGACGGTGCTCGGTCAGAATCACGGTAATGCCGTTTTCTTTATTGAGTTTATAGATTGTATGCAGCAGCGTTTCAGCTGTCATGGGGTCAAGCTGTGCGGTCGGCTCATCGAAGATGATTACATCCGGATGCATCATCAGCACACTCGCAAGGCATACCATCTGCTTCTGACCGCCCGAAAGAGCATCTGTTTTTTTGTCGATGATGTTTTCAAGTGCAAAGCATGCCGCTATTTCTGCCATACGCAGGCGGATGCTGTTGCTTTCGAGACCCAGGTTTTCGAGTCCGAATGCAAGCTCTGTCCGGACACTGTGGGTCACGGTCTGGTATTCGGTGTTTTGCAACAGAAAACCTATTTTTTCGGCAGAGTTTCTGTGTGAAAAATCCTGTTCCGCTTTTCCGAAGAACACACGCTCACCGTGCAAAACACCGTGCGGTGTCAATTTGGGCTTGAACATACGCAGAAGCGTTGATTTGCCGCTGCCTGATTTGCCGCAGATGACGATAAACTCGCCCTGTCTGACCGTAAGGCTCACATTTTTGAGAGCCTGCGTTTGGCTGTCGGGATAGGCAAAGGAAAGATTATTTATTTTGAAATTGACCATTTCCTTTCCTCCCGTAAATCATATAATGTTGGAAATAAAAGCAAAAAAGATATGAACAAAATGCTGAGCAAAGACAAGGTGTCGGGTTCGGGGATGCTGATAACAGGGTTGTAGCTCACTTTGTATTGCGAGGTAATGAAGAAAAACAAGCCTGCTGCCACAACTGAAAAAACCAGAAGAAGACCATCCTTGAGAGAAAATCTGTAGCCGTTATACGATGTTCTGCCGGCAAGAGAGTATCCTCTTGCTTTCATGGAGTCGGCAGTGTCGATGCCTTTTTCGAGCGTCCATGAAATAAGAACGGAAAGTCGTCTTGCTCCGTGGCGGATTTTGCCGACATAGTCATTGCGGCAGGGCAGATTCCCTGCACCTTTTTCCGCCTTTTCAATTTCCGCTGCCTGCTTACGCACCAGGGGGATAAAACGAAGTGCCATCGATAACACAAGAGCCGTTCTGGGCGACAGCCTGCCGAACAGAAAAATAAACTTGTCGCTTGTTATGATTTTATGAAAACTGTTGAGCCACACGAGAGCTGATGCTGTGCGGATGGCAAAGATCATGCCAAACACCAATGCCTCCAGCGTGAAGTTGTTCCCGTTGTGCAGCTTGAACAGTACCGTCACACCGTAGTGGCTGAATATGCCGTTGAAAAGGGTAATCAGGCAAAGCATCGGCAGAAGAACCTTCACTGAAAACATGACCGCTTTTTTGCCCGAAAGCTTCAGGTCATAAACAAGTCCTGTAACAAGGCTGACAAGCAAAAGAATCGGGTGCGAGGCGGTCATGCTTAAAACAAAAGCAAAGACATAAAATGCAAAAGCAGAGACGGGATGAACGGATTTGAAGCCTGTCTGCATTTTTTATTCCTCTTTTTCGTTCATTATTATAACTTGCCGAATACTGTCACAATTTCCGCAAGGAGGGTTTTGATTGCTTCAAATACTCTTTGAAACACGCAGCGGATCACGGCTTTGTCTTCTGTTACGGCAAAAATATATCCCGAATCGTTTTTGTAATAGAGTGTGCCGTCTGCACTTGCCGAAATGGTACTGATACAGTACTGCTGCATCTCATTTGCGGGGACAAAGAACTCTGTTTTCACTGCATATGTCTGTACCGGGCTGTCCTCAAAAACAGTGATACCGCCGGGTTTTGCATTGTATGTCGCATAGATATAAATTTTGCCGCCTGCGTTTTCGTATCCCGTGCCGACAAGCATGGAAGCCTGCGGATACCCCTGCATATCGCAGGTGTAAATTTCCTTCATAGTACCGGCATCCAGCACAATAAATTTTCCTGCCGTGCCGTTCTGACAGCCTGCATACAGTCTGCCGCCGTAAACCACAGGTGTTGCCGTTACGGCACCCGATGCCGTATAGGTTACAAGAGAGCCTAAGATGCCGGACGAATCCATTTTGAATTTATAAATATACCCTGCCTTGCTTGAAACATAATATGATTTTGTTTCGGCTGCATAGGTAACAGACGAACGGATGTCGCCTTTTACCCGAATGCTTGATACTTCTTTTCCCGTATGCTTGTTGAGTGCGATGATTTTTGAATTGTTCTCGCTGTTTTTTTGTCCGTCTTCCGTGCCGACAACAACATATTTGTCGGTCACACAACAGCCTGCCCAATAAAAGCCGCCGAGTGATTGATAGGTCCAAGCCGCCGTTTTGCTCTCGGTTTCATTTGCTGTGTTTTCATCTTCCGCACGCAGGCAGACATAGTTTGCGTATTCGGTTTCATCTGTCCAGAAGCCTGTGTAAACATAGCCGTTGTCATAGGTAACGGGAGAAATTGCCTGTCCGCCGACAGCATCGGTATATACCCAAAGAGATTGCATGGTTTTATAGTCAAAAGCCTGCACAATGCCGTCATCCAGAGCCACAAAAACCTTTCCGTCTGCATAAAGCGGTGCAACGGTTGCATAAAGCGTGCTGCCCTGCATTTTAACGCTTGCGATTTCTTCCCCTGTTTTTGCATTCAGTTTATAAAGTTTGACTCCCGATACAAACAAAATGGTATCGTCCACAGCAACGATCGGTGTGGGGGCAGCCTTGTAATTGCTGCCGAATTTTTTGGAGAACAGCAATGAAGCCTGCAGGAAAGGTGTGGAAGCCGAAGTGATCCCCGTATAGGCTTGTCCTGCACCGTGGACTGCTGTGCCGAACGAAAAAAAGAGTATCAGGACTGCAAGAAAAAGAGATACAATTTTTTTCATGGCGGATTCCTCTGTTATTCTTCTGTGTTGCATTCTTTTTCTTCCTTTTTTGTGTTTGTCAAACGCTGTGTGTTTGCTTTTCTTGCGTTTCTCTTTTTCGGTTTTTGCACCTGCGGTTTCGGCTCTTTGAGGCCTGCATATTCCAAAGCTCTCGGCCACGGCCCGAGATATGCCTTGATGTGCGAAATGTCAAGCGGAGCAAAGTCCGATTTTTTCGGCACTCTGCCGAGCTCTTCTGCCTTTTGGCATAAAAGAAACGCGGCATATTCCTTTTTCTTATCTGCGATCATAACAATCACCTTAAAAACAAAAAAATACTCTTTTAATCCGTAAAGGTTAAAAGAGTACAACTGATTTTCGGTTCGTCAAAACACGCCTTTGAAGAAAACAAAAAAGAATGCAAACCTCAAAGCCGACCAAACGGGCGATAAATCGGTTGCACTCTTCTCACCAAAGTTGTGTTAAACCTAAAAGACACGGCAGGTATCCTGACTTATGATGCAGTGGCATGAGCCACTTCGGGAACAAGCCTTCTCAGAAAAATTTCCAATGGCAATCATGTTCCCTTCTTGTCAAATACAGTAATGGCGGTTGCTCCGGATTCGAACCGGATTCCCTTTTACATCTACTCAGCAAACAACTTTTCAAACCGTATCTTTCATATCCATATTCAATTTTGTTTCATTATAGCACTTACTTTTTCATTTTTCAAGTGATGTTGAAAATTTATTTAAGGATGCAAAAATGCGCAATCAAAAGCAGCTCAGCACATCTGCATCGGCGCGGACGAGGGCGATGAATTCGTCGATGTCGGCACGGATGGTGTGCGATCCTTTCGTATAAACGGTTTTGTCCCTGGTCAGAATCCACTCTCCGTCGGGGACATAAACCTGCTTTTCGGTCTGCCCTTTGTTCACAATCGGTGCAAAGATGATATCATCCCCGAAGAAATACTGACTGTCGAGGGTGTAGCAAACGGCATCGTCGGGATATTCAAAGAACATGGGTCGCATGATGGGCCATCCCTTTTCGGATGCAATGTCTGCTTGTTTCTGAATATAGGGTCGCAGCTTTTCACGAAGCAAAATCAGGTCTTTGAGGATTTCAAAATTGCGTTCCCCGAAGCTCCATATCTCATTGGGATCACCGCTCGGCTCCAACAGACCCGGTGTCGGCTCGTGGTGGCGGCAGCGTGAGCCGTGCAAACGCATCACGGGGCAGAACAGACCGAACTGGAACCAACGCACAATAAGCTCACGGAAGTCATCGCTTTCAATGTCCGCACCGTAGAAGCCGCCGATGTCCGTATTCCACCAAGGAATACCGCACATCGCCATGTTCAGACCTGCTTTCACCTGATGGGAAAGGCTCTCAAAGGTGGACGGAATATCGCCCGACCACACAAGGGACGCATATTTCTGACTGCCGAAATAACCGCAACGGGTCAGCGTGATAATGTCATCCCTGCCCATGGACTTGAAGCCGTCATAAGCCATTTTGGAGTAATAGTAAGGATAGAGCAATGCCACCTTGTCGGCTCTGCCTTTGTGCCAGATGAGATTGTCGAACTGTTCGGGGTGGATTTCGGGCTCTGCTTCGTCAAACCACAGCGCATCCACACCCTTATCAATATAATTTTCCTTGAGTTTCGTCCACACAAAGTCCCTTGTGTCGGGGTTGGTCACATCAATTTCAGCCTGCCAGCCGTAGAAATTGAACACCCTGTCCGAACCGAAAACCGTACGCATGAGCATATTGCGGTCGAGCATATGCCAATAGTTTTCGCTTCGCTCGTTGATGGTCGGCCAGACGGAAACCGCCAGCTTTGTTCCCATTTCGTGCAGCTCGTCCGTCATGGCTTTCACATCGGGCCAGTATTTCGGGTCGAATTTGTAGTCCCCCTGCTCGGTCCAATGGAAATAATCGCAGATGATAACCGAAAGCGGAATGTCGAGTTCCTTGTATTTTCTTGCAACGGCAAGCAGCTCCTCCTGCGTTTCGTAACGAAGCCTGCTCTGCCAGAAGCCTGTTGCCCAATCGGGCATTTTGGGTGCATAACCCGTCAGGTCAGCCAAGGTCTTGCTCGTTTCTTTAGGATTCCCTGCAAGCACAACATAGTCAATGCCGTGGCAGCAATCGCTGCTCCAACGGGTTCTGTTTTTTGTCAGCTCGCAAAGCCCCGTCGAGGGTACATTCCACAAAAAACCATAGCCGAGCGAGGAATAAACATAGGGTATGGTGCATTTTGCGTTGACGTTGCGGATATCGATTGTGGAGCCTTTGAGGTCAAAATCATTGTCCCAGCTGTGCCCCATGCCGAAAAAGTGCTCGCCGTCATGCGGATGAAAGGTCACCCTTGCCGACCACAGACCGCTGCCCTTGTTTTCGTAATGACGGTAGCCATCCTCGAAGGTCAGTTCCGGCTTTTCGGTCAGAATTTCCTTGCCGTCTATGTAAAAAACCACCCGTCCGCTTGTGCCGACCATGCACCTGAGCTTGCCGCAGGTCACGGTCGCCCAGTGCTCGTTGTTTTCAATCACGCAATCGACCTCTTGCGGCATCAGGGAATAATTTTCGTCAACAAATTTACAGTCGGGGAAGCTCTGAAAACGGATGGCATTTTCACCGCAGGCCGTCACACGCACAAGCTCCCCTTTTCGGCTGAGCAGGATTTCATTTTTATTCACACAGATGTTGTTCATACATTCAACTCCCTTTACGATTATCTGAAATTTGCTTGCAGGAATTCGTTCAGCGGACCATCGAAAACCGCTTCGCAGGTACAGCCACCCCAGGTGACACCCTGATTGCCGCTGCAATAAACAATGTAGGTCTTGCCGTTGAACTCGCACAGGTCCACATCGCTGTTGTTGGTATTGAGATGGCGGAACTGTTCATCCTGCTGTTCTTCGGTGAGTATCACGCCTGCTTTCGGGTGCAGGTCTTCTTCACTTGGCGTAAACAAGGGGTTATAAAATCCGATTTCCCACGTATCAAAATCGGCTGTGCGATAGATGTAAGGTGCAAACCGCCAGCAGGGCAGCTCCTCGAGGCAGATCATGTAATAATAGCCGTCGGCATAGTGCAGAGCCGGGCAGGCGTTGTAGCGGTCCTTGGTGTAGCCCTGCTCAAAGGGCAGCAGCTCCCAGCTTTGCAGGTCGGCTGATTTTGCAAAAAATTCGGTGAAGCAGGTGCCGATATACGGGTTGGGTGCGGCATTGAAGTTGCCGTTTTCATCATCGGCGGCGGATGCCTCGACCGCCATCATATAGCAGTCGTCCCCCTTGCACACGGCGGTGTTGAACAGGCGGAAATTATCCGGAAACACAACCGCCACGGACTGATCCCAGTGAATCAGATCACGCGAGGTGAAGCAAAAAACCGTGTTGTCCTGCGTGGCAAAGGCATACACGCAATCATTTTCGCAATAGCAGGAATAAAACTTTGCACCCTCGCTGCCGAAGGGGGCAAAGGGCTCATTGGTTAAATAATCACGCACAACGGCACAGGGCCACGCAATGTCACCGAAGCCGTCCCATTGGTTTTCCAGCCGCATGAGCCTGCCCTGCCACACAAAGACCGAGCACTCTCCGCCGCAGGCCGAAATGATGCCCGATTTGCAAATTTCCGGCGGCCCTTGCAAGCGGTCAATTTCCGAAAAACGAATTTCCTGCATAACAAATCCCTCCGTTGGTTGATAAAAATATTATAGGCGGAAACCGAGAGAAAGTCAATGTTGAGGGGAAGGTAAAAAAGGGACTGTTGTTTAAAGTGCAATTCTCGCCCAATCTCCCTTGTATCGTTGCAACGATAGTTTGTCAATATGCATACAAAATTTGACTTCCTCTGAACTTGTCAGTCGCGTACGCGACAAACAAGTTTGCAGAAAGGTAAAAATCAACGCATCTCTCAATAACTCACCTTGCTTTTGTTTGCATTTTATGCTATCATTCATATTAGAAAGCAAAAAAGAGGTGGAATTATGGTAGACGATAATCGTCAGTTGTCAATTTTGACTACGGAAGATGACAAGCACAGCTACGACATCGAAAAATTGAGTAATTTTTTTGACGGTTATATTCGTCACTTATCTACCAAAGTAGCTTCTTATTCATTTTCTGAAATTGTCGATATTATCCCGGCAATTGATATAGGAATTATAAATGAAGCTTTGAGTTTTGCAGATATTTTCGTCAAGGGAAAAAATATTTTTGTACCCGATTTTGACAGCCTTCCTGCAGATATACTTCGCAAACTGAAAAAAGGCATTTACACTATTGGCGAATCCCGTCAAGTAGAGGATAATTTCAGGGCTGTTATCCTTGATGAAAATGGTGTACGCATTAAAGACATCACCCTTAAAAAAATAATGAACCCTGCCGAAACAGCCGATTCCATTCGGAATCTTTCAGAGCAAGCACAGTTAAGGCAGATAAACAAAAAGCTCGGTATTATTGAAGAATTACAGAATTATCAGATTGACACAGCTCGAAATCAAAATATTTTTATTCCATTTTTTAATGCCCGTGATGCTATTGCAAGAGCACAGGAAACCCCTTCTATTGAGGAAAGAAAACGATATCTTGATTCTGCCGTTGCAAGTCTTACATCTGCAATCAATGCAATTTATGCCGATATGATTACGCTTAAAAAGAATATTTATAAGTTAACAAGGTTTCCAATTTTTCAACAACGATCAACTATATATAAGTACATAAATATCGTAGCCGAAGATTTGCAGAATGCTACAAAATTTATTGGGCTGCAGATGCAGGTATTTGATTATCAAGATGCTTCTGAACTTGCAAAACTTGAACTCGAAAAATTCAAGGTCTTTATGTCCGATTTTGCATATACGAAAATCGGACATAGTAAGAAATCTTTTTTGCAATTGATTCAAGGGTCATGCCCACATAATGTGGCTAAAATGTGGAATGGGTTAGGAACAGATATCGAACCTTTCCTTATGCTTGAAGAAAACAAAATTGACGAGTTATATCTCATAACCGCGGAGGATGTCATTGATGCAAAAGAAACCAATAACAGTTAAATACGAACCCGTTGTAGAGGTTGAATCTCCTGTCGACGGAAAAATTGTCATAGAGGAAGTTCCTGTTGAAGAGAAAGAGAAAGAGAAAAAACAAAAGGAAAGAAAATGCCGCATTTGCAAGAGACAATTGCCTTCAGCAGATGACAAATATCTTTGTCCTGATTGTAAAAACACCTATGGGTCTATTGGAGCAGCAGCCGCTGTTGTCGGAGTTGGAGCAATAATCAAATATAGAGAACCAATTATAAAGGCGGCAAAAGCGAGCATAAAAATTGTAAAAAATAGATTCTAATTTTTTGTCAACCCATTGTATTGAAAGCTATGTGGATAATTAGTATAGAGAAATTATAAAATATATTTCTTTCAAAAAAGTCTTTAGAGAAACCTCTGGAGACTTTTTTCTTATTGTTTTGTTTTCGCCTGCGTTGAATGTGATTATGTGGTGTTCATCAGACAACTCACAGAACAATCCGGACAAATCCCCCACCAAAACCCGCATTCAAAACGAGTAGTACGCTCGTAGTACGCAGGGGGAAATGAAAAACCCCGGGAAGCCTTTGGTATCGGGCTTCTCGGGGGTTGTGGTCTTTATTCCCACTCAATGGTGCCGGTGGGCTTGGGGGTGAGGTCGAAGAGGACACGGTTGATGCCGGGGACTTCGGCGGTGATGCGTGCGGTGATTTTGTGCAGGACGGCATAGGGGACTTCTTCGATGGTGGCGGTCATGGCATCGGTGGTGTTGACGGCGCGGATGATAGCCGGCCAACCCTCATAACGGCTGTCGTCCTTGACGCCGACGCTCTTGATGTCGGGCACGGCGATAAAGTACTGCCAGACCTTGCCGGCGAGACCTGCGTTGTCGAATTCTTCACGCAGGATTGCATCTGCTTCGCGGAGTGCGTGCAGGCGGTCACGGGTGATGGCACCGAGGCAACGGACACCAAGGCCGGGGCCGGGGAACGGCTGACGGTAAACCATTGCGTTCGGCAGGCCGAGGGCTTCACCGACGACACGGACTTCGTCCTTGAACAGCAGCTTGATGGGCTCAACGAGCTCCATAGCCATTTCTTCGGGCAGGCCGCCGACATTGTGGTGGGACTTGACGGCTTTTTTGCCTTCCGCCTGCTTGATGCTTTCGAGGATATCGGGATAAATGGTGCCCTGGGCAAGGAAGCTGATGCCGTCGAGCTTGGCGGCTTCTTCGTCGAAGACTTTGATGAACTCGGCACCGATGGTCTTTCTCTTCTTTTCGGGGTCGGAGACACCTGCAAGCAGGTCAAGGAAACGGTCGGTCGCATCGATGTAAACGAGGTTTGCATCCAGGCCGTTTTTGAAAACTTCGATTACGTTTTCGCTTTCGCCTTTACGCATCAGACCGTGGTTGACGTGCACGCAGACGAGCTGCTTGCCGATGGCCTTGATGAGCAGTGCGGCAACAACGGAGCTGTCAACACCGCCGGAGAGTGCAAGAAGCACCTTCTTGTCACCAACCTGCGCACGGACAGCTGCGACCTGTTCGTCGATGAACTGTGCGGCAAGTTCGGGGGTGGTGATGCGGGTCATGGTTTCGGGACGGAGATTGTTGCTCATGAAAATTCCTCCTGTATAATGAAAATTTTTAAACGAATGAAAAAACGCGTATAAAAACGCGCGTGCCGACAGACACAGGACGGCAATGATTGCCCCTTGCCGCCGACACGGATAGACATATTTCTTTTGAATAGAGGTATTATACACCCAAAAAAAACAGAGTGCAAGAAAAAATTACAGGAAAATATGATTTTTTTGACCAATGCCAAACGGCAACCGCACGGACGGACAGGGGACGAAAAACAAAGCGGGCAAACGAAAGAAAAAATAAGCAACCGAAGTGCACAAAAACTATTGCATTTTTTGTGCTTCGGTGATAAAGTAAAGATGCGACTCAGTTAAATACTTTTGTGTTGAACAAAAATACAAGCGGCATTTTTTACATTTCAGTAAAAAATGCATGCTCTTTTTTGCTTGCTTGAATTTTTGTTCAAAGTAATCAACTGAGTCGCGTCAGCGGAGCTATGCGTTTTTTGTGCGTGGCTTCGGCTGCGCACTTTTTTACTTTATAGGAAACTGCGTTTCTATAAAGTAAAAAATACTGTATGTCCCTCCGAACGCACACTTCACGTGCTCGGAGATGGACGAATCGAAAACAGTCGCCGCGTTACGGCGAAGCCGTTTTCTTGTTTTTACGGGGAAATTCCCGTGAATGAAATATGTTCAAAACGCAATCTCACATGCGCCACACAAGGTATGCGAATGTGCATACGCAAAGGAAAAGACTGTTGTTCCGACGGAATGGCGGTCTTTTTCTTCGATTGGGTGACTAATCAAAGAGAGTGCGAGTAATATATGAAAAAGCGTTCCGTCTTGCAGATACATCCCTTGCATGGACACCTGTCCCCGTTGACAAAAACGGCAACCTCGAAGCGACTGATCGACTCATTTTGCGTGCCGCAGTGGGGCCGGAAACGCTGCAATAACGATGCGCAACCGCTTGCAACAATAACTGAATAACAACTGAAAAAGGACTGTCCGTCGCGTTGCGGGCAGTCCTTTTGATGGGACTCTTGTTGTTTTTGAGATGATGGCGAGTTTGCGTGATGATCGTTTTTTTGTAATTCTGTGATTGGCTTTTTATGATTCTCGGATTGGCATTTTGGATTCTGCGGTTTGGTTTTTTGTTGACAATGCAAAAGCTGTGGGGTACAATAAAAATCAGAAAACAAAAAAAGAAGAGGTGTTGTTATGGCTTACAGGTTCAATTATGATTATTCCAAAACATTATGGATGAAGATGTTTCTGGCGACTCCTGATTTCGACAACAATCGATCGGATGTGCGTATCACTTTTGAACAGGCTCTTGAAATTGTCAAGGCTGTGGACCATATCACGCAGGGGATTCAGAAGATTATTTATCTTGTCGGCTGGCAGGGACTCGGCCATGATGATTGCTGGCCCGAAATGGACACTTTCAACGAATATCTCAAACGTGACTGCGATGCAACCGCAAGAGACAGTTTTTTGTGGCTGTATGAAGAAGCAAAAAAGTACAATACCGTGATCAGCGTCCACATCAATATCTCCGATGCAGTCAGGGAAGACGGTATTTTTCACGAGCTTGCAGCAGCGAATGCCCTTTGCAATGACATCAACGGCAAGCCTGCGGTGCTGCAGACTCTGAATAACCGCAACTGCTACAAAACATCCTATAAACAGCTTTGGGAAAGCGGCATTTTCAAGCGATTGTTTGACCGTTTTCTTGCGGTGATTCCTGCTGCTGAAGCCGGTACCGTTCACCTTGACAATCTGTGTATTGCCGAAAGCCTGCAACCCAAAACCTACCTCGAAGAGCAGGACGAAGCAAGAAACGCAATTCTTGATTATATCTATGAAAAGGGTATTGAGGTCACCAGCGAATACACCTACAGAGAAGCACATTTCCGCAACGAATCCGTTACGCATCCGAACCGCAAAATGTATGCAGCTGCAGGGGAGGACATGACGGAAATTCCGTGGGAAAGTGTTCCCATGCGTACCCTCGGAAGAATTCCGGCAACATGGTGGACAAGTCAGGTGAGTATGCAGGAATGTATTGACGTTCCGCCTGCACTTTACAGCGGACACCTGAATGACAAGGCACAGATGCCCGTGTTCTACGGCACCATGCACGGTGAGGATATATGGATGAAATACGGGACGGATGCCGAAAAATGGGCACCTGCATTCATAAAAGAATTTTGCACATATCATCTGCCGTATGTGTATCTGAACCGCTATAAGCGACTTTCTTATACGGAAAATCCCGATGCCGAATATGAAAAAAAATATACCGTATTCTTTTCTGACGGGGTTGTGTCCCGTGCTGCGGATCGCTCAATTGCCAAAAACGATATGGTTCTGAAAACAGAAAATGACGTTATTCTGCCGCTGACAGAGGATAACAAGACCTTTGTTGCCTATTCCGAAAACGGCAGAAACGGTATGTGGAATGTTCCGGATGCCGATTTTGTGCAGGCAGATGTATATAACATTACGGCTGACGGAAATGAATACATCGGTGATGTTTCCGTTGCGGACAAAAAAATCTGCCTTGACCTGAAAGCAGGGCAGGCAGTTGTTATCAAAGCAAAAAATCAATAAACAGGTATTGTATTTCAGCATAATCAAGGACGGCCATGGTTGACTGCTTTTGCATCAATTCGGCCGTCCTTTTTTGTTATGTGATTCTGATTGTTTATCAGTCGAGGATCATGGGGAAGCCGAGGTCGGTGGGGGTGACGTTGTAGCCGAGGTCCTGCATGTGATTATACAGCAGCAGCACCGAAAGGTAGGTGCAGTCGCTGATCAGGGAAGAAATCGTGGCAGGGTCGTACTGTTCTCCCTCGGTGTAGGTGAGTTTTATGCTGATGCCCTCGACGAAGTTTGCGTTCGGGCAGATGTATTCGGCATAATATATGGTTTCTTCTGTTGCTGCGTCCTCCACGATGAATGCACCGTCGGTAGAGCTCTCTCCGTCAGCAGGCAGCATGAGAATGTTGGAGAAGAAAATACCGTCCGCATACGAACTGTACATCAGATATGCGGTTTCGGACTGCGCATCGTAGACGTAGGAAGTGTAATATTCAAACAGGTTGTTGTTTTCGTCATAGGCTTCGTATGTGAGGTTGACGTAATAGAGATCGTCCGTTGTGTAGGTGTAGTTATCGAGAATATATGCAATGAGGAAATCACGGAATTTGCCCGGCTGGAACGAGGCACAACCGCTGCAATAATAATCAACATAATTGTGCTTGTGCGGTTCGGGTTCAGGTTCGGGCGTGATCGGCACATCGGGCTCGTCGGGCTGTGTCGGGTCGTAGGTGAAGCTTTCAAGAGCTACGGAATACCGCAGCACGAGTCTTGCATCGGAAGAAGAAACGGTGCCGTCGAAATCGAGGTCGGCAGCGGTGTTCTGTTCAATCGTGAAACTGTCAAGACCGACCGCAGCACGCAGTACGAGTCTTGCATCGGATGCACTGACGGTTTCGGTGCCGTCTACATCACCGAGGACAAAGGAAGTGCCGCGTTTGTAAATTTCCGTGGTGCGGGCAAATTCATATTCGTCGTTGTTGAGCCGTACAAAGTCAAAAGTGAACACACCGTTGGCATGATAAAAACCGTAAATGCAGTAAAATTCATTCCCATTGATAACCAGATTCGGTACATATTTCGGGAGAATGCTGCCGGTTTCGAGGTTGACGGTGTACAGGGCATTTGACATGGAGACAAACAACGTGTTGTTGACCACACCCAGACGGGCCCTGTTGCCGATCAGATAATGCCCTTCCGTATTCAGCCACCAATAGTTTTTGACGGAACAGATGGTTGCGTGGTCGGACATACGATTGAGGGTGGCGTTGACAGTGTTAATGTAATACACTTCGTTGTTCAGCAGCACGAATGCAGTTTCGGACTCTTCCCAGAAATAATCGTCATAGGTCGTGTCCGTGGGGGAGTCGGGGTAATCATAGGCAATGTGGGGCTCATCACCGTTGCGCAGTTCGTCGGTTGAAACGAGGAAATTATAGTGATACACCCGACCGCTGACGTCGCGGGTCGGATCGTCCCATGTAACATCGACATGATAAGGTTTGTTATCAATATAAACGATATTCCACGCATGATTCAGAGTTTTGGATGATGCAATTTCGCTGCGGATGCCGACACATTTGAGCAGGTATGCATATGCTTCGGCATATCCCTGGCAGACGGGTGTTCGCAGTACCAGGGCGGCATACATATTGGATGTCAGTTTCGTATCGGCATTGACATCGCCGTATTCGCAATGCAAGACAAGGCGGTCGTGCAGCAACAATGCTTTCTGCACGTCGGTCAGGTTTGTGTTGCCCTGAATACCGCTCACCAGGGATTGTGCTGCCGCCTTTGCAGCACGCAGTTTCTGCTCAAACTCCGTTTTTGTGCAGTCGTATGCGAATTCTATGCTGACAATGGAATAGTCATCTGTGTAAAAGTTGAACGCAAAAGCCTTGAAGTGCAAAGCTTCAAAAAACTCGGTGGAAATCATGTTTAAGACGGCAACAGATAATGCTTTGGAATATGTCAGGTTGTAGGCAGAGAGATCCACTTCGGTTTTTGCCTGCATGATTGCATTGTATAAGACAGTGCGAAGCTGCTGCGTCATGGAAGCACCGACAAGCTCGGTCAGTTCGGACGCGTCGGCACAGAACTGCTTTTCAACGATTTCGGAGCTTACAATGCGACGACCTGTACCGTCATCCGCAGGCTTGTCCGCAGTTTCCGGTTGCAAGGTGGGCTGCGGTTTGTTGTTTATGAAAAGTTCGTGCAGTGCGGCTTGCTCTTCTGCGGTCGGGGGATTTTCTGCGGCGGTCGGCAATGCGGCTGCCTGTGCGGTGCAGACCGGCACAAAAAGGCTTGCAAGTAAGAAAATGCATAACAGCATCGATGTTAGTTTTTGCATGATAAAAAACTCCTTTCGGTTGCTTGTGTTTTTATTTTATCAAATATGTACGGTGCTGTCAATGTTTTTTTTGATGCTTTTTGCTGCCGGAAAACGGGGTGTTGAGAGATTGCGGATTGGATGATACATTGCGGTTTAGTGCTCTCTTTCTTTGTTGCTCCTCAATCCCCCTTGTCGCCCCTGAAAGGGGATTCCCCTGTTAGGGTAATTCCCTCTTTTAGAGGGAGTGTCACGAAGTGACGAGGGAGTTCCCGTTCGCGGAGCGAAAATCGTCAGTGCACTTGTCAACAAAAATTGGACACATAAATCAAAATATTAGACCTGAAAAATGTGAGAATGCACAAGTCCGTCCGTCACCCTTGACATCGCTCCGAGAAATGCCGGACAAAGCATATCGATGGCGATGAACTCA
>JAZNGB010000024.1:0-20320 GCA_045576275.1 Acutalibacteraceae bacterium
ATAACCGCCTGAACCCCTCTGTCTGCGTTCCGCAGACATCTCCCCTTTCAGGGGCGACAAGGGGTTGGTGGGGTCTCCCACTTTGTGCTGTAAACCATAATTTATCTGTTACAAAATCCCCCACATTTCCGTGAAGAGCCATTTTTCATTTTCCGGGAACAACGCATCCGACATATTTGTGCAATCAAATATATCATTCGCACCAAAGGGGCGTATATCATTATTGCGGTCTGCTCCTGTCCCCTTTACAATCAAAACGTTCGGATTATATCCTATGGAAATGCAGTTTCCTATAAAGCAAGAAAACACCGCCGACTGTTCGGGTCGGCGGTGTTTTTGCGTTGTTTATTTGAACAGATTTCTGAACCACTCGGCAATGCGTTCGAAGAATGCAATGAGCTTTGCAAAGATGCTCTTTTCGGGTACTTCGTCGGTATCGTACTGCTGGTCATCGTCAAATTCGGGTTTGCCGATTGCAGGCAGAGCCGTGATTTCGATGTTTTCGTGTACGTTGTAGATGTAATATACACCGTTAGCATCCGGAGCGACATTGCTGCCGTTGGCGGTGAAGATATATCCGCCCTGATCCAGATATGCTTGCGTGGTAGGATCGATGGTGAATGCAAGCGTGCTGCCTGCCTTGACACGGATTGCCTTGCCCATGGCATCTTCAATGAGCATACCGTCCAGAGAGATGTTGCAGGCAAACAGATCCACTACAAGGAGCGTATAGTAATCTGCCGAATAATAGAAATTGATAGTGATGGAGTCTGTCTTCAGGCCGTCAAGCGTGGTGACTGTGAAGGTGACCTCACCGGGTTTGTGGGATACGATGTAGCCGTCTGCCGTGACAGAAGCAATGCTCGGGTCAGAGGATTCCCAAATGACCTGTTTATTGCCTGCATTGGCAGGTTTGATGTTGGTAACAAGCTGATAGGTTGTACCGACATAAGCCTGCGAACCGGCAGTTGTGATGTCAATGGACACAACGGGTGTATCGGACAGAACGGGAATTTCGTATGTTTCAAACCAATCGCATCTCGAACAGACACGCTTGAGAACACCTGTTTCGGTGTCGGTTGCAGGAACATCAACATACCAGGAGCCGATTTCGTGACCGAGAGCCGGCAATTTCTGATATCTGGAGAGAACCTCGCCGCAGACCGAACAAACGCTGTCAGCGGTGTTACCGCCTGTGGTACAGGTGGGTTCAACAGCCGGTGTCTGCACAACAGGCATATGTCCGTTTGCAGGTGCGATTTCATATCCGCAGACGGTACAGATCAATGCGTTTGTACAGTCAGCCTCTTCACCCGGATCATGTGCTTCGACCTCGTACATGGCCTTGATGGTGGTGTAGCCATGGATGAAGCTTACATCCTCAGACCAACCGATGAAGGTGTAGTGGCCGTCTGCATCGGGTGCTCTGTCTTCGAGTGCAGGCGGTGTTGCAGGAAGTCCGTAAACAACGCTCTGCAGATCAAGGATGTTGTCATTGTGATCAACGAAGGTGACGGTATAGGTATTTCTGGTGTAGTAATAACGTACCGTTCTGCTGCCGTCGGCTGCAATGACGATGCTGCGTTTTGCAGGAGAGGTGAAGCCTTCCATGTCACGGGTTGCGACTTCAACGGTAGCACCCGTTTCACCGTGGCAGTATTCGGTGACCATCAGTTCATCGGGATAGCTGATGCAGTCAACATCCTGATAGTAGTGGTAAACCGTGTAGGGTGTATCGGTGTTGGCTTGCCAGGAAGCCGTGACATACAGGTTGCCTGCGGTCATGGTTTCGGGCAGTGCAGGTGTCCATCCTGCAAAGCTGTAACCGCTGAAAGAGGGTGCAGGAGGTGCAACCACGGTCTGACCGAATGCATAGGTCTGCGAAGCAACATCCGTACCACCGTTGGAATTGAAGTAGATGGTGTAGTTGTTTCTTGTGTAATAATACTTCACAACCGTCGTACCGTCTGCATTGATGATATCCGTCTTGGTTGCAGGAGATGTAAAGCCGGGATATGTCTTGACCTTCGGTGCAATGTTTGTGAGGGTGGTACCGGTCAGGTTGTCTGTTTCAAACAGGGTGTAGGTATTCGAACCGATATCCTGCTGATAGTGTTCAACCGTGTACGGTGTGTCGTTGGCAACAATCCAGCGTGCAGTGTATGCACGGTTGCCGGTACCCTTACTGAACGATACATACTGGCTTGTGTTGTAGATGCCCGTACCCGTCCATCCGCTGAAGCGATAACCGGGCTTTGTGGGATTGACAAGGGTGACTGTATCTTCAATGGTATAGGAGATCGGGTTCACACCGCCGTCCGTACCGCCATCCAGGTCATAGCTGATGGTGTAAACGGTGGGCTGCCAGTTTGCAGTATAGGAACGGTTGCCCGTGGCACCTGCTGTTACGGTGACAAGCATGGTCATTTCATCCAGATCTGTACCCGTCCATCCCACAAAGTCATAGCCGACTCTGGTGGGATTCTTCAGCGTGTAACCGTTTTCGATGGTGTAGCTTGTCGGATTGCCGCCGTCCGTACCGTCATTCAGTTCATAACCGATGGTGTAGGTAACAGCCTTCCACTGTGCAACACTGACCACATCGTGAGCAGGCATTACGGATACTACGGTCGGATTCCAACCTTCAAAGGTATAACCGGTTCTTACAGGATCTGCATGCTTTGCAATGGGATGCTCGTAATAGTAGTTGTAGACAGCATCCTCATAGCCGATTGCCTTGTAGGTGTAGGTATAAACATTACGCTCGTAGTAGAAGTTAAATACGGTCGTACCGTCTGCAGCATTCTTCTTGGTCTGTGCAACCGGTGTTGTGAATCCCGTACGTACAGGTGCACCTACGGTAATTTCTTTATCGGAGGTGTATTCCTTGACATAACCGTCATCACTCAGGATGTAGGTATTGTCGCCGTTTACACTTTCAATATAGAAGTTGACCGTATACTTCGTGTCGGTTCTTGCCGTCCAGTTTGCAGTGAAGGTCAGGTTACCGGTGGTGTTTTCCGGAATGGTGACATTTTCACCTGCAACGGAGCCGGTCCAGCCCGCAAAGTCATAACCGACCTTGGTGGGATTGATGAGTGTGAAGCTGTCATGCACGGTGTAGGTTTCGGGGTTGGTGCCGTCCACACTGCCGCCGTCAAGATTGTAGGTGACAGTGTAAGTGTTGATGCTCCAGTTTGCGGTCAGGGTGATGTTGCCTGTGGAGCCGGCAGGAATGTAAACATTCTTTCCGTTGTAAGAGCCGGTCCAGTCTGTAAAGGTATAACCGAGTCTTGTGGGCTGCTTGACAGTGACGGAATCAAGAACGGTGTAGGTGTCCGGGTTTGCGGTATTGTTGGTGCCGCCGTTCATGACATAGTTAATCGTGTATTCATTCAGGGTAGCGGTTGCAGTGAGGGTGACATCGCCTGCAGGCATATTGAATGCATAAGGATTGCTTTCGCTGCCTGCAAGAACGCCTTCCTCTGCGGATGTCCACTCTTCGAAGGTGTAGCCGGTTTCAACAACTGCATGCACCTCAACGGGAGCATCGAAGTAAACAAGGGTGGTGTTGGTATTGACGGATGCAATGCCGTCACCGCCATCGATGAGGTTTACATTGTACTGCTCACGGCCGATGTAGACCTTCAACACAAGCTTGTCGTCATGCGTGACCGTACCGCTGAGAATGCTTGAGTCTGCAATGTAGAAGCCCTTATCGGGTGTTACATTGACAGTAACCTTTGCATCGGTGTAAGAATCGATGGTTTCGATCTTGTCTGCCTTTTCGGCATAGACACCCTCGGTGGTCATTGTGCGATATTCGACAGTGTAGGTATGGGCATCTGCCGACCAGTTTGCAGTGAAGCTGAGATCACCGATGTTGCCGCCTGCGATGGTGACATTCTTGTCGGGAGTTGTACCGTTGGAGCCGGTCCAGCCTGTGAAGGTATAGCCGGTCTTGACGGGTGCGGTGAGCACCTGTGCAGCCGTTTCAATGGTATAAACAGTGTGGTTGCTGCCCTGTGCGGTACCGCCTGCAAGGTTGTAGGTGACGGTGTATTCGATTGCCTTCCAGTTTGCGGTGTAAGACTTGTCACCGGTGGTGGAGTTATTTGCGATCGTCACGGTCTTGGTGGGTGCTGCAAGGTCTGTACCCGTCCAGCCGACGAAGTCATAACCTGTTCTTGTCGGGTTGACAAGGGTGAAGGTGTCGGTGGTGACGGTGTAGGAAGCAGGATTGCTTTCACCCTCAGCCAATGTGCCGTTTGCAAGGTCGTAGCTGATTGCATAGGTGTCCAGCGTTGCAACAGCAGTCAGGGTTGCATCTGCAGCAGGCATGTTGAATACATACTTCTTATCGGTGCTGCCTGCAAGAACGGTTGCATTCGCAGACTGCCATTCGACCCATGTGTAACCCATGGCAACGGTTGCATCAACAACGATTTCCTTGTCGTAGAAGTATTCGACCGTGCCTGTTGCAGCGGTGATACCCTCACAACCGTTGACGGTCAGAGCGTACTTGTTACGGTCATACTTTGCAACGAGGGTCAGTGCACCGGTTGCAGGCACTGTGCCTGTGAGGGTGCTGATGCTTTCGTTTGCAGAGAAGCCGGTCAGCAGGGTTTCAGGATCGTTGATGTTGTAAGAAACCTGTGCGTCGGTGACAGAATCGACTGTCCAGGACTTATCGGGTGTGCTGTTGTAGGTGCCGTCGGTGGTCATGTAGTAGATTTCGACGGTGTACGCTCTGGGATCTGCCTGCCAGTTTGCAACATAATTCTTGTCGCCCGTGGTGCCGACAGGAATGGTGACTTTTGTTTCGGGCGTTGTACCGTTGGAGCCGGTCCAGCCGAGGAAGGTGTAGCCTGTGCGTTCGGGAGCGATCAGGTCGATGGTTGCGGTTTCGACATCGTAGGTTGTCGGGTTGGCAGGTTTGACGGTTGCATTTGCGTAATCATAGGAGATGGTGTAGGTAATGATCTCACGAACGACCTTGATTTCCACATCGCCGATGATATATGCGCCGTCAATTTCGAGTGTTGCAGTGCCGTCTGCATTCACCGTGTAGGTGTAGCCCGTGCCGACGAAGATTTCGTTGCCACCGACGGTGACGGTGATGCTGTCGGGCAGGGTGTAGCCTGCGTGCGGTGTCAGGGTTGCGGTGTAATCCACATCGACCGTAGCGGTAGTTGCACCTGCAAAGGTGATGTTTGCGGCATTCGCAGTGACATTATAGGTATTTTTCTGCCACTGTGCTTCGAACTTCGCATTACCGTAGGTATCGGTCAGCTTGGTGCCGGCAGCATAGGTCTTGCCGACTTCCCAATAGATGTAGCCTGCACTCTGGGTATTGTCAGAAACTTCTGTTACTTTCCAGCCTGTGAAGGTGTAGCCGGGACGTACGGGTGTGGGAAGAACATTGCTCGTATCTTCAACCGTGTAGGAGATGGAAGCGGGATCGACCGTGCCGTGGGTGGTGTTGAATTCGAGGGTGTACTGAACGGTCGTCCACTGTGCGGAAAGTGCAGCAGAGCCGTATTTGCCCTTGAGTGCGGTGCCTGCGGCATAGTTTGCATCGGCAAGTGCCCATGCGCCGCCTGCGGTGATCACCTTCCAGCCTTCGAAGAAATAACCGGCTCTGGAGATGGTGGGAAGAACATCGGTGGATTCGATGGTGTAGGTGATGTCTTCGACAGCAGTGCCGCCGTTTTCATCGAGCGTCAGAACATATTCATCCGCATTCCAGGTTGCGATGAAGTGCATATCGGTATCGGGCATCTTGTCGGGAACAGTCTGTGACCAGCCGTTGAAGGTATAGCCCGTTCTGGTGGGATCGGCAGGCTTGGTGATTGCAACATCGTAGAAAGCGGTGATGTCGGCAACCGCTGTGCCGCCTGCGGAATCGAAGGTAAAGGTGTGCTGATTACGGGTGTACTTTGCAATCAAACGCAAGCCGTTGTTGGGCAGAACCTTGGTTTCTCCGACAACGCTGTTTGCGGCATCAGCCGTAAAGCCTTCTTTCAGAGAAGCTGCAAGATCATACGAAACAGGTGTATCGGTATCTGCTTTGAATGTGAGGGTTGTGTCGGGGGTATCTGCGTATTTGCCGTAGATATCCATGTAGTAAACATCAACATACCACTCTTGTTCATCTGCATCCCATGTAGCAGTATAGCTGCGGGCACCGGTGCTTCCCTGCTTGACAGTGATGCTCATGCCATTATCCGTACCCGTCCAACCGGTAAAGGTGTAACCGGCTTTTGTGGGATTGGTCAGCGTGAAGTCAGGTGTTTCAACAGTGTATGCTGTCTTGTTTTCTGCAGCAACTGTTCCGCCGTTGTAATTATAGGTAATGGTATAGGTGATAATAGCGAAGTTTGCAAGGATTTCGATATGTTCGGCAGGCATGGTTGCGGGAATATCTCTGCTCCAACTTGTAAAGGTGTGACCGGGCAGAACGGGATCTGCCTTTGCGGTGACGGGTGCATCATAGTAGTAAGTCAGTGTTTCGTCAGCAGAACCCTTGATCTTCCATGTCAGGGTGTACTGATTACGCTTGTACTTATATTCCAGAATGGTGCTGCCGTCGGCTGCAATGGTGATTTCCTGTGCAGCAGGACTTGTGAAGCCTGTTACACTGAGAACAGCAGGTGTTACCTTGGAATCGGATGTGCCGGTTGCCTCAACACGCTCGGATTCATCTTCAACAAAGGACTGTCCGTCCACACTCATGAACATATGCTTGACAACATACTTGGTATCCTGTCTTGCCGTCCAGTTTGCGGTCAGGGTGACATTGCCCCACAGACCTGCCTCGAGTACAGCGTTGTTTTCGGCAATGGTGTCAGCCCAGTTGCCTTGGGTCTTGGTGACGGTCCAGCCTGCGAAATCATAGCCGGTTCTTTCTGCCTTGGGCAGGGTGACTGCGGTTTCAACATTGTATTCGGTTGCAGCCATTTCGTTGCCGCCGTTTGCGTTGAAGGATACGGTGTAGGCAACGGTGTTCCACAAAGCGGTGATTTCAACGTCGTGTGCAGGCATTTTTGCAGGAATCTCTGCATTCCAGCCGCTGAAGGTATAGCCGTCGCGTGTTGCCGTGGGTGCTTCGGGGAGTGTTGCGCCGTAGTAGTAGGTGTTGACAACGTCTGCACTGCCGGCAATGACGTAGGTCAGCGTGTACTGATTGCGTACGTAGTAGTACTTCACGACCGTACTGCCGTCGGGTTCTACCTTGACGGTCTGTGCATCGGGAGAAGTGAAGCCTTCGTAAGCGTTGACAGCAGGTGTGACAGAACCGTCGGAAACACCGTCAGAGAACACAACCGTTGCGGTTGCCGTTTCGTTGTAAGTGCCGTCAAGATTCATCTGATAATGGTTGACGGTGTACTTGGTGTTGCTGTTTGCCGTCCAGGTTGCGGTGTAATGGCGGTCACCGATTTCGCCGTCAAGGACAACGCTTATTGCGGTGTTTGTGCCGTCAGACCAGCCTGCGAAGGTGTAACCGACACGGGTGGGAGTCGGCAGTGTGACCTTGGTTTCGACATTGTAGGTTGCAGGGATGCTCTCACCCTCAGCCAGAGTGCCTTCTGCGAGATCATAGGTGAGTGTGTAGGTAATGATGTTCCAGTTTGCAACATATTCGCGGTCGCCCACGGAACCTTTTTCGATCTTCACTTCCATGGTGTTACCGGCAAGATCCGTACCCGTCCAGCCGGTGAAGGTGTAGCCGTCCTTTACAGGATTGTTGAGTGTGATTTCTTCGCTGTGGACATTGTAAGAGGTCGGATTTTCTTCCACAGTGGTGTACTGATCCAGACCGCTGTATCTGATGGTATAGGTATTCAGCGTTGCATTGGCGGTCAGAGCGATATCCGCTGTGCCGATGGTGATGGTGTAAGCCTGTTCGGCAGATTTAATCGTTTCGCCTGCCGTCCAGTTCTTCCATGTGTAACCCTTGGAAACAACGGCATTGACGGTGATTTCTTCACCGTAGTAATAGGTGTCGTCGCCGCTGACGGAATCAATACCCGTACCCTTGGTCAGGGTGACGGTGTGCTGATCGCGGATGTAATAACCCTTGAGCACAAGTGCATCCGCTTCAGAATCAGTTACGGGGATATTACCGCTGAGAACAGCAGAATCCTTGATGGTAAAGCCTTCCCTTTCGATCATGGTGAAGGTGACGGATTCGCCTGTCTTTGCGGTGAATTCCGAATGTTCCTTGAGAGATTCGGGATATGCACCGTTTGTATCCATGACATACAGGTCAACATAGTATTTCTGGGTATTGGCTTCCCACGTAGCGGTGTATTTGCGTTCACCGATGGAATTGGTGGGAATGGTGACATCCATGACCTTGCCGTCAAGATCGGTACCCGTCCATCCGGTGAAGGTATAGCCGACCTTCTTGGGTGCATGGAGAGTGATGTTACCGCTTGTCACGGTGTAATAGTTCGGGTTGGCAGTGGTTTCGCTACCGCCTGCAAGGTCATAGGTGATCTTATACTGGTTGATTGTCCAGTTTGCGGTATATTCGAGGTTGCCGAATGTACCCTTGGCAACGGTGACAGTGGTCTGTGCGTCATTGCCGTTGGAGCCGGTCCAACCCTTGAAGGTGTAACCGCGTTTTTCGGGTTTGTTGAGGGTGAAGTCCTCTGTGGTGACATCGTATTCGGTCGGATTGGTGACACCGTCTGCAAGTGCACCGTCATTCAGTTTATAACCGATGGTGTACTTGATAATTTCTGCCTTTGCGGTCAGGGTGACATTGGATGCAGGAACGGTGATGGTATAAGCGGCCGCCTCACTGCCGTTGACCTTTTCGTTGTCAGATGTCCAGCCAAGGAACTTATAACCGTTTGCAACGGTGACAGAAACATTGAGCGTGTCGCCGTATTCGAGGGTCTGCGTTTCGGTGGGTGTTGACAGACCTGCATCGGTTGCAACGACGGTGACCTTATAGGAATTTCTGGTGTAAAGGTAGACAACCTTTGTGCTGCCGTCAGCAGCAATGGTGACGGTCTGTGTCTGCGGTACGGAGAAGCCTTCGTAGGTATTGACTGCCGGAGTGACCACGGTTGCCGTGGTACCGTATTTTATTTCGGTTTCCTTTTCGGTGTAGGTATCGGCATTGAGGTCCTCAAGCTTGTGTACGACTGTATAGACAGTGTCATCATCAGCCGTAAATACAGCGGTAAAGGTCTTGTTTTCAGCCGGCATGGTAGCAGGCACAGCGGGAGACCAGCCTGCAAAGTTGTAACCGACCTTGGTCGGATCGGCAGGCTTACTGATGTTCTGACCGAAGCAATAGGTTTCGGTTGTCTGCACACCATCCACATCCCATGTGACGGTAAATTTCTGACGGTCATAGTAAACCTTAAGAATTACCTCGCCTTCCGGCGGAATCACATCGGTAATGAAACTCTTATCTGCATTATAGACGAAGCCTTCCTTGACAAGAATTTCTGCTGTAACGGTATCCCCTGTTTTTGCAGTCTTGGTTACGGAATCCGTTGCGCCGGCATAGTTATAGGAATTGGGATCATTGACATCCTGATAATAGTAATCGATGCGGTATGTCTGTTCGTTTGCCGTCCAGGTAGCTTGCAGGGTGATGGCAGCGGTATAGCCGGTTGCGGAAAGGGTCAGATTCTTCTGTGCAGTACCGGTGCCGTTGACAATCCAGCCTGCGAAGGTGTAACCGACTCTTTCGGGATCGGAAACGGGAGATGCAGTATCATAGGTATGTGCCGAAGGAACATTGCCCGTATGCGTTACGGTGACACCTTCGGGAACATTGTAATCATAGGTCACATCGTAGACATTTGCCTTCCATGTTGCCTTGATGGTATCACCGTTGAGAGGCATCTTTTCGGGCACCGTCTTATCCCAACCGTCAAAGGTGTAGCCGGTCTTGGTGGGAGCCGAGGGAGCTGTGACGGGAGCTTCATACAAAGCGGTGATGATGCCGACTTCAGAGCCGCCATCGGTATTGAATGTGATGGTGTAGGTATTACGGGTGTAGTAGAACTTCACGACCGCAGAACCGTCCGCGTTAACATAAACGGTCTGCTTGGCAGGTGCGGTGAAGCCGTCAAAATTCTTGGGTGTGACATCCACATTGGTGTCGGAAGTACCGGTCATGGTATCAACCGTGTCAAGCTTGGTGTAAGCACTCAGTTCGGTCGATCCGTCAACAGGCTGCATATAATATTCAACCGTGAATTCGGTGTCCGTATTGGGTGTCCATGTTGCGGTAAAGGTCTTATTGCCCGTGGTGCCGACACCGATGGTACCGTTGTCAGACCATTCCTTGAATGTATAACCGACCTTGGTAGGTGCTTCAAGCTTTACTTCCTGTAAAACGGTATACGTCTTGGGGTTGTCGGCATGGTTTGTACCACCATTGAGCTCATAGCTGATATTGTATGTAACAATTTCCCATGTTGCCTTGACGGTGGTATTTTCAGCAGGCATGGTGGTGGGCAGAGCAGGTGTCCAGCCCTTGAAATCGTAACCTGCCTTGGTGGGATCGGTCGGTGCGGTGACGGTGGAATTGTAGTCCTGCGTAATGGAGGTGACCGCAGAGCCACCGTCGGTATCAAAGGTGATGGTGTACTGATTGATCTGCCACTGTGCTTTGAGTGTTACATTTTCGGCAGGCATGGTGGCAGGAATTTTCTTGTCCCAACCCTTGAAGGTGTAACCGGTCTTGGTCGGGTTGGCAGGTGCTGTCACATCGGTGTTGTAATTCTGCGTAATGGCTTCAACAGCCGAGCCACCGTCGGTATCAAAGGTGATGGTGTATTCGTTGATCGTCCACAGTGCCTTGACGGTGATGTTTTCAGCCGGCATGGTAGCAGGAATTTCTTTGTCCCAACCTGCGAAGGTATAACCGGTTCTGGTCGGATCAGCAGGCTTGGTGATCGTGGTTGCATAATCCTGCGTAATGGGTGCAATTTCAGAACCGCCATCCGTATCAAAGGTGACAGTATACTGATTGATTTTCCATGTTGCGGAAATGGTCAGATCTTCTGCCGGCATGGTGGCAGGGATTTCCTTATCCCAACCGGTGAAGGTATAACCCGTCTTTTCGGGATCTTCGGGAGCCGTGACAGCGGTGTTGTAGTCCTGCGTAATAGGATCAATGGTGCTGTCGCCTGTGTTTGCAAAGGTGATGGTGTATTTGTTGATATCCCACTTTGCGGTGATGGTTACATTTTCAGCCGGCATCTTTGCGGGAATTTCCTTGTCCCAACCGCCAAAGGTATAACCGGTCTTGGTCGGATCGGCAGGTGCGGTGACATCGGCATCATATTTGTAGGTTGCTTCTGCAATTTCCGTTCCGCCGACAGTTTCGTAAGTGATGGTGTAGGAATTACGGGTATAGTACAATTCAACCGTGACTTTGCCGTCGGTTGTACCGTTCTTGAAAGAATCAACGGTCTTTTCATCGTTGAAGGTAAATCCGTCATAAGCGATTGCAATGTCAGCAACCGTTACATCACTTTCGGCATTGGCAGAGCCTTTGCCGTTTTTAAATGAATCATAGCTGTCCTCGGTAAAGCCTTCGAAGCGATAAATGATGTTGTATTCCACGCCCAGGGCTTTCCAGTTTGCGGTGAACTCACGGTTATCAATGGAGCCCTTTTTAATGGTGACATTCTTGGTGGGCACGGTCACATCACCGTAAGTCCAGCCGAGGAACTCATAACCCGTTCTGGTGGGGTCGGTAAGGGTGAATGTGTCGGTTACAATTGTAAAGGTGGTCGGGTTGTTGTTGGTTGCATTTTCCACACCATGATAAGTAATGGTATAGGAAACGGGAGTCCAGCTTGCAACAAGGCTTACATCAACAGCAAGTGCGGTATCAATGGTATAGCCTGCCTGCGGTGTCGCGGAGCCGTTGACGAGCCAGCCGTTGAAGGTATATCCCGTGCGTGTCGGGTCGGGAATTACAATATCTTCGTCCGTGACCTGATAATTTTTCGGTGCGGTGTAGTCAGCTGCAAAAGCACCGTCTGCAAGGTCTATATTAATATTGTATGTATGAATGCTTGCATTTGCCTTGAGGGTGAGTGCTTCGGCAGGCATCGGGAAGGTGTGGTTCTTTGCGATTTCAAAGTCCGCATCACCGTTTGTCCACTTTGCCCAGTCATAGCCGGTTGCGAGAGAAGCATCGATGGTGACGGATGCCTGATAGTAGTATTCACCTGCACCCGTGACAGAAGCAATACCTGCACCCGTTTCAAGGGTCAGAGCCATCTTGTTACGGCTGTAGTAAAGCTTGAGCACACTACTGCCGTCATGGGCTGCATGGTCGATCTTTACAATGCTCTTGTCATTGTCGGCAGAAAAGCCGGTCATGGTTTCATGTGCAGCGGTGATTTCTTTATCGGTGACGGTGTCTTTCTTTTCAGAGAAGGTTGCGGTGTCTGCATATGTACCGTCCACACCCATGATATAGGTTTCAACGGTGTAGGTGGTGGCATTGGGAGTCCATGTTGCGGTCAGGGTGAAGTCGTCATAGAAATCTTTTTCCTCAACGGTCAGAGCCTTACCGAGTTCTTTTTCACCGCACATCCAACCTGCGAAGGTATAACCGGTCTTTGTGGGATCGGGAATGGTGGTTGTGGTGTCGAAGGTGTGGGTCTTGGGTGCATCGGCAGCAATCACACCGCCGTCAAGCACGTAGGTGATGTCAAACACATTCGGTGACCATGTAGCAGTGATGGTGACATCGTTTGCAGGCATGGTGGCAGGAACGGTTGCATCCCATTCGGTGAAGGTGTAGCCTGCACGGGTCGGGTTGGTGGTAGGAGCAGAAATGCTGTCACCGTATTCGACTGTTGTCTGTTCATAAATTACATCACCGACAATACCGGAGGTGTAGTTAAATGTCAGCTTGTAGCTGTTTCTGGTGTAATAGAGATTAATGACGCTCGAGCCGTCTGCGGCAACGGTGAATTCGGTCACAACACTGCCGTCATTCAGCTTGGCATTTGCATAGGTGAAGCCATCGTAATCAACCTTGTCGGTAGTTGCAGTGATCACCTTGTTGGTGGTGGAGGGAACGGTCTTGGTGTCAACCTTGGTAAAGGTATCCGCGTTGAGGTCTTCCTGATAGAAGTTGACGGTGTAGTTTGCATCGCTTTCCGTCCAGGTTGCGGTATAAGTACGGTGGCCCGTGGAACCGGTTGCAATGGTCACGGATTCAGCCTTGCCTTCAATGTCCGTGCCTTCCCAGCCTGCGAATGCATAACCGGTCTTGGTGGGCGTATTGAGGGTGATGGGATCACTTTCAATGGTATAGGAATACGGGTTTTCGGTGGCAACGGAGCCGCCGTCGTAACTATAAGAAATGTTATAGGTAACAGGCTTCCATGTTGCGGTGTAGGTACGCTCACCCGTGGAGCCCTTTTCTACGGTGACGGACTTGCTTGCAGCATCCAGCCCTGTGCCTGTCCAGCCGAGGAACTCATAACCGTTCTTCGTGGGGTTGATGAGGGTGAAGGAATCGGTTTCGACATTGTAGCCGCTCGGATTTGTGCCGGCAACCGTGCCGCCTGCAAGGTCATAAGTAATGGTATAGTCTTCAGCCGTTGCGGTTGCGGTCAGGGTGAGTGCCTTGTCGGGCATGGTGGAAGTGCCGGGAATGTAGGTATTCGTGCCGTCCGACCAGACAAGGGTTTTGTAGCCGTCCTTGAGGTCAGCGGTCATATTCAGCGTTGCACCGTAGTAATACGTGCCGCCGCCTGCAACGGTGCTGACACCCGTACCGGCTGTGACGGTGAGGGTAAACTGATTGCGCTTATAGTAAACTTTCAGCACAAGGCTGCCATCTGCAGCAATGGTGCCTGACAGAACGGAAGATGCATCCTCCGTAAAGCCGGTTTTGGCTTCGGGGGTAACGGTTGCGGTATCGCCTGTCAGACCGCTGCCGGTGGTTTTAACAGCCGTACCGTAGTTGCCTGCGGTGTCCATGGTATAGGTTTCAATGGTATACGTATTCTGTGCAGGAGTCCAGGTTGCGGTGTAGCTGCGGTTGCCTGTGGAGCCTTTTGCAATTTCAACCGTTGTTGTTGCACCGGAAAGACCCGTGCCTGTCCAGCCTGCAAAGGTATAACCCTGCTTGGTAAGGCCGGTGCTGTCAAGGGTGATATCATCGCTCTCGACATTGTATTTGGTCGGATTGGGATTGTTATTTTCGGGATATTTACCGCCTGCAAGGTCATAAGTAATATCATAATTGATAGGGGTTGCGGTTGCGGTGTATTCAAGATTCTTTGCCGGCATGACGGTGTGGCTTTCACCCGTCCATGCGGAGATGCTGTAACCGGTCTTGGTGTATGTGTAAGGTGCAATGCTTTCGTCATAGTCATAGGTTTCGGTGTTGACAACTTCACCGTTTACCTTGTAGGTTACGGTGTATTTGTTGATCGTCCATGTTGCCTTGACGGTGACATCGTCTGCAGGCATGGTAGCGGGAACGGTACCTTCCCAACCTGCAAAGGTGTAACCGGCCTTGGTGGGATCTGCAGGAGCTGTGACAGCCTGTTCATATTTATATTGTGTGGTTGTGGCAACGCCGTCAATCTCAACTGTGAAGTCATAAGAATTACGGGTATAACGATAGGTCACGACCGTGGTACCGTCACCCTTGACAGTAACAGTCTGTGTTTCTGCGGGGGCGGTAAAGCCGTCTTTGTTCGCGAACGCAGGTGTAACCTGTGTATCAACCTCGGCGGAGAATGTCAGTGCAGGATCTGCTTCATACACACCGCCCGTCAGGGTTTCATACTCGTGAATAACGGTGTAATTGACTGTCTGTGCACTTGCGTTTGCCGTCCATTCAACTTTTTCTGCACCCATGGTGAAGCTGAACGACGTGCTTGTGTTGGCTTCCGTTGTGCCGTCCTTGGTCCAGTTGATGAAGGTGTAACCGGTTTTTACGTTTGCGGTCAGGGTAACGTTTGCACCGTAGAAATATTCACCTGCACCGTTGACAGAGGCGAATGCCTTGTCGTTGTTGACAGAGGTGGTGACCTTATACTTATTACGGGTGTAATACAGCTTAATGACAAGCTGACCGTCACCTGCAATGGTGGCAGAGGTTACTACGGTATCATTGACCTTGGCTTCGCTGTAAGTAAAGCCTTCGTAGGTCTTGTCTGCGAATACGGCATCGGTGTCGGTTTCGCCACGCTTGTTTTCGGTTTCGTAGAGTGTATATGTTTCGCCGCCAAGGTCCATCTGATAATGCTCGACCTTGTAATCCACTACAAGAGGAGCCCATACAGCCTTGAGGGTGGTATCACCGTAGAATCCGGTGATGGCATCGCCGGAAGTGAGAATGGATGTTGCATCGGTCGGCCAGTTGCCGTTGGTGGATTCAACATACCAACGCACAAATTCATAACCTGCCTTGGTGGGCTCGGGCAAGGTATAGGTGCTGTCGGCGGTGTAGGGAATGCTTGTGTCGCCTGTAATTGTACCGCCGTCGGCATCGAGGGTCAGGGTGTAGTTGTTCGCGGTCCAGTTTGCGGTGAGGGTTCCTGCACCGGGGCCGAAGGTATAGGTTGTGCCGTCAAGAGAGCCGTTACCGCTTGCCGTCCAACCGTTGAAAGTATAGCCGCCCTTGACGGGAGCATAAATCTCCATGGTGGAGCCGGTGGGATGCTTGTATCGATTTTCGGCATCGGGTGTGACTTCTTTGATTACAAAGTCGGAAATGGTGTAAGCAGTTACGACCGCCGCGGAGTCTGCGCCGCAGTCCTGATCAAGACGGATCTGATACCAGCCGGTAGCGGTTGCAACACCGATCCAGTGGTTGTCACCCACGTCACCGACACCGCCGCAGACGAACTCGCCACCGTACACGTTGGTTGCGGTTTTACGGTTCAGGGATGCAAAGTTCGTCGTTTCTCCGTTCGGTAAGAGATAGAATTCGCTGAAGTTATTTGTAGAAGTGAAAGAATATTCATAGGCCTTACCTGCTTCCAGATAGACCCACAGGTCAAGCTTTTCGGTGCGTTCACCGACACCGCCGGTGTAGTTGCCGTAAATATCAACCGCACCGTTTTCGTCAAACGAAACATTGTAAGAGAGTTCGGCATCACTGCCGCCGGTAAGGGAGGTCTTGCCGTCCGGGTTGTGGACGAGGTTGCCTGTGTTGACACCGCCGGCGGTGTTGATGGTCAGCACCTGTTCGTTGCCTGTCCATGCGGCATAAACGGTGATATTGTCGGCAACCGTATACTTTGTTTCAGCGGTTACTTTGTTGGTACATGCCTTTTCTGCATACCAACCGGCAAAGGTGTAGCCCTCTCTTGTGGGTGTGGGCAGCTCACCGACGGGAGCATCGTAGGTCGCGGTCTTGCTGTCCGGGCCGGCAGGTGCGTCTGTATAGTTCAGATCAAAGCTTAGGGTATAGGTATTGGGTGTCCACTGTGCATACAGAGAAACAGCACCGTTTTTAACGGCAGTCAGATTCTTGACACTCTGTTCATCGGCATAAGCCGTACCCGAACCGTCGGCAGCCGTGTTCCAACCGGCAAAGGTGTAACCAACTTTGGTGTAACCGTTTTTGCTCAGATTCTTGGCAACATCATAGGTCATGGTCATAGGCTGCTCGGTAGAGCCGCTTGAGTGATTGTTGCCTTCAAGATAAATGGTATAGGTGTTGGGTGTCCAATCGGAATAAAGTGCAAGGGTATCGGTGATTTTGACCGTATTTGTGCTCGAATAAGCCGTTCCGTTGGCATCTTCCCACTGATTGAAGGTGTAACCGGTTTTGGTGGGTGTGGGCAGTGTGCCGTAGGTAGAATCGTAAGTGACGACCTTGTTGACGGGTGAAACGCTGACACCTGTGTTCTCATACACACGGATGTTGCTGAATGTGACAGTATTGCTTGCACCGTTGGCATCCAGACGGATCTGTGCTTTGACAACTTCCGATTTATTGGGTGCTGTAAAGACGGCATTGTCTTTGTCCACACCGGTACTGCCATTGGAAGAATATCTGTTGGTGGCACCGTCTGCAAAATCAATCCAATTACCGTTTGCATCACAGAAGAAGATATAAACGTCCCATGCATCACCGGTAAAATCAATATCAATTTTATAAGATTTGCCGGGTTCAACAGTAAAGAACGGGGACGTGGTCGTACCTTCACCGACACCTGCATTGGATGTAAGCGTAAATCCGGTATCGGTTACGTTTGAAAACGTGGCATTGCTTGCAGTTGTCGTATTCCATTTACTCAGATCGATCAGGTTGTCGAATGTGACGTTGTATTTGTTGGGTTCCCAGATAGCATACAGGGTATCGACCGTAACAGCCGTATCAGAACTGACAACCGTTGTGCCGTCTGCCGTGGTTGCCCAACCTTTGAAGGTATAGCCGGGTCTTTCATCGGGTGTGGGAAGTGTGCCGTAGGTACCGCTTGTGGTTGCAATTCTTGCAGCAGGGGAATAAGCAGTCTTGGTGCTACCTTTTTCTACCTTGATTCTTACTTTGAGATTGCTGTAAACATCATTCTGTGTATTTTTCCACTGCCAGAAACGAAGCAAGTCGGTTTCTTTTGCTGTGGCAAGCGAATAGGTTTTATTCGACACTGCAGAGCCGGTAAAGTCAAAGTTAGTTCTTGAGCTGACATTGCTTCCGTTTTCATCACCGGAATCAAGAACAACACAGCCGTCCCCTGTCTTTGAACCGGACAGAAGTGTAGAACTGAATGTATAGGTGCCGACTTTGGGTGTGAACGGTGTTGTGCCGAATGCGTTGGAGCCGGAAATGGTACCGTTCAGGGTAATGGACTCGTCAGAGCCATAGGAAACGGTCAGACCGGCACCGCCGTCGGTCACGTTGCCGAGAATGTAGTAGTTGGGATTGATACCGCCGTAGTTGACATTGAAGATGATTTTTCTGCTCTGACCGTTTTTAAGAGCCGTCACGGCATTGTTCAATGCAGTTGCAAGTCCGCTGACATCACAGCTGCCGTCGAGCTTGGTAAGACCGACACAAGCGTTGCGATATGCGGTTTTGAATGCAGTCCACGCAGTGCTGTTGGTGTCGTAGTAGTAAGAACCGTAGTTGTCTTTCAGACCGAGCGTTGCCATGGCATTGACGGCATTGTTGACCGCCGTACGAAGCGTGGCTTTGTTGTAGTAGGTGGCCTTCATTTCAACAAGGGTATGACCTTGGGCATCATAGTTACCCCAAACATTGGTATCTCTGTTTGAATAAAAACCTTTGACCCTGTAAACTGCCGTTGCGCCTAGCTCATCGAGTGTTCCGGTCAAAGCTTTGGGCCATGCACCGACATAACGAATACCTTCCGTCTCGTCATAATTAAGAGACAGAGAACCTGTGGATTGTGCCGCAATAAAGGATCCATGGTCATTGTAGAGCGTGTCTCTGTTTTCTCCACCCTCATACCACTTGTTAAAATAACCGGTTCCGCGGCCTGTAAAGTCAGCAATATACCAGTTGCCGGTGCCGCCATCAGAATTAGAGTCACTATGAACCATCATACCAACACCAAGATTTGGAATTTGATTCAGATTTGTGTAACGGCTCGTGTCAATATACAAATTACCGTATGATTTGCTGTATACTGCAGCTTGAATATCTTTTTTGTTACCTCTGTATTCTGCACCATTGAAATTGTACTTTCCGCTTTCCGGTGTGTATGTTCCAGCGGTAGAGGAAAGAAAATATTCAGGACTGCTATTACCTTTAATTTCAAGATAATGTCCGGTTGAAGAAGTGTTCGCAAAAACAGCATAACCCAAAGAACCGCCTGTTGATGAAGGGTCAGTTGTAAAATTGCTGGTTATTTTTGCTTGTGAACCGGACTCATATCTTGTACCGTTTACATACCCGACTTTATCTTTGCTGATGAAACTTGAAAAATTTTCTTTTGTATAACGATTAAACCATGATTTATCAAAGCTGTTTCCCTGGCTTGTAGACACTGCAGTAATAGAATGAATACCGGAAATCCATGTTGCATGGTAAGCCCAGTTTGCACCGCCGTCAGTACCTGTACCTGCACCTGCACTGGCACCTACTGCATAAATATAGGGCTTGTAAACATAAGAATATGCAATGGCAGACTGGCGTTCTCCTGCACCGTTGGTGTAAGTGACCGTCCATTCAAGCCAACAACCGGTGGTGGATGCCGCAAGAGACGGAGATGTGCCTGCGGTAACTGCAAACGTACCGTAGGAAGTCTTATTGGAGAAAGCACCCGTTGTGACACTACCACCGCTGATCGTATTTCCGTTTGCATCACAAAAACGGGTAGCAATTGATACATCACTGAAACCGCTTTCAGCCGCAAAATAAAGCGTACCCGTGCTGTTGAGCGCGGTGTTGGTGGTCGGCTGTGTATAAATGCTCGACGTGTTCACCGTGTTTTCCACATAATATTGGAACGGTGTCGCCGTAGCCTGTGCACTTGAGAGTGCTTCGGGATACAGGTAAATGACTTCCGGGACATAGAAAGCCACCTTGCCTTTTTCCGTGACGGCTGCCTCGGCTTGCGGTGCAAGCGTGCTCAACAGAGCCATCATCGGGGCAAAGCCGGTGGTGACCATGGGCAGCACCATGCAAAGGCACAGCACGAGTGCGGTGAGTTTTTTGACGAATGAGTGTTTTGTGTTCATAATCGTCTCTCCTTAATTGGGTCTCACAAGAATTTCTTTATATATAATAAATATATAAAGATATAAAACCAACTTATAATATAAGTCTTCAAGAAATAAAAGTCAATAAGTAAAAATAAATATGTAAGAATCTATCAAAATTTGCATTTTATTTTCATTCAATTTGCTGCACAATATTTACACTTGGTTCATGAATATTTTACATTTATTTTACATTTCACTCTCATTTTCATCTGTTTTCAGCATCCCTTTGCCGCAGTTTCCATCTCCTGTCAACCAAACCGAGCGAAACAAATTACGGTTTGTCGGGGTGTTTGCAAAGTGAATTTTCCTCTCAAACACTCGTCGCCCCTGAAAGGGGAGATGTCTGCCACAGGCAGACAGAGGGGTTCATCCAAATCTGCTGAAACCCTTTAACAAAGCCACTTCTGACTCCTGTAACCCCTCTGTCACTTCGTGACATCTTTTTCTCCGAAAACGGGAACCCCTTTGTCAGCTTCGCTGATGCAATGGTAAACTAAAATTGGACACAGGGGGGTATTTTTTTGGACAGATGGTGTATAATGAAAGAACAAGAAAAAAAACACCACTGGACATGAATACAATCATAGTGAACAGGAGGTTTACCATGAAGTACACACAAGAA
>JAZNGB010000025.1:0-94604 GCA_045576275.1 Acutalibacteraceae bacterium
TTCTTGTGTGTACTTCATGGTAAACCTCCTGTTCACTATGATTGTATTCATGTCCAGTGGTGTTTTTTTTCTTGTTCTTTCATTATACACCATCTGTCCAAAAAAATACCCCCCTGTGTCCAATTTTAGTTTACCATTGCAGCCATCAAGGGCTAAGCCTTAAACGGTCAGTCAATCAATCCAATAAAATGTCCCCATCGGGTAAAACCGGTGGGGATTTTTGTGCCGCTATACAGAAGTGCTGTGGGAAAATGATTTTGAACGGTGACCTGTACACAAATTGAGAGTATACACATAAAATAAGACCTTATCAAATCTGTGCTTGCATGGTATAATCCTAACAGAAGCTACGAGAAAAGTTGAAAAAGGTGAACGGTATGAACAATGTTTTCAGCAATAATCTGAAAAAATTCCGTCTTGCAAAAGGTCTGACCCAAGAACAGATTGCGGAAAAACTGAATGTGAATGCACAGACGGTTTCACGTTGGGAATGCGGTACAACATTGCCCGATGTTCTGACATTACCGGTACTTGCAAAGCTTTACGAAGTAACGGTTGATGATTTTTACAAAAAGAATTCGGTTGCTTATGACAATTATGCACAACGACTTGCATCCGTTTACGAACAATCGCACGATCCGGAAGATTTTATGCGATGCCGTGCGGAATATCTCAAACTTATGAAGAATGGCGAACTTTCGACCGAGGACAAATGGCTTTACGGATGGATTCACAAATGTATGATGAACTGTTGCAAAGATGTTGCGAGTGAATGGTTTGACAAAGCGGTGAAGGATAACTCTGCCGATGACCCGACCAATCACCACCTTGCCTGTATGCAGAGAATAAGCTTTTATTTTCTTATCGGAAAAGGCGAGAAAATAATTGCTGAGCAAACCGAAAAAGCAACCTCAAATCCCGACAATCCGAGAGATGCCGACAATCTTCTTGTTGCACTGATTTATGCTGAAAAATATGATGATGCCTATAATCTTTTCATAAATGCAATCAGGAATTTCCCCGATGATTGGCGGATGTATATTCACGGCGGTGACATTGCAAAGAAGCTTAAGAAATATGATGAAGCACTTGCATATTACAACAGAGCAGGCGAAATCGGCACGTACTTCTGCGATGAACTCTATTGCAAAGCAAGTCTTTATGAGGACTTGGGCGACTATGAAAAAGCCATTGAAATGCATATGAAGATCGCTGCCACCCTCCGACAGAGAGGCTACGATGTTGAAGCTGATGCAGCCGAAAAGGATGCAGAAGAAGTTAAAAGGAAAACTGAAAATACGGTTTCAAAAATCTGATTACTCAACACATTTGACAAAAAAAAGCAAACCTCCTTGTAAATGGCACTGTCCAAATACAAGGAGGTCATTTTCCGTCTGTTTTTACGGGCTTGTTCCAACCGACAGGAGATTTATTAAGTCATTCAATTTCAAAACCGAACAATCGGAACTGTTCGCAGCCGAAGGTATCAATCGGCACAAAGCGGACGGTTTTTACGCACCAATCAACGGTGTGTCTGACAAACCGCTGATGATTGTCCGTGACATGCAGTTCCTGCACTTTGCCATCAGCGGTGATACCGATGATTTTGTATTCTTTTATCAGTGTTTCGGGCAGTTTAAACTTTGTCTGTACCAAGGGATAATTGCAGGGCATATTGTGATAATTTCTGTTCAAATCGCTGTCGAACACAAGACGAATGCCGTTTATGTTGGTATCGGTGTCGAAAGTGTATTCGATCACATCACCCTTGTTACCGAGCCAGAGATTTTCTTCCCCTCTGTCCGTGCCATTGCGGACGATTTCTGCCGAACAAGCGGCTTGCACGGTCAGGTCGGACAGTTTTCTTTTGTGCCACGGAATATAGCAATCATCATCCATCAGGGTTTGTTGCAATTTTGCTATATCCGCTTTCCCCAAAGTGACCGTATCCCCGATTGCCTGTGCAACTGCGGTACCGAGTGCCTGTCCCAAAACGGAGCAGGTTGCCATAACACGGGATGAGCTGAGGGCTGCGTGGGTGACGCTGATGTTTCTGCCTGCAAAGCAAAGATTTTCGATATTTCCGGAGATCATGCACCGAAGCGGTAATCCCCACGGAGTAGGTGCCGGATGAAAAACGGTAGGATAGCCTTTTTGGTAGTAGAAGCCTTCGGGGAAATGATCGTCCATGCTCCAACCTGCATAGGCTACGATGTCGGGGAATTTTCCGCCCGCGTCCACATCATTCTGCGTGACGATGTATTTGCCGATATACCGTCGGCTTTCGCGTTTGCCGGGCAGGAAACCGATCCATTCAAGCTCCCAATTCAGGACACCGTGATCACCGTGATTCTTCATATGATCCCACACACCGTAGCATATTTTCAGCAGCTCTTCACGGCAACGGTCGGTATCGTGAACACAATCCCACTCTCCGCCGATTTCAATCCACCAGAAGTTGTTGTTTTTGTCGTGGTCTTTAAAAGGAAGATCTGCATCAGATGTAAACTTGTATGCCCATTCGGGAGGAATGAATGTTACGGGATACTCTGTTTCGCGGATCTGGAAAAGACAACTCATGCCCATGGTCTTTTGGTCTGCCGTATCCGGGGGAATGGTTTCATCAAAATCACTTTTGGCTTCCCTGCCGTACATAAAGTCTGCCCCCGTCAGGGTGGAAAGAATACTGTCACCCGAACAGTCGGCAAAATATTCCGCTTTTACAACATGAAAGGTTTCGGCATTGGATTGCCATGCTTTTATGCTTTCGATTCTGTTGCCGTGCATTGTGCAGTCAAGGCAACTTGTATTCAGCAGCAGGGTGAGGTTTTCTTCTGCTATCGCTTTCTGATACAGCACACTGTCCCACAGTGCGTAGTGCAAAGACGGATTCTGATAGAAATTCTCAAGCATGATTTCCTCAATGATACCGCCCTCACGGTTGTCCTTGCCGTGACAGCCGCCGATCCACATACGGATTTCACTTGAAGCGTTACCGCCCAATACAGGACGGTCGTGCACCAAAACAACCTTGATCCCATGCCTTGCGGCAGCGATTGCACAACAAAGTCCAGCCATGCCGCCACCGATGACACACAAGTCTGTTTGATAAGTAATTGTTCTCATCTTCTGCACCCCTGTATACATCTTTTCAAGTTCATTATACAACAAACAAAGTCCATATGCAAATATTTGTCCGGTGTTCTCACAAAACAACCCGTACGCTTTTTTACATAAGTCTTGTGGATACTTGATATATATGTTATAATAAAACAACAAAACCGAACGGCTGTATGTTGACCGTTCATAACGGAGGCTGATTCCATGCAGACGATTATCAAGTTTTTAGTAACGGCTTTTACTGTGTTTTCTGTTTTTTGCTCAAATCTTTTATTCCCGGCTGTGATTTCGCCTGAAAGTGAGAATTTTGATTTCACGTATCTCACCTACCCCGATGAAGCGATCATCACTCTGGAAGAAGCAGGCCTGACCGAACAGGAGCTTGTGGGGCGTGCCTCTGCCGAATTGCCCGAATATGTACAGTCGGGCGGTTATGAAGACATCAACGGCATTACGATTTCCCCCTATTACACCGCCAAGGTCAGCGGTACGGAGATTCCCGTTTATGCTTCGGTTGTTTTTATCCGTGTGGATGACACGGGCACACTGCACTCTTTTTCCGAAATATATGTGGATGCTGACGAAGAATTCTCATTCAACATTGAAATAACCGGTGCCGATGTCACGCTGCAAAATGCCATCGTACTTCCCGAATCGCACGGTGTCAAGGCTGCCTGCAAAAACAATACCGTCACGGCATCCATCAACAAAACAGGAGTTTACACCTTCCTGTTCAACGGCGCGAATCAGTATTACGGCTACACGCTGATGGTACGTGAAAAAGTGGATGAGGATGCTGAGATTGCAGCATACAAAGCACAATACGGTGAAGAGAATGTCTGGGTTATTGACAAAGGTGTGTATCAGTATGACTATGTCAACCTTGTCGGCTACAACAATCTGGTGATCTATCTGCGTGAAGGTGCATATGTCATTGCGAACCACCTGTATGACATCAACAGTGCTGAGGACGAGAATTTATACTATGAAGCAAATGCATGGTATGAAAACAGCGTCGGTCTGACAAGATATCCGTTCCTGAATTTCTACAAATGCAACAACATCGTTCTGACCGGCAGAGGGGTTATTGATCTGACCCGTCTGGACAGACGTGAACGCCGCGGTGTTGTATTTACTGACTGCAACAATGTCAATGTAAGCGACATCAAGATCATCAACTCCCCCGAATGGTCGTTCATTTCTTACTGCTGCACCGATGTCAATATCGATCAGGTGGACATCATCGGTAACCGCGGCAACTGCGACGGTTTTGCAATCTGCAACAGCCACAATGTCACAGTGGATAACTGTTTTGCAAGAGTGGCAGACGATACGTTTGAGGTCAAGGCACTCGGCGGCAGAATGGGCAGCGAGAACATCACCTTTACAAACTGCATTGCATGGGGCGGTTATGCACGCTGCTTCGGTATTACGGGTGAAGTTGAGAATCCGATTTCCGATGTCACGTTCCGCGACTGTGCGGTCATTTACCGTGACGGCATCTGGGACAATGACAGAATTGGCTCGCTGGTTGTTGTTGCTGAAAAAACAACGGGCAGCATTGATGGTGTTCTGTTTGAAAACATTGAAATCTTCCGTGATGAAGGCAGACCCATTCTCGTGAAGATTTACGATGAGCAAGCAGAAAACTTTGAGATGAAAAATATTGTTTTCCGCAACATTTCCTACACTTCCTATATGCAACCCAAAATTGCAGGCACCGACAGCGATACAAACACCGTACAGGTCACGCTTGACAATATCACTGCCTACGGTATGCAGCAGAAATATCCGCATCTGCTGTTCAGCATCGGTAAAAACTGCGAAGTAAATTAAGCATCCTCTCCGTCGATTTTTCGGCGGGGATTGCTTTTTTGATTGCGTTGTTGTATGATAAAATAAAAATGATGAACAGAAGGAAAGTATATATATGAATACAGTAAAATATGTTGATACATCCATCGGCACTGTAGGAGATGAACAATCCGAAAGCTGTCACGGTGGCGGCAAAACCTATCCCGGTGCATGTCTGCCCGGTGGTATGGTGCAACTCTCCCCTGACACGGTCACAGGCGGTGACAACGGTACGGGCTACAATTATTGTCACAACACCATTGAAGGTTTCAGTTTTAACCACATGAGCGGAATCGGCTGGTATGGTGATCTGGGCAACCTGCAGATCATGCCCGTCACATTCGTCGAGGACTTACGCAGCGGCAGCAACAAAGAAGTACCGTTTCTGAAAGGTACACAAGGATGGAAGTCCGCATTTTCGCACGAAACAGAAGTCACCGAAGCCGGGTATTATGCCGTCAGACTGGATCGATACAATATTCTTGCAGAAGCAACGATCACCATGCGTACAGGACTTCTGCGATTCACATACCCTGCCCGGGAAGAAGCCAATCTGATTCTGAATTTTTCACGCAGAATCGGCGGAAAAGCAGACTGGCAGGAAATCAGAATCGTCAGCAACAATCGAATCGAAGGTCATATTCATTGCACCCCGAAAGGCGGCGGTTTCGGCAGAGGGGACGGAAAAATAAAATATGACCTGTATTTTGTTTGCGAATTTTCATCGGCAGCACAAAGTCTGCATTTTTTTGAGAACGAAGAATACAAAGCAACTTCCCTGCAACAATGCAACGGAGAAGACCTGGGACTTGTTGCACAATTCGGCCAGTTGGACGAACCGCTTGTTGTCCGCTGCGGTATTTCGTATGTGGACCCGGACGGTGCAAGAAACAATCTCCGGACGGAATGCGATCATTTTGACTTTGATTGTGTACGCAACAATGCATTGTCCGTATGGCAGACCGCATTTGACGGCATACAGGTGGAAGGCTCCGATGAAACCGACCTGACCCTGTTTTATACCTGTCTTTATCACACACTTCTCGATCCGCGTACTGCCATGGATTGCGACGGACGATTCTCTCTCAATGATAAAATCCTGCAAACGGAAGAATATACTCACCGCACCGTATTCAGCGGTTGGGACGTCTACAGAAGTGAATTTCCGCTGCTGACACTCATCCGTCCCGACATGGTCAGGGATGATGTCTGCTCGCTGCTGAAAATTGCAGAAGAACGCAATGCATCCTTGCCGATGTGGGAGCTGCTGGGGGTTGATGCACGCTGCATGGTCGGTGACCCGGGGGCAATCGTGGTCTGCGATGCAGCCGTCAAGGGAATTCTGCCGTATGACATTGAAAAGGCATATGAAATCATCAAAGCCTCCGCACTCTGCAAACCCTACCTTTTCGGTAAACCGTTCGACTCTTGCAGATCGCACGCCAAACAATACAAACAAAAACTCTATGTGCCGAAACGACTCAGCAACACACTTGAATTGCTGCTGGCGGACTTTGCAACCGCAAAACTTGCAGAAAAATTAGGCAAAAAAGGTGATGCCGTCTTTTTCTCGGAACGTGCCGCCCGATACAAAGAGAACTACTGCAAACGACTCGGTTTTATGGCACCGCGTACCAAGCACGGCTTTTTTGTTTTTGAAAAAGGCCGCTATGACGACAACGGCTGCGTGGAAAGCAACATCTTCCAGCAAAGCTGGTTTGTGCCGTATGATGTAAAAGGCTTAAGTGAACTGTTCGGCAAAAAACGCACCGTCAGATTGCTGGAACAGTTGTTCAGCAGAGCCGACTTTTCAAAACTGTGGAATGATGACTACAACCACTCCAATGAACCCTGCCACAACATAACCCATTATTTCCATATTCTGGGTCTGCCTCGCAGAACGCAGTACTGGACACGACGGATTCAGAAGGAAGCCTACCGATTGGGTGCATTCGGTTTTTGCGGCAACGAAGATGTCGGACAGCTTTCTGCATGGTATGTGTTGTCTGCACTCGGATTTGCACAGGTCTGTCCTGCTGACGAAAAATACTATTTCAACACACCTCTTTTCAAAAAAGCATCCGTAAAGCTGCATCCCGAATATCATTCCTGTCAGGTTTCCGATACACTCCACATCGTCTGCGACAAAGATCCGCTTGCGTTTCCTTATATTGAAGAAATATATCTGAACGGCAAAAAGACAGACCGTTCCTACCTCACCTACCATGAACTCACCGCAGGCGGCACAGTACAGTTTGTGCTGACCGACAAAGAGTAAGCACAAACTGCACAGGCAAACACAACGATACGAAGAAAGGATGAACCAAATGTATCAGATCGATTTCGGCAAAAGCGGAATAAAAGTGCCGACAATTGCGGTCGGTTGTATGCGTATCAACAAAATGAACGAAACAGAGATGTCTGCGTTCCTGGACACGGCATTACAGCACGATGCAGTCTTTTTTGACCATGCAGATATCTACGGCGGCGGTCAGAGTGAAATCGTTTTCGGCAAAGCGGTGACGCCGTCCATGCGTGAAAAACTCATCATCCAGACCAAATGCGGCATCGTACCGGGCAAGATGTTCGATTTTTCTTACGACCACATCATCAAAAGCGTTGACGGAAGCCTGCAAAGACTCGGCACAGACTATATCGATGTGCTGCTGTTGCACCGTCCGGATGCTCTGATGGAACCTGAAGAGGTTGCAAAAGCATTTTCCGACCTGAAAGCCGCAGGTAAAGTTCGTCATTTCGGTGTTTCCAATCAGAATCCCTGTCAGATACAACTGCTGCAAAATGCAATGGATATGCCGCTTTGTGCAAATCAGCTGCAATTCGGCATCATGCATACACCGATGATTCAGTCGGGAATCAATGTCAACATGTACAACGAATCTGCTGTCAACCGAGACGGCGGCGTGCTTGATTATTGCCGCTTGAACAAAATTACAATACAGCCGTGGTCCCCGATGCAATACGGATTTTTCGAAGGTTGCTTTATTGACAATGAAAAGTTTCCCACACTCAATGCAACCATGGACCGCATTGCCGGACAATACGACATATCCAAAACGACACTTGCGTTTGCATGGATTCTGCGGCATCCTGCCAAAATGCAGCCGGTCACGGGAACAACGAATCTGCACCGTCTTGCAGATTGCCTGCAAGCTGCCGATGTAAAACTGACCCGTGAGGACTGGTACGAAATCTACAAAGCCGCAGGCAACATCCTGCCGTAAAGCACCGTCGGCATCTCAGCTATCTTCATTTACCATATTGTTTTTACCGACACCAAACCGTGACAATATTTGCATTTCTGCATCAAAAAAAGGAGCTGCCTCGCAAAAAGTGAGACAGCTCCTTGTTATCTGATTCTTTATGCTTCGTACACCGAACCACCGTGGGTGATGTTGTACAGTTTTTCAAAAAATCTGTAAATTGCAACAGAGATTTTGTTCAGCGGTTGCAGGAAATCCTCATCATAGAGGGTAATCCACTTGTAAATATGTCTGAACAGGTGGTTAAAATCGTTGTCCATGGAAAGGTCATGATTGGTTCTTTCACCCATTCTTGTAACACCCATGGCAATGAAATCCTCATACAGGCTTTGTCTTGCATTCATCCAAAGGTACGGATGCTGCAAAACGGAAAACTCAGAACGACCATTGGAGCATTTCCAGTATCTCCAGCACAATTCCGAACGCAGGATCTGTGCAAGCTGTGCATCATTTTCGGCAGCCTTTTTGGCCTCTTCCCACAATTCATCACAATGTGCAATATCCATAGCGGTCATTGTTATGAGTGTCTGACGGGACGGTGTTTCAAGTTGCAGATGCGTCAGCGGTGTAACGGCGTGTTCTGTGACAATATCAATAAATTCTTTGAGATATTTTCCGCCCGGGCCGTAAACACCGAGCATATAACCGAGCATTTCGGCATCATAATCCAGATACGGATCCTGCATGAGCTTTGAAAGCAGATAGGTTTTCATTTCTCCGAATTCACCGTCGCAGTTTGCGATATAGAATACACCTTGCTCATAGATGCCTTTGACATTGTGTTCATAGAAAATCTGAATATTTCTTTGCAGAACACCGAAGTTCGGATGGATACTGACGGACTCGTCACAGTTAAGCACATAATCCCAGATATAAAGGCGTTCGCAGATCGCATTCCACTGTGCAAGATCTTCCATAAACTCGACATTTTCCTTGCAGTTCGGGTCGTCCAGCGTATGACCGAAGCAACACTCGATAGAGCAAAGACGAACGATCACGTTATCATCGGGTACAACTGCCGTGGGAGCCTGTCTTGTGTATTGGTATGCGAAGGTATCAAATGCGATATTATCATAGTCACCGCTTGCACAAACACGTCTTGCAATTTCATTGACAAAAGTGATCATCGTACCTGCCTGCGAACCGTTTGCCTTATCAAGAGCTTTGCAGTTGTCGCATTCGCAGTATTCTCCGTTGTCATTCTGTGTAACGGACACAATCTGCACCGTAGCCGTAGGATCGTGTTTTTCGGCAAGCAGATCCAACACTTCCTGCGTAACAATATCCTTGACATCCGCATTGGTCAGACAAAGCTGCGTATCACGCCTTTTGCCGTTGGAGTAAGCATAATATTCGGGATGCTCTGCATAGTATTTCGACGGTTTGCAATAATAATTGACAAGCGTATGGCTCGATCCGCCGAGATATTCAACGGCACCGCCCTGTTCAGCCGTCAGATTCTTATAAATACCGCCTGTCAATCCGTTGGCAACAGAAAATTCGGGATCACGGGCACTCTTCGTATCGGTTTCGGAATACTCAAAGAAGGGTGTATATTCCACATCAAGATCCGCCGGAACGGTCAAGTTGCCGTCAGACGGAATCACAATAACCTCATCTTCATACCAATGGCAACCGCAGTATTTTTCAAGAAACGCATACACACCGTTGATCGTGCCTTTGTTACCGGCACCGTTGATGATGATTTCGTCTTTATCGGAACGAATGATATAGCTGCCGTCTGCACTGTCTGCAAAATCAACATCACATCTGCCTGTTGCTCCGACAGCGATCACATACTCTTCCGTATTTTCACTTTCGGTTACAATCGATATGTAACCGCCCATGATTTCATCAAGATAATATTTCAGTCTTTCTGCTGCATATTTGTCTGTAATCGTCGGTTCATCGGGAACAACGATTACAGCTTCCTTGATAAAAAATTCGGTTTTTGCTGCCAGTACGGTAAAAGGCAAACTCGCCATAAGAAGACAAGCAACAAGAACAATACAAATTCCTTTTTTCATAATTCAACGCTCTCCTGTTCTGTCATTTATACTGATACACTCTTACATAATCAACAATGAAATCCGTAGGGGTTGCATCTTTCTTCAATGCACTGCCTGCCCAGTTGTCGGCAGCCACACCGTTTGCACCGCCCACTTCAACAGAAAGGATGAGATACTCGGGCGCACAGGATGCTCCGCCGAAATCACTTCTGCCTGTCTCAATGCCGTTGATGTAAAAGATGTATTCGTCTTCATTCCATGCAAGACCGTAGGTGTTGTACTGTGTGTAAGGGTCATTGCCGAAAATAAACGGATTGGTAACGGTCATGCTTTGCAAGTCCTCTTCATAGCCGTCATAATGAATCGCGGAACTGACTCTGTTTTTGAAAGGTGTGTCGTAATAGGCAGATTCAAAAATGTCAATTTCCGCACCGTCCGTGCCACCGTTGCCGACCTGACTCATGGTATTGCTGTTCAGCCAGAAAGCAGACCACATTCCGCTGCCCTGCGGAAGAATGCAACGCACTTCAAAATAGCCGTGTTTTTGTTCAAACAAGTCCTTTGTAAAAATAGCACCCGAATACCAACCGGCTTTTCCGTTGTCCTGATAGCCGTTTTCATAGTATTCGGTCGAAATATGCAGATTACCGTCATGAACGCTGACCTGATCCAAATTCCAATAGCCGCCCTTGCGCAGCATGGTCTGTCCATAGGTATGGTTGCAACCTCTCCACTTGGAGGCATCGAGTGTGTCACCGTCAAATTCATCTGCCCAAACCAATTCAAATGCATCCGGATCCATTGTTTTTTGTGTAAGAAGCGGTGTGGATGTGCCGAACATCATCGCAATCATTGCCATAACAAGAGCTACAAGCGTTTGCCAGACGGACATATAAAATCCTTCTTTCGCATCAGTTTTTAATACCATTTTATCAAATCAGAAATTGTGTGTCAATATGCACAGGACTGTGTCTGTGTATTTTAAAAAAATTTACAAAAATATAGAAATGTGGATTATCATGTGCTATAATTCTAAAGAAAACATTTAAAAGGACGGAATTTGGAAGATGAAAAGAGTAAAAAGAATTCTCAGTGTATTGCTTGCAGTACTTTTGCTTGCAAGTGCAGCCGCACCTGCCAATGCAGTCTCCGTGTGGGATTTGTATTGGAATGACACACAGGAAGCCACAAGAGGTATCATCATGCAGCCGGGCACGGATGAAACTGAGCGTAATTTTTCCTGGTTCATGCCTGCCGATGTCACTTCCTGCTATGTGGAAATCAGCACCGACCCATTGATGCTGCAATCCGAAAAAGTGGCAGGCGAAATCATCGATGCATACCAGGGCGACAAGGTTGCAAAAGTAACCGTATCGGAATTGGAACTTGGTGAAACATATTATTATGTCTGCGTTTCGGGCGAAGACAGAAGCGATATGTACTCCTTTGAAACCGTAGAAGCAGACAGCTTTTCTGCATTGTATCTTTCCGATATTCACATCACCTATGACACCGAAGAAACCGTACAGACAAGTGCTTACGCATTTGCCGATCTTCTTGCCGATGCCAACACCCGTGCAGACCTGAATATCATCCTTTCTGCAGGCGATCAGGCAACCGACGGTCTTCGCCGTGAATACGAAGGTCTTACCTTCTCTCCCCTGACACGCAGTCTTTCTTTTGCAACATCCATCGGCAATCATGACCGCAAGGGTGTGGACTACAGATATTTTACTAACCTCCCCAACGAAGACGAAGGCTTAATCAGCTCTTACCAGGGTGGCAACTACTATTTTGTCAAAGGTGACGTTTTGTTCCTTTGCATCGACTCCAACAATGCAAGCGGTTCCGACCACTACAGATTCATCAAAAAAGCAGTCGCAGAAAATGCAGATTGCAAGTGGCGTGTTGTGATGATGCACCATGACATGTACGGTGCGTCCATCGAAAGCCGCGAAAGCGAAAATGAATTGCTTCGTCTGCTGTATTCTCCCATCATGGACGAATTCAACATTGATCTCGTTCTGCTCGGACATTCCCATCACTACTCCGTTACGGATGTTGTTTACAACGGCAAGAGCGTATACGAACTGACCAACGGTGCAACAATCGAAAACGCACAGGGCACAGTCTACATGGTATCCGCTTCCGTCAGCAGACCGCGTAATGCAGAAGGTGAAATCCCTTACGGTGACCTGATTGCAATCGGTATGGATGAATACACCGACCGACTTTACAATATCATTGATTTTTCTTCGGATGCAATCACCGTCAAAACATACGAAGTGGGCGAAAAAGAGGAATTTGTCAGCTTTACCCTCACCAAAACCGACGATTACAATGCCCCGAAACTCAACCTGTTCAGAAAACTGTTCAGCAAGCTTGTAAACTTCATCGGTTCCGTGTATGCCGTTTTCAACAACATCGGCAAATACAGCGATTTCAAAGAAGACGGTTATGATGTAAAATTCGGAGAGGTTATTTTCTGATTCTTACACACCAAAAAAATCCCTGCTGCGTTTTTTTGCAGCAGGGATTTTGACATTGATTCGGTTTATTTGTACTGATAGCAGCGTACATAATCCACCAGCATTGTAGCAGGCAGGTGTTCGCTTTCATAAATATCCTCATTCACACCAACGGAAATGATCAGATACAGCGGCACTTCACACACACCACCGAAAGATGTTCTTGCAGTTTCCACACCATTGACATAGAAAATATACTCTTCGCTGTTCCATTCCACACCGTAGGTATTGAACTTGTTATAGGGATCGTCTGCATAGAACCAACCCTGGATTTCCTGCTTGTGAGCATCTCCGTATGCATCCACATGAACGGTATGGTAAACGGAATTGAGATACGGTTCGGTAAAATCGGTCTTGGTTTCAAATACATCAATTTCAGCACCCGTTACACCGCCGTCCGTATCGTCATCCCACATTCCGTCCGTCAGCAGCCAGAAAGCAGGATTGATTCCTTTACCCTTGGGCAGAATGCAGCGAATCTCAAAATAGCCGTATGTCTGCTCATAACCGACATATTCGGAAGAATAACGGTGGTTTGGATTGGTTTCCATACCGTAGGAATAGTAGGCAGGACCTGCCGGGCCGTCCTCTTTGTATTCAACCGTAATGGCAAGGCAACCGTCATCCGTAAAACTGACCTGGTCGCGGTTCCAATAAGCGACATCACGCTTTTGGGTATCGGTAGCACCGTAGACATAATGTCCTTGCCAATGCGTTGTATCAAAACCGTTTTCAAATTCGTCTTCCCACACAAGATCAAATCGGCTCATATCAATGGTATCGCCGTAGGGGGTGACAGGCGTGTCTGTTATAAGTGCTCCGAAAAGCTGTCCTAAAACCACAAACAGTGCCGTTACTGCTGCAAAATCGAATTTCAACGCATTCTTAAACAGTTTCGAAAGCACCGTTGCAATCCCCTGCAAAGAACCAAGCTGTCTTTTTGTTAAAAAATCCTTCATGGCAAAAACTCCTTTTTTGTTCTTGATTCCATTATAAAACTTTTCAGGACACATTGCAATATCCTCTTTTTCATCAACGGTTTTCACACATTGCTGCCGAAGTAAAAAAATATTTTATTCCTTTCCGCATATGCCTTGACAATAGCATATTATCATATTACACTATCATTTATACATTTTGAAAAGGAGTCAAAGCATGATGAGAGATGCAATCCTCAAAAAACCTTTTTGCATTTTTATGCTGTTTATCGGTCTCGCTTACGGTCTGGCATTGCCGTTTTTTTGGGGCAACGATCCGACATCCCCTCTCGGTACGCTGTCATTGTTGTGTGAAGACCGCAAGTTCTGGTTCTGGCTGTGGGTCTTTGCAACCGCAGGCAGTATTCTGCTGAACACGCAATATATGTATAAGAAATTCGAAGTCAAAAGCAAATTCCTGGATGCACTGTGTATCATCTCTTTTATCGGGATGTGCGGTGTTGCCCTGACACTCGGTCACAGCATTGAGGATTGGAATCCGAAGCGTTTGCTGCACTGGATCGCAACGGGTACATACATTATTTTAATGGTTGCATCCATTGCCCTGTTTTTTATTATCTATCGCAAAAAGAACAAACATTTCATTCTGCTTGCAGTATGCACATTCCTCATTTTCGGCACCTTCATCGTCCTGTTTGCAGGCATGGGAAAGAGTGCAATCATGGAAATGGTGCCGATGGCATTGCTCAAAATTTTCCTGTTCATCGTCAACTTTACCCCATTGATAAAAACCGAAACCGAACAAGCACAGATCCCTGTTTAAAACAGGGATTTTTTTCAACAGGTCTTTCCTTTTGCTGCGGATTATGGTATACTGTAAAAACCAAACCGGACAGGAGAATACATTATGAGCCTTATGAAACTCTCACGCTATTTGCTTGCATTTATTATGATCGGCTATCATCTTTTCAACTATGCCGTCAACGACTACGCCTACCCTGCACTCAGCCGCTCGGGTGCCTATCTGTTCTGCTACTTTGTCGGAAATGAAACGGATGAACAAAAAATTCATCTTGCCGTAAGTGCAGACGGCTACCATTTCAAAGCACTCAACAACAACGATCCCATTATCGACCAGCAGCTCGGCACAGGCTGTGTCCGCGACCCCTATATTTTCAAAGGTACGGATGAAAACGGAAAAGACTGCTATTTTATTGTCGGTACAGATATGAATGCCCTCGAGGGATGGACTTCCAACCATTGTCTTGTCACCTGGCGTTCGTATGACCTGATCAACTGGACAGACGAAACGATCATCGACATCCGTCAGTTTGAGGGATTCGAAAACACAAACCGTGCCTGGGCACCGCAAGCCATCTGGGATGCGGAAAAAGAAATGTACATGGTTTATTGGGCTAACTCCACGGTTGAAAATGACACCGCAGGCCATTACTATGCCTATACGAAAGATTTCAAGACCTTTGAAACCGCACCGCAGGTTTTGTACGGCAGATGGAATGAAGTCGATCCCGAAACGGGTGAAACAAGAAACATTCAATGCATCGACGGTGACATTATATATAATGAAAAGGACGGCTATTATTATCTGTACTTCAAAGAAGATATCACGCAGAAGATTGCCTATGTCCGTTCCAAATCCCTGACGGGTCCCTACAACACCGACTATACCATTGTATCTCTCAACTATTGGGGTGTGGAAGGCAGCTCCATGTACCGCATCAACGGTACGGATGCATGGATGATGATCATGGACGAATACAGCGAGGGTTCTTTCTTTGCACAGATGACCAGAGATTTCGAAAACTTCAGACAAGTCCAGCGTTCTTCTTATGAAATCAACCATCTGCGTCCCCGTCACGGTTCGGTCGTGTCCATCTCGGAAGAAGAATACCAAGCACTTATTGATGCATACGGAATACAGGAATAAGCAAACCAAAGGACGGTATCTGCAAGGATATCGTTCTTTTTTCAGTTTCTGAAAAAAACCAAAGTCGGTTTTTGCACATATTGTTATTTTCTTTTTTCGGTTTCGGGCGTATAATAAAGATGAAACAAACAAGAAAACGTCTTCGCCGTAGGGTGACGGGTATAATCCGAACCCTAACGAGGCGACTGTTTTCGATTCGTCCATCTCCGAGCACGTGCAACGGGCAACGGAGGGACATATAATCTTTTTTGCTTTATGGAAACGCGGTTTCCTATAAAGAAAAAAACACATTGATATAAAGGAGAGATTCTCATGTTTGAAATTCTTGTTACCGTCTTGTTCTTCGCCCTGTTCGGCTGGAGCATCAAGCTCGCACTCAAGCTTGCATGGGGTGCCGCAAAAATCGCAGCCGTGGTGCTGCTGGCTCTGGCAGTTCCGGTTCTCATCGTCTGCTTTGTCCTCGGCACAAGCATCGCTGTTTTAGCTCCCGTCTGTATGCTCGTCGGTGCCGTCACTTTGCTCAAATTCTTCTGCAAATAACAAAGATGTCTTAAGAAAGAGTCTTTCGGGACTCTTTTTTTGATTGCTATTTGGAATAATGTGTTATATACTCGTCTTAAAGGAGCGATTGCAGAATGAAAAAACAACCTCTTTATATTCTGACCTATGACCACGGCGGCTATGTTTTGTGGAAAGATGAAGTCAACCCCCGTTTGAAAAAGCTTGACAAGTGGCTGGAGCAATATCCGAAACTGAAAGTCGGCCTGGATTATGAATCCTTTACCTTTGACGAGTTCAGCCGTTGCGACAAAGAAGTGGTTGCAATGATCGCAGACCTGCTCAAAAAATATCCGGGCCGTTGCGGTCTGGGTGCAACCACCTACGGTCAGCCGCTGTCGATGTTCATTTCCGAAGAATCCAATGTGCGACAACTGACGTACAGCGTGCGTGCAAACAAAGAATATTTCAATGTCGATCCGTCTGTTTACTGTATTTCCGAGTTCGCATTGCACGGACAGATTCCGCAGCTCATTGCAGGTGTCGGTTACAATGCCGCCATTCTGCGTTCACACGTGATGGGTTACGGCTACACAAAAACATTCGACATCCCCTGGGGCAACTGGATCGGCAAAGACGGCACAAAAATACCTGCTGTCCCGACCTACAACAAGCAAGGCAGAGGTTTCAACTGCACCACGCTTGACAACTGGATTCTGTCCCGCTGGCCACGGAATGCAGGCTATGAAATCGAAGATTTTCAGGGCAGATTCATGCATTATGAACCTCTTCTGTGTTCGCGTTACGATGATCTGACACAGGATATAGAGGATATCAGCAAATATACGCAAACCAAAGACGACTGCGAATATATACTGCTTGAAGATATCCTTTCTGTTTACGGCGAAGCCAAAGAAACGCTCGAAATGACCGACAACGATTTCCACACACAAATGCCGTGGGGATATTGCGGAAACGAGATTTTCAACGGCTGCCGACAGGGGGAAATTGCCGCCTTACAAAGTGAGAAAGTGAATGCATTCTCGGTGCTGCTGGGCGGTGCATCCTACCAACAACAAAGTGAAGAAGCATGGAAATACATCCTCGCAGCCCAGCACCACGATGTCACCATCTGCGGACTCTTAGACCTTGCAAGACGCTTTATTCCGTCCTCTTTGCAAAATTCAGAAGCTGTATTCAACCGTTCGTGTGCAGACCTTGCAAAACAGTTTGCACACAAAGACAAGGCTTCTTTATTGGTCGTAAATCCCCATTCCTTCCCCGTTGACACATGGATTCAGACAGAACTTCCCGAAAATATGCTCGTTTCTTCCCTTGAAAGTGAATCGGTTATCACAGACGGCAACACCGTATGCAATGTACACCTTGTGTTGCCGCCTCTGACCGCAAAGAGTTTTGTACTGGAACCAAAGTCTGAACCGGCATCGGAAGATTTTGTTTACAACAAGAAAACAAACGAACTGTTGACGCCTGTTTACAAAGTGCAACTGAATGAAAACGGTATTGTCGGACTTTGGAACAAAAAAGACAATACGCTGCTGTTCGGCAATGCTGACGGTGCATTGCTGACCGCCTGGATAGATGGTGAAAACCGCAAGAGCACAGGCACATGGACAGTCAACACATCCGCTCACAGTGCCGTTTGTGTACAACAAGGCAACATCGGTGCGGTGCAGTTCCGTTTTGAAATGCGTTTCTGCGGCAACAGCCCTCGTATAGACTGCAAAACAAGCTTTGAGCTGCATGGTAACAAAGTCGGTCAGGACGGCATCACCCAGGGCAGACCTGCATCCTTAACCGTAGACGGACACCACCACGAAGACAAGCTCTGTTTTGTGATGGATCTCAACCTCAACAACAACCGCAGAATGTTCCGCGATGTTCCGTTCGGCTTTGCAGAATGGGACGGTCAGCTCCGCAAACCAGAAGCCTACTGGTATCCCGACGATCTGATTCTTGTCGATACCCCTGTTTCAGCCGAGGAATCCTTTAACGCAACAACCTATATGTCAGGCATATATTGGATCGCACTGCGTGATGATAACAAAGGCATGGCAATTTTCAACAAAGGTTGCATGGGAAGTGCCATACAGGGAAACCACGTCTGCATTCCTCTGTTGTATGCAAACCTCTATCTGTGCGGTACAAAGATGCTCGACGGTGTGTTTGAGGACGAATTTGCACTGCTTCCCTTTTCGGCAGCCACTACCGAAACCGACATCCACAAACAGGCAATGCTCTATAACGCACCGCCCATGGTCAGCAGCCTTGCAAAAGGCAACGGCAGTCTGACCGAATGCACCCTTGCCACCCTTTCCGAACCGAACGATACGGTTGTGCTGACCGCTCTGTACCCCGAAAACGGTCACCTGCTGGCAAGATTGTGCAATTTTGCCGACCAAACCGCCACAGTCGATTATGTCCCACACATCGGAAAAGTCACAACCGAAACCGACTTACTCGGCAACGACAAATCCCCCACCGACGGCAAACATCTCACATTCCGCCCGTGGGAGATCAAAACACTGAGAATTGTAACACAATAAGAGCAAGAAAACGGCTTCGCCGTAACGCGGCGACTGTTTTCGATTCGTCCATCTCCAAGCACGTGAAGCGTGCGTTCGGAGAGACATATAATCTTTTTTGCTTTATGGAAACGCAGTTTCCTATAAAGTAAAACAAAACCTCCGACACGGTCCTTCGCACCGTTTTCGGAGGTTTCAGTTTTTGTGATGAAACTCTTCACCTTTTATAAGATAATCAATCGAAACATCAAAATAGTCAGACATTTTCAGGAGCATCGTAAGATCAGGACTTCGCAACCCGTTTTCATAATAGGACAGTGCTTCTCGGCTGACAGAAAGATCCATGGCTACTTTCAATTGACTGTAGCCTTTTTCTTTGCGGATTGCCCATAAGCCGATCATTTTCACCTTTGTCACTCCTTTCTGATTCATATGTATCACATATTATCATTGACAAAAGTGTAACATTTTGTTATATTTGAAAATGTAATATTTTGTTACATTTTTCTTTTTTGGAGGTAAAAAAATGAAGCAAGCAATCAAAAAAACGCTTTGCATTGTTCTGACGGCATTTATGCTGCTGACCGCAGCACCGCTTTCGGGCTTTGTCGGACTCGAATGGCCGGACATTGGTTTCCCCAACAAAGGAACCAATGTAGCCATTGCTTATGCGGCTACATCATATAAATTGTCTTATAATGCAAATGGCGGAAGCGGTACGCCGTCAGGACAGACAGGTTCAACGTCTTATACAATTTCATCTGTCAGACCAACAAGATCCGGATATACATTTCGTGGTTGGTCAAGCAGCAGCAATACAAGCACTGCAAGCTATGAACCAGGAGATCCGATCAGTCTTTCATCGGATACAACACTCTATGCAGTGTGGCAAAAGACTTTTTATGGTGATGTGAATAACGATGGAAATGTCAACTCTTCTGATACCGCATTGCTGAGTAATTTTTTGGCTCAAACTGCAACACCAAACAGTTTGAACATATTAAAAGGCGATCTCAATGGAGACGGTGCTTTAACACAAACTGATTTGTTGATTCTTTCGCAATTCTGTGACGGAGTCAAATACTCTTTTCCGGTTGAAGATATGTTTGGTCTGGCAAGTATTACCATGAAAAAAACTGATTATAAGACTGGCGAAAGCATTAAAGTGGATTCGTTTAATGTCCTTTATACCAATTATGTGGAACATAAGGTAACAAGCGGATTCTCTTTTACACCAACAATAGCATCCGGTTCCGGTCAACAAATTGTCTCAGCCAGGCTCGGAGAATGGGGAGCCCGTATGACGATCACTGTTGATGATTCAGTTGGTTGCACATTAACTTACAATGCCAACGGCGGCAGTGGTGCACCGTCAAGTCAAACAGGTGCAACATCTTATACCATCAGTTCAACAGTTCCGACGAGATTCGGCTATACTTTTTGTGGTTGGTCAAAGAGCAGCAGTTCGACGACCTGGAATTATTCAATCGGAGACGAAATAACGTTGACTTCGGATATGACACTTTATGCGGTCTGGAGTTCTGCGAAATCGATGAGTATAGGGACTTCATATGCAGAAAACATATCCTTTGCGAATCAGGAGCGATATTATTCTTTTATCCCCTCATCTGACGGTGTTTATGTTTTTGAATCCAACGGAAGCCTTGATACAAAGGTGTATATATACACTTCTTCCGGCACAGAGCTCGGAAATAACGATGACGGAGGCGAAAACAGTAATTTCAGATTGTCAATCAATCTGACAGCGGGCACAAAGTATTATATTAAGGTGAGAGCCTACAGCAATAAAACAGGCTCTACCTCATTCGATGTAAGAAAAGAATCCTTTTCGCTGACTTACAATGCTAACGGCGGCAGCGGTGCACCGTCAAGTCAAACAGGTGCAACTTCTTATACCATTCCGAAAACCGAACCTGGCAGATCAGGATACACATTCCGCGGTTGGGCAAAAAGCAGCAGCGCAGCAACTGTTGCTTACAGACCGGGGGATACTGTGAATATTACATCATCCACAACACTGTATGCTGTCTGGAAAAAGACATTTTACGGTGATGTCAACAATGATGGCGTTGTCAATGACGACGACTCCGATCTGTTGGGTAAATATGTGGTAAAAACTCTTACGCCGGATAGTCTGAACATTCTGAAAGGTGATCTGAATGGTGATGGTGTTCTTTCTGATACCGATATGCTGATACTAACGCAATATTGCAACAAATTAATTGATAAATTTCCGGTTGAAGAACTGTTCGGGCTTGTTGGTATCACATTAGCAAAAACAACTTATTTGCCCGGTGAAAGCATTAAGAAGTCAGACATCACTTTTAATGTTACTTACACAAACTATGTGCAGCACAATGTAACAACCGGTTTCACTTATACCCCCACTGTTGCTTCCGGGACTGACAAAATGCAGGTTACAGCGACTCTTGGAGATTGGCAGGCTTATTATTTTATCACAATTCACACACATTCATATTCTTCAAAGATAACAAAAGCCGCAACCTGTACTGAAAACGGCATAAAGACCTATACCTGTGCCGGATGTTCCGACAGTTATACCGAATCCATTCCTGCAGCGGGACATAAGTGGACAGCAGCCGATTGTGACAGTGCAAAAACCTGTTCGGTGTGCAAGAAAACGGACGGATCCCCGCTCGGTCATAATTATTCTTCAAAGATTACAAAAGTAGCTACCTGTACCGAAAAAGGCATAAAGACCTATACCTGTTCAAGATGTTCACACTCTTATACGGAAGCAATCGAAAAAGGTCCGCATAAAGAGGTAACCATTCCTGCAGTTGAAGCAACCTGTGCAAAAACAGGTCTTACTGCGGGCAAAAAGTGCTCTGTCTGTAACACAATTACCGTTGTACAGACAACAACTGAAAAAAAACCACATACATGGACAGCAGCCGATTGCGACAGTGCAAAAACTTGTTCTGTCTGTGGAGCAAGCGACGGATCCGCACTCGGTCATAATTATTCTTCAAAGATTACAAAAGCAGCTACCTGCACCGAAAAAGGCATAAAGACCTATACCTGTTCAAGATGTTCACACTCTTATACGGAAGCAATCGAAAAAGTTCCGCATAAAGAGGTAACCATTCCTGCAGTTGAAGCAACCTGTGCAAAAACAGGACTTACTGCGGGCAAAAAGTGCTCTGTCTGTAACACAATTACCGTTGCACAGACAACAACATCAAAAAAAGCACATACATGGACAGCAGCCGATTGCGACAGTGCAAAAACCTGTTCGGTGTGCAAGAAAACGGACGGATCCCCGCTCGGTCATAATTATTCTTCTAAAATTACAAAAGCCGCAACCTGTACTGAAAACGGCATAAAGACCTACACCTGTTCAAGATGTTCCGACAGTTATACCGAATCCATTCCTGCAGCGGGACATAAGTGGACAGCAGCCGATTGTGACAGTGCAAAAACCTGTTCGGTGTGCAAGAAAACGGACGGATCCCCGCTCGGTCATAATTATTCTTCTAAAATTACAAAAGCCGCAACCTGTACTGAAAACGGCATAAAGACCTACACCTGTTCAAGATGTTCCGACACATATACAGAAAACATAAATCCCATATCACACGTGGACAATAACAATGATCAGCATTGTGATTACTGCAATAAATCTCTTGTAACTGAAATCATTCAATCCGGCACCTGCGGCGAAAACCTGACATGGACACTGGACAAAGTCGGCACGCTGATCATCAGCGGCACAGGGGTAATGACGGATTACAATTCATACTCATTCGCTCCGTGGTCTTCCAACCGCAGTGCAATCAAAAAAGCGGTCATTGAAAACGGTGTGACGAGCATCGGGGGATATGTGTTCTACGACTGCCAAAAGCTTACCTCGGTCACCATCCCGGACAGCGTGACGAACATCGGGGAGGATGCGTTCGCCCGCTGCTTCTCGCTTATCTCTGTCACCTTTGGAGAAAACAGTCAGTTGATGAGCATCGGTTCGTCTGCGTTCAACTCTTGCTTCTCGCTTACCTCGGTCACCATCCCGGACAGCGTGACGAGCATTGGGGATTGGGCGTTCGGGCAATGCACCTCGCTTACCTCGGTCACCATCCCGGACAGCGTGACGAGCATCGGGGATAAAGCGTTCTACAACTGCACCTCGCTGACCGATATTACGGTGGATGCGGATAATACAAAATACTGCTCAGAGGATGGGGTTCTTTTTAACAAAAGCAAAACGGAACTCATTCAGTATCCTGTTGGTAATGCGAGAACGAGTTATACCATCCCGGACAGCGTGACGAGCATCGGGGAGTATGCGTTCTACAGATGCACCTCGCTGACGTCTATCGCAATACCAATCAGCATGCAATTGATCGCACACACAGCTTTTGATAGATGTGATTCTTTGGATTCTGTTTTTTATGAAGGAACTGAATCTGATTGGAATGCGATTGTAATTTACCCAAGCGGAAATGAAAATCTTCTGAATGCAACTATATTTTATGAATATTACATGAAGCCATTGAATGCCATTACTTACAACGGTCACTATTACAAGCTCTTTGACAAATCTTTCAACTGGATGGATGCAGAGTCTTATTGTGAAAAAATGAACGGTCACCTCGTTACTGTTAATGATAAGTACGAGAATGAATTCATTATTGACCTTCTGCAGCAGTATGCAGAAAAAAACTGTTACTGGGCAGGCATATATAAGGATGTAAGGCGTGATCAATGGATCCATATTGACGGTTCTTCTGTTTCTTTTGCAAACTGGGCAAGCAATGAACCAAACAATTTTAACGATAACGAAATGGTTGTTCATCTGTTCGGTAAAAATTATGGAAACGGAAAAGGTTATAAAAACGTCGGGGATTGGAATGATTGTTCCGAAGATGGTGCTTCTTATGTTGATTCGTTTTATGATCTTTCCAATTTCGGTTTCATCTGTGAATGGGACAATGATCAATTTTATAACGGGACCGTTTCTATTCATGATGTAATAGCCGACAAACAGCTTATCATTTCAACCAGAAATATTGATTCATGGGCATCTTACTCAATCGGTAATGCAAGCATTGCTGAGAAAAAAGGCGACCTGAACTGGAAAATGGCAAATGTAACTGCAAAAATCGGATCAACGCAATTCAAGCAAAACAATGATAAAGAAATCATCTTGAAATATGATCAGGTAACGGATGCTGTTGTTTTGTCGCATGCCGATTATTACAATTACATTATCCCGAAAGATGTTGCACTTTCCTTATTTGAAAAAGGTGTGAAAAATCTTTTCAGCACTACTGCATATATGCGAAAGGAAATCAAAAACGGAAAACCCTATATTTCCACCGTTTTTGCAAAAGCAACCGACAGCAATACCCCTTATCTGGAATTGCAATGTGAAGAACTGGTTGTTGCCAAGGATAAAGAATACTCTTTTTACATTACTGCAGACAATCTGAACGAAAGTGCAACCTATTATATTTCGCAGGATTCGTCACATTGGATCGAAAGTAAAACAGGTGCATTTTCAACCGCTGACATCAGGAAAAAACTGCAAAACGGTAAAGACACCTATGTTTATTGTGTCACTGCATCCGGTGTTGATTCAGAAGAAGTGAAAATAAAACTTAAATTCGAAGACCCGGAAGAAAATGTAGTAATCCGTGAGCTTAAAGAAGGAAAACTGAACATCGGCGGTGAGGAAGGTTTAAAGATTACGCTGCCGCCGGACTGGATTATGATTGGCGGTTCAAGCATCGATCTTTGCGACTGGAGCTTTCCGATCGGTCTGCAAATGGAAGGTGATACGGTTCGTGTTTCAATTGGTTTTGACTGGACGAAAACAACAACAACAAATACTTCTTATGTTTCTACAGATAAAAAAACAAAGGAAGACTATTCTTCAACGCAAATTAAAATAAAAAACACATGGATTAACATGAAAAACAGTCTCAAGGGAAGTGCCAATTCCTTTAAAAATGCGAAAGATAAAGCAGAGGCATTCAAATGCAAAAAGAATCTTTGTGAACGTTACGGGATAGATGTTGATGATCTGGGCCAGTCCAATGTAGGAAAAACAAATTTAGGTGTTTCCGCTATGGGGTATCTTGAGGCGACATTAGTCAACGGCAAATTTATCGTTACGGATATGCTTCTTTCCATAGCAGGAGAGTTTACCCTTTCTTATACCGTCCAGCTTTCTGCAGGTTACCTTGGACTGGAAGCCGGTGGCAAGCTGACAATTGCAACAAACTGGAATCGTTTGACTGCCGATATCAATATGCCGCTTGAATTCGGTGTCACTGTCAATGCAACTCCCTGGTTGAAGGCTCGCGGTGGTGTCGGTTGGGACGGCATTGCCAGTGCCGGTGTATACGGAAAAGGGGAATTGCCGATAGATGTGGCATTTAAAGAAAAACAATTTTCCATTGCAATTACCGGTGAATTCGGTTATGAAGCACAGGTTCTTATTTGGAAAACCGGTGAAAAAGTTTTACTCAACGGTACATTCGGTCCGAAAGTAATTTATTGGGGCAAGAGCAATGTCAATCGTTCCTTCCCCGTCAATACGATCGCTGATGACGGTGCAGCAAAAGAGGAATACACTCTGACTGACCGTGTGCAGTCCTCAGCATGGTGGGGTAACAACAATCTGACGGACAGTCTGCACAATCGTGTTGGTGTGGCATCTGCAGATGAGCTGACCTTCAAGACTTTGCAGAGTGATGTGTTCCGTCTTTCTGATGCAAAAATCATCTCTGCAGGAGAAACCACTCTTGCTGTGTGGGTTGCGGAAGATGCAGCACGCGACGATTACAACCGCCTGAAGCTGGTTTATTCTGTTTATGACAAAGTCTTTGACACATGGAGCGAACCGAAAGCTGTATACGATGATGGGTTTATGGATGCGTCTCCCATGCTTGCAACAGACGGTGAAAATGTTTTTGTTGCTTGGCAAAAATTCTGCAAGACCTTTACTGCAGACAGTGGAGATGATATTGCATCTGTTCTTGCTGCTGCTGAAATCTATACCGCAAAATACGATGCAGCATCAGACACCTTTATCGATGCAACAAGAATCACAAACGACTCTGTTTACGATTATCGTCCTGCATTGACGGTAGTTGACGGAGATGCTGTGGTTGTGTATGCAAGCAACAAAAACAATGATGTGCTGACGGTTGACGGTAATAGCATCACCAAAACGAGAAACGGAAACAAGACCGTGCTTGCAAAAAATCTTTCGACCGTAAATAATCTTGCCTGTGTTGCAGATGAGAATGAAATCAAAGTTGCTTACTCCGTCGATACAGACGGCAACCTCAAAACAACAAACGATATTTCCGTATTCTCCGGCACAGACAGTTTTGAAGAATTTGCAGAAAATGCATCACTCACCAATTTTGTATATGCAGATTACAACGGTGAAAAGACCCTCTTTGTGTCTGACGGTAAGAACATTTATTATTCCGACAATGGTGAAATCAAACCGATTCTGGAAGAAGATGTTGTTATTTCAACACAGCTGCAAGCTGTCAATGAATCCGAAGGACTCGCTTTCTATTGGCTGGCATCGAGTGAAAACGGAAATGAACTCTATACCTGCAGCAATATAGACGGTGAATGGACCAATGCAATCTGTCTTTCCGAACGTGAAAATGATTTTTCCAATCTTGCCGTGACTGTTTCCAATGGGCAGGTAATTGGTATTGCAAACGAAACGCAAATCAGCTATGATGAAACAACGCAGACATACACAAAGGGTGCAACCAACTTTGTTTTCTTCAAAGAAAACGATCGTTTTGATCTTGCTATGATGTTTGTCGATCTTGATGAAAACAATCTGACGGTCGGCGAATCGGCATTCCTTGAAGTAACGGCACAAAATGTCGGCAACGTCAAAGCAGAGAATCTGACCTTTACCGTAACCGATTCCAACGGTACAGAAAATGAATACCTTGTAGAAGAAAAACTTCTGCCCGGTAAGTCGATTTTCTGGAAGATTCCCTATACCATTCCTGCCAATATCGCACAGACAAATGTTACAGTCACGGTCTCTGCTGATGCGTACACGGATGCCGATATGACTGATAACAGTGCAAGCTGCGGATTCGAAACGGCAGCACTGATTGCTGAAGCAAACGAAGTGACAGAAATTGAAAAAACATTCATTTTCTCTGCAGACATAACAAACAATAACTTTGCAATTGCAAAGAATGTATCGGCTGCTGTGAGTTTCAATGATCCTACGGGAGATGTTGTCAGTACCGTCAAAATCGGTGACATTGCAAAGGATTCATTGGCTGTTGCTGAATTTGCGTTCACTGAAAAGGATCTTGTGTTCGATGAAAACGGTGTTGCTGTGATTTACATGATTATCAAAGCTGATAATGCAGAGGACACGATTTGTGCATTTACGGTAGAGCAAAGCACACCCGCTTTCACCCTCGGTGATGTGGATGCAAACGGAAAGATCGAAGCTACGGATGCACGTCTTGCACTGCGTTCTGCGGTCAAGCTTGAAACACTCACCGAAGCACAGACACAGGCTGCCGATGCCGACAAGGACGGCGAAATCACTTCGTCCGATGCAAGACTGATTCTGCGTGCTGCGGTCGGACTGGACACATTGAAATAAACAGCAGCTCTCCCCTTTTATGCACAACACCACCGTTGCAGCCTACGCGACGGTGGTGTTGCTTTTGCTTCACGAATTGTTTACAAATCTTTGCATTTACCACTTGTATTATGGGTTTTGGTTGTGCTATAATTTATTGGTGCATTGTAATAAAGTTCAACAAAGGAGAGGGAATTCTATGAAACTCAAAAGATTGGTCAGCATCGTACTTTGTGCAGCAATGGTTTTGTCGGTTTGCTGCATTCCTGCATTTGCCGCTGAAACCGAAAGCACCTATGTGCCGGGTTACGACCGCGACACACCGGTTGTCATTGTACACGGCATGAGCCAGAACGACACCTATGTGCTCAACGAAGACGGCACATGGAAAGAAGACGGCGAGGGTGGTTACATCAACGGTTGGCCGCTTGAAATCGACGTCATGGCACTTGTAAAAGAAGCATTGCCCGAAATGCTCCTTTCCATTCTGTTCCGCCGCGACATGGGGCTGACGGAAGCCATGAAAAAAGGCACCTACGAAGCTCTTTATGCCATCCACAAAGACAACGACGGCAACTACCTCACCCCCGTGGAAGTACCTTGCTATGAATACCCCATGAGCGAAATGACCGAAGAGCTCAAGGAATATTACTACAAGTTCCTGCCCTTGCAGGGTCTTGCCGAAATCATCGGTGAAGAAAACATCTACTACTTCGGCTATGACTCCATCGGTGATGTGCAGTACGAAACCGAAAAACTCAACCGCTACATCCACGAAGTTGTTCTGCCGCAGACCGGTGCCGAAACCATCAAAATCTGCCCGATCAGCCTTGGCGGAACGATTGCGGTGAACTATCTTGAACTGTACCCCGAAGATTACGAACTGATTGAACGCATGGTATTTGTTATTCCTGCATCCTACGGTTCGGACATCATCGGTGACCTCATTGTCGGTGATCTGAGCATTCTCAACGACGACGATATGCTCTACAACAAGTTCCTTGTTTCCCTGCTTGGCGACAGCTGGCTGAGTTATCTGCTGAATGTCGTTCTGCGTATCTTGCCGACGGATGTGCTGAAATCCGCTTTGGGTGGTCTTGCCGAAAGCCTTGTGGAAACCGCCATTGCACCCACCACCATTCTGTGGGCATTGTGTCCCGACGACTATTATGCCGAAGGCAGAGAAAAATGGCTTGCAAGCGGTGAATATCCCGTCATTCTCGAAAAAGTGGATGCTTTCATGGCTGCCCGTGCAAACTTTGCAGACAACCTTGCCGAATTGCAGGCAACCGGTTGCGATATTTTTGACATTGTTTGCTACGGCGGTGAAATGTTCCCGCTTTGTGCTGCCTACGACACCACCAACGGTGACGGCATTGTCCACGCAGAATCTGCATCCTTTGGTGCTACCTTTGCAGCCCCTGGACAGTCACTCGGTGATGACTATGTTGCAGTCAACCCCAACTGTACCGACCCGACCCACAACCACATTTCGCCTGACGGCAATGCAGATGCATCCACCGGTCTGCTGCCCTGCAGAACATGGTACATCAAAAACCAGGCGCATGAAAAACTGCCCTACAATGACGTGGCACTGAAGCTTGCATTCGATATTATGTGCGACGAAAAGATTGAAGACGTCTATTCCCGTCCCAATGTATATCCGCAGTTCAACGAAGGCAGACTGACCAACAACGTCAATCTTTATCTTGCAGCCTGGGAAGCAGCCGACAAGAGCAAGCTTTCCGATGCACAGTTGCAGAATATTGAAGCTGCCGTTGCGGAAGTTGAAAGACAGTTGGACGAAACCGTCGTGTCTACCGCTGACTGGCTTGCAGCCGAAGAAGCACTTCGTGTGGCACTTGTTGCAGGCGGCATCATTGAAGACACAACACCGGGTGCATTCGAAAACTTCTTCACGCGTTTCATGGCATCCGTCAACGGAACGGTCAACAAAGTGCATTCCGCATTCTGATTATTACAGAGGACAATCCGCAAGGATCGTCCTCTGTTTTTTTGTTTGACACATGGAAACAAGTGTGCTATAAACGAAGTATAAACCAAAATCGGAAAGGATCATTCGTATGCTGAAAAAGATTCTTGCAGGTATTCTTTGTCTTTGTATTCTGTTCGGAACCATCACCCCGTGTCTTGCCGCAGAAAGCGGAAAAGTACTGCCGTCCACATGGGCTGCAACCGACGGCCTGGGTCGCACCTTGTCATTGAACGAAACCGTCGGAAATGAAAAACAGGATCGCTTTGTAGGTATGTTTTATTGGATCTGGCATTATCCGTGGATAAAAGACTGGGAACCGCTGACCACAGGCAGCGTACTGGATATATACCCGGAAGCTGTCAACGACTGGGATCATTTTGCATGGACCAACGACATCGACGGCAGACCCTATTTCTGGGGTGAACCGTTGTACGGTTTTTATACCAATACGGACGAATATGTACTGCGTAAACACGCAGAACTGTTGGCAGATGCAGACATTGATGCCGTCTTTTTTGATGCCACCAACGGCACACAGGTTTTCCCCGACGGCTATGAAACATTGCTGCGTGTCTGGAGCGAAGCCAGAGAAAACAATGTGAACGTGCCGCAGATTGTCTTTATGCTCAACTTCAGCAACAAAGAGGAAATCCGCACACAGCTCATTGACCTGTATGACAATCTGTACTCCACCGGCCGACATGACGATATGTTCTTTTTATGGGACGGCAAGCCGTTGATTATGGCAGACATCACGGCATTGGATATCAAAGACAAAAAAGACAGAGAAATCTATAACTATTTTACCTTCCGTGATAATGAACCGACCTACTTTACAGACGACTTTTCATACATGCAGGACACCTGGGGTTGGTGCTCCGATTATCCGCAAACACTGTTCGGCAAAAGAATTTTCGGAGGCACGGAACAGATCTGTGTTTCCGTTGCACAGAATGCCAACGAAAACGGCCTGAATGCCATGAACTGTCCCGAAGGCACCGTACAGGGAAGAGCCTTTACGGACGGCTATTTCTCCTACTCATATGTATACGGCGGTGAAGAAATTACCGTTGACAGCAACACGGAAAATGCATATTTGTACGGTCTGAATTTCCAACAGCAGTGGGATTATGCCATTGCAAATGACCCTGAGCTGATTTTTGTTACCGGTTTCAACGAATGGATTGCCGGCAGATTCAAAGAATGGAACAACACGGAAAGTGCATTCCCCGATCAGTTCAATGCCGAATACAGCCGTGATATTGAACCCTCGGCAGGCCCGTTGAAAGACCATTACTATTACCAACTTGTTGAAAATGTTCGTCGGTTCAAGGGGGCTGCCGCAGCACCGGCAACCGATGCGGAACAGACCATTGATATTTACGGTGACTTGTCGCAATGGGATACGGTCTTCCCCGAATACAACCATTATGAAGGAAGTATTAACCGTGACAGCGAAGGCTGGAAAGGATATTATTATACAAACGACACATTCCGCAATGACATCGTGCAGGCCAAGGTTGCCTACGACAATGCGTACCTGTATTTCTATGTCCGTACTGCAGATACCCTGACCCCTGAAACCGATCGCGACTGGATGCGTTTGCTGCTTGACACCGATACAACCGGTCTGACACCCAACTGGGAAGGATTTGAATATGTACTCAACCGCGAGAATCCCAAAGACGGCAAAGCAACCCTTGAAAAAGCAGACGGATTGAACTTTGAAAAGGTCTGCGATGTGCAATACACCGTAAACGATGATGTGTTGCAGGTAAAAATTCCGAGAGAGGCTGTCGGACTGGCACAAGAGCACATCAGATTCAATTTCAAATGGTCCGACAATCTGCAGGGGGCGGATGCACTGGCTTTCTATCAGAACGGTGACTGTGCACCCGGCGGAAGATTTACATTCGTATTTGACTCCAAAGCTGTCGGCAGTCAGGAAGAAGAAACACCCGTAAAAAACAAATTGGCAGAACGTCTCTTTAACGGATTTGCATCATTCTATGCACAATTCAGAAAGCTGATGAATTATTTATTCCGCGGTTGATAACAGATACAACGTGAGGAGAAAAAATGCAATTTACAGAAACCGAAAACCGAATCATTCTTTCAAATGATTTCATTCGCCTGACCATCGGACACGATGCAAAAGCATACAGTTTGTGTCACGTGCCGACCGGAGAAGAATTGTTACAGACATCCGCTCCGATGCCTCTGTTTGCGGTAACACAACAGCGTTTTTATAACAACGAAGCTAAACTGATGTATACCTGCAAACGCACCACAAGACAGGCAAATGCACTTCGTTACGAAAACGAAAAACTGATTGTCGGTTTTGACGAATTACCCTTGGAAGCTATTGTGGAAATTGCCGACAAAGGATCGTATTTTGTTTTCACCTTGCTTGAATTATGTCCTTTTGAAGAACCCTACCGTTGGTTGCATATGCCCAAACCGCCCGTTGATGAATTTCGTCTTTTACAGCTCCCCATCCGACCGCACACCGATTGCGGAGCCTGGATGAACGTTGTTTCGGATGAAAATGTTGCTGTCTGTGTGATGGCTGCTTCACCGATGGTGCGTGCAGATGTGCAAAAAACCGACGAAGCGTATCTTTTTACGGCAGACGCAACCAGAGGATTGCAGCTGAAAGGTGCATCGGTTGCCCTGTTTGTCAGCAGCAACCCTACCCTTTTGGAAAAAATCGATGCTTTTGAAAATGATTATGCACTTCCTCAGGGAGCCAAAAGCCGATGCAGCGATGCAATCAACCGTTCGGTATATTGGACAGACAATATCAATCCGCAAAATGCAGATGAACACATTGCACTTGCAAAAAAAGGCGGCTTTCGGATGATGCTTGTTTATTATACCGCTGTTTGCAAAGAAAAAAACGGCTACTCCCTCAACGGTAACTATGATTTTCGCGAAGAATATCCCAACGGCCTTGCAGATGTTAAAGCCGTTGCAGATAAAATCAAGGCAGCCGGCATCACACCGGGATTTCATTTTTTACAAACGCACATCGGTCTGCAAAGCCGCTATCTGACTCCCTGTGCTGACCACCGTGTGCTGCATCGACAGCACCTGACGCTTTCCCGGGATATTGCAGAAACGGACACAGAAATCTATGTGGATCAGCTCCCGGCAGACCCCGATTTGCCGGAAACGTGCCGATTGCTTCGTGTCGGAAAAGAAATCATTCACTATACACATTGTCATGATGAATATCCCTATTGCTATACAGGCTGCACGCGTGGTTACAACGGCACACCCCCCACCGCACACGAACGAGGAACAAGCGGTGGGGTACTTTGGGTCAGCGAATTCGGTGCAACAAGTGTTTACGCAGATCAGAATACCGATCTGCAAGACGAAATTGCCGACAAAATTGCAACCATCTACAATCAGGGGTTCCGCTTTGTCTATTTTGACGGTTCGGAAGGCACCAATCCGCCGTTTGAAAACTATGTTCCGCTTGCACAGTACCGTGTATACAAAAAACTGCAACCTGCTCCCCTGTTCTGCGAGGGTGCCGCCAAAGGTCATTTCAGTTGGCATATGCTCAGCGGAGGCAATGCGTTCGATGTATTCCCCACCGATATCTTCAAGAACATGATCGACCGCTATCCGTTGCACGAAGCTCCGCAAATGCAAAAAGACCATACACGGCTGAATTTCGGTTGGTGGAAAATTTTTCCCGACACCCAACCCGACACATTCGAATACGGCACATCGCACGCTGCCGGATTTGACTGTCCCGTAACCGTCATGAGCGATCCGTCTTTGTTTGACAAACTCGCACGCACGGATGATATTCTGGAAGTCATGCGACGTTGGGAAGATGTGCGTGCCGAAAACCTGCTCACCGCAGAACAGAAAGCACAACTCAGAACACCGAAAAAAGAACATATTCTGCTTCTGAATGCACAAAACGAATATGAACTTACGGAATATGAACGTTTGCAAACAGAAGACGAAAACATAACGGCATACCGTTTTGAACGCAACGCAAAGCAATGGGCGGTTCTTTGGCACAAGACAGGCGACGGTGTTTTGCATTTGCCCGTCTCAGCACAAAATGTATGTTACTTCGATGAAATCGACCGCGAATCCGTTGCTGTGCAGCAAACCGAAAACGGAACTTTACTGCCCGTTGCAGGCAGAAGGTATCTGTGTACAAGTCTGACAAAAACAGAACTGGAAGAAGCATTTCAAAAAGCAAAACTGATAACGATACCCGAGCCAAAAAGAAAACCGTAAGCAAGGAGCTGTTGCAACCGAATGCAACAGCTCCTCATTTTAATCGGATTGTCCTGTTGATTGATAAACCAACGGGTTCTGATAATCCGCATATTCTTTTTTGTCACTCGCTTTATCCGAGCAATTGTCTTTCAGCCACATATACCGCGTTCCGTCCGGTGTTTCATAGATATAGCAATAGTAATTATCCATATCATATCCTCCATCGGGCAAAGGATAGCATGCTGCATAATCCTCCAGAAATACGTTTTTGGCATCTGACGGCAAACCACCGTCGATTCTCACAAAGGTTTCCTCAAAACAGACAACGGTATTGAAATCTTCGGCAATGATCACATCGGGTTCACTCGTCATCCCCCACCACAAAATGCCGCCGAGAATGACCGCTATAACAAGAACAGTCGGCAAACAGCCTTTTGTCTTTTCTTTCTGTTCGTATGTCCGTTCTTTTTTCTGCAGTTTACTTTCCCGTTCGGCAGCACGCAGCTTATACAGCTGACCGATCAGGTGCTTTGTGTAAAAATCCGAAGATAAGAAAAAAATAACAAGATATTCGGGAAGGAAAAACAGAAGATGCAAAGAGGTCAGTCCCGTGTGCATAAAAAGCAACAATTTGCGGACCAGACGGAGATATTCCTTGCGGTTTGTTGCCTTGACATCGGTGACAGTGATCGTACCGTTTTCGGTTTCCGCACGCGGAAAAAGATAAGCGATAGGTAAGATGTCCAAAATATCCGCCACTTTTCCGTCGCATACCGACCATGCACCGTCAGACAAATTGATAACAACATTCTGCGAATCCGTGCAACTTACTTCATAACCGACTGCTGTATTGAGTACGGTATCGGGTAATTTTTTGAAAGCTTTTTTCGTAAGTTTGGTAAGAATCCTGTCTTTTAAAGAGACGGATGCATCCTGATCGTCAATTTCATCCAAGGCATCCATCATCTCTTGCAATGCAGATGATTGCACGGAAAACCGAAGTTTTTCACCGGTAAAAAAAATATCAACACTGCGTTCGGGCTGTATGATATGTGTCTGATTGTTAACATCCACCGTCATTTTACAACCTGTGCTGTTGTTTTTTAAAGATATATACATCCTTATCCCCTCGTATCTTACCTTTCAAAATTGGCACGAATCATTTTTTCGCACAGTTGCGGTGTAATAAAATCCGTCATGAACCAGCCGTAAATCTTTTTGTTTGCATCCAGATAGTCCGACAGACGGCGGTTTATATATCTTGACGATACAAACGGCATCAAACCGCCTGCGGTGCTTGTTGCGTGCAGATATGCCGTGCGTTCGTCAGGGCTTGCATTCTGTAATGCAGGCACAATGCAATTCTGCCACTTTGCTTTCTGATAATGACCGTAACGATCCTGCACAACGGTTTTGGTAAGAGCGTTATGCATATCACAGATTTTCGGTTCATAGCTTTCGCGGTTGCCCTGATCGGGCCAGTGCGAAAAATCAAGTCCCTGCGGTTCGTCCGTCTGCATATTCCCCAATCCGCATCTGCGAAGCAGAACAATTTTTCCTCTGCACTCTCCCAGGGTCGGAAATCGGTTGTCGAGAAACCAACGGTCTTTGTGCGGTACAATAAACTGCTCATAAAATAAAGAATAAAATACGTCTCCGTTGCTTCCGTCATCCTCTTTGATACTCATAAGAACGGTTTCATCCGGATTCTCATGCAGGAAAGAAAGACAATCGGACAGCACATCCGAAAAGGTGATTTTTTCGGAAAACAAAAACCTCTTTTTACGGCAGTCAATGATCGCATGCACAGCAACAAAGGTATCTTTTTTCAGTTCCATGCGAATATCAAGCAGCCGCACACCCATTTTGAGCTGTTCGGCAATGCTCGTATGCTGGCATTTTGTGATCCAGGAAGCCGATACAAAACGGCTTGCGGAATCGTGCGTACCGGGAATATTGATTTTTGAAATCGGTGCTGCATCCGGCAAGACCGACATCCATCTTTTCACATCCGTCATAGCCTTATTCTTTCACCATCAACTTCGTGATCTCACCGATGTAGACACGGTGGAAATCATGATTCGAATAACAGTCCGGAACGATAGTTTTGTCGAGCATTGTGTCGGGATCCAAATCAAAAGCTGCCAACTTTTTGAGCACAAAAACACTCTGTGCTTCGGCACAGTAGGCGGTTTCGTCCGTAAATGCTGCGGTCAAGCCCGTTTCACGGTATTTATCACAATCTCTTCCGCTTTTTCTGCCGAACACACCAAGCTGTTTCTGATAACCGTCGGGCATGATGCTCAAAGACATATATTCATTTTTTTCGCAGAATTCATATGTATAACGCTGCGGACGCACAAACACAAAAACAACGTGCTTTCCCCACAATTCGCCCATTGCACCCCAACTGACGGTCATGGAATTAAAGCTGTCCCGGGTACCTGCTGTCAGCAACGCCCAGTTTTTGCCGAGATCGGAAAAAGGATTGCCGGTATATGCATTCGGATCTGTCTGTTTAAATGCCATTTGAAAACACTCCTTATTTATAAGCTTTAAACATTGTATTCTCTGTTGTCTTTCAGTATACATCATTTCATCTTTGTGTGCAAGAGCATAACTGTTTTCTTAAAAACGCCGAAAACAAATTGACAGAATGACTTGATTGTATTAATATGTATAAAGCAAACCGTGCAAAGGGGGTTGATACACTTTGAACAAACGATATGAAATGGACATGACAACCGGCCCGTTCCTGAAAAAGATTTTTATTTTTGCAATTCCGATGGTACTGACGGGTTTGCTGCAGTTATTGTACAATACTGCTGACGTGGTTGTGGTCGGAAAATTTGCAGGCAAAACAGCCCTTGCAGCCGTCGGTTCAACCGGTTCATTAATCAACCTCATTCTGAATGTGTTCATCGGTCTTTCCATGGGATCCGGTGTCATGGTTGCCCGTTACATCGGTGCGCAGGATGAAGAAAAGATTCACAAATGCACACACACCGCTATGTGTATCAGCCTGTGTGCAGGCTTTTTTGTCGCTTTTGTCGGCTTTGTGTTTTCACGTGATCTGTTGATTCTCATGAACGCCCCGGAAGATGTGCTTGACCAGGCAACGCTGTATCTGAAGATTTATTTTTTAGGTGCCCCGGGTTCCCTTCTCTATAATTTCGGAGCCTCCGTTTTGCGGGCAACAGGTGACACCAAAAGACCGCTTGTGATTCTGGGATTGACAGGTCTTGTCAATGTCGCAATGAACCTGCTGCTTGTGATTGTATTTCACATGGATGTTGCAGGTGTTTCCATTGCCACCATCACGGCACAATATCTTTCCGCCATCTGCATTGTATACAGACTGATGCGGCTTGAAAATGCCTGCCGCCTGCAAATCAGCAAACTGCGTTTTCACAAACATGCTTTCCTTGAAATTGTACGCATCGGCTTACCGGCAGGAATCCAAAGTGCTCTGTTTTCTATCTCCAATGTCATCATTCAGTCCACCGTCAATTCCTTTGGTACGGTCGCCATGGCAGGCATTGCTGCCGGATCCAATGTGGACGGTTACATTTTCACCTGCACCAATGCCGTTTCACAGACGGCGATGAACTTCACTTCGCAGAACATCGGTGCAAAAAAGATCGAAAATGTTTCAAAGGTATACCGCTACTGCCTGTCAACCGCTTTTGTCGCAGCAGCCACGTTGAGCATCATTGCCTTTTTCCTGCGACAACCTATTGTGGGTCTGTTTTCGGATGAAGCAGAGGTTATTGCAATCGGTGCTGACCGCCTGACACTGATTCTGCCGTTTTATTTCTTCTGTTCCCTGATGGATGTCACCGCCGGTCAGGTCCGCGGCATGGGCAAATCGGTTGAACCGATGGTCATATCCCTGCTCGGTGCCTGCGGCAGCCGCTTGCTGTGGGTGTTCCTGATTCTGCCGCTGAACCGCACACTGATGATGCTGTACTGGTCCTACCCTGTTTCGTGGGCACTGACCTTTGTCGCCCAGACTTGCTATTACCTGTATGCACAACACAGCCTGAACAAAAAAACCAAATCCCGACTTACAACGAGTGCATAAAAAAACAAAACACAATACAACCTCAAAAAAGGGATTGTCCGCACAACGGACAATCCCTTAAAATTATGATTCTTGCAGCGTTTCCAATCCGACCGCAGCACGCAAGATCAAACGCGCATCAGCTGCTTGCAGTTTTCCGTTTTTATCAACGTCTGCAGCCAAAAACTGTTGATCGGTTAGTTTTTCAAGTTCGACTGAAGCGCGCAACGCAACACGTGCATCTGCAGCCGAAACCCGATTATCTCCATCCACATCACCAAGAAGAAGGTTGTCCGGTATCAGAATGGATTCCGTTTTTGTTTCACCGCAAGTTTTGCACGTGAAAGTCTTTACACCTTCTGTATCAGTTGTCGGTGGAGTTGTGATAATTCCATCGTCCCAGGTATGTGAACCAAGCATGGGAATTACAGTACCTTCTTCATCCACATCACCACATTCAAGACAAACCTTATCGCCGGTGTAGCCGTCTGTCATACAACCCGGCTCTACAGCATTCTGCACTTCAAACGGACCATAATGACCAAACCAGTCATAATGGATTCCTGTTTCCAAAAGTTTGTTACATCCGATGCAATATATATTACCGGTAAAACCACCTCGATCGCAACGCGGCTCATCTTGACCATAAGCTCCACGTGTAACAGTACCACACGAATGATCACATCTGTTTTTTGCGGGTAACACAAGGTTTATTCCGTCAAATGAAAGCGATCCTTCAATAGACTCTACAGACAAGATATCATCGTCGCCGTAATACTCATCAAAATATTCTGTATCCAATTTGACAGTGGCTATTTCAAAATAGTCTGTATTGACAGTGCTGTTTTCATCTGCATACAAAGATCCAAGAAACTCTTCGTTATCTCCGAGAGGTGCACTGAAAAAGCCGCATAACTTGATTACACCGGGATCAATGTCGCCTGCTGAAGTTGAAATATAAGCTCCTTTACTGTATAACTGTTGAATATCCTTTCCATCGCTATGGTTTTTGCAATACACATATTCATGAATATTTAATTGCAGATTCCATGATGTAAGTCCTGTACATTTCTCAAGATAAACACGGAGTGTCAGAGTGTTTTCACCTGTTTTCTCTATCGCGATTTTAATCGTCGCAGCCTTGGGAGCTGAACCGTCGGTTTTTACATTCAAAGGCCACAAGGATGCATCTTCCTTACCGACACTTGCAAGATAAATATGTCTTGCATCTTCAGTTGTAATTTCACCGTCAGCAATTATATCGGCAACTCGTATGTCAATATGGGAAAAATCTTCCATACCTGCAACATATCTGTTAACCAAACGTACATCGACATACGTAATCTTGTCGTCTCCGTTCACATCACCGAGGGTGTACGAGGGTAATGTGGGAATACTTTCAGTTTTGTTTTCACCGCAAAAAGTGCAGGTGTATGTTTTGACGCCTTCGGATTCAGTTGTCGGCGGTGTTGTGATAACACCCTCGTCCCAATCATGTTTACATGAAAGAACGGCAGTGAATGTATATGATCTTTCTGTTGCAACCGCAGGAATTTCCTTATCCCAACCTGACAGTTCATGCTTTTCATCCGGTTCAAATTTCGGGATTATGATTTCTTCACCAACGGTAACATATTGTACTATTTGTTGTTTGCCGACAATCCATGTAATGCGAGCTTCTTCAGGAATTGTTACCGTTTGCGGTTCGGCAGTGCCGGCAACTGCAGAAACACCGTCCACGTTCTTGACAACAACAATATTGTATTCATAGGTATCGCCGGAAGAAACATCCGTATCAAAATAGCTTGTTGCTGCACCATCGAGTTCGGCAAGCACAATATGTCTCACCGCAAAGGGATGTTTTTTGATGACGATGATTTTTTCAGCATCCGGAATATTGCCCCAGGTAAGCTCAATGCCTTCCTGACTGCTGCCGACACGGTTTATTTCAAGAGGTTTATCTGTTGTTCTGTGATTTGCAAAGAAATTTGTTATTGTTTTTGTATTCTTTTGCATGACAAATTCTTCTGATGGAGTACTTCTATACTGTTCGGTTCCGTCTGACAAAATCAAAACGGCAGAATAATAATAGGTTGTACCATTCATAGCAGTTTTGTCGCTGTATGCAACAGATGTATCGGTTATGGAATCAATTTTTACCGGTGTTTCCTCTTCTGCCACTCGTCGATAAATTTCTATCGTTGCGGAATAATCCTCACCGGGAGAATATGCGTCAATATAAAAGTCCGACAACGTGGAGTACATCGGCAAAGAAAGCACAGGCGGTACGATTCGAACGGTGATTTCCTTTATATTGCTGAAATCGGAATACATTCTCTCTCCCTCTGCATTTTCAGCATAAGCACGGATTTTTACAAAATAAGTGTCATCATCAGTGAATTGCAATTGTGTACTCCAACGTGTTGCGGTGTGTTCATTGATTGTATCATACAATGTAAATTCTTCATCGTTCTTTTTAACAAACACCTCATACCCGTCAAACAAGATAAAATCGTTCATGGACCACAAACAATTGAATTCAACATCCAGCTTTCCGTTCGGATAGTATTGATATGCGGTAATATACGGGACTGTCTTTTTATTTTGAATATTTGTATTTTTGATAAATTCCTGATACTCATACGGATGGTCTTCACGCAGATAAGCAGGGGACAAAAGCCATGAACATTCCAGATACTGAGAAAAATCATTCAGATATTCTTTGAAATAGTCTATATATTCTGTTACCTGTTCATAGTTTGCATTCGCACCGTTTTTAAAGTTTTTTACAATATTTATTAAACCTTTTGTATATGCAGTATCATAGAATTTTTGAGCATTGTTACAATCCATTTTCAATCCGCTGATATACAAACGCTCTGCATCCATATAAACAAGTGCATTATAGGAGTCTTGTGCATCGCTGTTCAGATAGTTGTTCCGTTGCACCTCTGCTTCTTCTTGCAAAATCTCACAGAAATTAGAACTTGCTATTGCTGTATAATAACAAATAATCTGATCATTTGTTGCCAAAAGTGCATCAGAAGCCATGAAGCCGAATTCAGCACCCATCACCAATGCTCCGTAGAACGGGACTGCTTTTTTGACTTCGTCCATTATACCGTCAACAATTTTCTTAAAGGTAAACGTGAAGACATCGGCTGCTACAAAATCAAACATGGATTGCACCAGTGCATCAAGGGCACTTTCCGAGGCATTGCTAACCAATTCCAATGCACTTGCCATATAAATCCTGTCTTCAAAGAGATTGGTCCGTGCGGCAAGATCCTGCAGAACTGTTTTTAAACTGTCTCTCATCTGAGAAATTTTCACCATAGCAACAAGAGTTTGAACAAATTCTGTTGCCGATTCAAAAATATACAACACGTCTGCAGCAAGAGAAAAGAATCTGTTGTAATCTGCAACCAGATCATCATCCATTTCATAGGTCTCTAAAAAATCATCAAATGCCTTGTATAATATATCCTGAAAAGTTTCATTGTTTTTATTTGCATTGAACGCAGCAGCAAAATCCATGTGATAGGAGCTGTTAACAATGCTTGAAAACTGTTTAAAAAAGTCCGTTACTTCATTATTGTAGTCCACATCAAAGCAATTGTACAAATCAGAAGACTGAAGCGTATCCATAAATACATCCAACACAACTGCAAGGTAGATATCCGATTTTTGGGCATGTTTATCAATTTCAGCTGATGGAGATGTCAAAAACTGAGCCGCTTCCCATGCCAAAAGTGCATCTTCAAATGTGGTATCTCTGATAGGTTTACCATCCGGATCATTGGGATTCTTTTTCCAATACAAAGAATTCAGAACGATCCGGCAAAGTGGGGTGAAATCTTCATGTAGGTAATTCAGTTGTCCGCTTTCGGGGGTTTTGGAGTCAGTTGTGTCGTGTATGCCGCTCCAGACGCTTGCCATGTAATCTGCTTTATCAAACTGAAAATGGATATTGGCATTCAGCAGATCATCATTGTTTGAGCCGATTGTAATTTTGTTCCATTGTTTGCGTTGACCGGCATAATACACATCGCTCAGCGAGTTGCAGCGGTAGAACGCATAACCCTCGATGCTCGTCACGCTGTCCGGGATGGTGACCAAGGTCAGCGAGGTGCAGTAGTCGAACGCAGAATTCCCGATGCTCGTCATACTGTCCGGGATGGTTATTGAGGTCAGCGAGGTGCAGTAGTAGAATGCAGCATGTCCGATGCTCGTCACGCTGTCCGGGATGGTGACCGAGGTCAGCGAGGTGCAGTTTTTGAACGCAGAAGACCCGATGCTCGTTACGCTGTCTCCGATGCTGACCGAGGTCAGCGAGGTGCAGTTGTAGAACGCAGAAGACCCGATGCTTGTTACGCTGTCCGGGATGGTGACCGAGGTAAGCGCGGTGCAGTCGTGGAACGCAGAATTCCCGATGTTCGTCACACTGTCTCCAATGGTGAGCGATGTCAGCGAGGTGCAAAGACCGAACGCAGAATCCCCGATAATCTTCACGCTGTCCGGTATGTCGACCGAATTCAACGAGTAGCACTCGAGAAACGCCCAATCCCCAATGCTCGTCACACTGTCTCCAATGGTGACCGAGGTCAACGAGGTGCAATACAGGAACGCAGAACCTCCGATTCTCGTCACACTGTTGCCGATGGTGACAGTTTTCAGCGAACGCAAACCGTTGAACGCAACACTTCCGATGCTCGTCACACCGTTTTCAATAATTACCGTCTTGATTGAAGCTCGACTTGAATACCATGGAACAGAAGTGACACTTGCATAATTTGTCATTGCCCCCGTTCCGAAAATGGTAAGTATTCCCGAATTTAATGTCCATGTTAGGTTTGCACCACAAGTTCCACTTGTTGCAGCTTCTGCTTTCGATGCAAATATGTTGCTAAAATCGAGCTTAGGAAGGTTCCACTCCGGCAAATTCAAATCCGAATAATTCACTTCCGGCCATTCCATCCCGACAAAGCCTGACAGCGGGGCTGCGGTCAGCAGCATCACAACAACAAGCAATACCGACAAGGATTTTTTGAGCATTTTCATGATTCAATCTCCTTTATAAAAAGAATAAATATATCACATTATTACTTTAACACAAGATATTGTAAATAGCAAGATTTGCTTTTTGTAATACCCATATTTTCATTTACTTTTTGTGAAAAAAAATCAACCGCCTCGACGAGAAGCGGTTGAAAATCAAACAATGATGCATTAACTTTTATGCCTTTTTGTTTTTCTTTGATTCTTTCCAAAGCAGAAGAACCGGAACGAACACGAACACGGAAATGATGGCGGCTGCGAGGAACATATGCTCCGTGGGCAGGGGTGTTTCGACATTGAACTCATTGAGGTAGGTTCTTGTGGAATTGGAAATTGCAAGATCACCGATGTAGGGGCCGATGACCATGGGCAGCAGCACATAGAAAATCATGCGGATGCCCTGGAACTGACCGACCTTGTCTTCGGGTGTGTAGTCACGCACGGAAGCGTTCAGCAAAATCGACAGAACCGCATAACCGACCAATGCCGGTGCGATGCAGGGCAGTGTGCTGCCGACATCCCTGCCAAACAGATACACCAGGAACAAACCGATCACAAAGCCTGTTGCAGCAATGAGGAAGACTTTGATTCTGCCGATTTTTTCCTGTTTTGTAAGCAGGATCAGAATGCCGGGAACAATGATGGCAAGTGCAATCACGGCACCGATGATCGTCTTTACACCAAGCAGCTCGGGTGTGTTTTTCAGAATCACGTGTTCAAGATAAATGAACAGATACGGGAACCAGATCTGCACGCTGATATTGAAAATGCAGACCGAAGCCATGGAAAGATACAGCATTTTGTTTTCCTTCACAACAGAAGGACGGAAACCGTACACAACATCCGACCAATAATTATTATTGACCTGACGAATACCGCTTCTGGATTCATTCAGCGAGAACAGACCGATCACACCGCAAAGCGTAACCGCAGCACCGAGAATGATGAAGAAATTGGAGTAGCCGATTTTACCGACAACAGCCATAAGTCCCATAACGATACCGGTTGCTGCAAGCGGCAGGACTGCAAGCACCGATTCGGTGACAGGACGGTTGGATTCGTCCGTGACGTCCGTAACCCATGCATTGAAGCTTGCGTCATTACTCAGCGATCCCATAAATGTCATAATAACATCCATGATGATAACCGTCCATACCGTAACGGTCAGAATCCGTAAAGTATCACTCGTCTGCAAAAGGGTAGCTGTGTTTTCAAGTGAAATAAAGCCGAACAGAGCCGTTACAATACCCCAGGCGATATAGCCTGCCGAAAGGAAGATCTTTCTGCGGTTCATACGGTCGCTGAGGGTTCCGAGCAGAAGCGTGGAAACAAATGCAGCACAGGCACTCAAAGCAACCATGTTGCTGATGGCGGTGCTGAACGGAATGGCATTGTCAATGGCAGCCTGATCGCTGACATTGCCGTAAATAGAGTTATAGAGGAATGTATTGAAAACCATGTTTTCCACATTCCATGCGATCTGACCTGCCGTACCGAACAGAATCAGATTGAACCATGTGCGTTTGCCTAATTTGGATCGTTGCATAGTATCGCTCCTTCTTTTTATTGAAATGCAAAATCGGGTGACGGTCGGATCGAGTCACCCGATTGAAAATTATTTGATCTGCGTACCCACGGGAACACAATCATCCACAAAGATGACCTGGCATCCGCAGGCATTGTTGGTGGCTGCAAGCAGCATACCGTTGGACTGCACGCCGCTGAAACGGGCAGGCTTGAGGTTGACAATGACGATGATCTTCTTGCCGACGAGTTCTTCGCAGGTGTAGTCATGCTTGATGCTTGAAACGATCACACGTTCATCAAGACCGTCGTTAAGGGTGAGCTTCAGACAGTTGTGGGACTTGCGGATTTCCTGTGCCTTGACGATCTGGCACACACGCAGGTCGATGTTTCCGAAATAATCGATATCAATTTCTTCCTTGATGGGCTGTACAGGATCAGGATCGCCGTACACCTTTGCAGGTTTTTCTTCTGCAACGGGCTCTTCAACAGGAACATACATTTCAGCTTCGGTCTTGGGTGTGGAGAAATCAAGCAGACCGATGTATTTTTCGGCTTCAATGGCATACAGGAACAAATACAGACGCGGTCCCTGTTCTTTGTCAATCAGCAGGCGGTAAACATTCTTGAAGAACTTACCCTGTGCTTCTTTGAGTGCTTTTTTGTCGAGTTCTTCTTCTCTTGCCTGACCGGGGATTGCATAAATGGCGGTCTGCAGACCGTCCAGATCATAACCACCTGCCTGAATGCAGGCACGAAGCAACTCAATTTCTTTCTTTTCAATATCAGAAAGTGTTTCGTAAACATCCCAGTTACGGGTCACGCGCAGACGGTTGACACTTTCGGGTGCGCACTGTTCAAGCCAGAATTTGGCTCTTTCCAATCTGTCTGCAAAGTCTTCATACTTATAGGGTGTGCCGATTTTGTCGAATACAACCTCAAGCATGGGAACGTTGAAATCTACCACGCTGCCCAATTGCACAAGAAGTCCCATGGGAACAGGTTTGACTTCTCTGCCTTCCACTTTTGCAAAATCCATAACAGACTGTGTGTATTCGTTTGCGGTGCCGTTGTTGACTTCGTTCAGCATCTTATCGAATTCAAAATACTGACGAAGAATACCGTCATCGAAGCAGAAGTCGAAAGCCTTGAGGGGCTCGGTCTTGGCATACAGCCACAGAATCACCTCAGGCTGATAGAGCTTGAGCAATGTGTCGGGGGTCAGGTTCAATCCGCTTGAACCGCTCATTTTGCCGGTGGAACCCTTGATACCGATAAATTCATAGCCCTGGAACATGGGCGGCTCATAACCAAAGATGGCACGGGCAATGTCTTTACTTGTATCATAAGAACCGTGGGGAGATGCGTGGTCTTTTCCGCCGGGTTCAAAGTCAACACCCTCATACATCCAACGCATCGGCCAGTCGATCTTCCATGCAAGCTTGCAGTTGAAGTCCTTGGTGAAATCAAAGCTGCCGCAATGACCGCAGGCACATTCAAACTGTGCAACGGTGCAATCGTCGCTCAGGGACACAATTTTGGTGGTGTCACGCTTGCATTCGGGACAGTAGATGGAAACGGGATAATAGGCTTCTCTTTCACCCTCGGCAGCGGTCTGCGTGCGGTGAGAATCAAGAATATCAAAAATTTCGCCGCGTTTTTTCAGAGCTGTCAGAATATGTTCAACATACTTGCCGCTTCTGTACATTTCAGCCTGACGGCGGTAGTCCATGGTAATGCCGAATTTTTCCATGGAAACCATGAATTCGTTTTCAAAATGGTCGGCATAAGTGGGGAATTCATCATCGTAGGGGTTGGGTACGTCCACATAGGGGTAGCCGATGTATTTGTCAAAGCCCTCGGTGATGGCAGCAACATTGACAGGCACTTTTCTCATGCGGTCAAACTCGTCCCAGGAAAACAGAAGTCTTGCCTTTTTGCCGAGTTTACGCAATGCTCTTGTAACAAGCAATGCCGTGGCAACATCACGGAAGTTGCCGATATGAATGGAGCCGGACGGAGAAATACCTGCAGCACAGACATATTCTTCCTTATCGGGCTTTCTGCGGATTAATTCTCTTGCGATCTCTTCTGACCAATGCATAATAAAACACTCCTTAAAAGAAGACATAATATAACTTATATATTATACAGATGTTGACAGTAAAAATCAAGGGGTTTAAAACAAAAACAAAAGGCGGTTTTATTTTCAAAAATTATTGACACACCCTATTAAATAGGGTATGCTTACAAAAAAGGAGGATTAGCCATGAGTTTGTTTGACGATATCAAAACCGGATTGAATGAAGCGATTGAATTTGAAAAAGGCAATCTGAAAGCCAAAACAACAACCGTTTCCGTTGAACCGGTCGGGGTCTATACCGCAAGTGAAATCAAATCCATACGCAACGGCACAGGCCTTACACAAAACCTGTTTGCAAAATACATGGGTGTATCGGTAAAAACCGTTGAAGCATGGGAAGCGGGTCGCAACCACCCCGACGGTGCAGCCTGCAGACTGTTGTCATTGACACAAAAAGACCCAACCTTCCCTGTCACGTCCGGGATTGTAATACTGTAAGCACAAGAGCATAACAAACCCCGTTGCTACCACACAGCAACGGGGTTTATGTTTATCCGAAGAAATAAGCATCAAAATGCTTTGCACCGCAGGCACAATCCATGTTCATGCCAAACAACTGCCAGAACAAACGGAATATTTTGTAGAAGAACTGCATGAAGCTGTTTTTGCTGTGGCACATACAGGAGCAGTCGGCATCCGGCTCGTCGGGCTTTTCAGGTTCGGTGGGAAGTTCGGGTTCAGTGGGAACTTCGGGTTCGGTAGGCTCTTCGGGATCAGTCGGTTCTTCGGGATCGGTAGGTTCTTCGGGATCAGTGGGTTCTTCAGGATCGGTGGGATCTTCAGGATCAGTAGGTTCTTCCGGCTGTTCATAATCCACTTCGATGTTTTCATCCTCACCGGTCTTGTCATAGGTGATTTCAATGTCGCTGATTGCATCATTGATGGTCTGCGTTGCAATCACTTCATCATCCTTGCTCAGTGTGACCGTACCGTCCGAAATGCCGGTCACAAGCAAACCGGTTTCGGTCTGCGTGGCGGTGATGGTGTTATCGGCAGCGGTACCGGAAATAGCCGTGTTAACAAAAACACCATCATCATTCACACTGGAAAAAGTAATCACACTCAATTTATTTTCATTACATTGAATAGAAATTTGGTTCTCATTTTCTGCGTCAACAGTAATTTCAGTTTGAGCATTGGCAGGCACATTTGCAGCAATAGCAAGTTCATCACCTGTTACTTTTACAACTGCATTTTCAGTGGTAGTATTTCGCGCATTAATCGTATGTCCGTCATTCAACCAATACAGACTCCCCTTTGTTTCCGTTTCTGAATCTTCTGATCCCATGCTGTTTTCGATTAAAATCATCGTATCGTTTTGAGCAAAGTCAAAAGCATCTGCTGCATCAGTAACAAGATTAATTCCAGCACCAACTATCGGCATACCTACAGCGTATCTGTCACCAAGTCCGCTGATTTCTTCAATTTCATTAGAGGGTATATCCTTACCTTCCACTTTGATACAGTTTTTCAAAGCTATATACGGAGTAAGTATATCAAACGAATAAGTTACCATAGAATCGCGACTTGTCCAAGTCAATCCATCACCTGAATAGCTCCACATATCCCCGTCGATTTCTATTCTTGTAATTTGATCTGGTTCATTGGAATCATTAATCAAAATATCATTACCATCCATACCGATTGCATATACAGTGTGGTCACTGGGACCTTCTTTAATTGGTCCATCTATAAACGTAATAAGAACAGGAGAGCTGCCATTCAAATAATCTTTTACAGCAGCAATCAATCCTTGCAAATCATTTATGTTCTGGTTTGCTTCCATCTGAAAATTGGAACTTAAAGCATAAACCTGTGCATATTTTATGTAATCTTTAGCCGACATATCCAGATCCACATTAAAAGTTCCTTCGTTTACTTTTATTAATTTAGTGTAAAAAGCACCAGACCATGCAAGATAATCAGTAACATAAGGAGCATTTATCAATGTAGCAGCTGTTGTCAACGCCATACCATGACAATGTCCATGCGTCTCTCCATTTTCTTTATATTTATATATTTCATTTCCTTTTTCATCATCAAACATACTGGTATAATATTTTATATCAATTGTTTCGTCTATGTTTTCAAAATGGTAACGATCCCTGTCAAAATCATACCCATCGGGGAAGACCGGACCGGTGGGGATAACTGGATTCTTTTTGTAATTATAAGTTATACCGCTCTTAATCTTGCCATTATCAGTACCTATTTTTATATCAGACCAGTCCTCTTTGCTTCCCTGATAAAGAACTTCTTTAATTGCCGAACAATTAATAAAAGCCAAATCTTCTATGTATTTTACACTGAGAGGAATATAGACCGATGATAATCTACTGCAAGCACAAAATGCATCGGATTTAATACCCGGCACATTATCACCAATCACAGCAGAAGTCAAAGAATCACAACTATAAAAACACCATATTCCAATAGGACTTGTTACACTATCCGGAATAACTATTGAAGTCAGACTCTCACACTCTCTAAAAGCACTGGAACCAATATATGTAACACCTTCTTCAATAGCAACCGTTTCCAACCCATAACAATACGAAAATACACCCTCTTCGAGTGTTCTCACATTCGCAGGAATCCTAATGGAAACTAAAGACTCGCAATGGCCAAAGGCCCTATTACCTATACTTATTACCCCTTTGCCAATATATACCTGCTTTAGTTTTTTGCAGTTAGAAAAAGCACCATCTCCAATTGTTTTCACGCTATCAGGAATATTTACTGAAACCAAATCGCTTACGAAAAAAGCATCATCGCCAATGCTTGTGACGCTCGATGCAATACTGACTGATTCAGCCGTTGTATATCTGAATGCATTTTTGCCGATAGTAGTGACACCATAATTGATTACTATTTTCTTTATTGATCTTCCGGCGGAATACCATGGGACATTTTCTTGGTTAGAATAGTCAGCCATGGCTCCAGTACCCGAAATCGTTAACGTGCCACCATAAAGTATCCAGGTTACATTGTCTCCGCAAGTTCCGTCTGAAGCTGCCGACACCTGAAAAGTACTTGACGGCAAACTTATTACACCTAACAACATCACCGCCACAAGCAACAACGATAACAGTTTCTTCATCTTGTTTTTCATTTTTTTTGCTTCCTCCTTGATGTTAAAAAGTTTTTGACAGTAATATTTTAGGTAGCATATTCCCTAAAGTCAATAGTTAACATCTTACCTATGTTAAATTTGTTACATAACAACAAAACAGAGGTAAAATAATTATAGAATATTACGAAAGAATAAGAGGAATACGCGAAGATCGCGAAATAAAACAAAGTGAAATGGCGGCGCTGCTCGGCACGGATCAGAGTTATTACAGCAAATATGAACGCGGTGTGCACCCCATGACGGCAGTGCAGATTAAAAAAATAGCCGTCTTTTTCAACGTATCCGCCGATTATCTGTTAGGCATCATCGACACACCCGACCCTATCTTCTGAACTCTGTTTGTTACTTCTTGCAAAACGATAATCCCGACTGCATACAGGATGAAAATGCATCCGATAATATGCAAGTGAATGTAATGTTTGATCAAAAACTTTGGCTGAAATAAGATCGCATCGCATTTTCAGCCGAAAAAAGCAACCGCCCTGATTTACATCGGGGCGGTTTTGCTATTCATATCAGAACTGATTCAGCAGTTTCTGTTTCTTTTCTTTGTATTCTTCTTCGGTCAGGATGCCCATGCTGCGAAGCTGTTTGAGGGACTGCAAGAGGGTCACGGTGTCGAATGCCTGTTTTTCTTCCTTTTCCGCATGGGCGGTACGGTCGGCAGGTGTTTCGATCCCCTGTTTGCGGTCTTCTTCATTTTTCAGGGCAGCTGCGGAAACTGTTTGTTCCAGTCTGCGTGCGATGCGGTTGAAATCTTTCTGCATCATGGCAACCGCAAACACGGACAGACCGCACAGCGAAAACAGCAGATAAAATGCACCGTTGTTGCTCAGGTGGATATTGAGTTTTTTTGCATTTTCGGACAGCTTCTTACCGTTGATGAACATCCAGTACGGTAGATAAAACGGAATGAGTGCAATTTTTGCAATTTCCTTTTTGCTGTCCTTGGGCTCGCCTGCAAGCAATCTGTTCTTTTTGCAAAGGCGGTGCAGCCAGACAAGCTGATACAATCCCATTGTAATGACCGAAATCAGCACGCAGGCGGTAATATCCTCATGTTCACAAAGTTCTTCCGGCAGGTCACCGTCTTCCCATTCGGGGCAGAACTGATCGGGTGTACCGGCAAAAGAACGGAATGCGGCAGCCTTTTCGACCACAGGAAACTCCAGGGACATAACAAAAGCAGCCATGCCAAGATAATACAAAGCTTCGGGCAGAATCTCACTGGTCACACTGCGGTCAATAACGGCACAAACCAGACGCACCGCAAAACAAACCAACAATGCCGAGGCACTTGCAAGTGCGGAAATAAACGGCTTTTTCAGATTGCCGTTGAGTGTCATAAACAGAATCGCAAAGAATGCAAGCGGCAACAGCATACGGCAAACAAGCCACAGTGCAACCGTTGTACCGCTGAACAGATCCGTGCGTATATAATATGCCAACAGATCCATTCCGTAAACCAGGCTCAAGGCACAAGGCAACATCATCAGACGAGCATCCGCTTTACGGATAAAAACAGACATAAACAACATCGAAACCGGAACGGAAATTGCAATCAAACGCAATGTCAACAGAAAGCCGCCCTCAAAAAAGTCGGGAGAAAGACGGAAAAACAAACCGGGGTCTTCCGTATATCCTATTTCAAACGCAATTAAAAATATGGACAAAACAGAACAGATAACCGTTATGGCAGGCACTGTTTTTGCAATCGGTCGTTCATTTTTATTCAATCCAAACACCTCTTTCAGTGATCTTTCATTCAAACTTCTTTTTCCCCGACGGCAATGGACTTATAAAGTGCAAAAGCAGATGGTAAAGCATATTTTTCAACCAACTGTTGTGCACTCGCACGGACAATATCGGAAGCAATAAAATTACCATCCATCAACCAGGCAGTCATATGCCATTCTTTATGGGTAAAAATATGCACATACTGCGGTAAAGCATGCACCCGTAAAGGATCAAAACCAAGTTTTCTTGCACGGTCAACCGCCTGTTTTTCGTCAAGCACACCGTTGACATTGGGAAACTCCCACAAACCTGCAAGCAAGCCTTTATCAGGCCGTTTGTGCAAAAGATATGTTCCTTCCTCACGCAGCAAAAGCACCGTTCGCTGTTCTTTTTTCCGTTCGGGTTTTGCGGAATGGAAAGGAAGGTTTGCAACCGTACCGTTTGAAAATGCACTGCAATATGCAGCCACAGGACAAACCGGACATTTTGCATCGCTGCCCGGCAAACAAACCATGGCTCCCAATTCAAACAAAGACTGGGTAAAATCAGAAACCGCATCCGCCGGAATCATCTGCATAATGGTTTTTTCGGCATCCCTTTTGACCGCCGTCTGCGAAATATCCGCGTTGCAGTTTGTCAAACGGGAAAGCACACGCAGCACGTTTCCGTCCACAGCAGGTGCACACACGCCGTATGCAATGGCTGCAATCGCACCTGCGGTATAGCTGCCGATTCCCGGAAGTGACTGCAAAACAGCAGGATCACACGGAAAAACACCGTCAAACTCGGACACGATACGCTGTGCACACTTTTTCATATTCCGGACACGGTTATAGTACCCGAGTCCTTCCCACATTTTATGCAGCACTTCATCATCCGCCACGGAGAGTGCATACACATCGGGAAACGCTGTCAGAAACCTGTGATAATAGGGTTTTACGGCTTCCACACGCGTCTGTTGCAACATGATTTCCGACACCCACACACGGTAGGGTGTCACATTTTTCCGCCAAGGCAGATCCCTGGCATTCGCACGGTACCATGCTGCAAGTGCAGCCGCCGTCGGTGTCGGAGGAAGCGTAAAAAAATCCATAAAACCACTCGCAAAACGAAAACTCAAAAACGGCAACAATCGTTACCTATTATTATGATTGAAATAAATATAACACATTAAAAAAGCAAAAGCAACAAAAAAAACAGGCTTGCACCTGTTTTTCATTTTTTATCACAAACATGCAGCCAGGGATCGCTCAATCACACTGGCTCTGCAATCCTTATAAAAATCATCCCTGCTGATGTGCATTTTCTCATGCTGCAGACTGCGACGCTGCTGCTCAACGGAAAGCCGGCAATTCAGATATACATTATAGTCCCCTTCCGCATCCGGAACGGTAAAAGCCCTGACACCTGCAGGCAGGGGTAAAAGACGGACAATAATTTCGTTCAACGGTTTCTCCTTTCCCTTTTACGGCACGCTGATAAGTGCGTTGACAACTTTTAAAATGGTATCGAGTTCTTCCGCACTTGCTTTTGCAGACAGATCAAACAGCAATCTGCGTTTGCGGTAAAGCTCATCGCACATCAGTTCAACATCCGAACTTGCCTCTTCCGGCATCAGACTATCGACAGACACATCAAAATAGGCAGCAATGGTACGCAGCGTTTTGGCACTGAGCTGTTTGGTTCTGCCCATTTTCAGTTCCGTAAAAACAGAACTGCGAATTCCTGTTTCCGCAGCAAGAACGGACATTTTTATACCTCTGTTGTCACAGAGTGATTTTATTCTTGCATAGGTCGTTTCCATAAAAACCCCTCATATATTCCCAAAAAAAACGAAATTGTTAAAAAAAGGCTTGACAATTACAGTTTCCTGTATTATTATCATAAATAACAACACAGACTTCTGTATAATTCTTCCCCACAGCTTTATTATAGTACATTATTCTGTAATTGTCAAGCTTTTTCGACAAGAATATAAAACAGATTTCTGTAAAATATTTTAAACACACACCGTGAAACAGAAATAAAGATCTGTTTCACAAAAAGGAGGAAACCGTGTCAAACAAAAATGAAGAAGCAAACATCCGCTGTCCGTTTTATCTGCGTTCGTCCGAACAACGCATCTGCTGCGAAGGATACATAAAAGGCACTTGCATGATTACCTCGTTTCCGGACAAAAAAAGTGCCGCCGTCCACATGCAGACTTGCTGCTATCATGCGGATGGCGGACACTGTCAGTTTGCCGGAATATTGTTTGATAAATATAAGGATGCTTAATCCTCTGCAAAATAGTTCTTCTTGAAGATTTCAAAAACGGCATCAATCGTTTCATCATCTTCAATACCGATGTAATTGTCAAATTCCGGATCATCCAGATCCTCTACAATTTCAAGCACGAACAGGAGTTCCTCGTTCGGTTCACCAACTTCGGGTAAGGGAAGAAGAATCGCAAAATCGCGGCCTTCATAGGCAACCGTGTCAATAAATTCATAGCGTTCGGCATTGCCGTCTTCATCGGTCAGGACGATAATATTACCCTGATCCTGTTCATCAAGAGGTGCGTTGGATTTATCTTTTTTGCTCATTATTATATACTCCTTTATATTTAATTAATTACATCAAAATATCATTCTTGCACAAGCGGCAAGATCGGATCCAGTTTTACGGCAGCTCGCAAAGCACCGCGGGCATCATCTGCGGTAATATTCCCGTCTCCGTTGCGATCAGCCGCCCACAAAGCAGCTCCGCTTAAATTACCCAGACCGACAGCATAACGCAAAATCAACCGGGCATCCGCAGCGGTCAGTTTTTCATCCAGATCAGCATCCCCGGGTAGAACCCCTGCCAAGGTGACATACACTATAAACGAATCCGAAAAACCGTCCAGTTTGATCTGCACCTGTTGTTCACCGAGCTTTGTTTTGTCATAACCGCTGAATGTCCAACCGTAAACCGGGCGTTTTTCACCGCTTTCGTAAATTCCGTTGACGGTGATTGCTTCAAAAGCAAGACTCTCGTTTTGTGCATAAACGATTGTTCCGGGATCTGCAACTTCAATCCCGACAAGTGCCGGATCAACCATGGTAACGCTCATCGGAGCACTTACCCCACGGCAATGAATCATGATCTCATTTCTGCCCAAAACGGCATTATCCTTATCAAATGTATAGGTGCATTCCGTGTGATTCAGATACTCCACATCCCCGTTGTCATAAAACACGGCAACAAGCAAACCTGCAAGCTCCGGCGTTTTGGTATCCGAAAAAATCTCGGTATTGTACGGATATGTCAGAATTTCAAGCCGTGTCGCAGATGCAGGCGACACAGTGATCGGAATAACCGTACTGCATCCCGGCACAAGATATGACACCGAAATGGTATGCGTACCGACCGTCAGCGGTGTACCGCTCAATTCTCCGCAGCAATCCGTCAGCGTAAATCCGCTGCCGGATGCAAGGATCTCGTTGCTTGTAAACACGGCATCGGGACGGGAATCCAGATACGTCACACGCAAAAGCAGACCGTCAAGTGATAGTTTTTGTCCTTTGACATATTCTCTCTTCATGGAACCTTCCGCAGCAAGCGTATAAACAGGCACTTGCATAACGGTTACATTGAATGACACAGAAAATGTTTTGGAAGAATTTTCGGGTTTGTATGTGATATACACCGTCTTTTCACCAACCGTGTCAAAAGACGGCAAATAGCGGGCATATCCTTCCACTTGTTTACGGGCACCGTCTGCAAAAACAGCCCACACGGACATTCCCGTATCATCAAAAGTATCTTCCCCTGCAATGTATACCAACTTATCGGGCGGTGTGATCATCAGCCCCGTAACAGTGTCGGCATTATAAATATCCCCGTCGATGGTTTCAAGATCCCCCATGGAAATCCAACCGCCGCAAGCCAGAGATGTACGGTAAATATATCCGTATCCGTTGCGTACATCGGTCACCTCCACGATTGTCCCTTTGTAGACATCGCATACAAAAGAGCCGTTCGCTTCGGGTGTTTCACGCATGGGTGTGCTGTAAGGAACAACAATATATGTCCCCGTCTTTGCCAACACCAACGGCATTGCCGTGACCAGCAGAACAACAACCAACAACACCGTCCCTATCCTTTTTAATCCGATTCTCATTTATCTCTCCACCATTTCAACAATTCAGCAGTTTGCATTTAAGTGATAAAAAAAACAAAGATGTATACTTTTCACCATACAATATTATAACTGTGTCTGTCAACCCTGTCAAGCAAAGCAGATATATTTTCGACAAGAAGATTGTGTGTACGATGACATTATATTACAACACACTTAAATTTATATAAATTTATCCTTAAATAAATTTGTTAATCCGAAATAAAAATGACAGTTGACAGGAATATATAATTCATGTAAACTGATTGTGTGTAATTATAAATTAAGGAGCATTCCTATGAAAAACAAACACTTCGGCATTCTTATGTCTGTACTCCTTGTGTTCATGCTGCTTTTTGGCGGCTGCGTAAATATCAACAGCTCCATTCCTGCCGTTGCGACAGACCCTGACGGACATGTTGTTACCAAAGCCGATCCCGGCAACGGTTATCAGGTAAACTATTATAATTTAAACAACGGTACGACCACCGTTGCACAGGATCCCGGACAGACAACCGTGCAGCCTGCACCGCAAACAACGGAACAAACGGCAACCGCTGCCCCATCCGTTGACAACACAACACAAACCACTGCCGAGGCAACACAGACTGCATTTGCAACAGATCAGGAAAAGCTGGATTTCTTCAACGCATCCCTCAACAAAATCAAAGCACAGAATGCAGGTTTCACAAAATCCAAAAAGACTGTCGGCACGGATATGGAACTCTCCAACCCCCTTGTCAATGCAGTTGCAAGTGCTCTCAAGGATTCCCTTCTGCCGAACGATACAACCGTTACAACCGTCAACAAAGGGGAATCTTCCGTTGACATCATGTATCCGCCCGGAAAAGACTATGTTTCTGCACTCACCCTTGCCGATTGCAGCAGCATTGTATGTGAACAAAGCGGTTCCGATTACATCATCACCGTTTCCCTTGCGGACGCAACCAATCCCGATGCAACGAACAGTGCCTACGCAAAGATTTTTGAATTCATCACAGTGGATGACATTATGGACACCTACGCACCCAATATGAATGCGACCGTTGAGCGTGAAAATGTTTTCTTTGACTTTTCAGGTTGCTATGCAAAGGCTACCATCTCTGCAGACGGAACACCGATTGCATACGAAACATTCGTCAACGGCACCATGCGTCTGACAGAAGGTAAAATCAAAGGTTTTACCACAGATCTGAACATTGTCCTCTCCAGCACCACCACTTTCACGGATTTCGTATGGTAAATGTTGGATTTGATTGATTTTTATTACCGATTTTTAAGTTTTTTTAAATTAGCCTATTGACAATCAGCCGTTTATGTTGTAAATTATTCATGTATTGCACATTGTCTCGTGCAGCACGTCAACCGGAACATATCCGGCAATAACGAAAGGGGTTTGTCCTGAAATGAAAAAACATATCAGAAAGATGATCGCTATCGTCTGCCTTATCGCAATGATGAGCACAATGGCTGCCTGCACGCAGACCATCCAGATCGCATTTGTTGATGCAAACGGTGATATTTACAATCCGTTTGAAAACATCGGCACCGGCACTGTCAACGTTTACAGCACCGGTTCTGCAAACGGCGGTTCTGCAGCTCCCGCTCCGCAGACAACTGCACCTGTTGCCCAGGATACTACTGCTGCTCCCGCAGCTGATGATACCACTGCAGCTCCTGCAGCCGATGACACAACTGCTCCCGTTGCTGCAGCTCCCACAGGTGCTCCGCAGACCAAAGAAGAAATCATCGCTTTCTACAAAGCAGCTGCTGACAAAGTCAAGAATGACGGTGCTGCAGGTTACACCAAGAAAGAATGGCAGTACATCAGTGCCATCAACATCGGTGCTGCTGCAATCAACAGTGCAGTTGAAGGCGTTGTTGCAGGCTTCATGACCACAGAAGAAGAAGCAGGCGAACAAATCAACGAAAAGGGCACAGATGATGCCAAGAATCGTTTCCCGGCCTTCACTCTTACCGATTACAGCTTCATCGTAAGTGCTGAATGCACAACCAATGCTTCCGGTAACTACGTTATCAAGATGGTATGTGCTGACGAAGATACACCGCGCAAAGACGGCACCAGCAAGCTCGGTCAGGTAACACAGTCTCTCATTTATTGGGAAGATCTTGAAGATACCCTTAAGAATGACCCCACCGTTACCAAGATCCTTACTGGTTATGACGGTGTTCATGTTATCTACACCGGTTACACTGTAACTGCTGAAATCACACCCGACGGTCAGTTCGTTGCAATGGATCATGTTGGTGATATCAACATTCAGATCGGTTCTGCTAAGATTCTTATCGCTACCATCAAGGATAAGAGTGCTAACATGACCAACACCTGCAAGTACTACAACTTCGTTTACTAAGATCATCTCAGGAACCTGTCCTCACGGACAGGTTCTTTTTTTGCTATATACATTAAGATAAAAACTGAATTGAATCTGTAATTGACAAGTCGAACAAGGTGTGGTAAACTGATGTCATTCCATAAATGATAGGAGTACACCTTATGAAACCCTTTACCCGTCTTACATCCGCCTTGCTTTGCCTTGTTCTGATTGCCGGTTGCTTTGCAGCTTGCGGTGAAAAAGATCCCGTACAGACAATCACCGATGGCAATGCTGCTGAAATCTCAACGGAAGAGAATACGACCGAAGCCGAAGTCGTCATCGAACTCGGTGCAATCATCGACAAGGAATATACAATCATTGAAATCGACAAAAAAGCCGGTACATTCCTTGCAATCGTCATGGATAATGAAGACAGCTATCGTCTGAACACCTATACGATCGGCCGTGAATACGATCTTGAAACCAAAGAATGCATTCGTCTGATTGCTTACGCACGAGATGGCGAAAACCGTCTGATCGGCGTCACCTACACAGATCCCAAAACCAAATCCATGCTCAGAACGGAATCCTACAGCTACGACGATCAGGGCAGATTGCTCAATGAGACCGTTCGCAACGAAATCGGCATTACCGTCAACAGCCGTGTATATTCTTACAATGAAGACGGTTCTTATCTGCTTGTCACATCTGAAAACGGCAAACTTGTTTCTTCCGTCAATTACGACAAAGACAACAAGGTAACTTCTCGTGAAGACTATTCCTATGCTGACGACGGCTCTTATACATATAAATATTACAACGACAACCGTCTCATCACTTTCGTTCAGTACGGCACAGACGGTGCAGAAGCCGAACGCAAGGAATACACCTACAATGAAGACGGTACTTTCAAAGTAACCGTATCCAAGAACGGTGAAGTCATCAGCGAAGAAGACGGTGAAAAAGCGGATGCGGAAGCAATGCCTGAAGAATCCACCACCGCTGCAAAGGAAGTTCTTGACAAGGATACCGTAGTTACCACAACAGCTCCCACCACAACTTCCAAGAACGACAAAAATGACCCCACCACCACAACCAAAAAAAACGATACCACAACAACCACTAAAAAACCGGATCCCACAACCACAACCAAGAAACCCGATCCGACTACAACCACCAAAAAACCGGATCCCACAACTACAACCAAGAAACCCGATCCCACCACAGATGCATCCGGTGCGATTGATATGTTGGCACAGTCCAAGATTTTCCGTTCCGGTGAATACTTCATCACCGGTTACATGGGAGAAGGCTCCGAAGCGGTTGAAGCTTCTCTTGCAGTCACTCCCGACACCATGTATGCAGCTGCACAGTTTGACCTCGGTGCCGAAATGGGTATGGGCACAACCGGCATGACTGCCATCGGTTTCCTTTCCACAAAAGACGGCTATTATCTTGTAGAAGACATCAGCAAAACATACTGTCTGATGGATGAAGCAACCTTGCAGACCCTCGGTGTTGAAAATGCTGAAGAACTGTTTGGCGATGCAAACTTCAACGAACTCATGCTGCAGATCGATGAAAATGCAAAACCCTCCAAAACCGAAAGCAAGACACTCAACGGCAAGGCTGTTACCTGCTACACATTTACAGCAAGTGAAGGTGAACAGAAGCATTATGTCAATGCCAACGGTGAATTGGTTCGTGTTGAAGATTACAGCACATCCGGCACTATGGTCAACATGATCGATATTTCTTCCATCACCGGCAATGTTCCTGCTTCCAAAAAAGCTCCCCCTGCAGACTACACCCAGAAGCCACTTCTCGAGTTCATGCTTGCCATCTTTGAAAAAGCCGGTGCACTCGAAACAGAATAAACTAAAAATAAGATAAAAAAGAACCTCTCCTGATTTTACAATCGGGAGAGGATTTTTCATATCATATCTACAGCATCAGCTGTTTTCTTTACGGACGGATGCGTTTTGTATCCAGATCGTCCTTTGCAACTGCAATAAAATCATCGATCGGCATGGAACCGATATCACCTTCTGCTCTGCGACGAACAGATACGGTTCCCTCTTCTGCTTCCTTGTCACCGATGACAAGCATATACGGCAATTTCTGCAACTGTGCTTCACGCAGCTTGTAGCCGAGTTTTTCGTTGCGATAGTCAGATGTCACGCGGAAACCGAGTGCTGACAGTTTCTTTTCAAGTGCTTCGGCTGCATCATGATGACGGTCAGCAATGGGAACAATGCGGATCTGTTCGGGAGCCAACCACAGCGGGAATGCACCTGCATACTTTTCAATCAGCAATGCAAGGGTACGTTCATAGCAACCGATGGATGTACGGTGGATGATATACGGATTCTTCTTTGCACCGTCAGCATCGACATAAACCATACCGAATTTTTCGGCAAGCATTTGGTCAATCTGAATGGTGATGAGGGTATCTTCTTTGCCGAATACGTTGCGGATCTGAATATCAAGCTTCGGGCCGTAGAACGCAGCTTCACCGATACCGATTTTGTAATCAAGGCCGAGATCATCAAGAATGGTCTTCATGATGCCCTGTGCTTCGTCCCACTGTTCAGGGGTACCGATGTATTTTTCGGTGTCGGCAGGATCCCACTGCGAGAAGCGGTAAGAAACATCTTCATACAATCCGAGGGTCTTGAGCATATAGATTGCCATTTCAAGACAGCCGCGGAATTCGTCTTCGAGCTGTTCGGGAAGGCACATCAGATGGCCTTCGGAAATGGTAAACTGACGAACACGGATCAGACCGTGCATTTCACCGCTGGATTCATTGCGGAAGAGTGTGGACGTTTCATTGTAACGAAGCGGAAGATCACGGTAAGAACGGGCACGATTGAGATAAGCCTGATACTGGAACGGGCAGGTCATGGGACGAAGTGCAAAGACTTCATCTTCGCTTTCGGGATCGCCGAGAACAAACATGCCGTCACGATAATGATCCCAGTGGCCGGAGACCTTGTAAAGATCACTCTTTGCCATGTACGGTGTTTTTGTCAACTGCCAACCCTTGGAAGCTTCGGTGTCTTCCACAAAACGCTGCAGAAGTTGGATGATCTTTGCACCCTTGGGCAGCATAATCGGAAGTCCCTGACCGATCAGCTCAGAAGTCGTAAAGAGTTCGAGTTCTCTGCCGAGTTTATTGTGATCACGCTTGCGTGCTTCTTCCTGCTGTGTGATATAGGCATCCAATTCGCTCTGCTTCGGGAAAGCTGTGCCGTATACACGCTGCAACATCTTGTTTTTGGAATCGCCGCGCCAATAAGCACCTGTGCAGGCTGTCAGTTTAAATGCCTTGACAAGACCGGTCTGCATAAGATGCGGACCTGCACAAAGTTCAATAAATTCACCCTGTTTGTAGAATGTGATCTTTTCGCCCTTGCCTGCATGTTCGGCAATCAGCTCAACCTTGTAAGGTTCATTCTTTTCATTCATCAAAGCGGTTGCTTCATCCGCATCCATTTCAATGCGTTCAAGTGCAAGATTTTCGGAAACGATTTTCTTCATTTCCTTTTCCAGTTTTTCAAGAACATCCTGTGTAAACGGAACATCCACATCAAAATCATAATAAAATCCGTTTTCAACAGCAGGACCAATGGTCAGTTTTGCAGCAGGATACAGTCTTTTAACAGCCTGTGCAAGAATATGGGATGCTGTATGACGGAAAGTTTTCTGTCCGTCTTCATCTTCAAAAGTAAGAATCTGCAATTCGCAGTCACCGTCGATAACGGTTCTGAGATCCTTGATCTCTCCGTTCACTTTGCAGCAACAAGCACTTTTATAAAGTCCCATGCTGATTTGCTTGCAGATTTCGGCAGCAGTCAAGCCGTTGTCAAATTCTCTGACGATGCCGCCTTTGAGGGTAATGTTAGCCATGATGATATTCCTTTCTAAATAATGTATGTATTTCGGGATAAAAAAACAGCTTCACCCCAACATCGGGATGAAGCTGCAAGCTCCACGGTTCCACCCGGTTTGCGAAAAAATCGCCACCTCTACAAACTTTAACGCAGTTTCTACGGCGTCCTTCTTTCGGTACGCACTCAGGAGTGGTTGTTTTTTGCCGTTTTCTGCACCGCTCACAGCAACTGCGGTACTCTCTGTAAGAAATCGTTTCGCAAAAAACCGTCTCCGTCAACGTGATGTTTCCATTATAAATCATTTGCGGAATTTGTCAAGAGATTTTCAACACATCTGCTATTTTTTCAAAAAAATGCTTGACTTAACCGAAAGCTTGTGGTATATTATTCGTACCTCTGTAGAGGGTTCTTTTTTTGTGCCCTTCTTTTCCGAAAAATAGGCAATCGGGAAAGCAAATAGAGGGAGGCCAAATAAATCGGAGGTGCCGTTAAAAATGAGAGTCAAAATTACTCTTGCTTGCACAGAGTGCAAACAGCGCAATTACAACACCATGAAAAACAAGAAGAACACACCCGACAGAGTAGAGCTTAACAAGTACTGCAGATTCTGCAGAAAGCACACTGCTCACAGAGAAACAAAGTAAGTTGGTTGTATTCTGCGTTCAAACGCAAATCAATTGTGCTTTGTGAAAGGAATGAGACTTTATGGCAGACAACATGGACAAAAACATGGACAAAGAGGCTTTAAAAGCCGCTAAGGAAGCTGCAAAAGCCGCACAGAAAGCAAAAGAAGAACGCATCAAGGCAAGCAAGCCCAAAAAAGAAGGCAATCCCTTCACCAGAGCAGGTGCTGCCATTGCTAAATTCTTCAAGGATTTCAAAGGCGTTGCCAAGAAAGTCAGTTGGCCGGATACCAAAACCGTCTTCAAAAACGCAGGCATCGTACTTGCTGTTGTTATTGTTGTCGGTGGTGCCGTATACGGAATTGACCAGATCCTGAACCTTGCTTTCTCTGGTGCATCTGACCTTGCCATTCAGGCAGGCGAATATTTTGCAGATGACGTGGAAACAGAAGTTGTTACCGACGAAAACGGTGAAGAAGTTACCGATGAAAACGGTGAACCTGTCACCCAGGTCGTTACCACTGCTGAAGCTACCGAAGTTGCTACTGACGAATATGGTCACGCTGCAGACGGTCACACCCATGCAGATGAAGAAAACGAAGAAGCAACAACTGAAGAAGCTGCTACAGAAGAAGCTACCACTGAAGAAGCAACCGAAGAAACTGAAAGCGCTGCTGCTTAATCAGCGAACAATCTACAGTTTTTACGGAGGATCAACATGTACGACGATTACAAATGGTATGTCGTTCACACATATTCGGGTTATGAAAACAAAGTTGCATCCAACCTCATCAAAGTGGTTGAGAATCGCGGTTTGCAGGACATGATTCCTGAAGTATGCGTACCGACTGAAACTGTTGTCGAAGTCAAAGATGACCAGAGAAAAGAAGTTGAGCGCAAGCTCTTCCCAGGTTATGTTCTTGTCAAGACCGCTGTCTTCTATGACGAAAAGGTCAAAGAGAACAAAATGACCGACGAAATCTGGTACATCATCCGCAACACCAGAGGTGTTACAGGCTTTGTCGGCCCCGAAAGCAAGCCCATCCCCCTTACTGAGGCGGAAGTGCTCAAACTCGGTGTCGAAAAACGCACAATTCAAGTCAGCTACGAAGTCGGCGATCTGGTTACCATCATCGGCGGTTCGTTTGACGGATTCTCAGGTGTTGTAGACAACATTGACATTGAAAGCGAAACTGTTCGCGTTATCATCTCCATGATGGGTCGCGACACACCCCTTGAGCTTGGCCTTGACCAGGTTGAGCCCGCACTTGATTGATTATTCAGGTAATCAGCGGTTTTTTCCGCTTTTTATAGCCGTCTTCGGGCGGTTCGTGGGAGGGAACCTGAAATTTCCCGCCACTACCACATTTTTTTTGGAGGTGCACTTATGGCACAGAAAGTAGTAGGATTTGTTAAATTGCAGATCCCTGCAGGTAAAGCTACACCTGCTCCCCCTGTTGGTCCCGCACTCGGCCAGCACGGTGTTAACATCATGGGTTTCACCAAGGAATTCAACGAGCGCACAAAGAATGACATCGGCCTTATTATCCCTGTTGTCATCACAATCTACGCAGACCGTACATTCAGCTTCATCACCAAGACTCCTCCCGCAGCAGTTCTCATCAAGAAAGCTTGCGGTATCGAAAGTGGTTCCGGTGTTCCCAACAAGACCAAGGTTGCTACCATCACCACTGAACAGGTCAGAAAGATCGCTGAACAGAAAATGCCCGACCTGAACGCTGCATCCGTCGAAGCTGCTATGAGCATGATCGCCGGCACTGCACGCAGCATGGGCGTTACAGTTGTTGACTGATCGGAGGGTTAAAGAATGAAACACGGAAAAAAATATACTGATGCTATGAAGCAGTTCGACAGACAGAACCTCTATGATCCCAACGAGGCTATTGAGACTGTTCTTAAGACTGCTACCGCAAAATTCGACGAAACTGTCGAAGTACACGTCCGTCTGGGCGTTGACTCCCGTCACGCTGACCAGCAGGTCAGAGGTGCTGTCGTTCTTCCCAACGGCACAGGTCGCTCTGTCCGCGTTGCTGTTTTCGCAAAAGGTCCCGATGCTGCTGCTGCTGAAGAAGCAGGTGCAGAAGTTGTCGGTGCAGAAGACCTCGTCGCAAAGATCCAGGGCGAAGGCTTCATGGATTTCGACGTATGTATCGCTGCTCCCAACATGATGGGTCTTGTCGGTCGTCTTGGTAAGGTTCTCGGCCCCCGTGGCTTGATGCCCAGCCCCAAGGCAGGTACCGTTACTCCTGACATTGCTAAGGCTGTTGCTGAAGCAAAGGCAGGTAAGATCGAATACCGTCTTGACAAAACCAACATCATCCACTGCCCCATCGGTAAGGTTTCTTTCGGTGCAGAAAAGCTCATCGAAAACTACCAGACCCTTCTTGATGCTATCATCAAGGCAAAACCCGCTGCTGCAAAAGGTCAGTACATCCGCTCCTGCGTTGTTGCTGCTACCATGGGCCCCGGCGTCCGCATGAACCCCAGCAAGGTTATTGCATCCGGTACGGAAGCTGAATAATTAAATTTATTCAAAAATACTATTGACATACGCAAAAAAGTATGTTAATATATCCAAGCTGTTCTAAAGACAGCAGGTGCGTTATCGCATAAAGGTTTTTACCGCCTGCCGAGGAATGTGCGTACATTTTTCTTTCATGAAACAAGTATGCCCTTCCGCGGACAAGCGGAAGGGCTATAATAATTTTAAAGGGCAGGTGAAAAATTTGCCAAGCGCAAAGGTTTTAGAAGCAAAGAAAGCACAGGTCGAACTTATCAAAGGTAAGCTTGATAGTGCAGTCGCCGGTATCCTTGTTGATTATAAGGGCATCACCGTAGCTGATGATACCAAACTTCGTGCTGATCTCAGAAATGCAGGTGTTGACTATGCAGTCACAAAGAACACCCTTCTGCGTATCGCTGTTGAAGGTACCAAGCTCGCTGAAATGGATGATCTATTCAACGGTACCACCGCACTCGCAGTCAGCGATTCTGATTATGTTGCTGCTGCAAAGATCCTCTCCGAGTTCGCAAAGACCCACGAGAATTTCACCGTTAAGGGTGGTTTCATCGATGGTGAACCGATCTCCCTTGAGAAGATTGACTCCCTGGCTAAGCTTCCCAACAAGGAAACTCTCCTTGCTACGGTCGTTTACGCATTCCAGGCTCCCATGGCTGCATTCGCACGCGCCATCCAGGCTGTTGCCGACAAAGCAGGTGCTCCTGCTGAAGAAGCTCCCGCCGAAGAATCTGCACCCGCAGAAGAAGCTGCTGCTCCCGCAGAGGAAGCTCCCGCAGCAGAATAAGAAAGTAAATTATAAGTTATTATTAGGAGGATATTATAATGGCATCCGAAAAGATTACTGCTATTGTTGATAGCGTTGCTGCTCTCTCCGTTCTCGAACTGGCAGAGCTTGTTAAAGAAGTAGAAGACAGATTTGGCGTTTCCGCTGCTGCTGCTGTTGCTGTTGCTGCTCCCGCTGCTGCTGCTGAAGAAGCTGCTGCTGAAAAGACCGAATTCGACGTTGTTCTTGCAGGTTTCGACGCTGCTGCTAAGATCAAGGTTATCAAGGTTGTCCGCGAACTTACCGGTCTCGGCCTTGCTGAAGCTAAAGCTGCTGTTGAAGGCGCTCCCAAGACCCTCAAGGAAGCTCTTTCCAAGGAAGATGCAGAAGCTGCTAAGGCTAAGCTTGAAGAAGCCGGCGCAAAGGTTGAACTCAAATAAGTTTTTACCTACCCAAACCCTGTTCCGATCGGAATGGGGTTTTTTCTTTTGCATTATTCACCACGAAACGCTTATAAATATTCGCATTTCATCGTTACCGAACAAACCGCATTCTGCATTTTGAATGCAAGGTTGACAAATAATCGCGGAAAGGGTATACTGTTTTTATCCGGAACAGGAGGAAAATAGTATGAAAAAATGTATCAGTGTTTTATTATCCTTACTTTTGATTTGCGGTGTTCTTGCACCTGCAGCTTCCGCAGCAACGGCAGACGAATGCAAATGCGGCTTTTCACCCGTCATTTATGTCGGTGCCCTCGGTTGTTCTGACATTGTTCGGGATGCAGGTACGGAAAATGAACAGCTTCTTTGGAAAATAGATACCAACTATCTGCTTTCCTGCATCAAACCGCAGCTCGGCACACTTGCAAAAGCAGCCGCCACGGCGAATGCAGACCTGCTTGCTGATGCTCTGGTTGCATTTGTGGACGATTGCTTCGGTGATCTTGCCCTTGACAACGACGGCAATTCTTTACCGAATGTCACAACACCCAATCTCAATGTGCCCACGGGAAGCACCCACGGTCCCGACAGCGACTATTATTTTGACTATGACTTCCGTCTTGATCCTTATGAACACGCAGCCCGTCTGCAAGAGTTCATCGATCAGGTACAGGAATTGACCGGCCACAACAAAGTACAGCTCAAAGCCTCATCCATGGGTGGTGTTGTTCTGAGTGCCTATCTTGATGCCTACGGTTATGATGAAATTGAAACCATCATCACCCAGTGCTGTCCTCTTTTGGGTACGGCTGTCGCAGGCGAACTGTTCACAGGCAGATTTGAACTCAATGCAACGGCACTTCGTCGCTATGCACAGGATGCACTTCCTTACATGGACGGCGGTGATTTCCTGCAGGCAGTTCTGTATTCCCTGACCGATATGCTGCGTGTTGCAGGGGTATGGGAAATGCTGATTGCACTGGGCGATGTAATTGTCGCACAGGTGCTTGACCGCATTTATGCCGAAGCACTCATCCCCATATTCGGCACCTTACCCGGCATCTGGGCTTTTGTTCCCGAAGAATATTATGAAGAAGCACTTGTTTTCATGGGACTCAATGAAGAAACCGGTGAACTGTATGACAAGGTCGCTCACTACCGTGATGCCATGGCAAACATCACCGCAAACCTGCAGACCATCAAGGCTGACGGTGTGAAGACATATGTTTTCTGCGGCTACAATGTTCAGAGAACACCGCTTGTTACCGCGTGGAAAAACACATCCGACGGCACGGTTGACACAAAGTATGCATCTGTCGGTGCAACCTGTGCTCCCTACGGTGAAGAATTAAGTGAAGAATACATTGCATCTCTTACCGACACCGCCTATCTCTCCCCCGACAAAATGATCGATGCATCCACCTGTGCATTGCCTGACAGCACATGGTTCCTGCGTGATTGGTTGCATTGCAACGGCAGTGATGCCATCGGTGCTCTGTACAGAATCCTGCTGACCTCTGATGAACAGCTGTCCGTTTTCTCAATGGAAGAATATCCCCAGTTCCTGCAGAATGACGATGCAACCCCCTCACTCACCCCTGTGACAGGTGCACCCAACGCATTTGAAAACTTCAAAAACAATCCCACAGCACTCAATTTCACGCTCATGATTTCTGCAATCATTGACCTTGTTATTGAAAAAATCAAATCTGTATTTGTAAAAGGAGTATAATTATGGAAAGATACGCATGGAAAGCCATTATTCTTGACGGCAAATACGAAGAATACAAAAAGAGACACGCTGAAATCTGGCCTGAAATGGTTGCCGTTCTCAAAGAAGCCGGCATTTGCAATTACAGCATCTGGCATGTCGGAAACGAGGTTTTCGGTTATTATGAATGTGAAAAAGGAGCTGCATTTTCTTCCAAAGTGCAGGCTGAAAGTCCCGTTGTTGACAAGTGGAATGAATATATGAAAGATGTCATGGTCATGGAAATGGATCCCGCAACAGGTGCACAGCCTGTTATGGAAGAAGTATGGTATCTCGAATAATCTTTTTCGCATAAAAGAATTGACGAAAACAAAACTATATGCTAAAATAATTGTTTGGAAACATAGCATTTTACATTGAAAGGAAGTTAAGTATGTCCGGCCATTCCAAATGGAGTACAATCAAAAGAAAGAAAGAAAAAACCGACGGTGCAAGAGCCAAGGTGTTCACCAAAATCGGCAGAGAAATTGCTGTTGCAGTTCGTGACGGCGGTCCCGACCCCGCAGGCAACTCAAAGCTGAAAGATGTCATTGCAAAGGCAAAGTCCTTCAACGTTCCCAATGACAATATCGAACGCATTATCAAAAAGGCAGCCGGTGACACCAATGCCGACAATTACGAAGAAATCATCTACGAAGGCTACGGTCCGTCCGGTGTTGCAGTTGTTGTTGAAGCTCTGACCGACAACCGCAACCGTACCGCAGGCGATGTCCGCCACTATTTCGACAAATACGGCGGAAACATGGGCCAGTCCGGCAGCGTTATGTTCATGTTCTCCCGTCAGGGTGTTATCCTCATTGACAGTGAAGATGTTGATGAAGAGAAGCTTATGGAAACTGCACTTGAAGCAGGTGCTGAAGATTTCCTCACCGATGAAGGTGTGTTTGATATCCGCACCAATCCGCACGATGTTGCATCCGTCAGCGAAGCTCTGACCGCAGCCGGTTACGAAATTGCATCTGCACAGGCTGAGTATATCCCTGCAACCTACACCCGACTTGAAGGCGACGACATTAAGAACATGGGTAAAATGCTCGAAATGTTTGAGGACAATGACGACGTGCAGGCAGTCTGGCACAACTGGGAAAACGAAGACGATTACGAATAATCCAACCGAAAGGGTGCGATCTCTTGGCATTTTTCTTAGATAAAACAGAGGTCTGGTTCACAGCGTTGGAAAATTCCGTACAGGTTTCTTCCGTGTTTTGTGAAATCAACCTACCCTTTTCCGACTCTGCAATCACGGTCCGTTGGTACGGTGTGCTGATTGCATTCGGTTATATTCTGGCAGCTTTATTCGGTGGCAGAATTGCTTACAAATGGAAAATCGACCTCAACAAGATGGTGGATATTCTCATTTACGGTTCCCTGGGCGGCATCATCGGTGCAAGACTGTATTACTGTTTCAGCAAATGGGACGTATACAGTGACAATCCGCTTTCTGTTTTGTATATCTGGGAAGGCGGTCTTGCCATTTGGGGAGGCATCATCGGCGGCCTGATTGCAGCTCTGATTACCTGTAAGGTAAACAAAATCAACATCCGTAACCTGCTGGACATGGTAGGCATGAGCCTGCTCATCGGCCAGGGGATCGGACGCTGGGGCAATTTTGCAAACCAGGAGGCTTTCGGTACAAACACCACCTTACCGTGGGGCATGTACAGCCAAAAAACATTCAATTATTTATCCTATGTTATTTCGCAGGGTGCAGTCAACGGCAGCAAAGACCCCGTTATTGCATCGTTGGATCCGACAAAACCCGTGCATCCCACCTTTTTATATGAATCTCTGTGGTGCTTGCTCGGTTTCCTGATTCTTTACATCACGCTCAAAAAAGCCCGCAAATTCAGCGGTCAGCTTTTCCTGATGTACGGTGTATGGTACGGCACAGGCAGAACCATCATCGAAGGATTCCGCACAGACAGCCTGTATATCAGCAATACCACACTTCGCACTTCTCAAGTGCTTTCCCTTATAGTTGCAACGGTTTGCCTGACAGCTCTGATCGTTCTGCTTATCAAATACATCAAACATCCGCAGCCCATTGAAGGCATTGATTTTATTGTGGGTGAACCGCCTGTGTATTGGAAAAAGCAAAAAGAAAAGAAAGCTGCAAAACTTGCCGGTGCAAACAATACAACCCCTGTTGAAGATATTGCAGAGGATGGAAAAGAAAATGACGAATAACAATCATTTTTCCGGCGACAGCGGCAACTGCCGCCGGTTTTTTTTAGGAATTGACGGTGGCGGTACCAAAACAACTGCCCTTGTGGGGGATGCAAACGGAAACACTGTATGCAAGGCCGTCGGAAAAACCATCAATTATTGTGCTGTCGGTATGCAGACGGCACGAGAAAATATGAAAACTCTGCTCTCGGAAATTGAAAACGAGTTCGGTGTGTCGCATTTTGAATCGGTATTCATCGGTATGTCTGCCTTGTTCGGCAGAGCAAGTGCAGAAGAAACATCCGCATTCTGTAACGGTGTTTTCCATGCAGACAAAATCACAATGGACAGCGATCTGTTTATTGCTTTGGCGGCAACCGCAGAGTCGGGTGCAGCAGCGGTCGGCATTTGCGGCACAGGTTCGATGACTTGCGGAAGAACAACCGACGGCAGCATCATCACAAAAGGTGGCTACGGTTATCTTTTAGGGGATGAAGGCAGCGGATTCCGCATTGCACAGGAAGCTTTGTTTGAAGCTGTCCGTGCGGCTGAAGGAGCAAGCGAAGAAACCGCACTCACCCAAGCCGCGTTGGACTTCTGGAACATTGAAACACCTGCACAGTTGGTCGATGTCTTTTATGATCCGCCAATGGAACGCAACGAAATTGCAAAATTCACCCCTTGCGTTTTCCGTGCTGCAGAAAGCGGTGACAAAACCGCACTTGCAGTAATTCGGAAACAGGCTTCTCTGTTTGCTGACACCGCAAAAGCCTTGCTGCGGAATTTGCCGCAAGGGATTCCTTTTTATATCTACGGCGGTGTCTTTGAACACAATCCCCTGTTCAGACAGATATTTGCTTCTTATTTACCGCAAAACGAAGTCATCCTGCTGCCGCACACACCGGCTGAGGGTGCACTGATTGCGGCTGTCAAAGAATAAATTATCGTAAAGGAGTGACGCAGATGACACCTGCAGCAAAAAGCGTTTTTTCCTTTGAAAAAGATTTCGGCATAAACTTTTCGTCGGAAGATTTTTCTTTTGTTTTCAATGAATTTAAAAAAGGCGATGACCTGACGGTTCATGCAGATCAATGCGATTTCATACAAAAAGAAGGATATGTTCTTACCGTCACCCAAAACGAAAACAAGCTGACTGCAAAAATTCTCCATAGTGACCGCAGCGGTCTGCTTTATGCTCTTTTTGCCATTCGCCGCTACTGTCGGGAAAACCGTTTTCCGTTAGGGCAAAAAAAACAAGCACCCAAATTTGCTGTCAGAGGCTATATCGAAGGCTTTTACGGCAGACCCTGGAGCCATGCGGTACGACTTTCAATGCTGGAATATACAGCTTCATTCGGTGCAAACACACATTACTACGGTCCGAAAGACGACCCGTATCACCGCAAATTATGGCGTGAACAATATCCTGAAACTGAATTGCGGCAATTAAAGGAGTTATCCGATACGGCAGCAAAATACTGTATGGAATTTGCATATTGCATTGCACCGGGACTCAGCATTTGCTATGCAAGCGAAACGGAATTTACCGCCTTAAAAAACAAAATCCTGCAATTATACGGCATCGGCATCCGTTCATTCGGCTTGCTGCTGGATGACATTGCACCGGAATTGTATTACGAAGAAGACAAGCAAAAATACGCATCCACCGTCGAAGCACACATTGCCCTCATCAACCGCACCGATGCATTTTTGCAGACCCTGGAAAACTGTGTGCTGACCGTCTGTCCGACCGAATATTGGGGCAAAGGTGACAGCGAATACCTGTGTGCTCTCGGCAACGGCATTCCTTCACATATCCGTATGTTCTTCACAGGCAGCGATATCTGCTCAAAAGAGATCACTGCACAAGAAGCAGCTTATTTCTGCAAAAACACAAACCGCCAGCCACTGTATTGGGACAACTACCCTGTCAACGATGCCGAAATGTTTATGGAAATGCACCTCGGTCCCCTTATCGGCAGAGATCCGACACTCGGGGCACATGCATTGGGCGAGATTTTCAACTGCATGGAATATGCACAATGTACGAAAATTCCGCTTGCAACAGCGTTGACCTACCTTTGGGATCCCGAACAGTACGACCCTGAAAAAGCGTATTTGCTTGCCGTTGAAAACAACATCCCCAAAGAAGAAAGAGAAGCATTTATTCTGTTTGCGGACCATCTGCGTACTTCCTGTCTGAAAGATGAAAACTCCCACATCATGGGTGAAAATCTGATTCGTTGTCTTGCTGCAAAAGAAGCAGGTGACGAGGCAAAAAGTGCCGCTGCCTTCTATGCATATTATGAAAAAATGACCGCAGCTGCAAACTTGCTGCAAACCAAGAACGAAGGCATTTACAAGGAACTTTCCGTCTGGAAGGATAAATTTGTTTTCTGTGTTGAAATTCTCGGCATTTGCGGAGATATCCTGTACAATCATGCCGACAGAAAAGAAGAACTGCGTCAGAAGATGCATACCTACAATATGTCTGCTCCCGTGCTGACCGCATTTTGTTTCCGTGAATTTGCGGAAGTGGCACTGGATGACTTCACCTATTAAATCAACAGCCGCAGAATCAAACTGCGGCTGTTGTTTTTACTTAGCGGTCGCCGTGTTACGACGGAACCGTTTTTCTGCACTCAGCGTTTTGTTGTTGTTTCGCGGGTTACTTCCTGTGCCTTGTCCGTGACACCTGCACCCGGGGTACCGTCGCTTGTATCCATGTTGTGCATCATGTCATCGCCTGCATCCTTTGCACCGTCAACAAGATCTCTGCCGGCATCCTTTACACCGTCAGCCACATCACGGGCAGCATTCTTCATATCCTGTGCTTTTTCTTTGGCCGTGTTTCGCAACTCGGTGGCATCTTCACGCATACGGGAAGATGTGTTTTCCGTTGTTCGCGGTACGGTGGTCGGTGCCGTGTTTGAAATGGGAGAAGCGGTTATTCCCTGCGTTTCGCTGACACCTGACATATCCGTGGTGCTGTTATTTCGGCATCCCGTTGTAAGAACAGCAATGGAAAGTACGGTCAGTCCCACTGCAAAAATGGTTTTTTTCATGTCTAATCTCCTTTTGTATTGCGAGCCCGAAGCTCTCCAATACGCCTTTATTGTATCCTTGCAAACACAGCGTATACTTCGTTTGTTTTTGTCAGAGAAGGCTTATTTTGTCAGCGTACCGCCATCGGAATAAAGCAAAAGAAAAATACTGTCCTCTTCACCTGTCTGCGTATCAATATAAATAAGGGCATCCTTGCCGTCGGTATCGGTACACAAAAACTCATAGGCAAAGTTTTCACCGCCGCCGGATGTGGGAATCACACTTTTGCGAATATGACGAACCCTTAAATCATTCCGCAAGGACAAGACCGCTTCTGCAATGCGAATTGTGGCAGTCGGGATTTCACGCTCGGTATGATTCATCAGATACGACGATGCATCCAGAGACAACACCCTTCCGTCAGCAAGAGAAACACTGACCTTGATCAGATCCGGATAACAGATATAATCGCCTTGCTTGTAAGCAAAATTGATGGTGCAAATACCGTCGCTTTCCGAATAATAGCTGCTGACCATATTTTCATATCCGCATTTTTCCAAAAACTTTTTGGCAATGCCGACTGCATTTTCACTCGTATAGACACTCTCGCCTACGAAAGAATCGTGAAGAAGCATATTTACATAACCGCCACGCTTGGTTATCTGTGCTTCGCAACCTTCGTAGTAAAAATTATAGGTTTCAATTTTACCTGTGTTTTCGCCGTCCTCAACCACCTGACTGACCTTTTCGGCACCCAATATTTTTGCCGCGATCTCCTTGGCACGGGTTTGGCTGATTGTATCCTGCGATTTCAAAAAAACTGATTCTTTACGAAGTACACCGTCGGAAAAAGGACCGTCATACAGCAGTGTCGAATAGTCTGCAAATGATTCTTCGGCACCGGCAGCAGCCGACAAATAACTGACAGCATTCTCCATTTGCGTATCCCCAAGTTCCTCTTGGGCATTTTCAAAAGAAAAGGATCCGCTTTCCATCAAGTCATTCATAAACAAAAACTTTTTATGCAGAATACCTGCATACTCCGACAGCTGTTTCAACTGTTTGCGTTCGTCTGCTGATATCGTTTCGCCTGCTGCAATCTTGTGTGCAAGAGAAGAAGTATAGGCACCTGCCTGCGAAAGATACATATAAATATTGGAAAGCTGGGTCTGCCCTGCATCCAACGTTGCAAGTGCGGATTTGGCACCGCTTGCATTGCGTTCAAGCGATGCACCGATTTGCGTGAACATGGCTGTACTGTTTGCATATTCGCTTTTTTCAAGATCGGTATGCATGCTGTCAAAGTATTCGCAAAGCTGAGACACTGCACGCTGTCTTGCCGTTATGACAGCCTGTTCATAGCGATCCTTTTGTACTTTCTCGCTGATGACACATATACTCAACACCGAAATGATTGTAAGAATATAAGAAACCGTTCTGATTTGCGACCGCTTCATTTTTTGCGTTTTCATTTGCCGCCTCCGTTTTTTTGCATTTCGTGATTTACAGTTTCAGTTTGCCCTGTAAACAAAAATCATACCTGTATGTATTCGGAAAAACAGGTGATTTTTCCCTTTTTTGAACAAAACAAAAAAAAGAGATTGCACGAACGGACAATCGGTAGTATACTGTATTGGTAGGTCTTTTTTTTGAACCTACCCAGAAACGGAGGGTTCCAGTTTGGAAGTTTACCTGGACAACAGTGCAACCACAAAGGTTTGTCCCGAGGCTGCCCACGCTATGACACAGATGCTGACCGATAATTACGGCAATCCGTCATCGACCCACAAAAAGGGGATTGAAGCAAGGGAGTCCTTGGATGTAGCCAGAAAACGGGTCGCAGGCATTCTGTCCTGTTCTCCCGAAGAAATATATTTTACAACGGGCGGCTCTGCTGCCAACAATACAGCCATTTTCGGTGCGGTTGAAGCACTTCGCAGACGGGGCAACCGCATTGTCACAACATCCATTGAACACCCGAGTGTGCTCAAATGCATGCAGTCTTTGGAATCCAAAGGGTTTGAAGTTGTGTATCTCAAACCGTCTGCAAACGGCAGCATTTCACAGGAAGAAATGGTGAATGCAATCAACCGCAACACCATCCTGGTGAGCATCATGGCCGTTAACAATGAAATCGGTGTCATCAATCCTGTTTCTCTTGCCGCAAAAACAATCAAACGTGCCGGCAGTCCCGCACTTCTGCATTGTGATGCAGTGCAGGCATTCGGCAAACTGCAACTGCGGCCTGCAAAGGACGGCATTGACCTTATGAGTGTCAGTGCACACAAAGTACACGGCCCGAAAGGAGTCGGTGCACTTTACATACGCAAGGGTGTACAGATCAAACCCCATATCCTCGGCGGAGGTCAGGAAAACGGTATGTTTTCCGGAACAGAAAATATGCCGGGTATTGCAGGTTTCGGTGCTGCGTGTGCAGCCATGCCCGACCTTGTAAAGCAGCTCGAAAAAACAACTGCATTGCGTAATTACGCAACAGAAAAACTCAGCCGCCTTCCGAATGTGGAAATCAATTCCGCAACAGACAGCTTGCCCTATATCATCAATCTTTCCGTTCCGGGTATTCCGTCGGAAGTGCTGATCAATTTTCTCTCGCAACAGGGCATTTACATTTCAGCAGGATCGGCTTGCAAACGCGGTCATCGCAGCGAAGTGTTGCGTGCCGTCGGATTGTCGGCTCCCCGCATTGATTCCGCGGTACGCGTCAGTTTTTCGCGGTATACGACCGATGCGGATATTGATGCACTCATCGAAGGTATTGAAAACGCAATTCGTCGTTTCAGAAGATAATAGAAAGGCAATCGGAAGCATAAAATGAAAGAAATCATTCTTATAAAAAACGGAGAACTTGCCCTGAAAGGTCTCAACAGAAGTACCTTTGAGGATATGATGATCAAGAATATGCGTCACAGACTCTCCTCTCTCGGCAATTTCCGTTATGAAAAATCACAATCTACCATCACGGTCATACCGGAAGATGAAGAGCTTGACCTTGACGAAGCGGTCGCACGTCTGCTGAAAGTATTCGGCATTGCAGCCTTGTCACGAGCTGCCCTGTGCGAAAAAGACATTGACAACATCAAAGAAACCGCATTGGCTTACCTGGGAGAAGCACTCTCCGAGGTAAGAACATTTAAAGTGGAAGCAAAACGTGCAGACAAAAAATTCCCTTTCACTTCTCCGCAGATCTGTGAAGAAGTCGGTGGCTGGTTGCTGGAGAATACCCCCGGTCTTTGCGTGGATGTACACAATCCGGATCTGACGGTAACAGTTGAAGTACGCGAAAAATCCGCATTTATCCGCGGCAACCAATTGCACGGTGCAGGAGGAATGCCGGTCGGCTCAGGCGGCAATGCCTGTCTGCTGATCTCGGGCGGCATTGACAGTCCCGTTGCAGGATGGATGATGGCAAAACGCGGTGTACGTCTGACTGCCGTACACTTTGCTTCGCCCCCTTATACCTCCGAGCTTGCCGAAAAAAAGGTACATGAACTGCTTGAAAAGGTGAGCGAATATGCAGGCAGAATCCGTCTGTTTACCGTTCAGTTTACAGACCTGCAGGAGGCAATCCGCGACAACTGTCCGGAGGAAATGTTTACCATCACCATGCGTCGTTTTATGATGCAGATTGCAGGTGCGATTGCACAGCGTGAGGGATGCGGTGCATTGATTACGGGCGAAAGTCTCGGACAGGTGGCAAGCCAGACCATCCATGCACTCGGCTGCACGGACGAATGTGCTCCCCTGCCGGTTTTCAGACCATGTATCGGTATGGATAAAAATGAAATCGTAGAAATCTCAAGAAAAATAGACACATTTGAGATTTCCATCCGACCTTATGAAGATTGCTGTACGGTCTTCACCCCCAAACATCCTCGCACAAGAGCAACCCTTGCTCTTGCCCGGCAGGCAGAAGAAATGATTGCCGATCGCGAAAAACTTGTTGAACAAGCCATCGAATCCGCAGTTTTATCCTTCATTAATTGACAAATACATCCTTCAAAGGATTGCTTTTGCATTGACAAGGCAATCCTTTTTTGATATAATTTTTAATGTATGCAATGCATATGGTCAGTTCGAAACCATCCTGACCGAACCGTTGATCGGTTCAGAATAAAACTATGGGCGCCGCTTGCGGCAGCTCCCGGAAAGGGACAAAAATGAGAAAAATCAACACACGCATCATGGCAAAAGCAGCTCTTATTGCAGCAGCCTATGCCGCATTAACATGGCTTTCGGAAGCCATGGGGATCGGTTTCGGTGCCATTCAATTCCGTCTCAGTGAAGCACTTACGATTTTACCGGTGTTTACACCGGCAGCCATCCCCGGATTAACATTGGGGTGTGCCATCGCAAATTTGTCAAGCTCTTTGGGGCCTGTTGACATTTTCGTAGGTACACTTGCCACCTTTCTGCAAACCCTCTGTTGCCGAAAGACACGCAATATCCGTCAAAAAAATGTTCCGTTTCTCTCTTTGGTCATGCCCATCTTTTTCAATGCGATTTTCGTAGGCATCGAAATTGCAGCCCTGACAGCAGGAAGTAACGGATTTTGGTCTGTTTTTGCATCAACGGCACTTACTGTCGGCTTTGGCGAAACAGTCGTTTGCTTTGTAATGGCATTACCGCTGTTCCGCTTGATTGAAAACAGAAAATCTTTAAAGAATATTATTCAGCAATAAAAATACAGAAAGGGCGTTTGTATGAAAAAAATCATTGTTGCAGACGACGAAGAACTAATCCTTAAACTCGTCAGCGATTTCCTGCGTAATGAAGGCTATGAGCCGATTACGGCAACAGACGGAGAACAGGCTCTGCGTTTATTTGACGAAAATCCGGACACCGCCCTGTTGATTCTCGACATTATGATGCCCGAAGTAGACGGTTGGGAAGTTTGCCGCCGCATCCGTGAGAAATCGAATGTACCCATTATCATGCTCACCGCAAGAAGCCAGGAGTTTGATGAACTCATGGGATTTGAGGCAGGTGCGGATGACTATGTCACCAAGCCTTGCAGTCCTTCTGTTCTTATGAAACGCGTTGCGGTCTTACTGCGTCGTGAAGCATCCGCAAACGAAAACAAAATCGTATCCGTTGATGACCTCAAACTCGACAATTTTGCACATGAAGTATGGCTCAGCGGTTCCTCCGTTGTGCTGACCGTCAAAGAATATTCCATTCTGCAAAAGCTGCTTGCAACACCCGGCAGAGTCTTTACACGTGAACAGCTTTTGGATGACATCTGGGGATTTGACTTCATGGGAGATATCCGCACGGTTGACTCCCACGTGGCAAGACTTCGTACCAAACTCGGTGAATGGGGCACAAAACACATCAAAACCATCTACGGAACAGGATATAAGCTTGAGGTAAAAGACAATGAAGGCTGAAGCAGCCTCTAAAATCAAAAAACCGACAATCCGAAAAAAAAGCATTACGCGTAAAATTTTTACGCGTATTTCTTTGATTCTGCTTGTTGCGTTGGTACTGCCGATGCTTGCCTACGAGCAATTACCGGAGTCCGTATATTTTCTGTTGCCCGGTGTGCGTATGTGGATCGCGGCAGATGAAATGATGGAAACCTACGGTGATGCAGATAAATTCACACAAGCCGTACATACCGTCGAAACGGGATATGATGTAAAAGTTGAGATTTTCAACAGCAACAACGAGTTGTTGTACAGCACAAACTATACGCCCGAAATGACCGACAATATTGCGTTCCCTCTCAATGAAGCCGCTGTAATCGCAGATAAATACAAAACGAACTATGAAAAAGTCAACACACAAAGCATTGAAATCGGTCGTCGCGGTTTTGACATCGGTAAAAACTCATCGGCAGGCATAGAAGTTGACTTTTTGATCCTCTTCCAATACACGCAAACGGGTGAACGCATTTGTATTATCATGCAAACAAGTGCACTGGCATCCAACACAAGAATCGTTATGCTGATCATGTCGGCCATTACGATCATACTTTTGGGATTGTCCCTGTGCATCATTGCCATCGCATTATCACGATTGACAAAACCCATCAAAGATATGGTACACATCACATCCAAGATGAGCCGTCTTGATTTCAGCGAAAAGCTACCGCCGACAAAGGTTCTGGAATTGTCTGACCTTTCTGACCAGATCAACACCATGTCAGATACCCTTGACGAAGCATTGACCGACTTACAGGCAAAAAATGAAAAACTGCAACAGGACATCGAAAACGAGCGTACGCTCGACAATCTCCGGCAGGTTTTCATATCGGGTGTTTCCCATGAGCTGAAAACACCGATTGCCATTATACAAGGTTATGCGGAAGGTGCCGTCACATTCATTGATTCCGATCCGCAAACGGCTGCAAAATACTGCGAAGTCATCATGGACGAATCCATCCGGATGAACAATATGGTCATGAAGCTGCTGGAAATCACAAAATACGATTCAGGTGCTTATGAACCGACAAACGAATTGTTCTCCATCCGCGATCTGGTAGAAGGCTGGTTTGAAAAAGAAAAGACAACGTTTGCAGAAAAAGACATTACAGCCATCAATGACATTTCTGCAAATTTCTACGGTGAAGGTGACTCCATCATCATCGCTTCCGTCGTCAACAATTATCTGTCCAATGCTGTCTCTCATATTGAAGATGAAAAAATCATCCGCACACACGCGGAAGATCATAATGATTTTTATCGCGTGTATGTTTTCAATACAGGAAAACCCATTGCAGATAAAGACATTGACAAAATCTGGAACTCGTTTTACCGTGCAGACAAAGCAATGAGCCGTTCACAGGGCCGTTTCGGTCTCGGACTTGCCATTGTCGCATCCATTCAGAAACTACACAATCAGGGCTATGGCGTTGAAAATGTCCCCGGTGGTGTCCGTTTCTTCTTTGATATCAAAAAGGCTTCAAAGCCTGAAAATAAAGGACTGTAAAAATGCGTAAATTATACGATACACTCTTCTCTGCCCTTCGCAAAGTCAAACTGTTTGACAAAATACTGTCTTTACCGATCATCTCCAAAATCGTTGAATATGAGGTGCTGATGTATCTCATTTTCGGTGTGATGACAACGGTCGTGAACTTCGTCGTTTTCTGGCTGTGCGGAAAAATACAGGCAAGCGAAACCGTCCTTATGCAGATCGGCACATTCTCCCTGACATGGGTCTATCTCTCCAATGCGATTGCATGGGTCTGCTCGGTTTTGTTTGCATTCATCACAAACAAACTGTTTGTATTTGAAAGCAGGGCAAAAGGTTTTTCTGCAATCACAAAAGAATTACTCTCTTTTTTCGGAGCAAGAATACTTTGTTTTCTGATTTTTGATGTTGTGGTTTTTGCATTGTTGCTCGAAGTGTTCGGCATCAACGAATATCTTGTCAAGATCATCAATTCCGTTTTTGTTGTGATCTTCAATTATGTAGCATCAAAACTTGTTGTGTTCCGCAAAAAGAAAATCAATACAACAAAATAACCAAAAAGATGGCCTGCTTTTTTACAGCAGGCTGTCTTTTTTTGATTGACCCGTTTTGCTGAATCTGTTATTATGGAAATGATAAAATGAAAGGAGTTTTCTTATGCCAATTCATTTCGATATACCTTTTGTTGACAAAAACAACGAACGTAAAATGCTTGCTTCCCGTATAAAACAGATCATCGACCACATTGCAGGCAGAATTTTCACCGACAGCGAAGCAACGGGCGATTTCCTGTTCCGCGACGGACAATCCGATATTTCCGCGATCAACGACGGGGAATGGACTGTTTTCGGCAAGGATGATTTCTGGGGTTATAAGGAACAGTATTGCTGGTTCAAGCAGACCGTTACCGTTCCCGAACGCTTTGCAGGGCAAACAGTCGTATACGATATCACACCGTTCCCCTCTTTCCGTTGGGAAAACAGAGCACAACAGTTTATCGTATTCGTCAACGGAAAAATGGTACAGGGCGTTGATTTGAATCACACCTATATCATCCTCGAAGAATGCGCAAAAGGCGGAGAAACCTACGAAATCGCCCTGAATGCGTACTGTGATGACTGGGAATACAGAGGTCCCACACAGCTTGCAGCCGCACTGAAAGTGATTGACAACGAAGTCAAAGATTTCTATTACGATATGATGGTACCGTGGGAAACCGCCCACCTGCACACCCATGAGGACATTGCCCGTATAGATATCATCAAACATCTGAACAATGCCGTGAATATGCTGGAACTGAATACCACCGACTATGCAGTATTCAAAGACAGCATCAGAAAAGCCGCAGCCTATTTGCAGGAAACCGTTTACGGTGCTCCGTGCGATGCAGTAACATCCGCCATCGGACATACGCACATTGACACCGCCTGGCTCTGGAGATTGCGTCAGACCCGCGACAAAACAGGTCGTTCTTTTGCAACGGTCATCAACCTCATGCGTGAGTTCAAGGACTACAAATTCATGTCCCCGCAGGCGCAGCTTTATGATTTTGTAAAGCAGGACTATCCCGAACTGTATGAAGAAATCAAGCAGATGATCAAAGAAGGACGCTGGGAAGCAGAAGGCAGTATGTGGGTTGAATCCGACACAAACGTCGTTTCCGGTGAATCCCTTGTCCGTCAATTCCTTGTCGGCAAGCGTTTCTTCAAAGATGAATTCGGTGTAGACAACAAAATCATGTGGCTGCCCGACGTGTTCGGTTACTCCGGTGCACTGCCGCAGATTATGAAAAAAGCCGACATCGACTACTTTATGACCACCAAGATTTCCTGGAATGAATACAACAAATTCCCCTTTGACACCTTCATGTGGAAAGGTATTGACGGTACGGAAATTCTGTCCCACTTCATTCCCAGCTTGCGTGCCAATGAAAAAGAACGTTTCCAGACCACTTACAATGCAGATCTGACCCCTGATCAGGTCATCGGCGGATGGCAGCGTTATTCCAACAAAGACCTCAATCGCAATGTCCTGTGTTCTTACGGACACGGTGACGGTGGCGGCGGCCCGACCAGAGGTATGCTTGAAAACGGCATCCGCATGGCAAAAGGTATTCCCGGCTGTCCGCAAGTCAAAATGGAATTTGCACGCGATTACTTCGACCGCCTTGCAGAAGAAGTGAAAGGCAGCGACCGTCTTCCCAAATGGGCAGGCGAGTTGTATCTTGAATTCCACAGAGGTACACTCACCGCACAGGCTCGTAATAAAAAATACAACCGCAAGAGTGAGTTGCTCTACCACGATGCCGAAACCCTTTGCAAGTTGGCACAGGTGCTCACGGGTGCAGACTATCCGGCTGAAGAAATTTTGGAAGCATGGAAAATCATCCTTCTTAACCAATTCCATGATATCATCCCCGGTTCATCCATTGCTGCCGTTTATGAAGATTCCAAAGTACAGTATGAAAAGATTCTTGCCGACGGCAAGGGGATCATTGACAAGGCACTCACCGCCATTGCCGACAATGTAACCGTCACACAGGACAGCGTTCTTGTTTTCAACACACTCGGTTTCGAAAGAAACGATGTCGTAATCTGTGACCTGCCCGACGGTGTTTGCGTATATGACACCGACGGCACTGCACTTCCCACGCAGAAAACATACGACGGCAAAACTGCATTCCTTGCGAAGGGTGTTCCTGCCAAGGGTTATAAGACCTTTGCAATCAAAGAAGGCATTCCCTGTGATTGTGGCAAGATTGCCTTTGCCGAGAACACGGCCGACAATGCGTTCTATACTGTCAGATTTGACAATAACATGAACATCACTTCCCTGCTTCATAAAGAAAGCGGCAGAACCGTTGCTCCCGAAGGACAGCTTCTCAACCGTCTGATTGCTTATGAAGACAGACCGCACAACCACGAAGCATGGGATATCAAGTGCTATTACGATCAGAAATACTGGTATGTTGATGCTGTCGCATCCTGTGATGTCGTTGAAAGCGGAGCCGTTCGCACGGTCGTCAAGGTCGTTCGTCCGTTCAATCTTTCCACCATTACACAGTACTTCATCTTCTATCCTCATTCCGACCGTATTGATATTGCCTATGATGTCGATTGGAAAGAAAAACGCATTGCACTGAAAGCCGATTATCCCGTGGATGTCAATGCCGTAAAAGCAACCTTTGACATTCAGTTCGGCAACCTCGAAAGAACCGCCCATTCCAATACAACCTGGGACTATGCACAGTTTGAAGTCTGCGGTCACAAATGGGCAGACCTTTCCGACAACAGCTTCGGTCTTTCCGTTCTCAATGACTGCAAATACGGCTGGACAGTCAAAGACGGTCACATCAAGCCGACCCTTCTTCGCAGTGCAACAACCCCCAACCATCTGCAAGACCGCGAGCGTCACACATTTGTCTTTGCAATCTATCCGCACAGCGGTGCCGTTGCACAAAGTGATGTTGTCAACCAGGGTTACAGCCTGAACGTGCCGCTGTATGCAAAAACCGCAACCGCACACACCGGTGCCCTCAGCGACAACTTCTCCTTGCTGTCTGCGGATGCAGGTAATATTTGCATTGAAACCGTCAAAAAAGCAGAAGACAGCGATGCTGTTATTGTCCGTGCTTATGAAACATGGAACAAGGATACCAACACCGTCCTGTCTTTCGGCAAAGAAGTTAAAGCCATCAGCGAATGCAACCTGCTTGAAGAAAAAGACGAAGCTCTGTCTGTTTGTGAAAACAAACTTGCACTTCACTTCAAGCCCTTTGAGATCAAAACACTTAAAATCACATTCTGAACATAAAACACGGGGAGTGTCAACAAGCACTCCCCTGCTTTTTGCAACATACATAATACTATGAAATACATTGAAAAACATCCCATGCTCATGGTCATCATCGGGGTGTTGGGCGTTTCTCTTTCCGCGATTCTTGTGCGGTTTTCCGATGCACCGTCCTGCGTTACAGCATTCTGGCGGCTATTGTGTACGGTTTTATTGCTCACACCCGTTGCCGTCGGAAAAAAGGACATCCGACACGAGCTGCTTGGTTTAAAGAAAAAAGAACTGCTTCTGAGCATTCTCAGCGGTGTGTTTCTGGCAGTCCATTTTGCAGTATGGTTTGAGTCCTTGCAACACACCTCGGTTGCAAGCTCCACAACCATCGTCTGCACGGATGTCATCTGGGTTTCACTCGGCTATTGCCTGTTCTTGAAAGGAAAACTGACAGGCAAAGCCGTCCTTGCGATTGCAGCCACCTTTGCAGGAAGTGTATTGATTGCTTTGTCGGATGCATCTGCAGGCATCGGGCTTTACGGTATTGTGCTTGCACTCATTGCTGCCATTGCAGCATCCGTTTACACCCTGCTCGGCAGAATCGTACGCGAAACCGTATCCACCACCGCCTACACCTATACCGTATACATCAGTTGTACGGCTGTTCTTCTGCTTTTTTGTGCCGTTCAAAAACAACATCCGTTTGCATACGGCACGGATGTAATCCCGGTCGGACTGGCACTTGCCATAGCTTCGACATTGTTGGGACACAGTGTTTTCAGTTGGTGTCTGAAGTACCTGTCGCCGTCTTTTATCACAGCCGCAAAACTCTGCGAACCTGTGGGTGCTGCCGTACTTGCGGTCATTCTTTTCAAAGAGTATCCGCAATGGCTGCAAATCACAGGCAGTATCATTATCCTTGTCAGCGTCTATTGCTATTCAAGACTTGAACGCAAAAATGAAAATACTAACTGACAGAAAAGGCTTGCTTCCGTGATGGAAACAAGCCTTTTTCCTGAATCAGATTCTTTCAAACCATTCTTTTGCATCGTCAAGACCTACCGCAGCACGAAGCACATTGCGTGCATCACTTGCCGAAACCGTTCCGTCAGCATCCACATCCGCTGCCGCAGATAGAATATCGCTCGTTGCTTCAAGTCCGACACCGTAACGCAAAACAACACGGGCATCGGATGAAGTAATCGCACCGTCTGCATCCATATCTCCCAAAACAACAGCCACATACTCTTTTTCATTCATACGGATTGCCATTCTGGTTTTGATTTTATCTTCAAGCGTTGCAGGTTTACCGGATCCGTCATCGACATAATAATAATCCTCATTGATTGCATCGTAATAATCACGGATTGTGGTTCCTGCAGGAATGGCAAGCATATTCCCGTCCAGGGGTTTGTACAATGTTGTTTCCTGCACAACGGGATCCTGGTATTTCAGAGAAATCAGAATGTCGTTATTCTTAGGATTGATCATTATGGCAGAATACTGCTCGTCTGTTCCGCCGTAATACAGGGTTGTCAGTGCCGTGCAATTTGCAAACGCTGCCGCATTGACCAGTGCCAGCGAAATCGGAAATGTGATGTCCGTTAAAGCTGTACAACCTGCAAAACAACCGGCACCGATGGTATGGATTCCATCAGGAATAACAACTGACTTTAAAGAAGTGCAACTTATGAACATCTGATTGGAAAGAACGGTAAGCCCTGCAGGCAAATCAATACGCTCCAATGCACTACAAGCGTAAAAAGCATTCTGATCAATATATGTCATGGTATCGGGAAGCGTTATGTTCTGCAAGGATGCACATGCCATAAAAGCACTGTCCCCGATGTAAACACAGGATGCAGGCAAGGTGATTTCGGTCAGAGTCTGCACACCCATAAAAGCGTATTCCGCAATCCCGGTCGTGCCGTCACGCAATACAACTTTGGCAGGAATCTTCTCAGGATTGACCGCAGCCAAAACATTACCGACATACACAAAATCCTCGGTGGATTTTTCCTCATACCACGGACTTCCCATAAACGGTATTCGTCCCAATCCGCAAAGGGAATCAGGAATCACAACTTCCGTAAGTGCCGTATAACCGTTGAATGCACCTTCACCGATATATGTCACCCCTTCGGGAATCTCTATACGGGTTATGTCTTCGTCATAAGCAAGGGCATAGCCGTTGATTTTTGTAAGCGGCTTACCGCCGAATGAAGAAGGAATAATCAATGTCCCCGAAACAGACTTATCATATCCCGTCAATACAGCGGTCTCATTTTCAATGCGGTACGTAAACGCACCGTCTGTGCTCTGTGCAAAAGAAAAAACAGGACAACAGGCAAACAGAAAAACAACAGCAAGCAAAACAGCAAGCATTTTTCTTTGGTTTTTCATATTGATTATCCTTTCTATATTTTTGACAAATCATGTCTGTATATATTTTATCACAAAAATTCGTCATTTTCAAGCATGTTATTATGCCAGAAGTGTATAAAACCATGAATCCAAAACTGCCGTTCAATGCCGGCAAGGATTACACCGTCAAAGGTACAACCTTATAATTGTTTCTTTTTCATCAAAATGCCTCCTGTTTTTTGTGGGATCTTAATTACATAGTCTTCCTTTTTTATAAAAATGGTTATTACCCATCCTTTCAGTTAATCATTTTATCATTGAAATTATATTTTGTCAATAGTAATAGCTATAATTTTAGTTATTAATATCTTTATTTTTCAAGTTATTACTATCAAAATAATGTAGAGGTGGTAGTAATGAGTGTGGATTACAAGTTAATCGGAACTCGAATAAAACAAAAAAGAAAAGGCATCGGTAAAACACAGGAATGGCTTGCCGAACAACTCGATGTCACCGTCGGTTACGTTAGTCAACTTGAACGAGGGATCACAAAAATAAGCCTTGACACATTGGCAAAAGTTTCAGGCATTCTTCAGTCCGATATTGCTTTTTTTATTAGCGGAACTGCCGTCAGCGAGTCCGTATATATGCAGAACGAACTGAATGAAAAATTCAGTAAGCTTACCGCGAATCAGAAAAGCATTCTTCTTGATTGTATGGATGTTATTATTAAATCCAATTGTAACGATTGCTCCTGATATAAATGTAATAAATAATTAAAGAATAATAAAAAGCTTGCTGTTTTGGGTCACAGCAAGCTTTTTTCTGTTGTTCTGTTTTTAAGCCAATTCTTCTGCAAGTGCTTTGATCTGTTCAAGATTTTCATCCTTGACGGTGGCATGGATGGTGACGGTATTTTCGGTGAATGTCAGATCTTTGCAAGGTTCAAGCATTTTGCGGATGACCTTGCCGGCAAGCGGCATCCAGGTACCGTTTTCGATAATACCGACGGTACGGTTTTTGTAGCTGCGTTCGACAAGTCCGCTCAGAAATGTGTGCATAAAGGGGAACACATCCCCGTTGTAGGTGGTGGTTGCAAGCACGATTTTGCCGTAACGGAATGCATCTTCCACAGCCTCAGCCATATCGCAACGGGCAAGATCATTTACGGCCACTTTGGGGCATCCTTTGTTTTTCAGTTCTTCGCAAAGCAGCTCAACTGCTTTTTTTGTGTTACCGTAAACGGAAGTATAGCAAATGACGACACCTTCACTCTCTACACCGTAGGAAGACCATGTATTGTAAAGGTCAAGATAATAGCCGAGATTTTCCGTTAGGATCGGTCCATGCAAAGGACAGATGGTCTGTATGTCGAGATTGGCGGCTTTTTTGAGTACGTTCTGCACCTGCACACCGTATTTTCCGACAATGCCGAAATAATAACGACGTGCTTCGCAGGCCCAGTCTTCTTCAACGTCCAAAGCACCGAATTTACCGAAACCGTCAGCAGAGAACAGCACCTTTGCCGTGCTGTCGTAGGTCATAATGACTTCAGGCCAATGCACCATGGGAGCCGCAACAAAATGCAGCGTATGGGTTCCTAAAGAAAGCGTATCGCCGTCTTTGACAACCAAACGGCGGTCTGCATAATCGCAGCAGAAATACTTGCTCATCATAACAAATGCCTTGTCACTTGCAACGATGATTGCATGCGGATACTTTTCGGCAAAAACAGCAATGTTTGCCGAATGATCCGGTTCCATGTGCTGCACAATCAGGTAATCGGGAGTTTTGCCGGCAAGCACGTTTTCCATTTTCTGAAGCCATTCATCTCCGAACCGTGCATCAACCGTATCCATGACAGCCGTTTTTTCGTCAGCAATCACATACGAATTGTATGCCATACCGTTTGGAACATCATACTGTCCCTCAAACAAATCAACATCATGGTCATTCACACCGATATAATAAATATTCTTTGCAATCATATTTAGTTCCTCCGTTCTGTACTCAAAAAATCAACCCAGACAAAAATCCAACACCAGCATCAGACAAAAACCGACGATAAGTGCATATGTCGCAGCTCGTTCACTTTTATGGGAATGGGTTTCCACAATCATTTCATCGCTGACAACATACAGCATGGTTCCGCCTGCAAAACTCAGAGCAAACGGCAACACGGCTGCAGAAACACTGACTGCAAAATACCCAAGCAATGTGCCGATGACTTCCACAACACCTGTGGCAAGTGCAATACAAAGTGTGCGTTTGTGACTGATGCCTGCTGCGATCATGGGAGCAACAATCACCATTCCTTCGGGCACATTCTGCAAAGCGATTGCTGCCGCAACGGTCAGAGCCTGCGAAACATCACCCGAACCGAATCCGACACCTGCGGCAATACCTTCCGGCAGATTGTGAATGGCAATAGCAATGACAAACAACAAAACACGGTTGAGCTGTTGCTGTTTTTCCGGATGATCTTCCTGTTCAACACCTGTCAGACGGTGCAGATGCGGCACAACCTTATCGAGAATATTCACGCAGAATGCACCGCAGAAAATGCCGACAAGTGTCACAAGTACGGCATATTTTCCGCCAAACTCCAACGACGGAAGAATAAGTCCGATCACCGCTGCGGCAAGCATAACTCCTGCAGCAAAAGACAAGACAATATCGTTTATTTTGTGGCTGATCCGCTTGAATATAAACCCGATCAATGCACCGAAGACCGAAGCTCCGCCGACACCAAGTGCAGTCAGCATTACCATTTGCATAGTAACTGTCCTCCAATTGTTATTTTTCTTTAAAAACAGCAGTATTATACCATAAGCATTTTCTTTTGTACAGACACTTTCGGCATTCCGCGAAAAAAACTGACTCTATATTCGGCATTCTGACAACTTGACTTACACCTTTGACTGCGATATAGTAAACAGGTAAGGAGGATAGGTGCATGATTGATAAAAATCTGTGTTTCAAAAACGGTAAATTCAAGATTATCTGCTTTTCGGATGCACACGGAATCAAGGACTTTGACCGCCGTGTTGTGAGAGATATATCTGCCATTGTTGACAAGGAAAATCCCGATCTTGTCCTTTTTCTGGGGGACAATGTCTGGAAAGACGGTGCTGAAAATGCCGATACGCTGCGTGCATTTATGGCTGCAATCACTGCTCCCTTGTGTGAGCGAAATATTCCGTGGGCACATGTGTTCGGCAATCACGATGCCGAGCGTGGCTTTATTGTCAAAGACCAACAACCCGTTTATGAAAGTCTTGACGGCTGCCTTTCATCGGCAGGTCCCGAGGACATCAGCGGAACAGGTAACTGGGTCTTGCAGATCAAAGACCAAAAAGGGGAAAAGACCGTCTATACCGTATGGGGTCTGGATTCGGGCAGAAATATCGGTGAGTTCCTGGATGATTACGGTTTCCCCCGTGATACCCGTCTTGCAAAACTGGATGATCCGCTGTATGTTTCATCGGGTTACGATGCCATCCGTTTTGATCAGATCATGTGGTACTGGAACACCTCCAAGCAGATTGAAGCCGAAAACGGACAAAAGGTACCCGGCATGATGGCATTCCACATTGCACTCCCCGAATATGCACTTCCCTACCGCAATCCGGCACAGACAAAATACAAAGGTACCATGCGTGAGACCATCGGCAGCGGTCCTGTCAACACGGGATTGTTTGCAACCATGGTGCAGCGTGGGGATATAAAAACGGTTGTCTGCGGTCATGACCACCTCATTGACTCCGAGGGTGAATACCTCGGCATCAAGCTGACTTATGACGGCGGCATCGGGTATGACGGCTACTGTGCAGGTGATATGCGTGGCGGCAGGGTGATCGAAATTGACGAAAATGACCCCTGGCACGTAAATACATACATGGTCCGTTCTTCCGAATGTGTTGAGAATTATGAATTTGAAAACACCTGAACATAAAAAATCAACTTTCAATAAAAAAAAACACCTGCAGACCGCATCAGATCGGCAAGTCTGCAGGTGTTATATTATGGATTTTTAACCGAAAACGCAATCAGACTCCGTCGGCAAATCAATTCTTTGTGCCGAAATCTTCGTAACTTGCATCACCAAAGCCGCGATCAGCTCCGGAATAGGTGCAGTTTTCGATTGAAAAGGCATAGTCATACGTTGCGCTGCTTTGTCCGACAATACCGCCAAGGTAATTGACGTACAGGGGTTGTTCCCATTTGTTCAGGATATCGCTGTAATCGGGTGCCGTGATTGTACCCGTGTTGCTGCAATCGGCAATCTCAATATCGGCAGAGGACGCGTTGACATAAGATGCACTTATTTTTTCGCTTTCTGCGGTTGACAAGATCAGTGCATCACCGATTCTGCCGACAATGCCACCGGCAATGTGGAAAAACTCGGTCCATTGTGCACCCTGCATTTCAGCAATTTGCTCTTCGGTAAGTGTGTAATCAATTCTGACCGATCCGCTGTTGTTGCAACCTGCAATCGTTGCATCAATGCCGCCAAATCCCCACACACCGACAATACCGCCGACCATAGAGTTGTTTGCGCTCACAATGACGTCACCGCTGTTATTGCAGTCAAGCACCGATAATTCGGAAGAAATGACCATGTTACTTGCACTGACCGCACTGTTGAAGCTGATGTTGGAAAAAGCAAGAATACCACCGGCACAGTTCAAACCGCGGATATTGCCCTGATTGGCACATTCATTCAGCGTCAGATCCATATTAACCTCACTGCCGATGATGGTAACATCCGCAAGAATACCTGCGCTGTACAGTTCCTGCGAGGTGATATTACCGAAATTGGTACAGCCTGAAATTATAACATTGCCTTCCTGATGCAACACCGAACCCGTCAGAATGCCGATGATGCCACCGGTGCTGTTTATTCCGTCAAGATCCGCATAATTGGTGCAGTTGCTGATATTGATTGCGTTTGTGCGTTCAACCGACAGTTTGCCGATAACGCCGGCAACACAATCATCCGATGTTACGCGGCCTTTGTTTTCACAGTTGAGAATAGATATGGAAATTTCATTTTCATCATTCCCCATCCAGCCGACAATACCGCCGGCAACCGAAACCGCTTTCACCTGTCCTTCGTTCCGGCAGTTTTCAATAGACAAACCGGTTTGCGTGATCTCAATGTTGGTTGCCGCTTCATAGATTCTGCCGCTGATTCCGCCTGCAATGTCCCCATTGACAACCCCCTTGTTGACACAGTTCCTCACATTGCTGCCGAAACCTACAATACCGCCGGCATACCCTTTGCCGGACAAAATACCGTCGAACATACAGTTCTCAACAGAATCCGAATAGCCGACAATGCCACCGATGTGAACAAAACTGTCATCAAGCTGCGTGATTGTACCGCTGAAAGAGCAATCGCTGATACCGCCGCCGTTGCCGCAGATGCCACCGACGTTGGTTGCAATGCCCACTTCAATGATTGTGTCCGCATGGCAGTTTTCAATTCTGCCCGTGCTTACCGTACCTGCAAAAGTACCGACTTCTGCAGATGTGTCTGACACACGGATATAAGATTTTTCAATTTTAAGATTTTTTACCGTTCCTTTCAGACCGGCAAACAGACCGTATTTTCTCAAACCACCTGCAGATTCATCTTCGACTCCATTGATAAACATACCGATGATTTTTTTGCCGTTACCGTCCAGCTCACCGTCAAAAGAAGACAAAACCGAATCACCCATCGGTTCCCAACAAAAAGTGGGGGCCGTAACAGACCAATTATCAAAATCTGCAATATCATTCAGCACGATATCCGCCGTAAGAACATAAAAAGCTTCTGCATACTTGTCTGATTCGGCATCATCTTTGAGCAATTTATTCAAAAGTGCCAATTGCGTCGCATCATGGATCTGATACGGATCTTCCTGTGTACCGCTGCCGCCTGCAAAAGCCGCTGCCGCTTCGTGAGGTACAGCCGTCACTTCCTGCGATAACACAGCATTGGTTGTGCTTTGCTGTCCGACGGTTGTATCATGCAGGTCTGTTTCGCCACAACCCGTCAGAGTGGCACACACAAGAATCAATGTCAACAAAAATGCTATTCCCTTTTTCAATTTTTCAATCTCCTTTTTCAGATCAGGCTTTTTCCGTCCCAGTCTTCGTCAGCAGGAATACCGAGAAGCTTTGTGATTGTCGGTGCAATATCAATGATATTGACATTTTGCAATGTTTCACCGAGGGTGAAATTCTGTCCAACCGCACCGCCTGTGATGATCACCGGGATGACCATATCTTCGGGCAGATCCGATCCGTGCGTACGATCGTGTCCGCCGTGGTCAGCGGTGATGACAACGGTATAATCTTCATCAAGAGCCGCAAGGATTCGCTCAATACAATCCCAGCTTGCGTTCATGGCGGTCATGTATTCATCGCTCATCCAGCCGTGGCGATGTCCTGCCATATCGGTATAACCGAAATAGACAAACGCGAAATCGGTCGGAGTAGTTGAAAGATAATCAATGGCAGCCTGTGTTACTTTTTCATTTGCAATGTCATAGCCGACGGTTCTTCCACGGAAAAAGTATGAAAAATCGAGGGAGTTGGGCCGTGACAAATCGCGAATTTCTTCCCAGTTGAAGAACAAGGCACTTGTTTTGTCGTATTTGCGTGTGACCTCGCAAATGCCGTTGATGGGACGCACCTGCGGTGCATAGGTGTTGGTGGTTGTGCCGTGGCGTTCGGGTGTCACGCTGTGAAACAGGGACATATGACACGGCAGAGTGACGGACGGCATGACCGTCTGTGCGTGCATGGTATAGGCAGATTTTGCAAGTACGCGTTTTACCTGCGGTAGATCCATGATTGCATCGGGCCGCATTCCGTCCACAAGAATAATCAGTGTTTTCATAAAAAACCTCCGTTCTCCGAAGTATTGATTTTTGCTTTGTATCCTTTTTATACCACATTTCGTTTTTCTTTGCAATACAGTGGTGTAATAAAAGAGGCTCCACGATATAATGCCTGTTTTTTTGTTTTTTGAGATGATTAATAGCACATACAATGTGAAATTACAAATGATATTTATTTTGCAAAAACCAATACAAAACCTTTCGCAGAAAGACATGTAATCCATCCGAAGAAAAATGCAGCTGTGGTGATGCCATACAACTTCGCTGATTACATACGCCTGACGGCGATTACATACCAATCCTTCGGATTGGATAAAAAACGACAACCTTCTGTCGAAGATTGTCGTTTTTTTGTGTTTACAGCTTAATTTGGCAACAAACCGATAAATTGGAAATTTACTAAACTATTTTTCTTCTATCGCCTTGAAACTGAATACTACACCGCAAACAAAAACTACAATGCAAACAATGAGCGGGAGCATCAAATCTAACCCCAACAAATTGCCTAAAATACCAGTAATTCCATTATAATCCCACTGATGAGGTGCCGCAGAACATAGAATAATAATTGCACCAAGAAAACCCATTATTTGCCATACAATCCCCAATATCATTTTTTTCATACAATCACTCCTTTGTCAAATTCTTATTTGTCGATATGATTATATCACATTTAATACAAAATTACAATCGGGTGCGGGTGTCCCGCCTACACTTATTCACTATTACTTCTTACTTATTACCTCGCAAAAAATCGACCCGAAGATTAGTGAAGAGTTAATAGTGAAGAAGTAATAAGTAAAAAAATAACGGCACCTTGGGGTACCGTTATTCTTTTACTGTGTTTACAGCTTAATTTGGCAATAAGATAATCAATTAAACATTTTGAATGGTTCTAACAAATCCAAACAAATTATCTTCTTGACTTTTGATGCCAAATACCTTTTCAGATACACGAATAGTACAAGGATTACCTTCATTAAACTGAATATAAATTTTATGTTGTTTTGGAGCTAAGCACTTTTTCGTTTTAAAGTCTTTAATATTTAAGGGAATTCGTGTAGTCCAACCGATAGTTTTCGAGTTATCCTCTAAAAGCGCAATAAGCAAATAGTTATCCGTTAAACCAAAGAATCCAAACCAATTCTTTCTTTTTTGCAAAAGAGTTCCATAAATAGGAAATTTTAAAGTTTCTCCATTTTCAAGCAATTTTGATAAAGACTGTACCATCAATTCATAATTGGACATAATATCGCCTCCAAAATTTTACTTGTTTGAAAAATTATATCACATATATTTTAATATTGCAAATGTTAAAGGGTTGTCAATCCGTTTGCCCGAAGGGCAACTTCATTGTGCCAAAGGCACACTTCATTGGCGTAGCCACTTCATTTGCCGTAAGGCAACTTCATTCGTTCATGTCCGCAAAATGAAGTGCGGCTTGACAGCCGTAATGAAGTCAGCGTCAAGTATGCCGCTGAATGAAGTTATGTCTTGCGGACATAAATCAAAACCACCGGTTGAACCGGTGGTTTGCTCTGCCCCTATAAGGGGCCGTTACTGGCTTTACCCCTGAAAGGGGTCCTGAAGTTTAGCACCGCATTACTATTTCAAGCAGCCGCTCCCGTGCGGCTGTTTATTTT
>JAZNGB010000026.1:0-20033 GCA_045576275.1 Acutalibacteraceae bacterium
TTACTATTATATCAGGAGGTTTCTTCTTTCCGTTAGTTCTTTTTCGGGCGGCTTTGAGCTCGCCCGTTTTTGGCTTTACTAAAGTCTTCTTTCACCCCCAGTAGAACTGGGGGTTTATTTCCACACCTAAAGGCACCAATAAAATGCACGCAGCGGTCTTTCTTGATCGCTGCGTGCTTATTGTTACCATTCTGTTCTTATGCTTTTTTCTTTGTCAGTTTTTCTGCCAGATCAAAATCACGAAGTGCGGGTTTGTTTTCAATGGCATTGATGATCGCATTCATGATCCAGTATGCGAGGAATGCAGCAAATGTACCGACGATAACACCGGCTACAACGTCTGTGAAATAATGGACACACAGATACAATCTGGTGAAACCGACAATGGCTGCAAGGGTCGGGAAAATCCAGGCAATCTTCTTTTTACGCATGCTCAGGAAGAGTGCAACACCCATTTCAAAAGCACAGGTGGTATGACCGCTGGGGAAAGAGTTGTCACTTTCAATGTGTGCTCCTGCAAACTGATACCAAGACATAAACATGGGATCATCAGCAAGATTCACATAAGGACGGACACGACCACATACATTTTTAAGAATGATATTGGTAAACAGTGTACCGAGAATGATTGCAAAAGCAACTGTGATACCGACACGGCGTGTCTTCTTGAAGAAGCACATGATAACACAAGCAACAAGCAGCGGAATGGCAACTTCGCTGTCGCCCAAATGCGTCAAAGTACTGACAACAACATTCATCACTTCACTGTGAAGTTTTGTAACAAAAGTAAAAACTGCATAGTCAATCTTCGGGAATGTTGCATCCAACCAACGACCGATGGTGTTACCCTTGAATACTTCTTCATCAGCAACCTGTTCTTCCGCAGAAACATCCGTTTCAGAAACATCTTCCGTTACAACAAGTTCTGTTGCAGCTTCATCCATCAGCAAAACGGCTTCAGCTTCGGTGTTTTCCTGTGCACTTACAGGGAACGAAAAGAACATACACAGCAATGCAAAAACCATCATAACCGCATACATCTTTTGATTTTGGTTTTTTCTCATAATTACCCTCCATTCGTCCTCAAGACGATATTTTCAGATTTAATATACCAAATTATTTCAAATAAGTCAACTTAATGCAGCTTTTTTTATTGAGACTTTTCTTTTTATCCGAAATCTGCTAAAATAAAATCGTATTTAATGTTTAATTTATTTTGCAACTGTAAAATAACGGTATCAAATAATAAGGAGATTGTTTTGATGATTAATATTCTTGTTGTTGATGACAACCCGAATGCCCGAAAGCTGTATGAATTTATCCTGAAAAAAGAACATTACACGCCTGTGCTTGCAGAAGACGGTTTGCAAGCTCTTGACATTTTTGAAAAACAACACGTTGATCTGATTCTGCTCGACATTATGATGCCGAACATGGACGGATTTACCTTTGCACAGGAAATACGAAATGCCGGAATCAACACACCGATCCTGATGATATCTGCAAAAAATGCACCGGAAGACAAGCGTGCAGGATTTATAGCAGGTACGGATGACTATATGGTAAAGCCCGTTGATGAGGTTGAACTGTTGCTTCGTATCAAAGCTCTGCTGCGTCGTGCTCGCATTGCTGCTGACAAAGCTTTGGTGATAGGCAGCACAAAGCTGGTGTATGATTCATTTGCAGTTTATGAGAAAAACAAGGAAACGATTCTCCCCCGAAAAGAATTTCTTGTTTTATACAAGCTTCTCTCCTATCCAAACAAAACATTTACAAGAACGCAGTTGATGGATGAGATCTGGAGCATGGATTCGGAAAGTGAAGAACGCACCGTCGATGTGCATATCAACCGACTTCGCGAAAAATTCGGATCTAATGATGATTTCAAGATTGTAACCGTCCGCGGATTGGGATACAAAGCAGTTATAAACGAGGGTTGATTGCATGAATAAAAAATTAAGCACAAAACTCTCTTTCGGTGTATTCTTCTGTTTTTTGGCGGCAAACATAATTACGGGAATCACGTTTGCATTTTTGTTGCAAAACGGTTTTTTTGCCGCATGGCACCTGACTTCCATCATTTTGATTTCCCTTGTGTTTTTGGCAAGTACCGCTATCGGTTCCATAGGTGCAATTTTGCTTTCCCGTTTTTTCCTGCAACCGATCGACAATCTACGAAAAGCAATGGAAAAGGTTAAAAACGGAGATTATACAGCAACCGTTGCCCCAATAAGCCGCCCAATCGGTGTAAATTCAACCATCACGCAACTTGAAGACAGTTTCAATGCCATGACAAATGAGTTGAGAAACACCGAAATGATGAGAAAGGATTTTATATCCAATTTCTCGCATGAATTCAAAACCCCCATTGCGTCCATCAAAGGCATGGCAAAACAACTGTATGCAAATGAAGTCAGCGAAGAACAACGCAATGATTTTTTAAGAATTATCTATGAAGAATCTTCAAGACTCGCTGATCTGTCCAGCGAAATACTCCTGTTGACAAAACTCGAGAAACAAACCATAGTTCCTGAGCAAACCACATTCAGCCTGGATGAACAACTCAGACGCAGTTTGCTTTTGTTTGAAGAAAGCTGGAGCGAAAAAAACATAGACCTGGATTTGGAGCTTGCAGAAATCAAGTACCACAGCAATGAAGATCTGCTTGCTCATGTTTGGAATAATCTTTTTGCAAATGCCATTAAATTCACCCCGCAAAACGGAAGCATTTGCGTACAAGCGTACAAACAAGGAGCTTTTGTTTATGTAAGCATTTCCGACACAGGAATTGGCATGACGGAAGAAACCATGCAACATATTTTTGATAAATTTTATCAAGGAGATACATCACACACAACTCCGGGCAACGGACTGGGACTGACGCTTACAAAAAAAGTAGTCGATCTGCTCGGAGGTGAAATCAAAGTAGAAAGCAAACCCGGCGAGGGGTCTGTTTTCACTGTAACACTTCCCTATAAACAGTAAACAAGGAGGGATTTGATATGACAAGTAAAATATTGATTGCCGGTGCCGGACACGGTGGTATTGCAACTGCATATCATCTTGCAAAACAAGGTATGGATGTTACGGTATTGGAAGCACAAAAAAGACAGGATATCGGACTTGATCAACCGGACTCCGTCAATGTGGATTGTTTTCAGCTTTCGGGTATTCCGATTCCGAAAGAATATGTTTGTCTTCGCACCCCCATTACACTTTGTTGCGGTGACGGCATCACACCGAACATCTCGCAGGTTGTTCCGCCCGACGGATATACGGTTATGATTGAAAGAAAAGTGCTTTGTCAGCATCTGATACAACTGGCAGTCAATGCAGGGGTAAACTTTGTATTTGAAACCAGAATTGAAAAACCGATCATTCTGGGGTCCAGAGTATGTGGTGTTTATACCGATAAAGGTGCTTTTTTTGCAGACATGATCGTCGATGCCTGCGGAATCAACTCTCCGTTGCGTAAAAATCTTCCAAATAAAATGCTCATCGAGCAAGATACGGAAGATTTTGATGTATTGAAAACATACCGTGCTTTTTACAACAAAAACCCGGATTGTCCCGAAACCGAACCATACAAGGTTTACGTTTTTGAAGACGGCAACATCGGTATGCAATGGCTGATTACAAATGCCGACGACACAGATGTGTTGATTGCTCGTTTCAATGAATACCCGCCGGAAGACACCCAAAAGACAATCAATCGGCTGAAAGAAGAAAATCCGCAACTCGGCGACACTCTTTTAAGAGGCGGTCATATTGTTGACATCCCCGTTCGACAACCTTTGTCTGTTTTGGTTGCAGACGGTTATGCAGCTGTCGGAGACAGTGCTTTTATGACATACTCCGTAAAAGGCTCCGGAGTCGGATATGCCATGCAAGCAGGAAGAATATTGGCAGAAACGATTCTTGCTGACTCAGATGGGCTATACACCGCTCAAACACTTTGGAAATATCAACTGGATTTTTTCAAAGAAATCGGCAGGAATGCTTCCATCATTGCTCTCGGAAAAGTACTGCTTACAAAACTGACAACAGATGATGTCAGTTTTCTGCTGCGTGAGGACATAATCAACCAGAAAATCATGAATGCGACTGCTACCGAAAACGGACTTGTTGATTTGATTACGCAGGCAGGCATGGGCGTGATCAAAGACAAAATGGTGCGTTTCTTTGATAACAAGGAGTTGCGTAAAAAAGTTCTGAGCCTTCCGATCTGGATGGCACGTTTGTTGCCGATCATCAATTCCCTTCCCGAAAATTATGATCGTGAAGAAATCAAGAAATGGGCGGCTCGTTATGATAGCTTTTTTGATTCCATCCGCTATGAAAGTGCAGCAGATGACGGCAGTATATTATAAAGTGCACCTATCAACAAAAGACACACATCAACTCCGATGTGTGTCTTTATTATATGTTTTTTATTTTTCTTCAAGTTTTGCCAACAATGCTTCCGCGATTTTATAAACATCACCGCATCCGAGGGTCAGAATCAAATCACCGCTTTTTGCATTGTCGCAAAGATACTGCGTGATCTCTGCAAAATTTGCCATCTTATCCGTGGATTCAAACCAAACACAGTTGTCGATTTTTTCGGCAAGATCCTTGGTATGGATATCCCATGTGTTGACTTCACGGGAACCCATAATTTCTGTCAGCACAACTTTGTCTGCAACAGAGAGCACCTTTGCAAAGTCATCCAGCAGCATATAGGTTCTTGAGAATGTAAAAGGCTGGAACACTGCCCAGACACGAGCATAATCCATACGCATGGCGGATTCAATGGTAACCAACAATTCGGCCGGATGGTGGGCATAGTCATCCACAACAGTAATTCCGTTCACCTTACCGAGCTCTTCAAACCGTCTGCCGGCACCGTGAAATTCACCCATTCCTTCAATACTCTTCTGCATATCAGCACCGACATATTCTGCCGCAGCAAGTGCACCGAGTGCATTGTATACATTGTGATCCCCGGGAACGGAAAGGTGAACCGTACCAACGTATTCTCCGTTTTTGTATGCATCAAAAACAGCAAAAGCACCATGCTCAAAATGAACGTTTTCAGCATACCAATCATTCTTTTTATCAAGACCGTAAGTCACAAGTTTCTTTTCGGTCTGCATGGCTGCCACAGCACGGCAGGATTTTTCATCATCACCGTTGTAAATAACGCAATCCGTTGCAAGGTCTGCAAACTTTGTAAACGAAGCAATCAGGTTGTCAATGGTTTTGAAAAACTCCAGATGGTCAGCATCTATATTAAGAATCAAAACACAGGACGGAGACAATTCGAGAAAATGATTTGCAAACTCACAGGATTCACAAACCAAAAGATCGTATTTACCGATGCGACCATACGCATCGATCAAAGGCAACTTGCCGCCAATAACAGCCGAGGGATCTTCGCCTGCGTGCATGAGCATCTGGGTCAGCATAGCTGTTGTTGTGGTTTTGCCGTGTGTGCCGCAAACACCGACACAACGGTTAAATTTACGCGTAACAGCACCAAACAAAACGCTTCTTTCAAAAGTCGGAACACCGGATTCTTTGGCAGCAACCAGTTCGGGATTGTCAGGCAAAAGTGCTGCCGTATAAATAACAAGTTCAGCATCACCGATGTTTTCAGCTTTCTGTCCCATTGTAACAGGAATGCCGAGTGCACGGATTCTCTTTAAAATATTGCTTTCGTTATTATCCGAACCGCTGAGGATATACCCTTTTTCATGCAAAATCTCTGCCAAAGGACACATACCGGATCCGCCGATTCCAATGAAATGTATTCTTTTTACCTTATCAAGCAATAAATCTATCTCTTTCACAAAAACATCTCCTATGTATAAAAAACAGCATCAGTCTGTTCTTGTTGTATGCATAAACACATTAAAATATTATATTACATGAAAAAAAAGATGTCAAGTAATTTTCCATAGCAAAAGCAAATATACTGCATAAATTGTTATCGGAGGGACTTTTATGAAAACAAAAAAGACGCTTGCCGTTATCGGCGGCGATTCTCGACAGATACATTTGGCATCCTATTTAAACAATTGCGGTTATGTCGTGCGACTTGCTGCTTTCTCATTGGCACCTTTACCGCATGATTTACAAAACCATCCGCTTCGTGAAGCTGCAGATTCGCTTGATACCGTTATCTTGCCTTTGCCGGTTTCAAGAGACGGACAAAGTCTCAATGCAGTGTTTGCTCAAGAACCGATTCTGTTACAAGATCTTCTTCGGAATACAATTCCCGGAACTACCATCTATTGCGGTATGCCCTCTTTACCTTTTGAAAAATCTTTGCAAGCACACGGCTGCCGTGTCATTGACTATTTCAAAGACGAGGATCTGACATTGCACAACGCATTGTTGACCGCCGAAGGGGTTGTCGGCATTCTGATCGAACAGTTACCTGTCACGGTATTCGGTCTGTCCTGTGCAGTGCTCGGGTATGGAAGAGTGGCACAATATACAGCCCGGACACTCAAAAATATCGGTGCAGAAGTGACTGTGTTTGCACGAAATAAAACCGCACTTACAAAAGCAGCAACAGACGGATTAAAATGCCGACCACTTGATGAACTGGTGCAATATATCAAACAATATACTTGTATAATCAACACAATTCCTGCTACCGTTGTAGATGCTGCCTGTCTTGTTGCATCTGATAAAAACTGTACTTTCATTGAAGTGGCAAGTACACCTTACGGAATTGACATGCAAGCAGCAAAAGAGATTGGAAGAACTGTTATAAAAGCTGCATCCCTTCCGGGAAAAACAGCTCCGAAAACAGCAGGAGAAATTATTGCCAAAACAATTCACAGACACATAACGGAGGGATCCTGATGAACAATACAACTGTCGGCTTTGCGGTTTGCGGTTCCTTTTGCACATTCGGAAAAGTGCTTGAACAGCTGCAAACTTTAAAAACTGCCGGCTTTCATATTATACCGATCATGAGTTTCAATGCCTACTCCACAGATACACGCTTCGGAACAGCAGCTTCATTTGCGGAAAGAATGGAGACAATCACAGGCAACAAAGTCATTTGCTCTCTTGTGGATGCAGAACCGATCGGCCCGAAAAAGATGCTTGACTTGCTTATTGTTGCCCCGTGTACCGGAAATACACTTGCAAAACTGGCGGCAGGTATTGCCGATACCCCGGTCACGCTTGCGGTCAAATCACAGCTTCGCAACGCCCGACCCGTTCTGATCGGTATATCAACCAATGACGGATTGTGTGCGGCAGCATCCAATATCGGAACACTACTCACAAGAAAAAATTATTACTTCATCCCGTACAGACAAGATGATTGCATCAACAAACCGACTTCCCTTGTTGCAGACTTTTCACTGTTATTACCTTGTGTGAATGCTGCATTATCGGAACAACAGTTGCAACCGATTTTAAGATAAAAAACAAAAATCAACAGCATTCTATATAATTATTCAACTTTAAATATTTTTAAGATTTCTTAAGAAAGTCTTAAATGCTTGCAAAAATAAACAGTTCGTGCTATTATGGAAATTAATAAAATAAAGGATTGATATTTTATGATTATTTTTAAACAAATAAGACGTTGTTCCGTTATTCTTCTTGCCATTGTTTTGTTGCTTTCCTGTGTTGCATGTACTCGCGAACAGGAAGTTGTTGCGACACCCAATCAGATCCAGGAAGTAACCGTAGCACGACAGGAAGAGATTCTTTCGAAAATCGAGGATGCTTACACAACAACGCAAGCCATCACCCAACAACCCGGTCAGTTTACGGAAGAAGATTTTCCGGAAGGCACCAAAATCATGTATCTGACATTTGATGACGGTCCGTCCTCCAATACGGAAGAAATTCTTGACATTCTTGATATGTATGACTGCCAGGCAACATTCTTTGTTGTTGCATCCGGTTATAATACGGAATATCAAAAAATCGTAGACCGCGGTCACACACTTGCATTGCATACATACACCCATGATTATGAGACCGTTTACTCCTCTGAAGAGGCATATTTTGAAGATCTGGATGCAATCGCAGAGCTAGTTTATGACTTGACCGGTGTTACCACCAACCTTATCCGATTCCCCGGCGGCAGCAGCAATACCGTTAGCGAAAACTACAACATCGGCATTATGAGCCGTCTGGCAGAAGAAGTTGAAAACCGCGGTTATGTTTATTTTGACTGGAATGCAACCAATGCGGATGCAAGCACGGAAGCATACACCGCAGAAGAGCTTTACGAATTTGCTATTTCGTATGCGTATGAAGATGTGATTGTTATGCTCATGCATGATACGGATTATCTTGATACAACGGTTGAATCATTGCCCTGGGTTATTGAATATTACAAAGACCTCGGATATAAATTCATTGCTTTGAACGAAAATTCTTTCACGGCACACCTTGAAATCGTAAACTAAGCGTTTGTGTCCCCCCCCTATAGGAGATGATCATCATAAAAAGAATTGTATCTTTACTTCTGCTGTTCGTATTTTTATTTGCATTTGCAGCTTGCACACGCGAAGATGAGCCACCGAGCATTTACGAAGATGCAACCGTTGCCATCACCCCACCCGGCAAAATTCCGTCTGATGCCAAAACTCTGGCAGAGCTTGACAATTTCAACGGTGAAAAAGCCGTATTTGCCTATCGCAGCGGTACATTTTATGCCCTGATCGGTGATCCGAACAAAGAAATGAGCAAAGCAGAAGAAGTTTTATCCGGCATTACGGTCAAACAACGACTTCTTACGTATTCCGTTTCAGATGTTAACGAAGCACTGGTCGGTGGTGAAAGCACTCTGCTGATGACCGACATGGACTTCGACGGGCATTCCGATATCGGATTGATTCAAAACAGCAGCAAAGACGGAAAACAATATATTTGCTGGCTGTGGGATCACGCATCCAAGAGTTTCAATTACAGCGGTCAGTTGTCGGCATTGGTCAACATCAATATTGATGTAGAAAAGAAAGCAATCCGCGGTATCACTTATGTAAACGGTGAAGCGGTTGAAAATGTTTACCGTTGGGTCAACAGAAAACTCAGCCGCATCAATGAAGAAGACCTGACAGAAAAGCCTGCCGTTACGGTTGAAGAAACCAACTTAAAAACAGCATTCAAAGCCCTTTACGGTGCAGAACCGACTGTCAAAGAAACCGGCAACAGCGTAATCAATCGCAACAATGTGACACTGTTTGACGCTACAGCCAACAACAAAACCACCAAATTTGCCGTTACAAAAACCGGTGTCGTTTTTATTGACGAGCTCGGCAACGGCAATTACAAAAAGATTCTGACTCAGAACGGTCAGACCGTGATCGGTGAATCGGTGACGTCACAATACAATGAATCACAGTTTACGGCATTCGCAATGCAGCTTGCTGCAAAAGAAGTCGGTGAACAAAACGTAACCAAAGCCACACGCACAGACACATCCTATGCAGACAAGCGTTTGGTTTATGTTTACACGGTGACCATTTTCAACGGAAGCGGTACCATGCAGGTCGCCATGGACGACACCATGACACATTATTATTATGTGGATACAAGCGGAAAATTCTCTGCCGACCTTGCACAGCAAACCACCATCCAGCAAGCGACTACGGCAGTAACACCGTCCACGACACAGGCTCCGGTGACAACCACACAGGCTCCCACCACGGTACCGACAACGCAAGCACCGACCACATTGCCCCCGACAACCATCTCGGATGCAGTGGGTTAATAAAAAAAAGAATACAGTTTGAAAAAGGAGTTGCCTCACACATGCTGAGGTAACTCCTTTTTGATTTGTTAATAGTGAGCCGCACCGCATTCGCAAACGGGGTTGACATTGAACAGTTTGAAGAACACACGCATGATCTTCCAGAAGAATCCGAGAATACCTTCCTTGTGGCACATATGAGAGCAATTGTTGACTTCTTCACCCGTTGCAGGGATGACTTCACCTTTTTCAATTTCTGCTCCGCAAACAGAACAGACAATATCACCTGTGTAGCCGTCTTCGGTGGCAGTTTCTGCTTTTTCATTGATCAGCACTTCGGTGTGTGCCAACTTTGCAACATAATCACCGATATAACTGTCACCGCATTCACAGGTGTAGGTGGTGAAGCCTTGTTCAGTACAGGTAGGAGCAGTCACTATTGTAGCATACGAATGTCCTGTTGCAGGTATTTCTTCGATATAGGTATCACCACAGTAGCAAGTATAGGTTATTGAGCCTGTTTCAGTACATGTAGGTTCAACTCTGACTTCTTCATAAATATGTCCGTCACAGGGTGTTGTACCTTCAATATCATTACGTATTCAAGTTTCGTATAAGTGCCGTCTTTTTCTACACGATATACACTACAGGTTCTTCTGTCAATGTATGACGGAAGATTCATTTCATCTGTGGCAGTAAAGCCATCGCTTACGACCTGTCCGTTTTTCAAAAGTGAAATTTCATGAATCTCGACAATTCGTTCAAATCAATGGCAAGCTCTTCCTGTCTTAAGCCGTCACCTCTGTTGAAATCAGAATTAATTGTTTTTCTTACAAATGCATCTTCTATTTGTGTATCTTTGATGACATAGCACATAAAACAGTCAACTGCAAGCGGATTGAGAAAATTGTAAAATAAAAAAACAGAACCCGGGCAGGTTCTGTAAAAAACAATGCGGAGCATTGCATGAAATCCACAGCAAGGCGGTATGGAATCGACACAAAGTGTCGGATGGAATCATTTTTACAAAAAAATGCATGTAATCAATCCGCAGTGTACAGATTTTGATTCCATGCAGCTTTTCTGATTACATACACGGCTGCACCGTGATTACATACCAATCCTGCGGATTGGATAAAAAAAATCGACAAGCATAGCTTGCCGATTTTTTTGGTGGGGACGTGCAGACTCGAACTGCAGACCTCCTGCGTGTGAAGCAGGCGCTCTAACCAACTGAGCTACGCCCCCGGATTGAATTGTTAACGCTTAACAGTATAGCAAAGCTGTATTCTTTTGTCAAGCAAAAAAATGCTGCAAAATGAAAAAAAAGCCCTTGACGGGACGGGGTTGCAGAGAAACAAAAAAAAGACATCCACACAAATTGAAATGACCCTTGACAGATGTTTCTTTACACAATCCGTCAAGGGTCATTTCTGATCGATCTTGATATCTAACATCATTTTAACCTCTCTTTCTGCAGTTTCTTTGATCTTCCATTTTTCAACTTTCCTGCTCCCGTACCAACAACACGCACTGTTTTTTCAATACTCATAAAAGTGAGCTACTCTGATGTTTTGCGGAACAATTTATTTCCAAATGAAGATCGTTCTGGTGACTCTATCCTCTAAAAACAATTACAAAAGCGGGTGTAGTATCTCTTCACATCATTGAAAGATAAATTCATGGCAAGAATTTATGGAGTTATCAAATCGTTCGATTTTTTGGTCAAAATTATCAACGTTTACTTGATTGCTCTTGTCTTTGTTCTTATTTACCTAATGGGCTTCTTTTTTTCAGCTTCTGAAATCGATTTTCAGTTCCTTCACTTTGGATTGATTTCTCTTTAGGATCGGATTTCCTTTCCGTGTCGTTTGCTGTTCAGTTTATTACGTTTTACTGCTTCGCTTCTTACACGATCAAGTTTTCTTTCCTTGGCTTTTTTACTTACTGACGATTTTATTGCTTACTCATTTTCAGCTCTTTTGGTTTTGTATTAGAGCCTCCGTTCTCAGGTGTTCATCGGTATCACCTCTTTCTGTCTATACTATAACACACGTTTTTGCATTTTGCAAGATGGTAATTTGTACAAAGAAAACATAATTTTTTGAACAATTCGCAGAATTATGGCAATGTTGCACATAAGTTTTCAACAATGTATTGACTTTCATGTTCTTTTTATGGTAACATAAAAGTGTTGGCGGTCTTTTTGACCGTCTTTTTTGTTGTATTCTCCAGCTTCTTTTGGTCAATTAATACAAATTATATATATCCGATTGCAAGAATCTATTGACTTTTACCTGTTTTTTAGGTAACATTAAAGCAACATTATATAAATAATGTTAAATAATCGGTCCCTATAGGGAAAAGGAGTTTGTCATGATTGAATATGAATTTGTAGATGCCAACTTGTTGTTCAGAAACATCATTGCGGAAATCAATTACTTTATGTATGACTTTATTGTCAAACTGAGCAAGATTTTTCCCGGTTTGAAATATGAATAAGCAGGAGGGTTATTATGAATACTCTTTTTAAAAGAATCGTTTCGGCTTCACTGTGCGGCAGCCTGTTATTCGGAATGGCTTCGGTCGGATTTGCGACACAATCCGATGAAACACAAGAAGAATACAATTATATTATAAGCAGTCCTTATGACGGTGTGGACTGGGACACATGGAATCAATACAAAGCCGATCTGCATTCACATACGGAAGCCAGTGATGCGGATCAGTCCATTGCTGCCAATGTAAAAGACCATTATGATTTGGGGTATCAGATTTTAGCCATCACCGACCATGCTGTTGTCGGTGTGCCGTGGGATGAAGTACCCGAAATGGTTCCGATTTACCGTTTCTTTAAATTCAACAACACCGGAATGCGTGATCCTGAGGCATTGACAACAGAAGAACGCTTACAGATTATCAACGGTACATATGAAAGTGAAGCCCGTGATGCACTGGCAGAACAACTCGGTTATGATCTGGGCGGAATGATGGAAGTTACCGGCGGTTGCGAGGCAAACGGTGCAACCCCGATCAATGACTGTCATGTCAACACATTCAACTGCGAAGCCGTGCGTGCAAAAATGGGGGTTTACGGTGATTTTGAAACCCCTGTCAAGCTTGCCGATAAAGAAGGCGGTTATTCGTTCCTGGACCACACGGGTGAGTTCGTCGGCAGATTGGAAGAAGACGAAGCCCGTGCTTACGAACCGTATTATGCCAACAAATTTGCAAACATATTCCTCAACTATGATTCTTGTGTAGCATTTGATGTCAACAGCACACGTTATGATTCCGTCATATGGGATCAGATCCTCAAACTGACCATTCCGAAGGGCAGAAATGTGCCGGGAATTGCTTTTTCGGACTCGCATCGCGTAGGATACAACGATTGGGCTTTCACCATGATGCTGATGCCGGAACTGACCCTTGAAGCATATGAAACATGCATTCGCAGCGGTGCATGGTTCTCTGTCGGCCGCGTTGATCCGTTGTACCTGGGGGATGATTTTGACGGAAAAGGCAATTTGCCGCCTGCTGTTTCAAGAATTGATGTAGATCAGGAAGAAAACACCATTTCCGTTACTGCCAACGAATACAATTATGTTCAATGGATTTCGGGCGGCAAAATCATTGCAGAAGGTGAGAATCTGACCTCCATCGACCTGAATGATTACGAAGATGAACTTGATTGCTATGTTCGTTTTCATCTCATTGGTGACGGTGGCATCCTGTACTCACAGCCGTTTGTAACCATGGCAGAAGGTGTTGAATATACATCAGATGTATACAAAACATTTGACACCGCAATGTTCGGCCGCACATTCGTTGAGTTTTTCAACTTTACAATCGGTCGCACAATTGTTGTGCTTTTGCTCAAGCTGTTATTATGGAATCATGTCTGGTAACATAGCAAGGGGTTTATAATGGAAAAATATCTTATCAATCCGAACCAAAAAATCAGCAAAATCAGCAAGGATATATACGGACATTTTTCAGAGCATCTCGGCAGATGCATCTATGAGGGACTTTATGTAGGTGAGGACTCCCCCATTCCGAATGTTAACGGCATGAGAAAAGATGTCGTGGATGCACTCAAGGAAATGGGTATTCCCGTCCTTCGCTGGCCGGGCGGTTGTTTTGCTGACGAGTACCACTGGAAAGACGGTATCGGCCCGAAAGAAAACAGAAAAAAGATGATCAACACCCATTGGGGCGGTGTGGTTGAGGACAATTCGTTCGGCACACATGAATTTTTTGAGCTTTGTGAGCAGCTCGGCTGCGATGCCTATGTCAACGGAAACCTCGGCTCAGGCACTGTACAGGAAATGAGTGAATGGGTCGAATACATGACCTTTGACGGTGTTTCGCCGATGGCTGAACTTCGCAAAGCAAACGGACATGAAAAACCGTGGAAAGTCAAATATTTCGGTGTCGGCAACGAAAACTGGGGTTGCGGCGGTCATTTTCTGCCTGAAGATTATGCACAGGCTTTCCTTCGCTACAACACATATGTAAGGAATTATGATAACAACAATACGATCTACCGTATTGCTTGCGGTCCGAATGCGGAGGATTATCACTGGACTGACAAGGTGATGTGGAGAGCCCGTCACAAAATCGACGGTCTTTCGCTGCACTATTATACGGACATATGGGACAGTGAAACGAATTCCAAAAAATCTGCAACAAATTTCACAGAAAAACAATACTATTGCATTCTTGCACAGGCATACAAAATAGACGAAATCATCACCCGTCATATCGAGATCATGAACAAATACGATCCGAAACACAGGGTGGATCTGATTGTTGACGAATGGGGCACCTGGCATGAAGTGGAACCCGGCACAAATCCCGGTTTCCTGTATCAACAAAACACGATGCGGGATGCCATTGTTGCAGGTCTCACACTCAACATTTTTAACAAGCACGCTGACAGAATCAAGATGGCAAACATTGCACAAACTGTCAATGTTTTACAGGCGATGGCTCTCACAGACGGTGAAAAGATGATTCTCACCCCGACATATCATGTTTTTAAAATGTTTAAAGCCCATCAGGAAAACACACTTCTCGGCTCTTTCATCACCGCAGAAACAAGTGTAATTGACTCTAAAAAGCATCCGGGTGACGAAGGAAATCTCAAATTACCGCAGCTTATTGAATCTGCTTCAGTTGATGCAAACGGTGTGATTTATTCCACAATCGTCAACACATCTGCAAAGAAAACAGCGAAGATTAAATGCCAGATTGCAGACACAAAGGTAAAAGGAATCAGAGCTGAAATCCTCGCAGGTGCAATACACGATAAAAATGATTTTGACGACGCTAACCATGTCAATGTTCAGCAATTCACCGATTTCAGAAAGATTTCTGACGGATTCTATGCAACGCTTCCGCCATGTTCTGTTGTAAAATTCATCATTGAATAACATGGAGCAATGCAAACGATGCCTTTTGCGCGAAGCTGCAGAAGAAGATATACTCAAAAGCATAACGGAAAGAATAAACAAACTGTCCACAGCAGACAAAGCCGACGATATTCTTTATAAAGAAAGACTGCATGCATGCAAAAACTGCGACCATCTGATTGCCGGTGTTTGCATAAAATGCGGCTGTTATGTGGAATTCAGAGCAGCATTTAAAAAGAACAGATGTCCGAATGTGAAGGACAGAAGATGGTAAAATAAAAGCAAGCAGATTCCGGAATGGACTGCTTGCTTTTTGTTATAACCTGTATGTTATCCTTTTTCTGTTGCAAAATCACCTTGCAGATTAAAATTATGCTGCATGGGACCTGGACCTTTTCCCAAATCAAGCATAGCAGAAAGAGCACCTGAAATATACTCCTTTGCTCTTTTTACGGATTCTTCAAGAGTAAAACCTTTTGCAAGATTGGAAGCAATGGCAGCAGATAGAGTACAACCTGTCCCGTGGGTATTGGGATTGTTGATTCTCTTTCCCTCAAACCACTTGAAGTTGCCATGCGAATACAAAAGATCATTTGCATCATTTATGCTGTGGCCGCCTTTGAGTAATACCGAACATCTGCATGTATCGCCAATCAGCTTAGCAACAGCATACATATGATCTTTATTTTTTATTATTTTGCCGGACAAAGCTTCTGCTTCGGGAATATTCGGCGTTACAAGAGCAGCTATCGGCAGGAGCTTATTCTGAAGAGCAAATAATGCATCATTCTTCATAAGCTCCGAACCGCTTGTTGCAATCATTACCGGGTCAACAACAATGTTTTTTGCTTTGAAAAATGCAAGTCTGTCAGCTATTACATCAATAAGTTCCTTTGAAGAAACCATCCCGATTTTTACGGCATCGGGATAAATATCCTGAAAAATTGAATCGATCTGCTCTTTTAAGAATTCAGGTGTTGATTCCTGTATTGCCGTAACCCCCAGCGTGTTCTGTGCTGTCATTGCAGTAATGACACTCATGGCATACACACCGTTCATGGTCATGGTTTTGATATCTGCCTGTATGCCGGCACCGCCACCGGAATCACTGCCTGCAATTGTCAATGCTGTTTTCATTCGCTTCATCCTGTTACAAGCTCCGTTTTGATTACTTTCTGAAATTTGGCTGCAGCTTTTTTCGGATTATCCGCTTTCATAATTGCTGACACCACACAAATACCTGCAATGTTGATACCTTTTAAAACATCAAGATTTGATATGTTCAGTCCGCCTATTGCATTGACAGGAATGGGAACAGATCTGCAGATTGCATCAAGGGTCTCGGTGGATGTGAGAACGGTTTTCACTTTTGTGGTGGTGGGATATATTGCACCAACCCCGAGATAATCAGCTCCTTTGTCATAGGCTTCGAGTGCCTGTGCAACCGTTTTTGCAGTTGCTCCGACTATCTTATTTTTGCCCATCAGCTTTCTTGTAATATCAACGGGCATATCACTTTGTCCCACGTGAACACCTTCTGCATCCATTGCAAGTGCAACATCAACTCTGTCATCAATGATAAGAGGAACATTATATCGCTTTGTTAAATTGTGTACCTTTTCGGCAAGTTCAATGTATTCACGGGTTGTTTTATCTTTTTCTCGAAGCTGAAGAAGCGTAACACCACCTTGCAGTGCCATTTCTGTTCTTTTTAAGAATTCCTCTTCTGAAAATCCTGTACTGTCTGTGATGAAATAAAGTTTTGAATCAAATTTTTTCAATTCTTACTTCCTCCGTTTCTATGTGATCGTTCAAAACAGCATCGGTCAATGTGGTCAGATTATCCATAAGCTGCACAAAAAATATCCCGTTTCCATTTTCCGTCTGCGAAAGCTCTCCGCAAATGCCGAGTACTGCACAAGCTGTCTTTGCTGCATCAACTGCAGATGATACCGATAAATATGTTGCACACAAAGCCCCGAGCATACAACCTGTTCCCGTTAACGAAGCGAGCTGCGGTGTACCGTTTTTCATATAAATGATTCTTTTGCCGTCTGTAATAATATCGGTTTTTCCGCTTGCAAGCACAACGCAATTGTATTGATGTGCGAATTCTGATGCTTCTTTGCTTACAGTCTGTAAATCAACACAAGCAGAATCAACGCCTGCTGCACTGTAATCCGTGCAACACAATGCCATGATTTCCGAATAATTCCCTTTAACAACCGTCGGTTTGTATTTTTCAATAAGTCCAATGGCAAACTTCTTTCTGAACCGGGAACAAGAAACACCGACAGCATCCAAAATGAACGGAATCTTCTTTTCTATGGCAACTTGTGCAGACAATTCCATCGACTTCATTCTAACATCGGTTATATTTCCTATATTCAGCATAAGTGCGTCTGCGGTTTTGGTTATCTCTGCAACTTCTTCCGTGTGTTCTGCCATAACAGGTCTTGCACCTGCTGCAAGTATCGCATTTGCACACTGATTGATTGATATAGGATTTGTAATACAATGAATAAGAGGGTGTGTTTCCTTGACATTATTCCTTATTTCACTCAACATCAGCATCGATCCTTCTTCCTTTTTTTGCAACGAAATACACAAAACCAACAACGGCAAACACACCGAGTGCAACATATGCAATATACGACCACACAACCGAAGTAAGTTCAAACATATCGGACAATATTTTTACAACCACAAAACATATCGGTCCAACGGTAGCTATTGTGAGAGCATTTGAAAGAATACTGTCATCATCCTGATAACTGGCAGATCCGAGACTTGACTGAAAACGTCCGAGAATCCCGTTTGCAGCAATTTTCCTTAAAAACAGATAAGCAATGCTGCCGCCGATAAGCGTTCCGCAGACAAATGAGGGAACATAAAACAACCAAGTCAGTCCTTCCCGACCCCAAATATAAGTCATAACAGGATATGACGCAATCGCTCCGATAAAGCCTGTTCCAATCACCTCACCAAGCACGGCACAAATTATTTTTCCTTTTGATAATCTGTAAAACACACCTGATAAAAACGCTCCGAAAACAGCACCTGTCAGCGCAATAGGCGGTATTCCCATTGTTATCATCCTGATGATGCCGATAAGAGTTGCACACAAAAGTGAATACCACGGACCTAACAATACAGAACATACAATATTAATCAGGTGTGCCATCGGACACATTCCTTCAACACGCAAGATAGGAGAAATAACAACCCCAAGTGCTACGAGCATGGACAGAATAACCAACTTTAACAAATTTGCAGATTTTTTCATTGCGAATCCTCTTTTCGTATTTTTTAACTTTCGGTCGAGAATTCATTTTCTCCTCTCACCCCGAAACACGGGTTCCCATCGCAAAAATACAAGACACAAGGCGCTCCCCTTCTATCCGCCCGAAACACGGGATTTGTCAATTCACCTCCTTTTGCAAAAAAAACGGAAGCCGTCCTGAACTGGACAACTTCCGCTAAAAATACTATGTTACCATGCATCCCTACGTTGGCATTATCCAAATCAGGTTATCGGTCGAAGGTTTTACCTTCCTCTCAGCCTGTAACACAAGCTCCCGTATGTTTTATTGTGAGTTCATTATATACCCGAATTTCTGAAAATGCAAGCATTATTTCCAACAGAAACCGACTTAGTTCCTTTTGCCTGCTACCATTAAAAAAATCCGAACCCTTTTCCTGTTGGGAAAATTTGGTTCGGATTTTTCCGTTTTGGTGCGCCTGACAGGACTTGAACCTGCACTCTTTTGGAATTGGAACCTAAATCCAACGTGTCTGCCAATTTCACCACAGGCGCAAATGCGTATTTACTATAACACAAGAAAAAGTCATTTGCAAGACTATTTTGAAGAAAATGCAATGAAGCCGTGTAGAGTTACAATTGATGTGAGACTAAAAAAGAAATAGAAAAAGTGATTGAGACCTGTTAGAATAAGTTCACCACAAACAAATCAAACAGAGAGGACTCAATCACCATGAATAGTATAACACAAAACAAGAGATATTGTCCACATGAAATTACAACAAAAGAATATTCAGTAAAATTGTATCGACAGACAAAAGACATAGTCTTGAATAATATCTGTTAACAGATATTATTAAATAACTTTGTAGTGCGTAAGCGGAGCAAGGTTAGGATATTTAACCTTAGAGAAAAGGTTGCAAATATGCAGACAGTTCAGCACAGCAAGGATATGTTTATCGGTGCAATAAGAAAGTTCTTGGATATGGATACTATCACAGCACCACTCATTCACGAGCTTATTGACCACATTGATGTTTATGAGGCAGAGGGCAAGGGTAAAAACAAGACACAGAGAGTTGTAATTCACTATAACTTCGTAGGCTATCTTGAGATACCTGAGAATGATGAGCCTTGCTTCACAGCGGATACCCGTCAGGGAATAGCAATAGGTTATATTGCAAACCCAACAGAAAAGTCAGCATAACAAAAAGTCGCACTCCGAAAGGAATGCGACGATACATAAAAATTATATCAAACTATATACAAAACTCTATTTTAAGCAAAAAAATTGAGTATTCACAGGTCAAATCCCTTATGAATACTCAATATGGTGCGAGAGTCGGGACTTGACTCTCGCACTGCGGTGCTCGGTCAGGCGCGGCTCTTCAGGCTGACGGCCCCGTCCCCCTTTGTCTGCTTCGCAGACATTTCCCCCACTGTGTGGGGGAATCTTCCACCGGACTGTCATTCACTCCCGCGCCGCTTCAAGTCCCGTTCATCAGAAAATCAAAACCACCGGTTGAACCGGTGGTTTGCTCTGCCCCTATAAGGGGCCGTTACTGGCTTTACCCCTGAAAGGGGTCCTGAAGTTTAGCACCGCATTACTATTTCAAGCAGCCGCTCCCGTGCGGCTGTTTATTTT
>JAZNGB010000027.1:0-69323 GCA_045576275.1 Acutalibacteraceae bacterium
GGTTGTTACAGAAACTGTACATTACTTCAATTACATAAAACCTTTACGAAAACTAAACAAAAAACCACCAGTTCAATATCGTCTTGAACTGGCAGCTTAACTTTATTCTTTTTTTGTGTCTACAAAGTATTGACTACTTCACGTAAACAGTCCTTTTTATAATGCAAATCAATATCCGCCTGTGCCGGCATTTTCAATCTGTTCCTGCGGTTCAGCAGTCTGGGTGCTGCTTGAAGAAGAGGAGGAACCTGTGTCGGGGTTGCTTTCGGTTGAGGTGGAAGTGCTTCCGCCGCCAAGCAGATCACTGCCGCCGAACAGACCGCCAAGCATATCCGTAACACCACCGAGGTCAAAGCTGCCGAGCATTTCGGTAACACCGCCGAGATCAAAATCAGCAACACTCATGACGCTGCCGGTGTCAAAAGAGGGCAGGCTCAGAGAGGAAATCTCGGTATTGCCGAGCAGGGAGGGAAGTTCAAATTCGCCAAGACCGCCGGCACCGACTCTGTTGTTGCCGACAAGAGTGGAGCCTGAGAACAGGCTGTCAAGGGATGTGGAAATATCAAGACCCTGCAAGAAGGTTGCAAGATCAAACGTACCAAGCAGTTGACCGAGGTCAAAACCTGCAAACAGTACGGTCATATCAAAATCGACAAACAAATCCGTCAAAGTGGTGGGATCAAAGTCTGCAAACAATGCATCTGCACCGACGATGGAGTTGCCTTTGTTGTCCTCTACCGTAACGGCGGAAACGCTGACAATGGCAGAGAAAGCGAGCAGAACGCTCAGCATAACAGCAAGAATCTTCTTCATGGAAAACTCTCCTTTTTTGTTCTTGATGCGGAAAAATCCAACATTCATGCAAATTATATATTGAATATCTTCATTTGTCAAGAAAAAAGATTCTGTCAAAGAATATAAACAAAAAGTTTACAAACTATTCATATATCAAACGCATAAACGCAACAAAAGAAGCAGTCCTCAGGCGGTCTCACATAGAGATTAACACGGTTTTGAAGGAGTCTTTTTCCCTCTTCAAACACCCGAAAGCTTTGAAAGACATAAAGTATTTTTGCATCCGTCGGTAGTCCCTGTAAGAAAGAATCTGACCTTCAAAGCTGCAAAGTACTACAAAAGGAGAGATTTTTTCGAAAGACAATGAATGAAAAAAGCCATGGTAAGGCTGGTGCCTGCCATGGCTTTAGAAGCAGTATTTCGAAAAAAAGATCCGTTTTTGGAGCGTATAAACCCCTGCGTGAGACCGCCTATGGACTGCTTCTTGTTTTATCTGCTGTTGATCAGAAAAGACTGTACGGATCGTTCATAAACACATCGATGAGTGTTTTTGTTCCGTCGATGAGTGCCTGTGTGTTTTCTGCGTAGGAGTAACCGTAGGATGCATACAAGTCGTTTTCAATGTGAGAAACGATTTCGTCAAGCTTTGTTTTCTGTTCTTCGGTAGCATCCGTGAACAGGGCAGCATAAACGGCAATGGTTTCACATTCATGCATGGTGGAAAGACCTCTGTCATACATGGCAACAACACAGTCATATGCATCTGCAAATGTGTTGTTGAGCATGCAAAGAATGATGTACTGACGTTCGCTGTTGTATACTTCATTTTCACTTGCGATACCTTTTTTTGCATACTCGGTTGCCTTTGTAAGGTCGCCTTCGATACGGGCGATTTCTGCAAGGGCTGCAAGTGCGGTATCGTCATAGGCATTGATGGCGAGAATTTCTTCAGCGAAGGTTTTTGCTTCTTCATATTCTTTGTTTGAAAGCAGGTCGCTGATAAGGTCATAACCGTAAATGAAAATCATTTCGGGGATCAATTCACGGACTTCGTCGAGATATGCACGCTGTACTTCTTTGGTGTCAGCTTCCGAGGAATAGAAATACATTTCGCAGATATAGCGATAGTACACGTTGAATGCACGGTCATATTTGTTGGAGTCGTCAGTCAGAATTTCTTCAAACTGTTTTACGAGATCTTCTCTGGAGGGTACGGAGCCGTAGTAGCTTGCATAGTAAGCTTCGTAGAAGACGTCATAAGCACTCTGCATGGCAGCATCGCAAAGGGTAACGGTTTCGCACAAAGCTTTGAATTCTTCGTCTTCAATTTCGTCAACATTGAGCGTTGTGCAGTAGTTGACAGCGGTAGCAAGGTCACCGGAATTGAATGCAACGGAAATGATGCTGTTGAGAAGGGTTTCGGGAAGGGTAACGGCATCATTTTTAAGCAATTCTGCAAGTTCCTGGTATTTTGCAACGGCAAGGGTCAGATTTTTGTCATTTTCAGCTTTCAGAGCTTCGGCAAGCGGAGCATAGTAAGCTTCATAGAAATCAGCAACGGAGGTGTCGATGTTGCTCTTTGCAACAATGTCAGCAACGGCAACATCACCGTAGTCAGCTTCGATGAGGGCAGCCTTTGCATTTTCGACGAACGCTGCAACCAGTTCGGGGCTGAATGCTTTTTCAAGCGTTGTAAGCAAGTTCGCAAATTCTTCTGTCAGAGCAGAATCCGCATCGGCTGCAAGGGCATCTTTGTTTTCATTGACAAAGGTATAAGCAGCATGGAGATTTTCTGTTTCATAGGAGAGAACAGCGATTTTTTCAAGGACATAAGAAGCGGTTACACCGATGGCGGTGAAAGCTTCGTCTGCAGTTTCGTAATAGGTGAGTGCTTCGGCTTTGTTGTCAGCGTTTTCGCTGATGATACCGCGTGCAAGATTGGTCAGAAGAGCCTGTGCATCAGCCTGCAGGAAGGCGGGCAATTCCAGATTCTTGACAATGTCGGTAAGGTCGATTGCAGCATTCTGTGCATCGGTGATCTCTGCGACGGCAGCACTGACAGCTGCAAACTGTGTTTCATCAAGAGTTTCAAAAACAGAAGCTGCGGCAAGGAATGCAGCAAAGTCTTCGGTTGCAGATTCATAGTCTTCTGCATCAAGCTTGTTTTCTGCGGCAAGAGCAGCGGCAGAGGCATAACCGTTTGCATACGCAGTTGCAATGACAACACTTTCGGTCAGAGCAGCAGAGGGGCAACCGTAAGCAGCAAAGCTGTCTGCTGCATTGCTGAAGTATTCAACAGCAGTGCCGTAGCTTCCTGCATTGATTTTTGCAAAACCGTTGGCAACATCTGCATACAGGCCGCTGATTTCTTCTGTGACATAAGCAGGAGCGTTCAATGCTGCAACGAGTTCGTCGAAGTTTTCGGGAGCTGTAACATCACTGCCTACAAGCGGCTTTACTTCGTCATAGATGGTTTCGGAAAGCGTGGCAAGAATATCTGCAACACCTGCAAAATCAGCAAATTCGGAGGTGATCGGTGTGGTTTCATCGTCTTCTGCAATGGCGGTGCTTACATATTCAAGTGCTGCGGCATAGCCTTCTGTCTGTGCAAGGCAGATTGCATACTTTTCGATCAGGATACGGCTGTCCGTACTGTAGGAAGCGAGTGTATCGACCGCGGTTTTGTATGCATCGAAAGCGGCATCAATGTCACCGTTCTTTTCTGCAGTGATGGCAGTACCGACGGATTTGAGAATGGTTTCGATGTCGGTGACGAGGGTTTCGTTGGTGGTGTATGTGGCTGCAAGAGCTGCGTAATCCACTGCTGTTTCACTGTTTTCGAGTGCAGCACTTACCTTGTCAACGCAATCGACAGCAAGGGTGTTGAAAACACCTGCAATCTGCAGAAATGCTTTGAATTCGGCAGTTTGCGGAGCTGCAATTTCGTCTTCCGTGAGGTTTTCATTCATGTAGGAGATGGCAGCAGCATAGCCGTCTGTATCTGCCGTGTAAACCGCAATCAGTTCATGTGCATCCCGCATCAGAGAACGATAGAAAGAGGGGACTTCTTCGGCACCTGCTGTTTCATCTTCAAGGTAAGCGAGTGCTTCGTTGTAGAACTTGATTTTGTCAGCAGCATTTTCGGTGGCTTCTGCACATTTCATGCTGTAAAGATAGCTGTCGATGTCCGTAAAGGAAGAAGCATAGAATGTGACGCCGGCTGTTACGAGCAGCAGTGCAATCAAAAGCAGGAAAGAAACAAGGTTGGAAAGGAAACCGCCTTTTTTCTTCGGTACTTTTTTGACATCTTTTTCTTCTGTCGGCAGTTCAATAGCCGGTTCGGGCTGTTCAACCGCTGGTACAGCATTTTCTTCTTCAGCGACTGTTTTGTCATATTCGCTTTGGAAGGTTTCTGCGAGATTTTCCATTTCGTTTTGCAGGGAGTCGTTTTTGTTTTCGCTCATGGTGTTACCTCCGTCTGATCGGTTCAAAAGAAAAAGCCTTCTGAAAACCGCTTAGTAAATAAATATTATACCACGCGTTATTTCAAAAGGCAATTATTATTTTATTCGTTGAGTAACAATTTTCTTGTCCGCTGAGGCTTGAAAAGGATGATGCAAACCAGCAAAGTCAACAGCAATTCCGGCAAGAGATAGGTTCCGTTATACAACAATGAATAAATATAAGGTCCTTCGTCACCTGCCCACTGCCCCCAGATGACAACACCTGTGATGTAGTGGCAGACAAAACGCAGTACAATACCGCATACAACTCCGAAATATAGACGTACAGACTTAAATCTATCTGAATCTTCCTTAAGATTTCTGAATAAACAGGCAATGCCGAGACCCGTAAAGGGGACAATATAATCAAACAGTACACAGATGATAAAGGTAGCGGCGGTTGTGCAATATACAAAAACATTGCCCGACACAAAAGCCGAAGCCAACTGGAACAGTGAATATACGAATGCGGTCAGAAAACCTGCTTTCGGCCCGTTTCGGAAACCTGCGAGCATGATGGGAAGCATGCTGACAAAGGTGATTTCACCGCCCATGGGCATCTGCCAGATTTTAATAAAGCTGAACACGATTGCCATGGCAAGCAATACCGCACATTCGGCGGTGACTCGCAAATTTTGTTTGTTTTTCATGGTTTTTTCCTTTCTTACCTTAAAAAATAAGCCGCACCTGCAAAATTTGTGCGGCAGTAAGGTCTTCCTACGTCGGCATTATCCGGACAGGTTAAAAGGGTTTGAAGTAACACTTCATCTCAGCTTTTGACAGCACCCCTGCCTATTCAATTTTTAGTTTTAAGGATAAAAAAACAGCCTGCGCCGACACGCAGACCGCAAAAAGTCTTCCTACGTCGGCATAATCCGAACAGGTTCAAAGGGTTTGAAGATTGTCTTCATCTCAGCCTCGCGGCACCCCTGACAGGTATTTATTGTTATTATTTTACATCCGAAAAATGCATTTGTCAAGTCAGAAAATGATTTTTCACAATGATCAAAGTACCGTTCTGCACGACGATGCGGCTTTTTTGCCCCGTAAATTCGTTGCTGACGCCAAGGGCGGTTTTGTTTTCGAGCGTTGCATTGTCGAGGGTATACAAAAGTCCCTCAATTGTCACACCCTGCACTTTTTCGTCGGCAGCAAAGACGGAAATCACACCTTTTTCGCTTTCGTCAAATCGGATTTCGCCGTTGGTGACGGCGGTGACGGTGTAATCACGGTCGCAGAGATACGCTTTTTTTCCTTTTTTGGAAAGGTCGATGAGCAATGCTATGTTTGCAAGGGTATGGTCGAGCCGCTTGCCTGTGCCGCCGTAAATATAAAATGTGTCGCAGCCGCGTGCTTCGGCTTTTTCTACAGCTGCCGCCATGTCCGTGTTGTCCTTTTGCACGGGCAGAACGACCGCTTTTTCGGGAATGTAGCCGAGGGAATCAAAATCCCCGATGATGAAATCGGGGGTGATGTTCAGTTTTTCACAATACGCAACACCACCGTCTGCCGCCCACACAAGGGCATCATCAGGCAGCGTGAGTTGTTCGATATTCTGTTCTCCTGCACCAAAAATGCAAGCCGTTTTCATAACAAAATCCTTTAATTTATAATAAAATCCGTAAGATGAGCAGGACTTACAAACAACTTGTCTGCACCTGCCGTCAAAAGTTCTTCATCCGTGCCGAAGCCCCATTTTACACCTGCTGCAAACACACCTGCGGACTTAGCCGCCTCCATATCATTGTGGCGGTCGCCGATCATCAGTGTGTTTTCGGCATCGGCAGCACAATCGGCAAGGCTTCTTTTGATGAATGTCACCTTGTCGCTTTCGTGGTCGGTGAATGTGATGCCGTGAATGCCGCAAAAATATTTTTCAAGGTCAAACAAAGGCAGAATTTTTTCAATAAACTGCAAAGGTTTGCCTGTGGCAATTGCCATTTTAAGACCATTGTCCTGCAAAGCAGCAAGCATTTCCGGTACACCGTCATAAAGCCTTGTTTCGGCAAAGCCTTTGACGGAATATCGCTCACGGTAGAGGGTCACGAACCGTTCGGCATTTTCGTCATCAAGCATTAAGATCTTTTTGCCGCTTTCAAACAACGGCGGGCCTATAAAAGGACGCAGCTGGTCATCGGTCATGTCGGGCAGGTTCATTTTCTGCAGCGCATGGCGGATGCAGTTGAAAATGCCCTCGGAATTGTCTATCAAAGTGCCGTCTACGTCAAAAACGGCGGCTGTGAATTTCATTTTCAGTCCTCCAGAATCGGGGTCAGCACCGTCATAATGCGGTTCGTTACCTCTTCGATCGTTCCGTCGGCATCGATGCTGACAATGTTGTCACGATTTTTGAGCATGTCGAATACGTCCGCAAAGCGGTTTCTGATGCGGGTCAGGCTCTCTGTGTTTTCAAAGATTTCAACCGCGGATGCATCTCTGTTTGCATGAATGCGGGCAAGACATTTTCCGATGTCCATGGTTAAGAACACGCAGGCATCGGGCTTTGTGACTTCGGGACAGTTGAAGTGGCTGTCGAAGATCCACTGCAGGTCGGTATCGGTGCCCTGATAGGCAAAGGTCGAGTAGTAATAGCGGTCACAAAGCACAATGTCACCATCAGAGAGGTGCTTTATAATGCCGCTTTCGGGGTCGGTGTTGTGGTTGATGCGGTCGGCTAAAAACAGGCTTGCCGCCGCCCACGGTGTGCTTCTTTCTCTGCCGCCCAGAAATGCACGCAGAAGTTTTCCTGTTGCCGTTCCTGTGGGCTCGGCGGTGGTGTAAACCGAATAGCCTTTCTTTCGCAGCACCTCTGCCACGCATTGCAGCTGCGTGGTTTTGCCTGTGCCGTCAATACCTTCAAAAACAATGAATTTTCCTGCCATTGTGTTCATCCTATCCGTTTGTGTAGTTGTATTGCAAGCTCTGCAAGCTCTTCAAGTGTCAAGGCTTCTGCACGCACGGTGGGAGAAAGTCCTGCAGCCTCGAGTGCCTGCGCGGCGGTCTGCTTGGAAACGGAAAGCCCGTTGGAAAGGCCGTTCTGTGCGGTTTTTCTGCGCATGGAGAAGGCCGCACGCACAACCTTGAAGAAAAATTCCTCGCTCGGAACATCCACGGGCGGCTCTTTACGCAAATCAAGACGCAAAACCGCACTGTCCACATTCGGGGACGGCAGAAATGCTGTTCGCGGAACGTCGAAAAGCCGCTGTGCGGTGGCATAATAGTTGACCGCGACAGTGATAGCCCCCGAATCCCTGCTGCCGACAGGTGCACAAAGACGGTCGGCGGCTTCTTTTTGCACCATGACGGTAATCGCTTCAATGGGAAGGCGGTTTTCGAGCAGATACATGAGAATCGGGGATGTGATATAGTAGGGCAGATTGGCACAGATATAGGTCTTTCTGCCCTCAAATTTTTCAGCAATGAGCTTGTGCAGGTCGGTTTTGAGCACGTCTTCGTTGATGATCTCCACATTTCTGCAATCGGTCAGCGTTTCTGCCAACACGGGCAGAAGCCGGGTATCAAGCTCCACACCGGCAACCTTTGCCGCACGCAAAGACAATTCTTTTGTCAGAACACCGACACCCGTGCCGATTTCAATGACGGCAGAGTTCTTGTCGATGCCGCAGCTTTCTGCCATACGGGGGCAAACTGTCGGGTCGATGAGAAAATTCTGTCCCATCGACTTTGAAAATGTAAATCCGTGCCGTCCGAGCAGCCCTTTTATGGTGTTGATATCGGAAAGATCGTGCATTTTGTCACCTTTTTATACAAGATATTTTTTGAATTCTTCGTAAGCCGTATCCCAGACGGCAGTATTTTCGGGGGTGTAACAGATGAGTTTTTCACCCTCTGCAATGATGTTTCTCGCTTCTGCAATGTCCTTGATTTCACCGCTTGCAAGAAGTTGAACGGCAATGTTGCCGAGCACGGTTGCTTCAATGGGGCCTGCATAAACGGTGGTGTTGCAACTGTCTGCGGTCATACGGCACAGCAGCTTGTCTTTGGTGCCGCCGCCGACCACATTGATATGCGGATATTTCTTTTCGGTGCAGTCCTCAATGCCGCGGAAGATGTGACGGTATTTGAGAGCCAGACTTTCATAGATGCAACGCACCACCTCGCCCACGGTTTCGGGTACATACTGACCCGTTCTGCGGCAGAAGTCGCGGATGCGTTCGGGCATATTGCCCATGGGGGCAAAATCATCTGCATCGGGGTCAATGAAGCACTTGAACGGCTCGCATTGCAAAGCCATTTCTTCAAGCTGTGCGTAAGAATATTCCTGACCCTCACGAATCCATTGACGGCGGCTTTCCTGAATCAGCCACAGTCCGCAGATGTTCTTAAGAAATGCGGTGGAATAGTCATAGCCGCCCTCGTTGGTCACATTCAGCTTGCGTGCTTTTTCGTTGAGAATGGGTGTTTCAAGTTCGGTGCCGAACAAACTCCATGTGCCGCAGCTGATGAATGCAAAGTCCTTTTTGTCGGTGGGAACGGCGGTGACTGCACTTTGCGTGTCATGACCGCAAACGGCAATAACGTCAACAGCAGGTACACCCAATTCTTCGCAAAGAGCAGGTGAGAGCTTGCCGATAACCGTACCGGGTTTGACAAGCGGACAGACGATGTCACGCGGAAAACGCATTTTTTCAAAGATCTCGTCGCTCCATTCGTGGGCGGCAAGGTCAACGAGCTGGCTGGTGGTGGCAATGGAATATTCCGCTGCCATGTTGCCCGTCAGCAGATAATTGAAAAGGTCGGGCATGAACAGCATTTTGTCGGCGCGTTCAAGAAGCTCGGGTCTGTTTTCACGCAGAGACAGAAGCTGGAAAAGGGTATTGAAATAAATGAACTGAATACCCGTGATGTCATAAATTTTATCTCTGTCCATTTTCTGACAGGCAAGCTCGATCATGCCGTCGGTACGCTTGTCACGGTAATGGATGGGATTTTCGAGCAGATAGCCGTCCTTGTCAATCAGACCGAAGTCAACACCCCAGGTGTCCACACCGATGCTGTCGAATCCGCCTGCCTGCTTGGCTTTGAGAATGCCCTGTTTGACCTCATGGAACAAGCGTAATACATCCCAGAACACCGTGCCGTTGACGGTGACGGGGTCGTTTGTAAAACGGTGGACTTCTTCAAGCTGAATGGTCTTTCCGTCGAATTTGCCCAAAATGGCTCTGCCGCTGGATGCACCGAAGTCAAATGCAAGAACTCTTTTCATTTGTCAAGTCCTCCGATTTTTATTTGATAACGCCTTTTTTGAGAATGATGTTGGCATAGAGTGCACTTTCACCCGTGGCAATCACGGCATAGGCACTGCGTGTGCGTTCATAGAATGCAAAACGCTCGATTTCGCTGAATTCGTAGTCGCCGTATTTGGCGGCAATGTCCTTGTAAACCGCCCAGATTTCGGGTGTGGGATCATCCTTGGTGGTAGCCATGAGCATAGCAGGGCTTTCAACATAGGTGTCAAGGGGCATCAGCTGCAGAATGGCATCCAGAAGTTCGGGCACATTGTGACCGTCGCAGCGGACAAGACGCTGTGCATTGGATGCTGCCGGGAAGTTGCCGTCACCAATGACGATTTCGTCACCGTGACCCATTTCGCAAAGGATTTTCAGAAGTTCGGGGGATATGATTTTCGGAATACCGTTGAGCATAATTCATTACCGCCTTTATAAAAGTATTTTTTTACAGTTTACCCTTTTTTAAGGAATATGTCAAGGAAAAACAAATTACGGGTTATAGGTAAAGCATTTTTTTCACAACAGAAAAATGTCTCTATTTTTTCTCCTTAAACCCGAAAAAGTAGGCAGAATAAGGGTAGTTTTTACTTTTGTAGAGGTAAAAACTCTTGACTTTCGGGAAGTTTTTCGACTTCGCAGGCAAGCAAAAACCGTACCGGATTTCTCCGATACGGTTTCCATTTTCATGTGCTTTGTTTTTGTGTCTTAGCTGAAGAATGCAACGATGCTTGCAAAGATTTTTGCAACGTTGGCAAGGAGCTGGACGAGTGTGTGCAGGTATTCGTTATCGCCGGGGACATACGTGTAGTTATTCATGTTGGTTATCTCCTTTCGGGAATTTGGTTTTATCAATGCGGTTTTCAGATAAAAACCGGTCAGTTACGAAAAAACGGAACTTATGATTCCAATATAGCACAATGAAAAGAAAAAATCAATGTTACAAATAAAAAAATACAACTGTTTGTAAAAATTTTTTTCATTTTGGTGGGAAATGGGGAGAAATCGAAGCAGTGTATGAAATATTAGTTGAACTGAAACACTGTTATAACGCATGTGAAAATACGACACATATTTTCATCGACCGCAATGGTGTAACGGAAGAGATTCAGTAAGTAAAGCAAATATCTGACCGACACAAAGCAAAAACCGTACCGGAGTGTTCCGATACGGTTCTGTTTTTTGTCCGAAAATCAGTCGATTTCGACCTGAATTTTCATATTGCGGCGAACTGCGGTGGAACGCATGACGGTGCGGATTGCCTTTGCGATGCAACCCTGCTTGCCGATAACGCGACCCATGTCGTCCTCTGCAACGTGCAGGTGGTAAACAACAACGCCTTCTTCGTTGATCTCGTCTTCCGTCACGGTGACCGCATCGGGAGCTTCAACAAGACCTTTGGCGATGGTGGTGAGCAAATCTTTCATGCTTTGTTTCCTTCCGGGGTGGATTAGTCGATGATTCCGTTCTTCTTGAGCAGAGACTTGACGGTATCGGTGGGCTGTGCGCCGTTGGCGATCCACTGCTTTGCTCTGTCAGCGTCAATCTTGACGGTGCTGGGTTCGGTCATGGGGTTGTAGTAACCGATTTCTTCGATGAATCTGCCGTCACGGGGATAACGGGAATCTGCAACAACAACACGATAGAAGGGAGCCTTCTTAGCGCCCATGCGACGAAGTCTGATTTTTACTGCCATTTTATGGTACCTCCAAAAATAATATTAACAAAATTTATTTATTTAAACGCGTTTACTCTTTGGTGCGTTCAAACCGATTAAAAACCGCCCATCGGGGGCATTCCGCCCATGCCTCCCATACCGTTCATGCCGCCTGTCGGCATGCCGTTGGGGAACATACGCTTCATTTTCTTTTTGCTGCCTTTGCCGTTCATTTGCTTGAACATCTTCTGCATCTGCTTATATTGAGAGAGCAGACGGTTGACATCTTCCACCTGCATGCCGCAACCGGCTGCAATTCTGCGTTTGCGGGAGGGGTTGATGATTTCCGGCTTTTTGCGTTCAGCAGGGGTCATGGAACGGATGATTGCAAGGGTCTTGTCGATGCCGCTTTCGTCCACATCCTGGTCTTTCAGCTTTTTGCCGACACCGGGAATCATGGACAAAAGGTCTTTCATGGAACCCATTTTGCGAAGTTCGAGCATCTGATCCATCAGGTCATTGAGGTCGAACTTGTTTTGCATGAGCTTCTTTTCAAGCTCTTCTGCTTTCTTTTCGTCCAGAGCACTTTCTGCTTTTTCAATCAGCGAGAGGACGTCGCCCATGCCGAGGATTCGGCTTGCCATACGGTCGGGATGGAAAATATCCAGATCGTCGAGCTTTTCACCGATACCGACAAATTTGATGGGTTTGCCCGTGACGGCTCTTGCAGACAGGGCTGCACCGCCTCGTGTGTCACCGTCCAACTTTGTCAGAACCAGGCCGTCGATGCCGAGTGCTTCGTTGAAGGTGGATGCCACATTGACGGCATCCTGACCGAGCATGGAGTCAATGACGAGGAGAATTTCGTGTGGTTTGACCTCGGCTTTGATGTTTTTCAGCTCTGTCATGAGTGTTTCGTCGATGTGCAGACGACCTGCCGTATCGAGGAAAACATAGTCATAGCCGTGGTCTTTTGCGAGTTTTACGGCTTCCTTGGCGATGATGACGGGATTTTCTTTGCCCATCTCAAAGACAGGGACACCGACCTGTTCACCGACAACCTGCAACTGCTTGATTGCGGCGGGTCTGTAAATGTCACAAGCGACAAGCAAGGGACGATGGCCCTGCTTTTTGAGGAATTTTGCGATTTTTGCGGCATGGGTCGTTTTACCGGAACCTTGCAGACCGCAGAGCATTACGATTGTCGGGGGGTGAGAAGCATTGGTCAAGCGAGCCTGGGTGCCGCCCATGAGTGCGGTCAGCTCTTCGTTGACGATTTTGATAACCATCTGTGCAGGTGTCAGACTTTCCATGACACGTGCACCGATTGCTTTTTCGGTTACCTTTGCGGTAAAGTCCTTGGCGACCTTGTAACTGACGTCGGCTTCAAGAAGTGCAAGACGCACTTCACGCATCGCGTCTTTTACATCACTTTCGCTCAGAGCACCTTTGCTTTTCAGTTTCTTAAACGCATTTTCGAGTTTGTCGGAAAGACCTTCAAAAGCCATACGTTCCTCCGTTCTTCCGTTGGTTTGTGCATCGGGAGTTGCCGCAACGGATCGGCATTTTCATCTGCAGATGTCCGCTTATTCGGAAAGGGACATAGCAATAGACTGAATGCGGACGGTCAGATCATTGATCTCACGCGAGAGGCCGCAGTTTAAATTCTCTTTGTTGATTGCATCGGCACATGCAATGATTTCATTGAGGCCGGTCTGCATACTCTGAAAACGGCTGACAAGACCGAGCCGTTCTTCCATTTCGGTGAGCTGTACTTCCGCACGCTTGATGGCATCGCGTACACCCTGGCGAGTGATGCCGACATTCTGTGCAATTTCCGCAAGCGACAGATCATCGTTATAATAGTAATCCACAAATTCACGCTGCTTGGGGGTGAGCATATCACCGTAAAAATCAAGCAGCAGGATGAGGTCCAGATTCTTGGCCACAATAAACGCTCCTTCGGTGTAAAGATGTGAAACTTTACAGGGGGCATTATAGTATAAAACAAATGCCTTGTCAAGAGGAAAATCGACAAGTCGGAAAAATTCACAAATGTAAAGAAAATAACTTTACATTTGCATTTTTTTTTGTGTTCATTCTGCCCAAATTTATATCAGCAACGGCAGAAAACAACCGCCCCGGACGGAATGCACCGCCCGGGACAGCTGTTGGTGGTAGGTTATATATGTAAAATATAAAACCGTCAGAATATTATTTCGCAAATAGAATATTAAATGATTGCTTAATGATAATAACAAATAAAATAATGTGTGTCAATATATTTTTATAAAAAAGGTATTTATTATTCTGTTTTTTTTGTGTTATTATGTATACAGATAATAATCGCAAACAGATTTTATTCATTTCTTATTAAAGGTGCGGGTGTTTCAATTGAAGCAGAATCAGAATCAGGACAATTTCAGAAGAGGAACCGCAGAGCTTCTTGTTTTATATTTATTGACGAAAGAAGATCTCTACGGATATCAGATCTCTCAGGCTTTTGCAGAGAAAAGCAAGGGGGATTATGCCATATTGGAAGGATCTCTCTATCCGGTGCTCTATCGGTTGTGTGATGCAGGATATATCAGCGATTACGAAAAAAAAGCCGGTGTACGCAGAACCCGTAAGTATTATCATCTTGAACCCAAAGGGCGGGAGCATTACGAAAAAATCCGCTCAGAGTATGAAATGATTTCACGTGCAATCAATCGTATTATGGATATAGAAGAATAAAAGCAAAACGGCTGTTACAAACCTTGTTTCGGATTTGTAACAGCCGTTTTTCAGATCAGAACCGTTTGCTTATTGAAGTGCATAGTTTAAAACGATGGCTTTTCTGCCTTCAGGGAAGGAAACGCTGTAAGCTCCTTCCGTCAGTTGCGCACCGGTCAGTGTTACCGCAGTATCAGGTGTATCTGCATCTGTGACCGTATAGACGGCATCTTCTTGAAGACCGCTGAAATATACGGTGAAAGAATCTGCTTCGTGTTCGGCATGGGCATAAATCAAGACACAGCCGGTCGTTGTATCACCGTACTGCATGGCGGTGATTTTTTTTGGATCCGTACCGCCGAAAGCAAGCGGGAAGAAGTTTTGCAACTGTGCTTCGCGTTCGGTGCGGTAATCGTTCAGCGCGGAGATCGGTGTGCTCATGGGGACCTGCAGAATGGGCATGATGGAACTGCGAATACCGTATTCGGTATCAAAATTGATAAAGGTACCGCTGACAGGCAACCAGAAGGACAATCCGTAGGTATGTGCCTGGGTTGCATCAAGAAGATCGGGCAAAGTCTGGTCACAGTTGTAATCACTTCGCCACATGGGAACTGAGCGACGGGTCATTTCAAGATCCAATCGTCTGCCGCCGCTTGCACAGTTGTCCATGACGAGTCCCGGAACGGCCTCAAAGAGGTAGTCAAGATAAGAATACAGACCTGTGATGTAATGATTTTCGGCAAAACCGATTCTGCCGTTGTTTGCATACAGGTCCAGATGCTGCCAATATGCAGTCGGACTGAAGTTGAAATCCTGACGGTAGATTGCAACACCGTTCTCAACAAGAGAAGAACTGATGTATTCGCTTAAAAATTCCCGGGCTTCTTCGTTGCCGAGATTCCACATCACGTTTTGGTTGAAATCTGCCTTCGGATCGAGATCCACGATCCAGTTTTCATGTTGCGAGCCGACAGAGTAGAGGTAGCTGTTGGATGTAAGGCGTTCGGGTTCATACCACAGCACAACACCCACTCCGTTTTCTGCACCGTAGTCTGAAATGGCTTTGATGCCTCCCGGGAAACGCTCTTCCGAGGTTTTCCAGTTGCCGACACCGTCTGCCCAGCTTTCTTCGCAGCCTGCATACCAGCCTGCATCCATCCAGTAGTTGTCAAGATAGGGGTACTTGGTTGTATCAAAGTGTTCAAGATCATAGAAAATATCCGATGCCGTACGTGTGTTGCTTACAAAAAGGATATCCATGTTGTTTTGCACCGTGGGAACATTTTTGGGGTAAACGCAATCCATGATCCAGTTGCGGAATATGTTGAAGCCTTTGACGGGGTTTTCGTTGTTGTAGAATGTGAGAGAAACAAGCGGTGAACGGACGGATTCGCCTGCATCAAGGTAACCGAGAAGGTCTTTCTGTCCGACTTTGATCTGCATACCGTTGCAGTCATTTTGGAATGTTGCTTCCCACAGACCCGACCAACCGATGCCGAGTACGACACCGTTTTCATTGCCGTTCAGATTGAAATACGGTAAAAATTCCGTGGTGGAACGACCGTCTTTTGTGGTGACGGTCAAGGGGAGAAGCGGGCTGTCAGCGTGTAACAATGTAAAATCTGCTGCATTGTTTTCGCTGCCACGGCTGAGATAGATTTCTGCATCTCCAACAGGCAGTATGCAATCTGCTCCATAAAAACCAGAAAGAACACCGGAGCGTTTTTCGGCAATATTTTTCACGGTTACTGTCCATTCGCAGGTCGCATTTTCGAAGTAAAGAGTTGCTTCTACGGTCGCCTGCAATCCTGCTTTTTCGTTTGTCAGAGTGATAACGGAAGTTTCTCCGTTCTTACGGTTTTCGGCAGCAGATGTGACGGAAAATTGCCAGTCAGAAAGCTGTTTTGCAAGGGGAATACCGTTTGTCGAGAAACTGTAAGCAGGTGCATGACCGTTCTGTCCGGCATACAGCACATTATCTTCGTACCAAGCGCGGCAGGCGGTTTTTTCTGCCTCGGTCACGGGCAACTCGTCGGCAGACAGGGAAGTGAAAGACACATCGGTGTCGTAACGAAGATAGCGGATTTCTTCACCGAGATCCGCTCCGCTGAACAGCAATGTAAAGAATGCAATTATAATCGATACAATCTTTTTCAGGATGGAAAACATATCTGTCAGTCCCTTTCTGTTGTTTTCTGAGTTTATATTTTAATTTACATAGTACACAGAATCAAGTGTTTACATGATAATTTTTGCAAAAATCGGCTTGTTCGGGTGCTGTATTCATTGTTTTTCATCCGGAAAGAATTTTGTCACCAAGGCATCGGTGTCTTGCAAACGGAGTCTTTTTGAACAGATGTATGTTTTCAGACTTGCTCCGTCAGCGGTTGTTTCATCGGGACTGAATTTGCCGTAGCCGGTGATGACGACGGTGTCATCTTCCAAAACAACATTGCCGCAATATCCCGTGTCCGAGCCTGCATAATAGGACGGTTTCTGTTGTCCGTCAAGGTAAACGTGTGCCAATTTAATGCGGTATTGTCCCTCGTTTCCGTTTTTCAGATCGTCATATGTGCCGACCCATGCCACAAGACCTTCGCTGATCCAACCACGCTTGCGGTCTTGCTTTTTTGCATACAACTGTGCCTTTTTGCCGCGTTCAATGGAACGGAATGTGATGACAAGTCTGCCGTCGGAAGTATATTCGGCTTTGTGACGTTCACCGTTGAGAGCCGCAGGTGCCTCTTTGGGTTCGCTCCATGTTTTGCCTTCATCTGTGGAAAATGCAAGCATGGTGTTGATATTTTTGGATTGGCTTCTTGTGATCAGGCACAGTTCGTCACCTTGCCCCTTGTCGGAACGGACAACTTCGATTTCGCAGAGCTGTGCAGTTTCCTCGATTGTACGGTGTGGTGCAAGAAATTTTTCAGGTGCAGTCCACTGCATATTGCCGCTTTCATCAAAGGAAAGAATGGATTTGTAATTGTAAAATGAACTGTCGTGGAAAAACCCCATCCATTTGTCAACAAATGCACCGTTTTCTTTGAGCCTTGTGAGACTTGCCATTGCAACAATGGGAACAACGGAAAATGCATCTTCAAAGCTGAAAAATCGTTGGAATTCAGACCATGTCTGCCCTTCGTCGGTCGAAATCGAGCATTCAAAACCGCCGGGGGTTTCCATGTTTGGCCATTTGGAGTTGGCGGAAATGAGAATCAGTTTGTCGGGTGTGCCGTCGGAAAATTGCAGACGGTATACGGTGGGTGTTTCAAGGGAATTGACCCAACTTTCGGGTGTGCTTTCGATGGTTTCTGACCAGGTTTTTCCGCCATCGGTGCTGACTTTGTTGAGGATGGCTCCTTTACCGTGACCCTGCGGATAGACGGTCAGGATGTCCCCGTTTTTCAGCAGCACGCTGTCGGGATGTGCCATGTAGTCGTATGTGTTGTCTACAACGGGCTGATCGTACAGATATTGGAATTGCGTTCCGATAAGCTCGTCGGGCAGCTCGCTTAAATCCAGCTCGGGGATGGTGTAGTCCTCGCCTGTAAAATTCGAGGGTCCGAATTTGAGAATGCAGACACTTGCAATCGCAATGACGGCAAGCACTACGGCAACAAGAATGACATATTTCATTTTTTACACCTGCAATTCGTTATGATATGGTCATTATAGCATGAAAATAAAAAAAATTGCAAGCGTGTATGCCTGCAATCTTTTTTTACTTCAATGTCACAATCGTAACTCCGTTTTCGCCTTCGCCGTAGAGTCCCGGGCGGTGTGTTTTGACGAACTTGTTGTTTTTAAGATGTTGCTGTACCGCTTCACGAAGCACACCCGTGCCCTTGCCGTGGATGACGGTGAATTCCTGCAGACCCGACAAAAGCATACTGTCAATGAATGCATCGAGGGTGAACAGGGCTTCTTCCTTGTTCATGCCGCGAAGATCCACACGGTTTTCGGCACTTGCGGTGAGTCTGGATTCGCTTCTTGCCACAGTAGGTGCGGAAACGGTCTTTTTCTTTTCTTTCTTCTTTTCGAGCAGACGCAGACGGGAGAGTTGCACACGCATTTTAATTGCACCTGCAAGCACTTCGACATTGCCTTTGCGATCAACGGGTGTGAGTACATCTGCTTCTTTTCCGAGGTCTGCAATCAGAACGCGGTCGCCTGCAACCAGGGGACGCGGCAGGACGTAATCTTCGTCATCATAAAGCGATGTGATGACGGGATTGACTGCCAGATCGAGGTTGGATAGGTCTTTTTTCATGGCGGAGCGTGCTTTTGCGGCAAGGTCAGCGGCATCTTTTGTCGTTTTCATGTCCTTGCGGAAACGCTCCACTTCCATAAGAAGCATATTGGCTTCTCTGCGTGCGTTTTCGGTGATACGCATGGCTTCGGATTGTGCTTTCTCGTATTCTTTTTTACGAAGTTCTTCTGCTTCGGCCAGTTTTTTCTGTGCATCTGCGAGAGCTTTTTCGGCTTCCGTGCGTTTTTTTGCCACCTCATCGCGTTCTTCTTCCATTTTCAGGCGGCTTTCTTCAAGGGAATCGACCACATCTTCAAATTTCAGATCGTCAGATTCGACCAATTCTTTTGCACGAAGAATCACATCCATGTCCATACCGAGACGTTCGGTGATGGCAAAAGCGTTGCTTCGTCCGGGCACACCGATGAGGAGTCTGTAAGTCGGTCGCAGGCTTTGCACGTCAAATTCACAGCTGCCGTTTTCCACTCTTGCGGTCTGCAATGCGTATGCTTTGAGTTCGGCATAGTGCGTGGTGGCGGCAATTTTACAGCCGTTGAAATGCAACCGTTCGAGGATCGCCATGGCAAGGGCGGCACCTTCAACGGGGTCTGTACCTGCACCCAGTTCATCGATCAGGACAAGACTTTCCGTATCGCTCTCTTTTATAATATTGATGATGTTTGTCATGTGTGAGGAGAATGTGGACAGCGATTGCTCGATGCTTTGTTCGTCCCCGATATCCGCAAACACCTTGCGGTAGATGCAGATTTTTGTTTCATCCGCACACGGAACCATCAGACCACAGGCAGCCATGAGGGTGAGAAGACCTAATGTTTTGATGGAAACGGTCTTGCCGCCGGTGTTCGGACCTGTGATCATAAGTGTGTCAAAGCGGTCGCCGAGGGAAATGTCAACGGGAACCACCTTTTTTTTATCCAACAGCGGATGGCGTGCTTTGTTGAGCACGGTAATGCCGTCCTCGTTGAGGGCAGGTACGCTTGCATTCATCTGGTATGCAAGACGAGCTTTTGCAAAGATCAGATTCAGTTCGACAAGACATTCGTAGCTGTGCTTGACTGTATCTGCCACTTCACCTGCCTGTGCGGAAAGTTCGGCAAGAATGCGGTCGATTTCTTCACGTTCTTTGCCTTGCAGTACGCGGATCTCGTTGTTTGCCTCCACAACAGCCATCGGTTCAATGAAAACGGTTGAGCCGCTGCCGGACGTGTCATGCACAAGACCCGGCACATTGCCGCGGAATTCGTTTTTGACGGGCACAACAAATCTGCCGTTGCGTTGGGTGATGATGGCATCCTGCAAATACTGTTTGTAGTGTGCGGAATGCACCATACCGTCGAGTTTGTCGCGGATATTCTGGGATTGTTGACGCATTTTGCGACGGATGTCAGCCAGAGCAGGGGAGGCACGGTCACTCATTTCATCCTCACTGACAATGGCATTGAGAATGCTTTCTTCCAGCAATCTTTGCGGCATGAGTGCACCGAATAAGATATCCAGGCAGCTGTCTGCACCGGGCTGACGGAATCTCCATTCCGAAACGGAACGGATGACACGCAAATCCTCTGCAACATCCAGCAATTCACGCATGGTCAATGCACCGCCTGCACTTGCACGGTACAGGGCGTTGTTGACATTTTTCATGCTGCCGAAAGACGGACCGCCGAACTTTGCAAGCAGAAGCCAGGCAGCCTCTGTCTGGTTCAGCAATGCCTGTGCTTCTGTAAGAGATGTTGCGGGGACGATTTGCTGTGCATCCCACTTTGCATCCTCACAGGTGGTCAGCTCTGCAAGCTGCGAGAGAATTTTGTCGAGTTCAAGTGCTTTATAATGTCTGTTGTTACTTGCTTTCATGGTAGTTGTTGCGAAAAAATCGCCTTTCGTTTGGAATTAAGTAAATTACTTAACCTCTGTACCGCCTACACTGCGGATGGAAAGCACATGACAAGCTCCTTCACCGAAAACGGATTCAAGGGTTGTGATGTATGTATCAAGCAATGCATCGGGAACAAAGGCCTGGATTGTTCCCGCAAAACCGCCGCCGTGAACACGCCATGCACCTTTTCCTGCAAGCACACTGTGGCTGAGTGCCAGTGCAAGAGATACAGGCTGACCGGCATCCTTGATTTTTACGAAAACGTTCTGATTGTACATGTAAGAGGAGTTGCCGCTTTCAATGACGAGCTGCTTGAAAGTTTCAAAATCGCCTGCTTTGAGAGCTGCTGCTTCTTTTTCAACTCTGCGGTTGTCATTGTAAAAATGCATGGCACGCAGACAGGCACGTTCACCGCATTTTTCACGAACGGTTGCGATATTTGCAAAGAAATCCTCTTCGCTTGTTTCACGCAGACAGGATTTGCCGAATACACCGGCAACCGCTTCCATTTCTTTGCGGATGGCTGCGTATTCATCTGTCAGGTCTGCGTGGCTTGCTCTTGTGTCGGTGATGACAAGTGCATGACCGCAGGAAGCAAAATCAAATGCAACGGGGGTAATGACGGGGTTTGCGGTGTCTGCAAAATCAATCTGCACAAAACCGCCGACCGAGCAGGCGGTTTGGTCCATCAGACCGCAGGGTTTGCCGAAGAATACATTTTCTGCATACTGTGCAATCTGTGCGATTTCAACGGCTGAAATCTTACCGTCGTTATACATATAATTAAAAATTGTTCCGACAAGTACTTCGAAAGCTGCAGACGAGGAAAGACCGGAGCCTGCAATGACCTTGTTTGTGGTGACGCAGTCAAAACCGCCGACCTTATAGCCGAGCTGTACAAAACGGGCAGCAACACCGCGGATAAGGGATGCGGAACGTTCGGTTTCTTCTGCAACGGGAGTCAGAACGGAAAGATCGATGATATCGGTTTTCGGATATTCAACGCTTTTCAGGCGAACAATATTTTCATCGTTTGCAGAAGCACAGGCAACGGCATCGAGGTTGATACCTGCAGCAAGAACGCAGCCTTTGTTATGGTCGGTATGGTTGCCGCAGACTTCGGTTCTGCCGGGAGCGGAATAGAAGCTCACTGCACGGTCTGTGCTGTAAATACCTTCAAATGTCTGTGCAAGGGAAAGATATCTTGCACGCTGTTCTTCCAGTTCTTTTTCGGCATACAGTTTTGCGAGAGCAGCATCAAAGTTGCCGGCTGTGATCATGTTTTTTATGGTGCAAAGTGCGTTCATTTTTTACATCCTTTCGGTTTGATTTTTATTTTGACGAGCTGTCGGACAGTTCTTTTTTTTGAGATAATATATTTTGCAGACGCATTGCAAGGGCGATGATCAGATGGAAGCCCATCAGGGACGTGCCGGAGAGCATAAGCAAAACGATGATGGGTGCAAGGAACGAGGGGGACAGCGGATCGGTTGCACTGCGGCCGATGAAGCTGTAGGCAAGTATACGCGGTGCAATACCGCAGAGTGAAATGATCATGTATTTTGCGAACGGAAAACACAGAGATCCGTAGATCTGGCTGACAGAATTGACCGGAACACCGGGGAACAAACGGGATAAGAATAACAAAACGGAATTTCGCAGACCGTTTCTCTCCAGAACCGTGTCAAAACCGGGGTATTTGCGAAGCAGTTTCAACGCATAGCCTTCGCCCATTTCTTTTCCCGTATAATATCGCAATGCGATACCGAGTGCCATACCACCCATGTTTATGAGAAATGCTGCCCACGAATTGAAAACAACACCGCTGATGACAAGTACAATACTTTGCGGATAAAACGGGAGCAGACTGCGAAGCAAAAACAGCAGAAATATAACAATGACGATCATCCATTTGTCTTGCAATGTGGTAATCTGATATTCAAAATCCTTAAGAAAAACAAGCCACTCGTTGTACTTTTGCTGAATCGGATCGAGATGCATCAGGAAGCTGATGACAAGCAAAACAGCGGCAGCAACCAACAAGGTTGCACCGTATACTTTGGTTATTCTTCTTGCCATCACATCGGGACTGTATTTCTTCTTCAAAAAATCACCAACCTATATTATATAGTATTTTCTTTCTTAGGTCAATCATTTTTAAAAATCTTTGCAATTTACAAAAAAGACTTTCTATTACAGGAAAAAAGTGGTATACTGTTTGAAAAAAGGAGGCTGCTTAATGAAAGCTGTAATACTTGACGGTTTTTGTGAAAATCCGGGTGATCTCTCATGGGATGCGGTGGCAGAGATTTGTGATCTGACTGTTTATGACAGGACAGCTGAGCAGGATGTTGTCAAACGTGCAAGCGGTGCACAGATTCTTGTTGTCAACAAGGTGCCCCTTCGTAAAGAAACACTTGAACAGTTGCCCGATGTAAAGTATATTGCCGTACTTGCCACCGGTTTTAATATTATTGATATTGATTATTGTGCACAACGCGGAATTCCCGTGTCGAATATTCCTGCCTATTCCACCGACAGCGTGGCACAGTATGTTTTCAGCTTTATTCTTGCCCATGCTTCCCGTGTTGCGGAGCATTCAAAGGCTGTGCACGAAGGTGCATGGACAGCTTGCCCCGACTTTACTTTCCGTGTCATGCCGATCTGCGAAATTGCAGGGAAAACCCTCGGTATCGTCGGTTACGGAAAAATAGGTCAAAAGGTGGCATCCATCGGTAAGGCGTTCGGAATGCGTGTGATTGCAACGACCGCACATCCCGAAAAATATGTCGATACGGATGTTTTGTTTGTCGATTCCGATACCCTTGCTGCAGAAAGTGATTATATTTCTTTGAATTGTCCGTTGACTGCACAGACACAAGGACTTGTGAATGAACAATTTTTGGAAAAAATGAAAAAGTCCGCTTTTCTTGTCAATACTTCCAGAGGACCTGTTGTAGATGAAAAAGCCCTGGCGGATGCATTGAATGCAGAACGCATTGCAGGTGCCGGACTTGATGTGCTGACGGATGAGCCGCCCAAGGCCGGCAATCCGCTGCTGAATGCGAAGAATTGCTTCATTACACCGCACATTGCATGGGCTCCGCAGGAAACAAGACAGAGGCTTATGGATATTTTTACACAGAATATCCGCGGTTTTGTTGAAGGTAAGCCGATAAATGTTGTAAATATGTAAAATAATACATGAGCAGCAGTTGCATTTTTATCCGATTTTGACAAACTTTTGTCAAAGACCGGCTTTTTCAATAAAAACACTTGCAAAAATTTTTGCAGAATGTATAATAGATACGGTTAAAAATTTAATTAAATAATTGGAGGAATTTTCAAATGGCAGTTAAAGTAGCAATCAATGGTTTCGGCCGCATCGGCCGTCTTGCATTCCGTCAGATGTTCGGCGCAGAAGGTTACGAAGTAGTCGCTATCAACGACCTTACCAAGCCCTCTATGCTTGCACACCTTCTGAAGTATGACACCGCTCAGGGTCGTTACGACGGTCACTGTGTCTGTGCAGACGACGAAGCCGGCACCATCACTGTAGACGGCAAGACCATCAAGATCTATGCAATGGCTAACGCAGCTGAACTCCCCTGGGGCGAAATCGGTGTTGACGTTGTTCTTGAATGCACAGGTTTCTACTGCTCCAAGGATAAGAGCATGGCTCACATCAACGCAGGTGCAAAGAAAGTTGTTATCTCTGCTCCCGCAGGCAACGATCTCAAGACCATCGTTTACTCTGTAAACGAAAACACTCTTACTGCTGATGATCAGATCATCTCTGCAGCTTCCTGCACCACCAACTGCCTTGCTCCCATGGCAAAGGCTCTCAATGAATACGCAGAAATCCAGAGTGGTATCATGACCACCGTTCATGCATACACCGGCGACCAGATGATCCTCGACGGCCCCCACAGAAAGGGTGACCTTCGCCGTGCACGTGCAGGCGCACAGAACATCGTTCCCAACTCCACCGGTGCTGCTAAGGCTATCGGCCTTGTTATCCCCGAACTCAACGGCAAACTCATCGGTTCCGCACAGCGTGTTCCCACCTGCACCGGTTCCACCACCATTCTTGTTGCTGTTGTTAAGGGCAAGGATGTTACCAAGGAAGGCATCAACGCTGCTATGAAGGCTGCTGCTTCCGAATCCTACGGCTACAACGAAGATCAGATCGTTTCTTCCGACGTTATCGGTATCCGTTACGGCTCTCTCTTCGATGCTACCCAGACCATGGTTGCTAAGATTGACGACGATACCTATCAGGTACAGGTTGTTTCCTGGTATGACAACGAAAACTCCTACACCAGCCAGATGGTCCGCACCATCAAGTACTTCGCAGAACTGTAAGTGCTTGACCGCGAAAACTTCGCATAACAAAACCGCTGTCGAAAGACAGCGGTTCTTTTTTACATCTTACATTTATACACTGATGGAAAATTCCTTGATTCCGTCAATGTCATGCATCATGGTCAGGATGGATTCCAATGTCATGTTTTTTGCAATCTTGATGGTCATGGCAACGTGAATGGAGTTATCATGCCTTTGTTTTGTTTCCAGGGTGATCACCTTGATGTTGTTTGAAACCAGGAAATCTTTGATCTGTGCGAGAATTTCATGGCTGTTTGCGGTGAACGTGATGATATTGTTTTCCATGGTTTCGCTGGCGGGAAGAAATTTATGCAGAATGATCTGGACCAATAACAGCAGCAAGGTGGCAATGATACCGATTGCGTACATCCCTGCACCGACACAAATGCCGATGCCTGCACAAGCCCAGATGCCGGCTGCGGTCGTAAGTCCTTTGATGGTGCCGCCTCTGACGAAAATAACACCTGCACCCAGGAAACCGACACCGGTCATAATGTTGGATGCAACACGCGAAACATCGACCTGTACTTTGTAGTCTGCATAAGTCTGTACAATGTCCGTAAAACCGTACTTTGAAACGATCATGACCAACGCAGATCCGAGTGCAAGGATGATATGCGTACGCAGACCGGCTTCTTTCTGACGCAGGCTGCGTTCATAACCGATGACTGCACCGCAAAGACACGCAACTGCAAGGCGGATAACCAACTCCCACCATTCACCGAAGTGAGAGTGAAAAATATCAATAAATTCAGTTATGAACATATCGGTTCCCCCTTGTAAAAACTATTATATTATAAAATAACATATTTTATTCCTTTTGTCAAATAGTTGACACTCGTGCGTTTTTTTTATACAATGGTTTTATACTTTTTTTCAACGGAGTTCCTATGGACAGATATCTTTTGTTGTATTATTCCTGCATCGGACTGGGTTTTGTATTGGGAACCGTATATGTGTTTGTTGTTCGCAAACACTATGCTGTTTCCGTAAAACAAACCGTTCTGTCTTCTGTGCTGGGTCTTTTTGCTTCCTTGTTCGGAGCCGTTCTGATGGCACAGCTTTATAATGAGATTGTGCTTTTTGCAAGTGACGGCAGCGTTCAAGCCATGAGCCGTTTTCGTTTGTTTGGTGTGTTATTGTTTTCGCCGTTGCTTGTGAAAACATTGTATGCATTTGCAAAATTGGATGGGGATACACCCATGGATCTGTATGCAACCGGCACCGTTTTGGCTCTCGGCTGTGCAAAAATCGGTTGTTTTTGTTACGGTTGCTGCTACGGAATCGCTTGGGAACATGGCATCACCAACCGCCTGACAGGTCTTAGTGTTGTGCCGGTACAGTTACTTGAATCGATCTGTTGTTTTGTACTTGCGATCGTTTTGATGGTCTTGATGCACAAAGGAAAACTTCGCGGTCTGCTGTTTCCCGTTGCACAGATTGCCTATTCCGTACCGCGATTTTTCCTCGAATTTCTGCGGCATTATGACTATGCCGTGGAGGGAGATATCTTTCTGAATCTCTCGGTGTGGCAACTGTTTTCTGTGCTGACGGTTTTTGTCGGTGTCATTTGGTTGACTTTTTCAAGGAAAAAACGAACCTGATTTGTACATTACATTATAATAAATAGCACCCTCTATAATATATAGCACCCTCTCCGATTTTGCGTTTCGGAGAGGGTGCGTTTTTTATTCTGTTACCGTCAGCAGAATGCCTCTTGATAACTTTTTTTCGGTGCAGTCAAACATTTCTCTCATGATGTCTGCTTTGCTTTCTGCGGATTTGAAACTGACACCGTAGCCGGATCGCGGTACGACCGCACTGACATAAATATATTTCGGTGTTCTTTCGGGATTGAGTTCGTAGTATGCTTTCAGACGTTCAGGTTCAAAACTCAGCTGCCATGCAGAGTATGTGCCGAACGGACGGTCGACGTACAGATACAGCCAGGTCATGTCCGACAAAATGAGAACGGGATCGTCTTCTTCACTCATGTCCTTGATTTTGCCAAGGTCTTGCATACTCAACTCAAACGTACCGTAATACTTTTTCGGAAGATACAGATCTTCATACGGGCCACTTTGCACTTGTGTCAACTCTGTCTCTTCCGGCGTTCTTCCGTATAAAACGGCAATGCACTGAAATGCAATTTGCACGCAGATTGCGATGCAAAGGACGACTTTTGCGGCAATTTTTACTTCTTTTTTGCATTCATCTGCGTTCGCTTGCAGTTCACGGAATAAATCATGAATGAAAAATACGCCACCGATATTGGCAATGGCAAGCACCCAACCGATAGACAGCAAAGATAGGTTGGAGGCAAGGAATTGTGCAAAGGATGCCAACACGCTTGGCAGCCAGAAGCAACAGAACATTATTCTGTTTTTGTTTTGTGTTAAAATATAACAAACCAAGGAGAACAGAAACAGCGGGAATGAAAACAACCATGTGTTTTTCTCCCCTGTGATGGTGGTATAGGAAATGCTGACCGTATAGAAAAGGCTGAGTGCAAAGCTCAGAAAAATAAAAATGATGCGGTGTTTGTTTGCTTTACGTTTCTTGTCAACAGCCAAAGCAACCAACAGGAGAATCGGGAGGAAAAACAGTTTCAGACTGATGATATTGAAGCCATCTGCTGCTTGTTTAAGTTTGTACCAAAGTGCAGCAAAGGGGGAGGCGAAGACATCGTGTTCCGAGTCCGTCAGCAGATGTTTGAAATTTTCGGAAAAAGCGGAAAGCGTTCCGCCCGTTGCGAAGAAGAACACAAGGCAGGCAAGTGCCGCAATACCAATCCCTGCGAAGAAAAACAAAACTGCTTTTTTTCTGAAAAAATGCATAACAACAGGATTCGTTTGGGGGAGAGGACGCAGCTTTTTGTTCCTTTTTTTTCGCTCTTTATTGGTGAGGAGAATATTCTGACGGCGAAAATCACTGTAAATATATAAAGTGATGAGTAATGCAGTGATGTAAACAAGGATTGTTGTGCAGAATACAGCATTGCATACGCACGCACAGGCAAATGCCACGCCTGCAAGCAGATAAAAGATCGGCTTTTGTTTCTCTGCTGCGGCAAGCAATAAAACCCCAATGGCAATCAGGAAAAGGGCAAACAGAGAGTTGTAACTCAGATTCATGATCCGCATGGGACTTTGCGTGTAAAAAAGGAGAGCTGCAGCAACAGCCCAAACGCCTTTTTTGCGGAAAAATGCATACAGTCCGACGGCACTTCCCGTGTGGATTGCCAGATAAATGCAACGCAAATAGAGAATGATACCGTCCGTGGAATCCTTGATCGTGAGCCACAGTTTGACGGGCAGATACAAAAAAACGGCAGCAAACTGCGACAAATGCCACTCGTCAGCGATCAGGCTGTCGCCGTTGACGATTCGCAGGGCAATGGTCGAATAAAACGATTCGTCCTCCCAGTCTGGAGCAATGTGTGTAATTGTAATATATAGAATCAATCCTGCAAGCAGCGAGAGCAGGAATATAAGGTCACTTTTTTGCAGTTTCTTGGCTGTCATTCTGTCACTTCCTTACTGTACTTTCTATTATAACAGCATCTTTGGGTCTGTCAACACTTATTTCGTACATTACATTATAATATATACTCTTTGCAGGGGCTTTTTCTTGTAGTCTGTGGGACGAAATGCAGAATTGTGGTTGCAAGGTGCGTGTAGCACAGTATATGGGAGTTCTGAGTGGGGCGGATTTGCTTCGTTGTATACTTGCACAAAACAACTATCCATATTTGTACAATCTTTTTGCTGAAAAGAACTTGAAAACTTGACAAATATCATGTATAATGACAATCGTATGATAGTGTCTAATGGTATAATTATGTCTAAAATCAGACGAAAGTGTACAATTAGATCATCTTCAATTTCAAGTCAGAAAAGGAGAAATGACTATGAAACGAGTTCTCAGAAACACATTGTGCGTGTTCCTGGCCATCGTTATGGCATTCAGCAGTTTTCAGATGAGTGCCGGTAACATTGCAGCTATGCTCGGTCTGTCTATCTCTGCCTCGGCAGCGGATAAGTCTTCGATCGACAATAAGCTGGCACAGGCACACCAGGTCGGTGGCGGCACGGTCAGTGCCTTCATCAGCGGTGGCAGCTCGGAAGGCAGCAATGCCTATTCCACAAGCTCCGCTACGGCTGCCGACATCGCGGCTGCGGACGAAGCGTATGCATTTATGAATGCATACAAGAACACCAGCCAGAACAGTGCTTATAACACTGACAATCTGTACGGTGGTCTTACGCAGAATGCAGCTGTTCGTCGCCTGACGAATCCCAGCGGTACAGGTCTCGGCGGCTACAACGTCAACAACAAGAAAAACGTCGGTTCCGGTACTTCCGCTGAGCAGAAAGGCAGTGCACCGACAAGTGCGACGATCACCTACGGCACTCGCTTGTCTCCTGTCACCAAGACCGTTACGCTGAATGCATCCGTTGCTTCTTATATCAGTTCCATTTCGGACTATAAGGACATCGGTACCATTTACACGCAGGTGGTCTATACGTACACGAACTCCGTCGGTTACACAGAAACAAGCAGCACGTCTTCCCGTACGAGTTATTGGACAGAGTCGTCTTGTGACACGGTTACTGCCAGCGGTACGGATACGTACTACACGCTGACCAAGACCGCTTGGGAATGGTACTATCTGTCCAGCGCAACCCGCACCCCGACTACCAGCCAGGCTGAGACCGATGCGCTTAATAAGATTACTGCTTACGGTGACTATGTGACCGCAGGCACATTCAACACGCATTGGAATAACTGGCTGACACAGGGTAACAACTACGTTTACAATCTTGACACCGCTACGCTTGAATCCCTCATGAACGGCTACGATGCAGTCAATCCTGCTGCTGAAACTGCTGTCGGTTCCGGCGGTTCCTATGCTCTCGAAGCAGTCTTCACGGCTTACAATCCTGCTAACAGACACAGCGATTGCAAACAGGCAAACGCTTACCTGTCCTATGAAGAATTCCGCCGTGTTCTGCAGGCAGCAGCAGACGTTGCACAGTACAAGTACATTGCCGATTGGTTTATGGGTGATATTGACAACGGCAGCGGTCTGTATGTTTACAACTACGACGAAAGCTTCATCGACACCTTTATGGGTGACAACGGTGCAACCCTTGAAAGCGAACACAACAGCATCATTGCTGTTCTCAACCAGGGCCAGGCTTATGTTGACATTCTCAACGGTCTTTCCAACAAGCAGGAAATCCTTGACGCAATGTCCGCTGCTTACGGTCTTGATTATGCTGCTCATGTGGAAGCTCGCATGAAGCAACTCAAGCTCTACAAAGACTACTATGAGCTGTATGAAAACTATGAGTACTTCACCTTCCGTATGAACAACGGTGACGCTGTTATTTACGACAGTGCAACCTATAAATACGGTGATGACACCACCAACGGTCTTGCCGAATATGAAAGCTATGTTTATAACAAGCTGCAGTACACCACCGACGCAGAACTTGCAGCCGGTGTTACGCAGATGGCCGGCAAACTGAGTGCAATTGCAGGCTACAACGGAACCGATGCTTTCAATCTTCTGTTCCCCAACGGCTATGCCGAACTGACTGCATTTGTAACTGCTCTGACACATGAAATCTCTTACCGTGGTGTTGAAGTCGATTACCTTGCATCTGAAGCATACATCTGGAACGAGCAGTACAAGAATACCAACTGGAACGGCATGAATCCCACACAGCTTGTTCCCAACTATAACACGGCTACCAAGTATGCTGCCGACTGGGATACTGCAAAGTCCAATGCCGGCAAAGGTTATACGAATGAAGACGGCGAAACATTTGAAGCACTCATAGCTACCGAAGTCAATCAGATTTTCGGTAACTATGATACTGCTGTCATTGACGTCACCATTCAGAAGATCCGTGACGCTGCTTACACTGCAATGTTCAAAGAACTCGTTACCCTGCTGACCGATGCAAACTACACCGTTAAGATCGGCGGCACGGTTGTCAAGCCCGGTGACGATGTAACCAACTTAAGCGGTACCATCTCCATTACCGGCGGTTCCATCACCCTTCGTAACTCCTCTCTTGTCAATGCAGGTATCAACACCATTGACCATGCTCTCTACTATTGGATCACCGGCAACAACGTTTATGTCCGTTCCTCCAATAACTACGTTGCATGGGCAGGTGCAGGTTATACCGGTTATGATGGAGATGTCAACAAGGCAGGCGAATTCAATTCCACCCGCAGAGGCTATCTGCAGACAATGTATGAATACCTTGACGATTGCAAGACCAAGTTTGACGACTTCAACGCAAACCTGATTGAAGCTCTCAAGCAGAAGACCTCTTACGACGACGGCAACGGTGACGGTGTCGGCGGCGACGGTTACTATGTCATCCGTCACGCACAGGCTTATGCCGACCTTGCCCGTGAAGGTTCCGATTTCAGCAAAGCTCTTGCCAACCGCGAAGAGGACGACTATGTTCTGTCCGTTGACCGCGTGGAAGAGATGATCGCAAAACTCGACACATTCCTTACTTCTTCTGACTTTATTGATCTGATCGCTCCCGATGCAGATGCTGCCAACCTTACCGAATGGCTCAAGGATATGCTCGGTGAACTTGTATTCTCCGACAGCATGATCAACACCATCGTCGGTCTCCTGTTCCCGATGCTGACTGACCTTCTCGTTGGCCTGCTGCACGGCTTTGCAACCGAACCGCTGAGCCTTGATATCAATGACGGCTCTCTTGTGTTCAAAGGTACACTGTATATCTACACCGACGGTATGCTGCCCGGCGGCGTCAACAGTTCCTACACGCCCCTCCCGCTGAAAACCGTTTTCGGCGATCTCGGTCTCGGTCTGTTCCCGTCTCAGCTTGCTTCCTCGCTCGGTGAAAGCAGCCAGGCTTCTCAGTATGCAACCGTCAGAAGTGTTCTGAACGGCATCAACGATGACTGGACCAAACTTGACCTGAATAAAGACGGCTCCATTTCCGGTAAAGAACTTGAATACCATGGTGTTGAATGGGGACTTGACGAAATCGAAGACAACGATGCCCGCTTCAACGAATTCCTGACCATCATCGGTGACGTATTCCGCGGCATCGTTCCGCTGCTGCAGTGCTTGTTCTGCGGTCATAACTACACCAAGTCCACCGGACGCTTTGCTTACATCAGGGCTACCTATCTCTATGTTTTCTATCCCGACGTTGACCCGGTCTTCAAGGGCGACCTTACCGTTGAAGCACAGCCGGCATCACTCGGTGTTTCCGAAGCAAAACTGACCATCACCGGTCTTGACCTTTATAACAACCTTTGGGTATGGCTGTTCGAATCCTTGTTCTACAATGATTACGCAACCTCCACTTCTCCTTACTATGTAAACAACTACAATCCCACCACTGCAAAACCCTTCTCCAGCAGCTTCGGTGTCAGCGGCAGTTCCGCAACACCCGCACAGTTTGCTGACTGTTTGTTCACGCCCGTTTATGCTCTTATTGATAAACTGACGAAGGCTCCCGTTCAGGAAGTCATGAAACTCCTGCCCAACATCATGCTCTTCCTGACCACAAACCAGGTCAATCCTTTGATTCAGCGTCTGAAGATCACACTTACCATCGACGAAGCAGTCGGTGCGTTCGACGGCGACAACCTGAACATCACTGCCGGTTCTTACGGTGTTATCGGTATTTCCGGTCTTGCCGAATGGCTGCTCGATCAGGACTGGCTGGTTGAATGGATCCTCGGCATGGTATTCCCGATCGGCTTTGATATCAACCTCGGCGGTATGCTTGACCTTGAAGAACTTCTCGGTGCTCCGCTGACCGACATCAACGGTATTCTGCATACCTTCCTGCCCGATTTGGCACTGCCGACGATTGACATGAACACCATTGCAACCCTCGGTAACCTCGTTACCCGTTACGGTTCCTCCAGAACCTATGTCAACGAAGCACTCAAACTTTCCGCAGGTCAGTTCTGGGCTGTTGACGTTGACGTCGCAGACGTATTCTATTATCTCATTGAGTTCGTTCTCAACTTTGCTTCCGGCGGCGGACTTGCAGCTCTCGGTCTTGACCTGAGTTCCATCAAGGTTGACATGATCGGTCTCGATGTTGAACAGATTCTCCTGCACATGAGCCCCGAAGACGTTATTGCGGCTCTCGTTGAAATCTTCTGCCCGAATACAACCAACACCTCCGCTATCGGCGGCGATGCCGCTTACGTTGGTAAGTATACGGACGGTTCCTCTCCCTATGCTCTGAACAACTGGGATTGGTGGTATCCGAGTGAAGACAGCATTTTCTTCAAGTCCGTAGAGGACATCTCTGCTGTTGACTTCGTATACCTCAACCATGAAAACAACTGGACTCTTGACAAGGCTGAATTCTTCTATGAAAACTCCATCGGTCTTGTTGATGCTATTCTCGGTCTGTTGCTGACTGATGAAACCAGCAAGGAATATCATGACTTCTATGTTGTCGGTCAGGGCTCTGCTGCAACATATCTTCGCAACATGATCGAAGAAATGTTCTCCTCCGACGGTGCATGGAACGTTATCGAAGCATTTGGTTATACCATAGGTTCTCTCATGAGCGGTCTGCCCGAACAGGTGCTCGGATTGCTTGAAAATAACTTCGGTATCGACATTAACTCCTGGTTCGAAACCTACGGCTATATGTTCTACGGTGAATATTTTGCCGAAGACGGTTACTTCCAGCCCTTTGATGCTGCTAACGGTCTGCCCGAAGGCACTACGCATCTGACCCGTGTTGAAACCAGAATTGTACCGCAGTTCGAATGTCTGTATTGCTCCGATACGGACGTTGAAGACGAAAACGGCACGGTCGTTCTCGGCGGTATCCGCGACGAAAACGGCGATCTCAAGCCCGGCAAGGTTGCCCGTTCCGGTGACTTCCTTGAATGGTATCCGCAGTACGTCGGTTCCTTCTCCTATGCCGCAGATCCCTCTACATACAGATCTTATAACTGTGCAAACTGCGGCAAACGCCTTTTTATCACCTACGGTACGGACGATCTCGGTGAAGACATTAAGATCCCGACTACTTACATTGAATATGCTGATGCAAAGAAGGTTGAAACCGACGAAGACGGCAACGAAACCGAACTTGTAGTCGGCCGTTCCTACTATACCTATGACGGTTCCTGGACCACCGTTGATAATATGACCGGTGACGGAAAAGAAGTAAAATTCTATATCCCCAGCAACCACTATTATCAGGCAAACGCATACAAGGGCAATCAGCTTCCCAACTCCGCTTGGGTTGACAATTTCCCGGATGTTGCCGTTAAGCGTAATCCGCTTCCCGAAGCACAGGCTGAAGCACTTTCCGGTGAACGTGCTTACAATAAGTTTGAGTACGAAGTGTACTATGACATGGACAAAGACGGCGAAAAGGAACGCATTGAGACCTATTCCCGTGAACTCTTCGTATCCTTCTCCATGTACATGATGGAAGACCTCGCTCCCTTGTTCAACCTCCTGCTCCTCGGTGAAGATGCGCAACTGTTCGGCGGCGCTCTTACCATCGTCGGCTACAATGCCTACGACAGCGTTCTGCTTCCTCTTTGGGAACTGTTCGGTATCTGCAGCCCCAATATGCAGTCCGAAGCAGGTCAGACCGACCTCCTGAGTGCGGCTGAATATCTTACCTATGTACGTTCCATGTCCTCTGCCGGTGACCCGACTTATGACAGTGCCCGCGGTTACTCCAACGCAGGTGCCGTTGCCGGTATTACCTATCTTAGCGAACAGCTCTTCACCTGGATCGACTGGCTCGTTACCAATGACGAAGGCGGCAAGAACATGGTGCAGAAGATCTTTGACCTTCTTCCCAACCTGTTCTACGGCCTGCAGTCCAACCTCATTTCCAACCTGCTGTTCAATTTCATTCAGTTCGCAATCGTTCTTGTGGACACCATCCGTCCCATCTTCGACCTCGATCTGGATGCTCTCCTCAAGAATCTTCTGTTCGATCTTCTGATCGATTATGATGATTCTCTCAATGAAAATCTGACGGATCCCGATTGCGGTTGTACCGTAGTCGCTGAACCCGTATTGTCCGAAGCACCCGATCAGGAGACCAATCCTGACGACTACAACTACTGGCTGAACAATGACTATGCCGAATATACGGCTGCTCTTGCTGAATACGAAGCTTTCAAGGCAGCACACTCCTACGGTGCAGAACACTATGATGCATCCAAGGATAAGAACGAGACCACGCCTGCAGCGATTGAAATTCTTTCTGTAAAGAATCTTTCTATCCAGGCGATCCTGCAGATCGTTCAGAACCTGTTCGGCTTCAAGTTCTCCACGATCCACTATGCACTTGAAGGAATCTCCATGACCACCGAACGCGGCGGTGAAAAATACGGTATCGAAGCATACAACACCAAGTCCACCGTTTCCTTCACCGACATCAACGGCGACGGCATCAAGAACGATACCATCGTTGACGCACAGGGCAAGTCCTGGAGCTCCACCGCATCTGCTCCCGTAGCAACGAGACTCAACTTCTACGGTCCTGACTCCATCACGTTGCTCATGTCCGTATTGCTCGACCTTCTTCATATTGATGCAAACCGTACCGCACTTGATAAGCTTATCTTCGGTACCGGTACGCTTGGCGATAACTTCAGCTCCGAAGGTCTGTTTGCAGCACTCGACTTCCTGTTCACCGAATCTGAATTCGAGTACAAGACTCCCAACTGGGATTATCTGATGGAAGGCATGAAGGCCGACTTCAACGGTGACGGTACTGTTGAAGAATGGACCGGCAGTGCAGATCAGATGAAGTGGCTGTATGCTGATACTACAGATCTTAGCATGTACCACTCCATTTACTACCTTTCCTATGTAAGCGACTGGACTTATGATACCGTTGACGGCATCTATGACAGTCTTGATGCTATCTTCAACATGGTAGCAGGTCTCATCGAAATCGACGGCAAGACCTATGAAACCATTCCTGACCTTCTCAACGGTCTGCTGAACGATATGCTGTTCACGGATGACATGGCAGGTACCATTCTTGAACTTCTTACATCTGTTCTCAATCTGCTTCCCTCCGTCGTATTCCAGCTTGTTGATACCCTTATCAACACCACGATTGCCGGCGACCTTATCAGCGATAAGAAGAACGCTGATGACCTTGTTGGCGACGATATCCTCAAGACCGACGAAAGCAAGTACGGTTGGTACAAGTATTTTGACCATGTTGTTACCGAAATCGACGAAAACGGCATCAGAACCTATGAATATGTTGTAGGCTCCGAATTTGCTTCTGTTACTACCGAACAGGAAGAAAAGGAAGTCGTTGACGAAGAAACCGGTGAACCCGTACTCGATGAAAACGGTGATCCCGTAACCGAAATGGTTGATGTGGAAGTTACCGAATATGACTTCGGCATCAGCGAATCCGACGATCCCGAAGAAGCATTCTTCGATTTCATCACGGATCTTCTGCAGCCTGCTGCATATCTGCTTGGCTGGCTCCTTATCGGTGCTGACTACCGCTTCTTCTTCACCATGGGTGAAGGCATCAAGTACGAAAAGAATGTTGTAAACGGAAACGTAACATATGACATCGTATTTGATAAAGAAGGCGACCTTGACGGTGACGGAGACGACCCGAATGACTTCGGTGATGACTCCATCATCCTCAACGGCGGCATGGGCTACAAGTACGGTCTTATTCCGATTCTTGAAGCATTCGGCTTCGAACCCAAGGCTGTTGAAGAATTCTATGTCTTTGATACAGACGGCAAGACCGTCAAGGATATCAAGGTCAACGAATTCCTTGCATACTTTGTTGACCTTCTGCAGGAATTTGTCAATACCATCATCAATCCCACTGCGGATGATATGTTCTACATGGAAGACGGCGACACCACCGTCAACACTGTTGACTGGCTCATCGACAAGCTTGCAAACGTTATCTACTTCGCAAACAGCGGCGGTATCTCCGCTTCCATCAACAACTTCATCGTCTTCATCACTGACTTCCTTGGTGTTGTTAACGCTGTTCTTGACCCCGAAGATCAGATCAACCTCGCCAACCTTGTTGACGAAGCAATCAGTCTTGACATCAACAACCTCACGCTTGCAGAAGTATTTGGCGTTCTCGAAAGCTTCCTCGGCATTCACGTCAATGATTCTCTCCTGCACTTCCTTGAGAAGCTGTATGTCGGCGAAATGCAGTACTTCATGTCTGCAAACGGCGAAGCTGCTTACAGAATGGTTCTTACCGACAAGGAAGACCAGGCTGACGTTATCACCATCCTGCTGAGCATCATTGTTGAAGTTCTCATGGATGAAGGCAATTATGCAAAGGATACCTATAAGATTCAGGTTTCCCACGATGATAAGGCAACTTGGGAAGATGTAACTTCCACCGAAACTTACAGCAGCACAGACAGAGTTCTTACTGTTGAAGACGGTATCTATGTCCTTTCCAAGTATGAATACAGCGAAGTTGCAGGTACTGCAGTTGTCGTTGACACGATCACATACGATCCTGATGATTATGTTGGTCTCACCGTAACTGAAAACGTAGAAAACTACTATGTCATTTCTTATGACAACAACGGCACAACCGATAAGGTCAGCTACAACATGTCCGAATGGACGCTTGCTGACACCGGTGACGCAATCACGCTGACAAAGATCGTGGAAGAAGATTCTGATGAAGAAGCAGAAGTCGTAACCTATAGCTTTGTAGATTATGATGATCTTGCTTACACAGAAACTGCTGTAACCTACTACGACTTTACAACCACCAATACCTTGCTCGGTAAGTACACCAAGGCAATCGACGGTGCAATCGTTGACGATCCGTTCGGCAAGTGGTCCACCGGTGACTACTACCGTTATGTCTATGTAGACACCGAGATCATCGCATACAACAACGCTGCTGCCATCGACAAGCTCATCGGTGCTGAAGAAGGCAAGCCCGGTATTGTTGAAACCGTTCTCGGCATGCTCGATACCCAGTTCACCGATTACCAGGGTGTTGACTGGTACTATGGAGAACAGGATGTTGTTTTCACTCCCGATGACGGCGATTACATCCAGAGCGGTCATAAGGATGAAAACATTCCTGTCCGTGATATCAACTACCTGACCTACGGCAACGACTGGACTTATGAAACCGCTGCATATCTTGCATACGGTATTGAAGACATTGTTGCAACCGTACTTGCAATGACCGGCGCAGAAGAAACCGATATTTCCGAACTTCTCGGCGGCATGCTCGACATCTATAACGGTAACTCCCTTGAATCCATCCGCTCTCTTGTAGCAGGTCTGATGGAATCTCTTGACGAAGTTATCTTCAACCTTGTTGACGCTCTTCTCGGTGTATCTATCTCCGAGTGGAATGACTACCGCTTTGCTTCCTACTCCGATGTTCCTGTCGAAGCACAGAAAACAGATGACAACGGCAACCTTGTCTTTGATGAAGAGACAGGCGATCCCGTCATGGAAGTTGTAAGCACCTACAAGGCATTCACATACACCTACAACACGTATGTTGTTGACGGTTATGCAACGGATGAAGAAGGCAACCCCGTCATTAATGACAACGGCACTCCCGACGATTCTTCGGACGACTGGACAGAATACAAGTTCAAGGAAACCGAAAACGTTGTTGAAATCAAGGCTGAAGACCTTGTTTCTCAGCTTGTTTGGGACGATGAAGTAAAACTGTATTACTTCACTTCTACCTATCATACCGATGACGAATGCAACAAGCAGACCGGTGAAGTCACACCCGGTAAGGCTGAAACCAACGTCAAGTACTATTTCGTCCGTCCCGACGACGAAAACACAACCGATGTTGCAGAAGACAGAGAAGACTTCGTAAGCGGTCTGTCCATGCTTGTCGGCTCCATCTCCAGAGTCCTCGGTTGGCTCCTGTTCGGTCAGGAATACGAATTCTTCGTAGGCCACGGCATGGGCTATGACGATGATCCCTCCAATGACAACTTCTATTATGATGTCTATGTAACCACCGACGGCACAACATGGACTCCCAACGGCACGCTTGCCGGTGACGCCATGGTTACCGTTGACGGTGTAACCGATATGGCATACCGTCTGTACGGTAAGGAATACGTTGACGGCAACAAGAAGTATGTTGTCAATGCAGACGTTCTTCTTACCATCCACGGCGGTCTCGGCTACAGCACAGGTCTTGTGCTTCTGCTTGAAGCCATCGGCTGCGAAAACCTGCACTCCGTTGAATACTACACCGACGCACAGAGCGGTACCATCGACGTTGAACAGGCTGTTTATGACGTTCTGAGCTCCGTATTTGCAAGAGTTGACGAAATCCTTTCCGATCCGATCAACATTGTGCTCGACGAAGTTCTTCCGAACCTCATCTACTTCATCAACTCCAACGGTCTCGGTGTTGCTATCAACAACATTGCAGGCTTCGTCCTCAATATCCTTGCAGCTCTTGAAGAAACCGGTATGCTCGGCGATACCAAGATTGATATCAACTCCATCATCACCGGTCTGTTCGAAGACATGCTTGTTGATCCGAACTACAAGTTCGATATCAACAACCTCAAGCTCAAAGATATCTTTGCACTTGTTGAAGCCATCACCGGTATGAAGATCAATGAAGTTGTCGGCACCAAGCTTGACTACTTCTACCTCGGCGATATCCAGCAGTATGTCTCCGAAGGCGGCGAATACATTACCGATGAAACAACCGGTAATACCTACTTTGCTAACTACCTTGCATACAAGATGGTTCTCGATACCATCAGCACCGAAACGGATGCAAACGGCAACCTTCTTCCCACGGAAGACCGTGCTGCTCTTATCACCATCGTTCTCAGCTTCGTGCTTGATGTTCTCGAATATCAGGTAGACGGTGAGTATGTCAATGCCGATGCTCTTGCAACCATGCTCGAAATGGAAGCAGGTGCTCTTGACGGCATCCTTGACTTCCTGACCGGTAAGTACACCCAGGCTAAGAAAGTTCCGATCGACTGGTTCTACTTCGATAAGAGTGTAGACCTCGAAAATCTGCCTGCTGACTTCGACGGCGACAAGATTGCTGTTGAATACAGAGCAGACAACACCATCAACTACCTCAACTATCCCAACTGGTGGAGCGAAGGCTTTGCTGATACTCTTGATGCAAACCTGAGCAACATCGTCAATACCATCCTTGAAATGACAGCCTCTGAAGGCGAAGAACCGCAGACGCTTGACGATCTGCTCGGCGGACTTCTCGGCGGATTCCTGTCCGGTGCAACCGCACAGTCTCTGTTCGAAATGCTGTCCGGTCTTCTCGGCGGTCTTGACAAGGCCATCACGGATCTTCTTGATGTGCTTCTTAACATCAATCTGTCCGTATGGGACGGCATCGGATTCGTTGATATGGTAACTGACAGTGAGACCAGTATCACCGCATGGACGTCCAGCTATGATACGTACACTGCAACAACCACCGACGAAGACGGCAATGTCATCTTCGACGAAGCAACCAAGACCACTGTTGAACTCGTTGTCAACAAGGCTGAAGTCACTGTTGCAACCGATGCAAACGGTCTTGAATACTTCACCTACACCGTACCGTACTCCGTCCTCAATGAAGACGGCACCATCAGCATCAACGATGTTGCAACCAAATACTACATCGTTGACAATTACGACACAGAAGACTTTGCAAAGGCACTTTGCTCGGTTCTTGAACCCGCATTCCCGCTGCTCGATTGGCTCCTGTTCGGTGATGACCTGTTTGCATTCTTCCATGACAGTGCAACCGGCACACAGGATCTCCTTAAGATCCCCGGCAACAAGGGCTACGTCAACGGTCTTGTCCCGATTCTTGAAGCACTCGGCGTTCCCGCTGACAAGCTTCCCGACGTAAGCAATCCTGCTCTCACTTACAAGAGTGAAGATATCCTCGACGATATCCTCGTTGCAGTTCTCAACTATGTCATGTCCCTGCTCAAGACGGATGCTTCCGGCACTCCGATTGACAAGGTTCTTGCACTTATCCCGAACCTGATTTACTTCATCAACGCAAACGGTCTGGCAGCATCTGTCCAGAACCTTGTCGGCGGATTCCTCGGTCTGCTTGATGAAGTCAACAACATGGGTCTCATCGAAGACGATATCTCTCTCAAGAGCCTGCTTGACATGGCACTTGAAAGTGCAGATCTTCCCGAAGGTTTCAGCCTCTTCAATGCAGAAGGCGAGCTGACCCTTGATCTGATGGCTGTATTCGGACTTGTCGAAGGCTTTGCCGGTCTTGAAATCACCGACGTGTTCAAGAAGGCTGACGGCACGCTTGCTCCCGAAAAGCTTGACAACTTCTTCCTTGGTCAGATTTCCGCATTCAAATCCTCCAACGGTGACCTTGCATTCAAGATGGGTTACGGTACGGGTGATGCACAGTCCAGAGCTGATATGCTGACCGTTATCATCAACATGCTTCTCGAAGTTGTTGCTTACACGGATGCAGCAAACGGCATCGATAATGCTGTTGCTCTCGACGAAATGCTCGGCACGGATGGCCTTGTAAGCTCCATCGTTAAGCTTCTCACCACCACGCTGAACATTGAGTATACCGATATCAACTGGAACTACATGGGCGGTAAAGTCACCGAAGCAGAAATCAATGGCGAAAAGGTTATCACCTCCATTGATCTGACTTCTCTCAACCGCTATGTCACGTATCTGTCTTACAGCAATGACTGGAGCGAAGGCCTTGCTGAAAAACTCGGCAATGACCTTGATGACATTGTTGCTGCTGTCGTGAGCCTTATTACCGGCGAAGAAGATGTTGACCTCATCGGAATGCTCCTCGGCGATGACTTCACCCTCTACAAGGAAGAATACCTTGAATCCATCTCCGTCATGCTCACCGAACTGCTGTTCGAAATTGAACCGCTGTGGATTGACCTTGTCGGCAATCTCCTGCAGGCTGATCTCGAACCCAAGCAGGTTGACAAGTACACCCTTTGGAAGCTCAATGCCGAAACCGGCGAATGGGAAGAAACCTCTGAATATGTTCTTGACCTCGGTCAGGCACTCGAATTCACTCCCAATGCTGAATTCACTGAAGGCGAAGGCGAAGAAGCCGTAACCTATAAGTATCTGAAGGATGCAAAACAAGCAACTGTTTCCAAGCTTGGTCAGTACACCGAATTCAAAGAAGATGATCCCGCAACCACCGATGTCAACGAAGCAAAGGAAAGCTTTGTCAACGCACTTTGCGAAATCCTTGCTCCGCTGAATCCGATTCTCAACTGGCTGCTGTTCGGCGAAGACATTGCATTCTTCACCGATAACGCAACCGGTACTCAGAACCTCATCAAGCTGCCCGGTGCAAACGGCTACAGCGAAGGCTTCGTATATCTGTTCGAAGCACTCGGTATCCATGCAGAAGGCAAGGACGGTCTGAACACTGCTGATACCTATAAGAAGGCAGACGGTTCCTACGACAGCGTTGCTTGTCTGAAAGACCTTCTCACAGCAGTTGCAAACCGCATTGACGAAATCCTTGCAGATCCGATCGATCAGATCATTGATCTCATTCCGGAACTTCTGTACTTCATCAATGCAAATGGTCTGACCGTTGCTATCACCAACGCACTTGCATCCGTACTTGCACTTCTTGAAGAAGTCAACAAGATGGATCTCGGCTTCAGCCTTGACGTCAAGCAGATTGTCAATGACCTTGTCAATGGTCTGCTGTCTGATGAAGAAGCTGCCGAAGGCGAAGCAATCGAAGGCCCGTTCGATATCGACAATGTCAACATCGGTGTTGTTATCTCCATTGTTGAAGGTCTGCTCGGTCTCGACCTGCACACCTTCCTGAATGACGATGACCGCGACGGTTATGTTGAAGTCACCGACAGGATGGACGGTATCGAAATCATTTCCAAGTTCTACATCGGCGCTGTTGTCCGTTACGAATCCGGCTCCGGTAAGCCTGCATTCAAGATGGCATTCAATGCTGATACAGAATATGCAGAAGCACGCACAGAAGATCGCGGCGATATGCTCACCATCCTTCTGTCCTACCTGCTTGAAGCTGCAACCTATAAGTACACCTACACCGAAAACGGTGAAACCAAGACCTTCTCCAACGCAGCAGTTCTTGACGAAATGCTCGGCACAGACGGTATGATCGCTATGATCGTTGATCTGTTGATCAGCCTTGGTGTTATTGATGTCACCTACCTGACCGTTGACTGGGATTACGCAGGTGTCACCATCACCGAAGAAAACAAGGCTGTTGAAGATCCCGACGGCAAGTACAATGTCGGTGATATCAAGCTTGACGGCCGCAGACTCAACTATCTGAGCTACAACAACGATTGGACCGAAGAACTTGCAGATACTCTGAATGATGAACTTCCCGAAATCGTTGACACCGTTATCGGCATGGTTTCCGATTACAATTCTCTTGCAGATATGCTGTCCGGCAGCTTCACGCTGTACACAGCAGAATACCTTGACATGATCGTCGGTCTCACCGAACAGCTCTATGATATTGTCAATGCTGACCTCGTTGAACTCATCGACCTCATGCTCAAACTGGATCTCTCCAGACTCGAAGGCATCCGCTTCATTGACGAAGCTGACCTTTATGTAGACGGCGCTGCTACCTACAATGAGACCGCAGTGACGGTTGTTCCCGGCACCGATCTTGCTCTTGACAGCTTCGCTTACACCCTTGTTGAAGAATCCTACGAAATCTACAAACTCAACGCAGAAACCAATGAATGGGCAGCAACCGGCGAATACGTTGTCGGTACTTATACCCAGTCTGTAAACGGTGCAGAAGTTGCTGACGAAGAAGACGCAACTGTCAAGTACGTCTACAAAGAAAACGTCAACACCGAATACATCTTCTATGTTGTTTCTGCTGATGATGCAGCTACCGAAGAAAACGAAGCCAAGGAAGACTTCATTGTCGGTATTTCCTACATCCTTGGTGCTCTCAAGAGCCTGATCGCATTCCTGTTCTTCGGCGACGACATCTCCTTCTTCAACTATCACGAATATGTTGACGGCGAGCCCGTTGACATCATCCGACTTGCAGGTGCTGACGGCTACAGCAAGGGTCTTGCACTCCTGCTCGAAGCACTCGGCTGCGTCGATCCCGCCGTTTACGGTGCAACCGGCATGATGCCCAAGGATCGTTATGAACTTCTTGACGGTACCTATGATGTTGACTACTTTATCACCGAACTTGCAACCAGCTTGCTTGACAGAGTCGATGCAATCCTTGCAAATCCTGTTGAAGAAGTATTCAATCTCCTTCCCGAACTTCTCTACTTCATCAATGCAAACGGTCTGTCCGTAGCAGTTATCAACCTGCTCGGTGCTGTTTACGGTATGCTTGAATATGTTGACAAGGCCGGCATCATTGATATGTCCCTTGACATCAATGTTCTTATCGGCGGTCTCCTCGGTATTGAAGGTATCAACATTGAACAGCTTGACCTGACTGCAATCTTCCAGATCGTAGAACAGCTCGTCGGTCTTGAAATCACCAACGTATTCACCGTTGATGATGTCAACAAGCTCGAAAAGTTCTACGTCGGCGAAATTTATGCTTACGACTCCGCTTGCGGTGAAGCTGCATACAAGATGCGTTACACCACAGACGAAGGCAAGGGCGACATGATCACCATCCTCCTGAGCACCGTTCTTGAAATTGCTCTTTACAACGGCTATCAGGATGTCTACACACTCCAGACTCTCGGCGAAGACGGCACCTGGGCCGCTGTAACCGAAGAAGTTGAAGGCGTTGCAACACCCGTAACCGTCAACGGCTTCATGACCAAGGTTCTTGACGGTGAAACCGTTTACATCAACGGTGCAACCGCTGCCACCGCAACCGCAGGTGCAAAGAGATATGTCTACACCAACACTGTTGCAATCAACAACGTTGCTGTTCTCGAAGAAATGCTCGGCACCGACGGTATGGTACAGCAGATTGTCAACCTTCTGACCAAGAAGGGTGTCAAGATTGACTACCTCGGCATCGATTGGGATTACTGCGGTACTCTCAATACAGAAACCGGTGACATTACGCTCATCCCGCGTGACCTCAACTACCTGCTGTACGAAAACGATTGGCAGTATGAAACCGCAGATGCCATCATGAGCGGTCTTGATGCTATCGTTTCCACCGTTCTCAGCCTCAGCGGTTCCGAGTTCACTTCCGTAGCTGATCTCATTGCTAACTCCTTCACAATCTACAATGCAGAACTTCTTGCAACCATTTCCGAAGCTCTTCAGGGTCTGCTGTCCTCTCTTGATGAAATCCTTATCGATCTCATCGACATGATTCTCGGCGTCAACCTTGCAAGATTCAGCGGAATCGGCTTCATTGACTATGCAAAGGTCTTCAATACTGCAACCGGTGAATATGAATTCGCAGGTGAAGTTGTTGTACCTGTCCTCGATAACGAAGCAGGTCTGGATGCATTCACTGCAGTACTTGAAATCTACACCGTCAATGTTTATGACGAAGCAACCGGCACATGGGTTGCCACAGAAGATACTGTCCTGTATGACGAATACTACGAATATCAGGGCACAGATAAGGAAGATAAGTTCTCTGCTACATTCGAAACAGAAGAAGTCAAGTACTTCATCATCGGCGGCGAAAACAAAGCTGATGCAAGAAATGACTTCGTTGCAGGTCTCTCTTATCTCCTGAAGTCCGTTGCAAGCGTATTTGCATGGCTTCTGTTCGACGATGAAATCGCATTCTTCCACGACAATGCAACCGGTATACAGGATAAGTTGGTCATCAACGGTGCCGACGGTTACAGCAAGGGTCTTGTACTTCTTCTTGAAGCTCTCGGCTGCACCGATCCCGACGATCCCAATGCAACCGGCATGAAGACCAGAGATGAATACCTCATCGCTGAAACCGGCAAGTATGATTGCGAAGCATTCATCGACGACCTTGTCATGTCCCTGTTCAACAGAGTTGACGAAATCCTCGCAAATCCGATCAACGAAGTTGTCGCACTCATCCCGAACCTGATTTACTTCATCAATGCTGAAGGTCTCTCCGTATCCATCATCAATACCGTTCAGGCTGTTTACCACCTGCTTGACGATATCAAGGCATTCGGCCTTGACCTCGACATCAACGAACTCATCAGCGGTCTGTTCACTGAAGAAGGTAAGGAAGCTCCTTATGTTGACATTGAACACATCGACCTGCTCATGGTATTCGGCATTGTTGAATACTTCACCGGTCTTGAAATCACCGACCTGTTCGCAGTCTATGATGCAGACGGCAACATCACCGGCAGCAAGATCGATACCTTCCGCATCGGTGAAATCAAAAAGAACACCGATTCCGGCTCCGGTGCTACCACCTACTTCATGCAGTTCTCCAATGAAGAAGATGCAGGCGATATGCTCACCATCCTCCTCAGCTTCCTTGTAGATATTCTTCTCTACAACGGCAATGCTGCAGCTCTTGATGAACTTCTCGGACTTGAAGACTTCTCCATCGTAACGATTGTTGAATTGCTCAAGAAGGCAGGACTTCCCATCAAGTATCTCGACTTCATCTGGAACTACATGGGCGGCACCGAAACCAAGGATGAAAACGGCAATCTGACCGCTATCACCCTTCCCGCAAATGCATTCAAGAACTATCTGTCCTATAAGAATGACTGGACAGAAGAAACTGCAGAATCCCTGATTCTGGGTCTGCCGCAGATCCTTGCTGATGTACTTCATATCATTGACAGTGACGTCACCATCGATCCCGCAACCGCAACCATCAATGATGTCATCAAGGCTCTCGGCGTAGAATTCAGTCTTGACTTCTTCACCGCAGAAAACCTGAACATGATCAAGAACGCTCTCAAGGATCTCCTTGTCAGCATCGAAGATTACATGGGCATCATCACCGCTGTTGACGGTCTGCTCCGTCTTGACATCGGTGCATACACCACCATGGCAGACTTCTCCTATGAAGGCAGCGATACCGCTAAGTTCGTAGACGGTCTGTGGACCATCCTTGCTCCCATCGAAGGCATCCTCGACTGGCTCCTGTTCGGCGATTCCTATGCATTCTTCTTCCAGAATCAGGATATCGACGGCAACGGCACAATCGATGATCTCATCGAACTTGCAGGCGGCAACGGCTACGAAGAAGGTCTTGCATATCTGCTTGAAGCCATCATTGGCGAAGCACTTCCTGCAGTTGTCAGAGTAGACGGTGTTGTTGATACCGAAGCCACCATGAAGGCAATCCTCAACAAGCTTCTTAACGTTGTTACCGGCTTGCTGAACAAGACTCTTGATGACGGCATCGACTTCATCTTCAATCTGCTCACTGAACTTGTTTACTTCATCAATGCAAACGGTGTATCCGTTGCACTTCTCAACACCCTGAGTGTTGCTTATAACCTTGTCGGTATTCTCAATGAAAGCGGCCTGTTCAAACTTGACCTCAACGCTCTGCTGACCGGTCTTCTGAACTACCCGATCAACATTGAAAAGACTGATCTCAAGTACATCTTCGGTCTTGTAGAAAACTTCACCGGCCTCATGTTCAACGATGTTGTAACAACCTGGTCGCTTGATAAGTTCTACATGGGCGAAATCGTATCCTACACCTCTGCTTCCGGTGAAACCGCATTCCGTATGCAGTTTGCTGACGGCAGAACCACCTATGGCGAAACTCTGGTTGAAGATAAGGCTGACTTCTTCACCATCCTTGTAAGCTTCCTGCTTGAAACTGTCATGTTCGAAGGCAGCCAGGATGTCTACACGGTTTATACCATGGAAGACGATGTCTGGACCGCAACCGAAGAGACAGCAGTCGGCTACTTCAAGAAAGCCGTACACGATGAAGAAATCGTTGTCGGTGATCTCAAGTTCGTCTACACCGAAACCAAGACCGTCAAGAACGCAGCTGTTCTCGGTGAAATGATCGGTGGCGACCTTGACCTCGAAGCAATCATTGATCTGCTTGATAAGTTCGGCATTGATATCGATTACATTGAGTTCGATTGGAACTACATGGGCGGCGAAGAAATCAAGGATGCAGACGGTAATCTGACAGGCATCAAGCTTCCTGCTGATGCATTCAAGAACTATCTGACCTACGGCAACAACTGGTCTGAAGAAGTTGCTTCCGGTCTTGATGCAGCTCTCGTTGACATCCTTGTCATGGTTCTCGGCCTTGTTGATGAAAACATCACCGGTACCTCCACAGTCGGCGGTCTCGTTTCCGCTCTCAGTGGCAGTGAAACCGAATTCACACTCTACACTGCTGAAAATCTCAATGCAATCCAGGATGCTATTGCAGGCTTGCTTGAAAGCATCGAAGATTACATGAGCATTGTTACCGCAGTTGACGGTCTGCTCGGTCTTGATATCGCAGCATACCAGAACATGACTCCCGCAACCTTCACGGGTGCAGACCGCACCGCATTCATCGAAGGTCTTGTTGAAATCGTTGCTCCGTTGGAAGGTCTCCTCAGCTGGCTGCTGTTCGGCGACAGCTACGAATTCTTCCACCGCGACAGCCTCGATACCGACAATGACGGTACAACGGACGATATGCTCGTTCTTACCGGTGCTGAAGGTTACAAGTACGGTCTTGCAGTTCTCCTCGAAGCTCTCGGTGTTGCTGCTCCCAAGGTTGACGACATCGCTACCTTCGAAGGCAAGATGACCGCAATCCTCAATGCTCTTGCAGACTTCATTGACAGTATCTTCAATAAGAATGTCCGCGAAGCCATTGACTATATCCTCGGTCTGATCCCGAACCTCATCTACTTCATCAATGCAAACGGTCTCTCCGTTGCAGTGCTTAACCTTCTTGCAGTTGCTTACAACCTTGTCGGCGTTCTCAATGATGAAGGCATCCTTGACCTTGATCTGAATGAACTGCTCAGCGGTCTTCTGTTTACAGATGAAACCAAGACGGCTCCTGTAATTGACATTGAAAAGATCGACCTTCTCATGATCTTTGAAATCGTCGAATACTTCGTCGGTCTTGAAATCGTTGACGTTGTAACAGCTAACAAGATTGATAAGTTCTACATCGGCCAGATCAAGGCATACGATTCCGTTGCTGAATGGCCCGCATTCAAGATGACCTTCGCAGATGGTTACACCGATTACGGTGTCGGTGCTGTAGAAGACAGAGCAGACTTCATCACGATCCTTCTCAGCTTCCTGCTTGAAGTCCTCATGCACGGCAACAACCCGAAGGTCCTTGACGAAATGATCGGCAGTGAAGGCTTCTCCATTGCAGGAATCGTCACTCTTCTTACAAACCTCGGTGTACCGGGCTACCTCGGCTACAACTGGAACTACATGGACGGCGAAGCAACCTATGATGAAAACAGCAACCTTGTTTCCATTAAGCTTCCCGCAACCGCATTCAAGAACTACCTGACCTATGAAAACGATTGGAACGAAGACACGGCTGAAGCACTCTTCTGCAACCTGCCCACTCTTCTTGTTGACATCCTTGCTCTTGTCGGCATGGAAGGCATCAATGCTGAATCCACCGTCAACGACATTATCGTTACTCTTACAGGCAGCGAACTTGAACTCTTCACCGCAGACAATCTGAACAGCATCAAGGATATGCTTGTTGATCTTCTTGCAAGTATTGAAGATTACATGGATCTTATCTGTGCTGTTGACGAATTGCTCGGTCTTGACCTTGAAGCATACTCCAAGATGGATACCTTCGTATTCAACGAAACCGATCCTGCATCCGAACAGTTCTTCAAGGGTCTTGCAAAACTTCTTGCTCCGATCTCCGGCTTGCTTGGCTGGCTGCTGTTCGGTGACTCCTACGCATTCTTCCATAAGAACAATACCGATGCTAATAACGACGGTGTTGCAGATAACCTGCTTGAACTGCCCGGTGCAGAAGGTTATAAGTACGGTCTGGGCGTTCTTCTTGAAGCTCTTACCGGTAAGACTGCTCCCTCTGTTGACGGTCTTGACAATGCTGCAGCAATCGAAAAAGTTCTTCTCTTCGTCGGTGAATTCGTAGAAGAAGTATTTGCTATGAAACTCAGCGATGCAATCGACTTCATCTTCAGCCTGATTGCAGAACTCATTTACTTCATCAATGCAAACGGTGTTTCCGTTGCAGTTCTCAACCTCCTTGCAGGTGCTTACTCGCTTGTTGCTACACTCAATGAAGAAGGTATCCTTGAGCTTAATCTCAATGAACTTCTCGGCGGTCTTCTGTTCACGGATGAATCCAAGACAGCTCCCGTAATCGACATTGAAAAGATCGACCTTCTCATGATCTTCGAAATCGTAGAATACTTCACCGGTCTCGAATTCACGGATGTTGTCGGCAACAACAAGCTGCAGAAGTTCTACATCGGTGAAATCACCGCTTATGACTCTGTTGCCGGTTATAAGGCATTCAGAATGGGTCTTGCAAACGGTGAAACCACCTACGGTGCAGGTGTTGCCGAAGATAAGGCTGACCTTATCACCATCATCCTCAGCTTTGTAATTGAAGCACTGCTCTATGAAGGCAATGCATCTGTTATCGACGAAATGATCGGCAGCGAAGACTTCTCCGTTGTCACCATCGTTGAACTCATTGCAGCACTCGGCATCCCCGTAGACTACAGATATTACAACTGGGCATACATGGACGGTGCTGAAGTCACCAAGATTGACGGTAAGATTGCTTACATCGTTCTTCCGACCGATGGATTCAAGAACTACCTGACCTATGCAAACAACTGGACAGAAGAAGCAGCAGAAGGCCTTATGGCTGAACTGCCCGGACTCCTTGTTTCCTTGCTTGGCGACGGTCTCACCGAAACCAGCACAGTCAATGACATTGTAGTCGCTCTCAGCGGCAACGGTCTTGAACTCTTCACCGCAGAAAACCTCAACAGCATCAGAACAGCTCTTGTTGATCTGCTTGCAAGCCTTGATGATTACATGGGTCTTGTAACAACTGTTGACGGCATCCTCGGTGTTGACCTGGCTGCATACGATGAAATTGACGAATTCGTCTTTGTCGAAGGCGAAAGTGCTTCCGCACAGTTCGTTGACGGACTTGTTGAGCTTCTTGCTCCCATCTCCGGTCTCATCGACTTCCTGCTGTTCGGCGGCGACTACGAATTCTTCTACTACAACAAGACATATTATGAAGGCAGAGAAGATCTCAAGGATCTGATCACTGTTGCCGGTGCAGAAGGCTACAAGTACGGTCTTGGTGTCCTGCTTGAAGCTCTTACTGGTAAGTCAGCTCCCGACGTGGATGGCCTTGCTACCACCGAAGAAAAGCTCGATGCTATCTTCACCTACATCATTGCCTTCGTAGACAGCATATTGGCAATGAATCTTGAACAGGCCATTGACTTTGTTCTCGATCTTGTTGCAAACCTGCTGTACTTCATCAACGCAAACGGTGTATCCGTTGCAGTTATCAACCTTCTCGGTTGCGCATACAACGCAGTTGAAGATCTCAACGCAAGCGGTCTGCTTGAATTGAACCTCAACGAACTTCTCAGCGGTCTGCTGTTCGAAGATAAGAATGAAGACGGTACTCCCGACTACATGCTTGACATCGAACACATCAACCTGCTTGTCATCATTGAAGTTGTTGAACAGCTTCTCGGCCTTGAAATCACATCCTGGCTGTCCGGTACGGATGCAAACGGCGAATTCAAGGATGGTTATAAGCTTGAACAGTTCTACATGGGCGAAATCAATGCATATAACTCCGTTGCAGGTTACACAGGCTTTAGAATGAGCCTTGCTGATCAGACCGTTTACGGCCAGACCAGAGTAGAAGACCAGGCTGACCTTGTAACAATCATCATCAGCTTCGCTCTTGAACTTCTGCTCTTCCCGGGCAACGCTGAAGTGATCGACGAAATGATCGGCAGCGAAGACATCTCCATTGCACAGATCGTTGCAATTCTTCGCGAACTCGGCATCAACATCACTTACAGAACTTACGACTGGAACTACATGAACGGTGAAGCTACCACCGATGCAAACGGTAACATCACCTCCATCACGCTTCCGTCCACTGCATTCAAGAACTATCTGACCTACAATAACGATTGGAACGAAGAAACTGCAGAAGCTCTCATCGGCAACCTGCCCACTCTTCTTGTTGACATCCTTGCTCTCACCGGTACCGAAATCAGTGCAGATGCAACTGTCAATGACCTTATCGTTCTCCTTGTAGGCGGCGGCCTTGATATCTTCACCGCAGCAAACCTGAACAGCATCAAGGATATGCTTGTTGATCTTCTTGCAAGCCTTGAAGACTACATGGATCTCATCGTTGCTGTTGACGGCCTGCTTGGTGTTGACCTCGGTGCATATGCAACAATCGCTGACTTCGATTATGAAGGCGATAACATCGACCTCTTCGTTGACGGACTTGTTACATTGCTCACTCCGATCTCCGGCCTGCTTGGCTGGCTCCTGTTCGGTGATTCCTATGCATTCTTCCATAAGGCAGAAGATGCTTCCAACCTGCTTGAACTGCCCGGTTCCGAAGGCTACAAGTACGGTCTCGGTGTGCTTCTCGAAGCTCTCACCGGTAAGGCAGCTCCCTCTGTGGACAATCTTGACAACGCTGCAGCAATCGATGCAGTTCTCACCTATGTCGGTGAATTCATCAACGATCTGTTCGCAATGAAGCTTGACGAAGCAATCAACTTCGTTCTCAGCCTTGTAACCGAACTTCTGTACTTCATCAATGCAAACGGTCTCTCCGTCATGCTTCTCAACCTTCTTGCTTCTCCGTATTCGCTGGTTCAGACTCTGAACGACAAGGGCATTCTGGAACTCGATCTCAACGAACTTCTCAGCGGCCTTCTGTTCGAAGATAAGGATGGCGACGGCGAACTTGATTACAAGCTCAACATTGAAAAGACCAACCTTCTGGTTGTCTTCGAAATCGTTGAATACTTCACCGGTCTTGAATTCACAGAAGTTGTCACCGACAACAAGCTGTTGAACTTCTACATGGGTGAAATTACCGCTTATGATTCTGTTGCCGGTTACAAGGCATTCAGAATGGGCTTCTCCGATGACATGACTGTCTACGGTGAAACCAGAGTGGAAGACATGGCTGATATGTTCACAATCCTTGTCAGCTTTGTACTTGAAGTTCTCTTCTATGCAGACGAAAATACAAACAACGCTGCAGTTCTCAACGATATGCTTGGTCTTGAAGGCTTCTCACTGGTTGACATCGTCAAGCTTATCAAGGAACTTGGTGTATACGTACCGGATTACCTGTACTACAACTGGAACTACATGGGCGGTACCGTAACAACCGAAAAGGTAGGCGATAAGGATGTTATCACCTCTATCGTTCTTCCCGAAGCCAAGTTCAAGAACTACCTGACTTATGCAAACAACTGGGATGAAGCAACAGCTGAAAATCTGGTTGCTGCAGTGCCCGGCCTGTTGGCTACAATTCTCGGTGAAGATGTTGAATCTCTCAACGATCTCATCGGCGGCGTTGAACTCTTCACGGCTGCTAACCTCAACAGCATCAAGAATGCATTGATCGATCTTCTTGCAGGTCTTGATGATTACATGACCATCATTACTTCTGTTGACGGTCTCCTCGGACTTGATCTCGGTGCTTACACCGCAGAAAATATGCCTGACTACACCTTCCTCGGTTCCAATGCAGATGCATTCGTCGCAGGCTTGGTAGATATCCTCGAACCGATCTCCGGTCTCCTTGATTGGCTTCTGTTCGGCGGCAGCTACAAGTTCTTCCACGACAGTGCAACAGGCAAGGAAGATCTCCTTGTCCTTGCAGGTTCCGAAGGCTACAAGTACGGTCTCGGCGTTCTCCTTGAAGCACTCGGCATTGACGCACCTTCTGTTGACGGTATCGACACCTTCGAAGGCAAGATGACCGCAATCCTCGGTGCAGTTGCTGACTTTGTTGAAAATGTACTTGCAATGGATATTAAGTCTGTCATCAGCTTCGCTCTTGACCTTATTACCAACCTGCTGTACTTCATCAACGCAAACGGCTTGTCCGTAGCAATCCTCAACCTTCTTGCTTCCGTATACGGTCTTGTTGCGGAACTCAATGATGAAGGCATGATCGACCTCGATATCAACGAGCTTCTCGGCGGTCTCATCTTCACCGATGAAACCAAGGAAACTCCTGATTTCGATATCGAAGAAATCGACCTTCTCATGATCTTCAATGTTGTTGAATATCTCCTCGGCGTTGAAGTTACTTCCTGGATGTCCGTGGAAGAAAACGGTGAAATCGTTGACGGTTACAAGCTTGACAACTTCTACATGGGCGAAATCAACGCTTATGATTCCGTTGCAGGCTACAAGGGCTTCAGAATGAGCCTTGCAGAACAGACCGTCTATGGCGATACCAAGGTTGAAGACCAGGCTGACCTGATCACCATCATCCTCAGCTTCGCTCTCGAACTTCTGCTCTACCCGGGCAATGCTGAAGCAATCGACGCTCTTATCGGCAGCGACAGCTTCTCCGTTGCAGGTATTACAGAACTCATCAGAGGTCTTGCAAACATTGACTACACCGTCAAGACCTTCAACTGGGCTTACTTCCAGGATGATGCAGAAAATGTGATTGAAGGCACTGTTGTCAGAGACGGCAAGACCTACATCACTTACACTCCCGAAGGCACATTCGTACGCGAATTCAAGAACTATCTGACCTACGGCAACAGCTGGAGCGAGACCACTGCCGAAATCCTCGACAAGTCCCTGTTCAGCATTGTTGAAATGGTTCTTGATATGACCGGTGTTGAAGTCAACAAGATCGGCGATCTCCTCGGCGATGACTTCACACTCTACAAGGCAGAATACATCAACAGCATCAAGGATGCTCTTGTTGGTCTGCTGAGTGACCTGTCCGATTACATGGATCTTATCTCCACCGTTGACGGTATCCTCGGTGTTGACCTGACTAAGTATGACGGCATGGGTGACTTCACCTTCGCAGACGGCGACAGTGCTGCATTTATTGACAGCCTGTACACCATCCTTCAGCCTGTTGAAGGCCTGATCGCATGGCTGCTGTTCGGTGAATCCTACGAATTCTTCTATTACAACAATCTCAAGGACGGCAAGCCTGTCGATATGATCGTTCTTGCCGGTGCTGACGGTTACACCAACGGTCTTGCACTCATCCTTGAAGCTCTCGGTGTGAAGGCTGCTGATATCAGCGATCTTGATACCACCGAAGCTAAGTTCAAGGCAATCCTTTCCTCTGTTGTTGTCTTCATTGACGAAATCCTCAACGGTACGCTTGAAGAAGTCATCAACAAGGCACTTGCCCTGATCGTCAACCTGCTCTACTTCATCAACGCAAACGGTTTGTCCGCAGCACTCATCAACTTCCTTGCAGCTGCTTACAACATCGTCAACCTGATCAACTCCAGCGGTCTTGTTGATCTTGACCTCAATGAATTGCTCAGCGGTCTGTTTGATGATAAGGACGGCGACGGTGAACCCGATGTCAAGCTTGACATTGAACACACCAACCTGCTGACCCTCATCGAAGTAGCTGAATACTTCACAGGTCTCGATATCACCGGTGCTGTAGCACCCGAAAAGATCTCCGGCTTCTACATGGGCCATGTTGAACAGTATGACTCTGTTGCTGATGCTCCCGCATTCAAGATGCTCCTCGCAGTTGCTGACGGTGAACCCGATTATGCAACAACCCTTGTAGAAGACAGAGCAGACTTCATCACAATCCTTATCAGCTTCCTGCTTGAAGTTGTTCTCTATGATTCCAACGCATTGGCAATTGATGAACTTCTCGGCACCGACGGTATGGTCGCAATGATCGTAGCCCTCGTTGAATCCCTCGGCAACTTCGATATCGATTATGTCGACTTCAACTGGAACTACATGAACTATGACGAAACCGACGAAACTGCTGATAAGACAGCCGGTTATGTTGATAACGACGGCGACGGCATCTACGATGAAATCGTTCTTCCCACTGACCGTTACATCAACTACTTCAAGACCTACACCAAGAATGACTGGACTGAAGAGAAGGCTGAATACCTTGCAAGCAACATCGACGAAATCGTTGCCGATATCATGTACATGATCAACGGTGAAGAATCCTCCGTTGCTGATATGCTCGCAGGTGCCTTCGATATCTATCAGGCTGAATACCTTGAATCCATCGCAAGTGCAATTCCCGGCTTGCTTGAAAGCCTTGACGAAAGCCTTGTTTCCATCATCGGTATGGTTCTCGGTGTAGACCTCACCTCTTATGCAAACCTGCACTTTGTTTCCGAAAAGGAAGCTGCCAAGGGTGCAGAAAATGCAGACGAGTTCGGTATCTTCTACATGGATGGTGACAACAAGTACTACATCATCCGTGAAGCTTATGCAGCAGACGACTTCATCAACGGTCTGTGCAGAATCGTCAACCCGATTGAAAACGTTCTCAGCTGGCTGTTGTTCGGCGGAAGCTATGCATTCTTCCACCACAATGACACCGATGAAAACGGTGACGGCATTGCCGATGACCTTCTTGTCATTGCCGGTGCTGACGGTTACACCAACGGTCTTGCACTTCTTCTTGAAGCTCTCGGCGTAAAGGCACCTCGCGTGGTTTACGATAATGACGGCAAGATCGACGCAACTGCAACCCTGAAGAAGGTTCTGACAGCACTTGCTGAAAGAATTGACGAAATCCTTGCAGATCCGATCGATAATGTCATCGCTCTGATCCCGAACCTGCTGTACTTCATCAACTCCAACGGTCTCTCCGTTGCAATCCTTAACACATTGGCATCTGTTTACAATGCTCTCAGAGTTGTTCAGGAGAACGGTGCAGAACTCGGTATTGACGAAGAAACTCTTGCAACTCTCGACCTCAATGCTTTGATTTCCGGCTTGCTGGATGACACAGGTCTTGAGATCGACCTTGAAAATACTGACCTTCTGATGGTATTCAACATTGTTGAATCTCTCACCGGTCTTGAAATCACCGATGTTGTCGGTGCCCTGAAGATCGATGACTTCTATCTTGGTCAGATTAAGTCTTACGACACCGTAAGCGACTTCGAAGCATTCAAGATGAGCTACTCTGCTGACGAAGATGCAGGTGACATGCTCACCATCATCCTCAGCTTCCTGATCGAAGTCATTCTCTATCAGGTAGCAGACGATCCGGAAACCGAAGAAGATGAATTCTTCTCCAATGCACTCGTCCTCGACGAAATGCTCGGTCTTGACGGCATGATCGCAGCCGTTGTCAACTTCCTGTCCTCCGATGCAGTTATCACCTACTCGATGATCAACTGGAATTACATGGGTGGCACCATGGATGCTGACGGCAACATCACGCTTCCGGAAGGTCGCTTCATCCACTACCTGACATACGAAAACGACTGGTCCGAAGCCACCTCTGAATACATCTTCGAAAACATCGATGCAATTGTTCAGATGGTATTCGATATCATCTACAAGGATGAAGAACAGCAGCAGACGATCTCTGATCTGATTCTCGGCTTCTTCAACCCGGATGAAGACCTGTACACCGCTGAAATTCTCCAGAGTCTTGCAACGACTCTCAAGGATCTCATTGATCAGCTCGGTGACTCCCTGCTTCAGCTTGTCGGTGTTGTCCTCGGCGCAGACCTGACTTCCTTCCAGAAGATGGCTTACGCTGATTACGATGAAACCGTAACCTACTCCCACGATGCAGCTCATGACCTGTACTATGTTGCAGGTGCAGACGGTGTCAACACCTATGCAATCGCAGACAGAGACGACTTCGTATCTGCTATCTGCATGATGCTTGAGCCTGTATACGGCATCCTCAACTGGCTGCTGTTCGGCGGCGAGATCGCTCTCTTCGTTGACAGCGAAACCGGTGAAAAGGATCTTGTCAAGCTTGTCGGTGCACACGGCTTCATGGCCGGCTTCGTACCGCTGCTTGAAACCCTCTTCGTTGACATGGGTACCATCACCTCCAACGTGAACGGTGAATATGATACCGCAGTCGTTCTGCCGCAGCTGCTGTATGCTCTGATGGATAGAATCGACGAAATCATCGCAGATCCGATCAACGAAGTACTTGCACTCATCCCGAACCTGCTGTACAACATCAATGCCGGCACGATCTCCGCATTGTTGAAGAACCTGCTCGGTTCCATCTACGGCTTGCTTGATGCCATCGGTCAGGACCTCTCCGTTGATGCTCTCATCAACGACATGCTCGGTATTGAAAACGAATACTTCAGCATTGAAAACTTCAGCCTGATGGATGTCTTCTACCTGGTTGAACACTTCACCGGCCTGAATGTCAATGCAGCAGTTTATGACGAGTCACATCCTGTCGAAATCGACGACTTCTACCTCGGTGTAATCGAACAGTATAAGTCCTCGAACACCATGCCTGCTTACAGAATGGTATTCCCGGCAGAAAGCACTGACTACGTTGTCGGCGGTGCTGTAGCGGAAGACCGTGCAGACCTGCTTGCAATTATCGTTGGTCTCCTGATTGACGTCATTAAGTTCGAAGGCAACCGTGAAGCTCTCAATGAACTCCTCGGCGAAGGCACTTGGGAAGCAATCTATGCAGTTCTTCACCTTGAAGAATTCGAAATGCAGCAGTTTGACTGGCTGTATTGGGAATATGCCGACAGCGGCATCATCTTCGCACCGGTTAAGAACTCTGTACTCTTCAAGACAGCTTACGGCAAGTACTTCACGAAGGATATGGCAAACTACATTGCTACACACTTCGACGACTTCCTTGATGTTTGGATCCGTCTGCTTGGTATCGAAAGCCTGATCGACGGTCTGACCTTCGACAACCTTGAAGACCTTGTAAACGAACTTCTCAATGAATATCTGTACACTGCAGATATCGGCAACAGCATCCTTGATGCTCTTACCGGCCTGCTTGGCAGCATTGATGAAATCGATCCTGACGGTTACATCCTTGGCCTTGTTAAGGAACTCCTTGGTGTTGACCTGAGCAAGCTTGCTAAGATCAAGATCGTCTCTACTGCAGAAGAAGCTGCACAGTACAACGGCTCCTCCTACACTGTATACGTTGTAGAAAAGGGCAACACAGAAAGCTTCATCACTGCACTCAGTGCAATCCTTGAACCTCTCACTCCGTTGCTTGGCTGGTTGTTGTGCAACGAATCACTGTCCTTCTTCTATGACCATGAAGGTTATGATGCAATCACACTTCTCGGCGGCGAAGGCTATGCTTACGCTATCATCCCGCTGCTTGAAGCTCTCGGCTGCCCGGCTGACAGCATCCTGACTCCTGCAGAGTACTATGCTGCTGCTGAAGCAGATCCCGCAAACATGATTGCAAACATCCTCAGACCGATTGCTGCAAGACTTGAAAAGCTTGCTGCAAACCCGGCAATGGAAATCCTTGAACTCCTGCCCGCATTGATCTACTTCATCAACTCCAACGGTGTTGATACGGTAGTCAAGAACCTGCTGCACGGTGTATTCGGTGTCCTTGATGCCCTTCAGCCGCTGCTCGGTGATGTCAATGCTTATGAACTTGTAGGTATCCCGGATCTTGGCACGCTTGACTTCGAAGGTATTCTCAATCTCGCACTCAGCGGACTTGAAGAAGATACCGGTATGGCACTGTCCAAGCCGATCTACAACGCAATTCTTGAGTTCACACACGGTGAAATCGTTTCCTTCGAGTCCAAGAACGGTGAAAAGGCTTACACCATGAAGTACAACGATCAGTCCGCTGACAGAGGCGACATGGTTACTGTTGTTCTTCGCTTCGTTCTCTACTTCGTAACCCTTGATGACAATATCACTGCCATCAAGAAGATGCTGATGGGCTCCGTCAATGATGATGCATTCAAGTTCATCTGTGCACTTCTTGACCAGCTGAAGGATATGGCATCCAACGCTGACGGTATGGATAAGATGCTTTACACCATCTACTACATCTTCTACGGACTGTATACCGGTGGTAAGGCAACTCTGAACTGGCTTGACGATACCAATGAAAACTTCCTGTTCCTGTGCGACCTTATGAAACACAGTAAGGATGATACGCTCAGCGGTCTTTGGGGATCTCTCAATAACTTCGTTGAAAAAGAAGAAATTGAAGATGTTGTCAACCCCGATCCCGCAGATCCGGATCCCGGTATCGCTCCCAACGGTCAGATCTCCTTCTGGGAAAAGATCATTGCATTCTTCCAGAAGATCGCTGATTGGTTCAGCAATCTGTTCAGCTAAGCGACTTGCGCAAGTGAGTAACGAATCCCTATAGCACATACGCCCCGACTCCGAAAGGAGCCGGGGCGTTTTGTCGCTTGCCGCAAAAAACAGATGGGGAATAAGTCACTTTGCATATACCGGTTTGAAGTTGTGTTGGTTGACAAAACAATGAAAAAAATATATAATACCCATGTTAAAACTCCGCATCGATCATAGGGAAGGATGCGGACAAAGGAGTAGAGTTATGTTTCATTTTGGTGTACCTTGTTTGTTGGGATTGGAAGGTTTGATCGCAGATGAATTGCGTAATATCGGTGCTTCCGATGTGATGGCTGAAAACGGCAGAGTCTTGTTTGCAGGGGATGCATCCATTCTTGCAAGAGCAAATATCTGCTGTCGCTATGCGGAACGTATTCAGGTGCTTGTCGGGCAGTTTGAAGCCCATTCGTTTGAGGATCTTTTTCAGGGCACAAAGGCACTTCCGTGGGAAGAATGGATCGGGAAAACCGATGCATTTCCCGTCAAAGGCTATTCGCTCAATTCCGATTTGTTCAGTGTCAGCGATTGCCAGTCTATTATTAAAAAAGCGGTCGTAGAAAGACTGAAACTGAAATACAGAATTCCCTGGTTTGAGGAAACGGGTGCTTTGTATCAGATTCAGTTTTCCATTATGAAAAACATCGTAACCTTGCTGATTGATACGTCGGGATACGGTTTGCATAAACGCGGCTACAGACCTGCAGCCAATGCAGCACCGCTGAAAGAAACATTGGCAGCATCCCTTTGTAACATTTCAAGACTGCGTGAATACCACACGCTTTATGATCCGATGTGCGGCTCGGGTACGATTCTTGTTGAGGGTGCATTGATGGCGAGAAACATTGCTCCCGGCTTGCACCGTCGTTTCACCGCAGAGCGATGGGAACAAGTGCCTGCGGACATCTGGAAGCAGGAGAGGGAACGTGCAAAATCCTTGGAAAAGCCCGATGTTCCCTTTGAAGCATTCGGTTCGGATATCGATGAAAATGCGTTGAAAATTGCGAAAGAGAACGCACAAAGGGCAGGTGTTGCCGATTGTATTCATCTTGAAAAGCGTGATCTGCGTGATTTTGCACCTACGAGTGAACGCGGCACACTGATCGTCAATCCGCCATACGGTGAACGGCTTTTGGATGCCGAGAATGCAAGAAAACTCTATGCGGATATGGGTAAGCTTTTTGTTCCCAAACGCGGATGGAGCTATACCGTTATAGCTGCTGATGAAGAATTTGAACGTTGTTTCGGCAGAAAAGCAGACAAACGTCGCAAGCTTTATAACGGCATGATCAAATGTCAGGTTTATATGTATTTTAAATGATTTGCATAAAATACGGGTGTGAAAAAAGTATAGATTTATTAAAAAAATACTTGCAATCTGCATAAAGTTGTGGTATTATATTACAGCGTTCTGTGCGTGGGAGTCCACCCACGGCGAGACGTACAAAAAGTACTGAAACGGGCGGTCCTCTGTTTGTAGAACATGAACGTCTGATAAATGAAATGGAGGATATCAATTATGGACGCACTTAAGCTTGTTGCTCAATCCAGCATCAAAGAAGAAATGCCTGAAGTAGTCGTTGGTGATACCGTTCGTGTTCACGTAAAGATCCGCGAAGGCAACAAAGAAAGAATTCAGGTTTTCGAAGGCACCGTTATCGCTCGCAAGGGCAGTGGTGTTTCTGAAACATTTACCGTTCGCCGTCTTGCATACGGTGTTGGCGTGGAAAGAGTTTTCCCCATCCACAGCCCCAACGTTGCTAAGGTTGAAACCATCAGACACGGTCGTGTCCGCAGAGCTAAGCTGTACTATCTGCGCGGCAGAGTCGGTAAGGCTGCTAAGGTTAAAGAGCTTATTAAGTAATTATGAAAGAAAGAAGGGGACAAGTGTGTCCCCTTTTTTGTTATTGCAATGAGAGATATTATAGAATACAGAGTCTTTTTTAAGAATCAAGAAAAGAAAAAAGCCGAAGATCGCAGAAGAAAGCATCCGGTTGCACATGTTCTTTACGATATTGCAGGGACAATTGTTTTGTGTCTGCTTGCTGTTTCATTGCTTTTTACGTTTGTCGGACGTTTTGTGTCTGTGGATGGTGAGTCCATGATGCCGACGCTGGAAGACGGGGATCGTCTTTTGGCGATTGAGCCTGTTTACAGTGCCCAAGCGGGTGATATCGTAATCATCAGCCGCACGTTTACACAAGAAGAGCCGATCATCAAACGCGTGATTGCCGTCGGCGGCGATACCGTAAAAATCGATTTCAGTGCAAATCTCATTTATGTCAATGATGCGGTTTTGCAGGATTTCGGTGATTTTGCTCCCATCAGCACACCGGGTAATGTCAATTATCCGTTGACGGTTCCCGAAGGTTGCATTTTTGTTCTCGGTGACAACCGCAACAACTCAAAGGATAGCCGTAACAGCGAAATCGGTTGTATTCCGGTTGACCGTGTAATCGGAAAGGCTTGTCTGCGTTTGTTCCCGATGGACAGTATCTCTGTGCTTGAATAACAGAAAAGCGGTGTAATAATGAAAAAAATCAATGCCCTTTTTTATGAACTTGTGTCGGTGATCGTCCCTGCGGTTGCCATTATAGCCTTGTTGTTTACATTCTGCTTCCGTCTGGTCGGTGTTTCCGGTGATTCCATGGACAATACCCTGCATGACGGTGACTGGCTTTTGGTGATGCCTTATTACAGTGAGCCTGAATATGGCGATATTATCATCTCCACGCAGGAAAACAGCCGACATGAAAACATTGTCAAACGCATCATCGCCAAAGAAAATGACGTGGTAGACCGTGCTACAGACGGAACCTTTTCTGTCAATGGTGTTGCTCTTGATGAAAGCGGTTATATCATCTACGGTGATGTATCGGGAAATTTGCCCGGCAATGTTTCGTTTCCGTTGACTGTTCCCGAAAACTGTGTTTTTGTCCTTGGTGACAACCGCGGTATTTCACTTGATAGCCGCTATACGGCAATCGGTTTTATTGAAGAAAACTATCTTCTCGGCAAGGCAATTTGTCGTGTCGGTGAAAACTGGAAAATTTATGAATGAAATGAAGCCGTACAATCTCAGTTGTGCGGCTTTTTTAGAATAAGGGGAGGAAAATAAAATGCCCGATGCCCAAAAACAAACCGTACAATGGTTTCCCGGTCACATGGCTAAAACACGCAGACTCATAACCGAAAGTCTTTCGTCTGTTGATGCCGTAACGGAGTTGGTGGATGCAAGAATCCCCGATGCCAGCCGCAATCCCGAACTCGACGAGATCATCGGCAAAAAGCCGCGTATCATATTGCTCAACAAATGTGACCTTGCGGATGAACAGGCCACCGCACAATGGATTGCTCATTTCAAAGAACAGGGCAATGCTGCACTTGCTGTGGATTGCCGCAGCGGTAAAGGACTCAATCAGTACAGAAATACCGTCAGAACCGTGCTTGCAGATCTTGTCAAACGCAACGAAGAACGCGGTATGGCAGGCAAAGCACTGCGTATTATGGTTGTCGGTATTCCCAATACAGGAAAATCGTCCTTCATCAACCGCATGGCAGGTTCTGCAAAAGCAAAAGTAGAAGACAGAGCCGGTGTCACACGTCATAATCAGTGGTTTTTCATCGGCGGCGGCATCGAATTGCTCGATACCCCCGGTGTTCTCTGGCCGAAATTTGATGACCCGGCAGTCGGGGATAAACTCGCTTTTACCGGTGGTGTCAAGGATACCATTCTGGATATCGAATCCCTTGCGGTAAGACTGTGTTCGATTCTGATGCAGGATTATCCCGACCGCCTGACCGAACGTTATAAGATCAAGGATTTTGCCGATTGTCAAGCTTGGGAAGTGCTTGAAATGATCGCAAGAAAAAGAGGAATGCTCATTTCCGGCGGTGAAGTCGATACGGAACGTGCTGCCATTATGCTGCTTGATGAATTGCGTGCAGGCAGACTCGGCAGACTGACATTTGAAAGACCGTAAGGAAGATCGCCATGACATACGAACTTGAAAATTTATTGCATGAAAAAGGCTATACAGCCGTCTGCGGTGTGGACGAAGCAGGCAGAGGACCGCTTGCAGGCCCCGTCTTTGCAGCTGCCGTGATTCTGCCCGACGGCCTTGAGGACCTCGGCATCAACGACAGCAAGAAGATCAGCGAAAAGAAACGCGAAAAACTTTTTGACCTCATCTGTGAAAACGCGATTGCGTATTCCGTGGCAAGTGCAGACGAAAAGGAAATTGATGAACTCAACATTCTCAATGCCACCTTCCTCGCCATGCGACGTGCGGTCGAAAACCTGCCTGTCAAACCCGATTATGTGCTCATCGACGGCAACCGCTGCCCTAAAACAGGCCTGCCCGAAGAAGCGGTCGTCAAAGGGGATGCAAAGTCCATTTCCATAGCCGCGGCATCCATCCTCGCCAAGGTCAGTCGTGACCGTTACCTTGCAGAATTGGATAAACAATATCCCGAATACAAATTCCTGCAACACAAAGGTTACCCCACCGCACTGCATTACGAAATGATCCGCACCCACGGCATTTCCCCTGTCCACAGAAAAACATTCTTAAAGAAAACGCACTGATATAAAAGAACATAAACCAAATTTCATCGGTTTATGTTCTTTTTTGTTGACATCAACGCTTTTCTGTGCTAACATAAAAAGGTGAAATGGGTTTCTTTGCTCGTTTTAATTATCTTTTTGGAGGAATTGATATGACGTGCTGTAAAAAATTCATTTGTACATTGTTGTCAGTTGTTTTACTGTTGACAATGGCTCCGCTGGGTGGTTTTTCTGAACTTAAATGGGATGATATGGCAATTTCAGCAAGCGCAGTTTCCAATGCGGATACAATCTTTAATTTTTTAACGACAGAAATGGGGCTAAATTCTGCTGCTGCTTGTGGTGTTCTTGCAAACATAGAGAAAGAGTCAAGTTTTAATCCCAACGCACTTGGTGACGGAGGGACAAGCTATGGTCTATGTCAATGGCATAATAGCAGATATGATAATCTGAAAAAATGGTGTTCAAATAACGGTTATGATTACACAACTGTAACTGGGCAATTATATTACCTAAAAAACGAATTAAATACTTCATGGTATTCTGAAAATGTTCTTTCTCGATTACTTGGTGTTTCTAACAATGCTCAAGGTGCCTATGATGCGGGTTATGATTGGTGTTACTATTTCGAGAGACCAGCATCTAAAGAATCAAAGTCTGTGACCCGTGGTAATTTAGCAAAAAATACCTATTGGCCTAAATATGGTAAAATTTCAACAGATAGTTCTAATACATCAAGTTCAATATCTACAGATGTTGTAAAGGATAGAATATATGAGCTTTATGAGAAATTAGAAGCAGGTTCATATTTTACAACAACCCATGGTGCTGCATGTGGTTCAAAAACAAGACGTCATTCTTGTTCTAATTGTCAACTCAGTAATATTATAACAAAAACTTGGTTTAAAAATAAATTTGGTACATTATCAATAAATCAATTTCCAAGAACCTATTATCCTGGCGGTGTTGCACATTCACAGGATGGATGGTCTTGCTATGGTTTTGCGAATTTTGCAGAATGGTATATTTTTAAAAACAGCTCATCTGATGTTGTTCAAACAAAATACATTGGAACATACAATTCTAATCATACGAATGCAAAGAATTATGTTCAAACAGGTGATATAATAAGATTCGGAGACGGTGTTGGCCATTCTGCGATTGCAATTTCGTGTGATTCAACTGGCATAAATGTTTTGGATAGCAACTGGAATGGTTCATACAATTGCCAAGTATATACTCATAAAATTAAATATTCATCATATAGTACATTTACGATTTCTCGTGCAGTAAACTCTGTAAATTCAGGATCATCTTTTAGTCAATCAGATTCATATTCGAGCACAAATCCTAATGACTATTCATTCCCAACAAGAGATTTATTTTATACATCTCCCGTAAAAATAGGTAGCGATGTTGCTTGGGTTCAAGCTGTTCTTTTCAATCTTGGTTACTCAATTTCAATAGATGGTTCTTTTGGTCCAAGAACAAAAGAAGTTGTTAAGCAGTTCCAAAGCGATTTTGGCCTTGATGTAGATGGAAGCGTAGGACCTGCTACTCGTGCAAAATTAAAAACAATTCTTGATAATAAGCAAGTCGCAGCACCTGTACTTCATTGTTGGTTTTCTAATTCTATAATGGGTGAGAGTTCATCGGCATATTATGTTGGTGAGTATCTCTATTTGAATTATGAGTTGTATGATGCTGAAACAGGATTGCGGTTTGATGAGATTGCAGATAAAGATTACAATGTAAAAATGGAAATATTTGAATGTAACGGCTCTGTTGCTCATCATGAAACTTATGATAATGATAATAATTATATAGGCATAACGCGAGGACAAGCTGGTACGTACAGAGGTAAGGTAACATTATCTGGTGATTATGTGGGCACTGTGGAAGTTGCAACGCAAGTATTATATGATGCTTCGCTGGAAAGCAATATGAGTGAAGTATCATTAAATTTAAATGGCTCAAATGTAGCTACATTGATCATTACTCCCATAGATCATTATCCCGGCGACTGGGGGATGGGTGCGAATTATGACAATACAGTTGTGGAAATTACAACGTCATACAGATCAAACGGAAAAATGTATGTAGATTTAAAGGGGGTGAAAAGCGGTACTACTGACTTCAAAGTCAGTTTGTTTGAAAAATATACAGGTGCTGATAAAGTTGTTGCAACCATAACTGTACCTATAACCGTATCCGCGAAAACCTACGCGGTTAGTTATAATGCCAACGGCGGAAGTAATGCACCAGCAAGTCAAACAAAGCTACACAATCAAGATTTGATCTTATCATCAAGCAAACCTACCGGCAAAACATACACAGTAACATTTTATGGAAACGGTGGGACAGTATCAACAAGTAGCCAAAAATACAGTCAAACATTCTTAAATTGGAATGCAAAATCGGATGGTTCGGGAACGAAGTATTGGCCAAGTGGGAATTATTCAACAAATTCCGCAACAACTATGTATGCACAATGGAGCGAACCTACATTGAGTGTTGCCAATCCCACAAGGAGTAATTACTATTTTGCCGGCTGGTATGACTCGACAGCAACAAATTCCTATGGACGGCCGACAGGAAAAAGGTATACAACGGGAACGCCGATTACATCTAATCTTACGCTATATGCAATGTGGACAACAAATCTGGATTTGACTGTGTTTTTCGGAGATTATAACCTGGACGGAACAATCGATTTTATAAACGATGTTGCTGCAGTGAATAATATGTCTCTCGGAGTAATTAATTATACAGACGAAGATGTTTTTCGTTGTGATGTAAATGCAGATGGAAGTATCACAAATGCTGATGTTACATTGTTGAATACCGTTAGAACCGGTGCTACCACTACCAATATGTATACAATGCCGTGTTACATTTATTACAAAGGGATAAGCGTTAAGAATCTTCCCAATAAGACCACTTATCAATATGGCGAAGCTTTTGATGTAACCGGATTGGTGCTGCAAGCAAAATACACAAACGGAACCACACATACAATGAGTAGTGGATATGTTGTTACAGGATATGATCCGTATACAATCGGAACACAACGACTGACAGTAAACTACTATTTTGATTCCACCGTTTTGTATGTAACTGTTGAAGCTCCTAAATACTCATTGCAATACAATGCAAACGGTGGTTCGGTATCATCTTCCGGAAAAACGGTAACATATGGCGAATCCATCGGATCATTACCGACTCCTGTCAGAGAAGGATACACATTTTTAGGGTGGTCTTACAATCAATCATCTTCTGTTTATGTAACAGCCTCCACGGTTTTTTCCTATAAAGAGAATAAGATGCTCTATGCACAATGGCAGAAAAAAATATACACATTATCGTACAGTGCGAATGGTGGCAACGGAGCTCCGTCTGCACAAACAGGCGCAACAGCATATACGGTCAGTACTACTGTGCCTACGAGATTTGGATATACCTTCCTTGGATGGTCAAAGAACAGTAGTGCAACATATGCAGGATATGCCCCCGGTGACAACATCACATTGACAGCGAATACCACACTTTATGCTGTGTGGAAGCAACAGACGCTAACAGCCTCTTCAATGATAAATACATCTATTGGGATCGGTGGACAAATTTATTACTACAAGTTTACACCATCTGTAAGCGGAACTTATGTTATTTATTCAACTGGCTCTAAAGATACGAAAGTCTATCTTTATAATGCAAGCGGTACGCAATTGTCAAGCAATGATGACGGCGGAGACGGACAAAATTTCAGGTTGCAATATGATCTTACCGCAGGAACAACCTATTACTATAGTGTCGGTTATTACAGCTCTTCCACTACCGGATCAATTCCGATTGTTTTTGGTAAAGTATATACAATTTCTTACAATGCCAACGGTGGTAGTGGTGCACCGTCTGCTCAAAAGAAAGATTACGATAAAACTGCAACATTAAGCAGTACAATTCCGACAAGAAGCGGTTATGTTTTTGAAGGATGGGCAACAAGCAGTACGGCAACAATTGCAACATATCAACCGGGCGACATATATTCCGCAGAAGCTGATGCAACATTATATGCTGTCTGGCATTCCCATTCGTATACTTCAACGGTTACAAAAGCAGCTACTTGTACAGCAACGGGTATCAGAACATATACATGTTCCGGTTGCTATGACAGCTACACTACAACCATATCAGCAACAGGTCACAGCTATACTTCCAAAGTGACCAAGGCAGCTACCTGTACCGCAGCCGGTGTCAAGACCTTCACCTGCTCGAAGTGCAGCCACAGCTACACCGAATCTATTGCAGCTACCGGTCACAACTGGACAGCAGCGACCTGCACCACAGCCAAAACCTGCTCTGTTTGTAAGACAACATCTGGTTCTGCCCTCGGCCACAGCTACACTTCCAAGGTAACCAAAGCTGCTACCTGCACCGCCGCCGGTGTGAAGACCTTTACCTGCTCGAAGTGCAGCAACAGTTATACGGAATCCATCGCAGCGACCGGTCATACCTGGACGGCAGCGACCTGCACCACAGCCAAGACCTGCTCGGTCTGTAAGGCAACAGAGGGCAACGCTCTCGGCCACAGCTATACTTCCGCGGTAACCAAGGCTGCCACCTGCACCGCAGCCGGCGTGAAGACCTTCACCTGCTCCAAGTGCAGCCACAGCTACACCGAAGCCATTGCAAAGACAGTTCATAAATGGACGGCAGCAACCTGCACAGCTCCCAAGACCTGCTCGGTCTGTAAAGCAACCGACGGTTCTGCGCTCGGCCATAGCTATACTTCAACCGTAACCAAAGCCGCCACCTGCACCGCAGCCGGCGTGAAGACCTTCACCTGCTCCAAGTGCAGCCACAGCTACACCGAAGCCATTGCAAAGACAGGTCATAAATGGACGGCAGCAACCTGCACAGCTCCCAAGACCTGCTCGGTCTGTAAAGCAACCGACGGTTCTGCGCTCGGCCATAGCTATACTTCAACCGTAACCAAAGCCGCCACCTGC
>JAZNGB010000028.1:0-14620 GCA_045576275.1 Acutalibacteraceae bacterium
GACAGCACCTACCGCAACGGCAACTCTCGGCAGACTTCTGACTGTCACTTCTATGATGGGGTGTATGCTTGGAGAAAAGCACGACTCGATAACGGTAACGCTCAACGGTGACGGCCCTGCGGGACGTGTTATCGCGGTAGGTGATTATTACGGAAACGTAAAGGGATATATCCAGAATCCCGATGCCGACGTTCCGAGAAAATCAAACGGAAAGCTTGACGTAGGCGCGGCTGTCGGACACGGACTTCTGACAATAATACGCGATATCGGAGACGGAGAACCTTATACGGGCTCGATTCCGCTTGAGAGCGGAGAAGTCGCGGAGGATATCGCGGCATATTACGCAAATAGCGAGCAAGTGCCTACCGTTTGCGCGCTTGGAGTTCTGGTTGATACCGACTGTACCTGCCGCGCGGCAGGCGGTATAATGATACAGCTTTTGCCGTTCGCCGCAGAGGAGACTATCGCGGCAATAGAGAAGAATATTCCCTCACTTGCCAATATATCTATGCTCTTTGACAGAGGACTTTCAAATAAGGAGATAGCGGATATCGCACTCAAGGATATTCCTTATGACGTGTTTGACGAGCTGCCCGTAGATTATGTTTGCGACTGTAACAGAGAAAGAGTGGAGAGGGCGCTCGTCACCTTGGGAGAGAAGGATCTTTATTCTATGCTCGCAGAGCAGGTAGCAGAGGGAAAAGCAGAGGAGCTTGAGGTAAATTGCCGTTTTTGCGACAGAAAAGAGATATTCACACGCGAGGATATCGACAGAATGATGAAAAGGGCAAAATAAAAGCTAAAAAATTCAAAAAAAATGAAAAATAGTATTGACAATAATAATTGATTGTGGTATAATAATCACCGTCGACGGCGAGAAAGTCAAAACTTGAAAAAAATTTAAAAAAGTTTTTGAAAAGGTATTGACAAAAAGAAAATGATATGATATAATATCAAAGTCGCCGCGAGGTGATCATGGGAGCATAGCTCAGTTGGGAGAGCATCTGCCTTACAAGCAGAGGGTCATAGGTTCGAGCCCTATTGTTCCCACCATGAATGGCCCGGTAGTTCAGTTGGTTAGAACGCTAGCCTGTCACGCTAGAGGTCAGGGGTTCGAGTCCCCTTCGGGTCGCCATTCATTAAAAAGTACAGCCCTTGCAGTTGTATGCCTCTGTAGCTCAGTTGGTAGAGCAGGGGACTGAAAATCCCCGTGTCGTTGGTTCGATTCCGACCGGAGGCACCATGTGCGGATTTAGCTCATTTGGTAGAGCGCGACCTTGCCAAGGTCGAGGTGGCGGGTTCGAGCCCCGTAATCCGCTCCAATACTGTCACACGTGTTTCGTTGAGTGGCAACAGCGAAAACGCGGACAAAAGAACGAGGACGCAGTAATTTTGCTGGGTCCTCGTCTTCCCCATGGCGCCATAGCCAAGCGGTAAGGCAGAGGTCTGCAAAACCTTTATTCCCCGGTCCGATTCCGGGTGGCGCCTCCATGATGTTCACCCAAAAGTGAACCAAAGTCAGAAACCCTTGATTTATCAAGGGTTTTTAGCTTTTTTAGAGCGGTTTTTTTGACCTTTTACTGACAGAACCAAAGTAGCCATTTTTCAAGACCAGTCTGATTTGAACTGTGTCAATTGAAAACTTAAATATATTTTCAGAGAATCCAATACGGAGATGCTCTTGATAAGATTTATAAAAAATGTTAAAATAAAGAACAAATAAGTGTGAGGTGATATTGTGAAAAAGGTTTTTAGCTCTAATTCGGATATTTACAAAAATGCATATATGAACTGGCGTACGGACAAACATCAGCCTATTCACAATCTTAATGCTTTAGCTGAAGGTTATTTTGACAGTGCGGAAATATCTATAAAAGCGTGCCTAGCAGATAACAGCGATCATAAGGCAGATGGTTTAATTTTCCCGATTTTATTCTCTATCAATCATGCCATTGAGTTATATGAGAAGTCTATCTGTTGGAGCCTAAATGTTTTGTTGGGACACAACGCAAAATTTCCAGATAATCACTATATACGTGACATTTGGTATACAGTAAAGCAGAAAATTAAAGAAGTTGGCTTTGATTACGGAAGAGACGAAGCGGATTTCTCGAAAATGATCGTTCCGTTGGAAAAGTATTTGGATGAAATATATCAAAATATTATGACAGACAATTTTAATGATGCCCGTTATAATATTGACTTCAGCAGATTCCCATCCAACAGATCTTTACGCAATCACTTTTATGTGAATCAATATGATAATGTGGTGGTTGACTTAGAGAATCTATTAGAATGGTGTGGTGTCCTCAAAAGTTGTCTTTCAAGTCTTGCCGAAACATACTATTCCTTGGTTCTCGACAAGTGGGATAAGCAACACGAAATATAGCGTCAACAAATAGGAGGGGATTTTAACAATGGCAAAAAAATGTATAAATTGTGGGAAATCGATGGGGGTTTTCACTGGGAAGATAAATTTAAATGACGGTAATAGTATTTGCACAGAATGTGCAACAAAAGCAGGAATAAATACCTGGTCAGGAACTGCAATCGTTGAAGCACAACGCATTAGTTCTGAAAATATACTTCGTATGATACGTGGCGAAAAACCATTAACACAGGAAGACAAGCTATTAGTTCCTCAGCGACTTGCAAATGAAAAACGAATCAAATCATTTGTTCCAACCTCAGAAATTGGAAATTTAATAAAATTCAGTGATACATCACAAGAGTTTATTATTGGAAGTGGAGATACAGCAGATATATTTGAATACAGAAACATAGTTGATTATGAACTATTACAAAACGGCACAAGTGTATCAAAAGGAAGTGTGGGAAGTGCAATTGTTGGAGGACTTTTGTTTGGAGCTGCTGGTGCAGTTGTTGGGGCAGCAGGGAGCAAGCGTACCGAAGTTGGTGTATGTACAAATCTTTCTATAAAAATTACATTGCGTGATACTTACAAAAAGGTTTGCTATATAACTTTTATAAAAGATAGCATCGAAATGAATACTGAGACATATGTATTAGCACAAAAAATAGCACAACATTGTATGTCTTACTTGAAAATTGCTTGTGATATTGTAGAAAAGAGCGAGAGTGCTCAAAATGCAAAATTTGTAAGGTCAAATGCAGATGAATTGCGTAAATTTAAAGAATTGTTTGATGAGGGTATAATAACAGAAGAGGAATATAATGCAAAGAAAAATCAATTACTTGGATTATAATGCAGTTTCATAGTTATGGTTCAGAATTGGGTAGTAAGGCCAAAAAATCCGACAAGTTTCGACTTGTCGGATTTTTTTATCCAAGCCGACAGGCTTGGTATATCATCACGCGTCAGCGTGTATATCATCAAGGGCGGCAACGACGCCCTTGTATCTCATCACACCTTAAGGTGTGTATATCTGTCAGCTTGATGATATGCAAGGATTACGCCTTGATTGTTGCTCTACGGGCAGAAGGAATTTGCCGCCACATCCGATTGTAGTTTAAAATTATATGTTAAATAATAATTTTGACAATAAGAAAATTAGCGCATGTTAATTTTGGTTTCATCTCTTTAATGTTAATACCCGTTGCTTGTAGCAACGCCTATATTGCGATATAATATAGGCGACTACTAAAGGAAAGGAGGCATTCCTCATGTTGAGCGAAAACATAAAGGCAATCCGAAAATCAAAAGGATTATCCCAAGAAGAACTTGCTATCAAGCTGAATGTGGTTCGTCAAACAATTTCAAAATGGGAACAGGGTTTATCGGTACCAGACTCTAATATGTTGATTTCTTTATCAGAAGAACTTGACACACCTGTAAGTGTTTTGCTTGGAGAAATTGTTGAACAGGCAGAAGTAAATGACTTAAAGGTGATTTCTGAAAAATTAGAAATCATCAATTTGCAACTTACTCTGAGCAGAAAAGCTAAGCAAAAAAAGTTAATAGTGCTTTTTAGTCTATTAGCAGTTGCCGTAATAACAGTTTTTGCACTCTTAATTAAACTTGATAGTCCATATTTAGGATGGGATTACAGTGACCCTGAAAGAGCGGTTGTCGGAGTTCTTCTTCATGCATTTGAGTGGTTTTTTGTAAGGTTATCTCCGGTTGCTCTTGTTGGAGCGATTGTAGGTATTTGCTTAATAGTGAAACGGAAGAAAGAATAACAAATATTACCAAATTGATTAGCTGAATCCGATTTATTGAACTGTTGCTATTTTAAGCTGTAAACACAAAAATCCCTTTTGCGTTTAGCAAGAGGGATTTTACTTTTTACTTCTTACCTCTTCACTATTCCCTCACAAAATTTTCAGAAGGGATTTTTGGAAAGTAATAAGTAAGAAGTAATAGTGAATAAGTGTGGGAGGGACACCCGCACCTGATTGTAATTTCAGATTATATGTGATATAATCAGTTCGACAAATAAGAATTTGTGGAGGTAATATTGTATGTGGCTTGTGTTCGCAATACTGTCTGCAATATTTGCAGCACTTACCTCTATACTGGCAAAGGTCGGCATAGAAGGAGTCAACTCGAATCTTGCAACAGCAATAAGAACACTTGTTGTAGTTGCTATGTCATGGGGAATGGTTTTCCTCACGAATTCACAAAACGGTATAACAGAAATCAGCAGAAAGAGCTGGATATTCTTGATTTTATCAGGATTAGCAACAGGTGCTTCTTGGCTATGTTACTACAAAGCATTACAGATAGGTGATGCATCAAAAGTTGTACCGATAGATAAATTAAGTGTAGTAATTACCTTAGTATTGGCATTTGTTTTTTTGCACGAAGACTTTACAATAAAGTCATTGATAGGCTGTGTTTTGATTGGAATAGGAACATTAATAATGGTTATGTAATTACATATAGAACATAAACTTTCAGTTTGGCGAAGCGACAGATTCCAATTTGTCGAATTCTGGTTCTAAAGTGAGACGTACTGCCAAAAAACAAAGGACTTCATTTGAAGTCCTTTGTTTTTTATCCAATCCGAAGGATTGGTATGTAATCGCCGTCAGGCGCATGTAATCAGCGAAGCTGTATGTCATCACCGCAGGTGCTTTTCTTCTTCGGATTGATTACATACCTTTCTTTGAAAGGATTACATCCACACCTGCGGTGTGATTACATTCCGTCTTGCGACGGATTACATACAATGCTTCGCATTGATTTTTTGTACACCCGCACCCGATTGTAAATTCACGTTATGTGTGATATAATCAGTTTGAAAAATAAGACATTGCGGAGGTTGGATTATGTTCCCTGATATTTCAGATGGTGCAAAGGTTTTGTTTTTTACATCAAAAGATGATTACGGCGTTATGTTTGATACTGAAGGAAATGAAGTTGCACAATTTAAATATTTTGCGATATGTAAATATGATAATTACGATGAGTATTATTTATTTAAATGTAATGAAGAATATGAAGTTGAATCGGATTTTGCATGTGATTCGATAGAAACGTGTATGAATATTGCATCTGATCACTATGGTAATGAAATAATGTGGGTCAAAAAATAAATAAGAGTTAAGTGAACAGCGGTTCTAAAACGAGACGTACCTCCAAAAAATTCCTGTTCTTCGGAACAGGAATTTTTTTATCCAATCCGAAGGATTGGTATGTAATCGCCGTCAGGCGTATGTAATCAGCGAAGCTGTATGTCATCACCACAGGTGCATGCCCTTCGGATTGATTACATACATTTTCTCACGTAAATGATTACATCCACACCTTACGGTGTGATTACATTCCGTCTTCGACGGATTGCATGCAAGGCCCCGCCTTGATTGTCGCCTTTGTTTATTTTTCTGTTTTGATATAATTTTTTTTCAAAAATATTTACAAATCAAATATTTTCTGCTATAATGGAAATATAAAAATTAAACGGAAGGTTGAGTGCTCTTATGAAGTTTGCAACAAGCCATCAGAAATACAGAGATAACTCTGCCTGTTTCCGTATGCTTAAATTTGGTGATTGACCGTTCAGGTATGCGTTGCTGCGTACTGAACGGTTTTTTATATTAATTTTTAATTCCGAAAGGAGAAAAGAAAGTGAAGAAATTTTTAGCGGTTTTAGTTGCAATCTTAATGATTTTGACAAGCGTGCCCCTTGCTTTTGCGGCAGAGACTTATGAATTCACACAGCAACCTGCAGCTGAAAACGGTTATACTGCAGAATTCAGTGAAGCCGATGCAACTTATCTGTGATATGAGACGGTCACATATCCCGTGAACGATGAGAACGCTGAAGGCTCAATGTATGCCGACTACTATGACGGTTATTGGAATATAATTCAAACTTACTCTGGCACGGTCGGTACGATTGATCTGAATTTGAATGCCGGCGATCTGCTGATTTTTACTGATTTGGAATCGAACTGTGAAGCATATACCGTAACAGAAGGCGGAACAACATACAGAATCCAAAAAGATGATGCACAGACTGCTATCTATACAGTTAAAACCGGTGGTGCCTGCACTATTGGTTTTGATTTCTATGTGGATATAATTTTCAGTACAGCTCCGACAATCATCGAAATTGCAGAAAATATTGAAGGTGCCGCAACAAATACCTTGACGGCTTTCGAGTGCAGCAAACAGTATTACTGCGTTGCAACCTTTGATGGTGTATCATATAAGTCCGATATGGTGATTACAAATCATATATGGGTAGACGGTATCTGTGTAAACGGTTGTGGTGCTGAATGTGCTCACGCAGACCAGACAGGTTCAGCTTGCGAAATCTGTGGTGCAACTCTCCACACCTGCGACTTCAGCGGCGAATGGAAATATGACAGTGAAAATCATTGGAAAGAGTGTACTTGCGGTGAAAAAGAACAGATAGCTTCTCACGAAGATACTCTTGTTCAGGCAGAAGCAAAAGCTCCTACTTGCGCAGAGGCAGGCTACGAAGCTTACGAATACTGCACAGCTTGTGATTACACAACATACGAAGAACTTCCAAAAGAAATATTCCATAAGGATGCGGATAAGAACAATAAGTGTGACGACTGCTCCGCTGAATTAGCATTTGAAATCAACAGAAACGGTGAACTGCTTTATTATGATAATCCGTATATTCAAGGCTTCCAGGCACTTTATGATGCTGCTCAGGACGGAGATGTTATAACATTACTCCGAGATGTTTTTGCATATACTGTTTATATCCGCAAAGAGCTTACATATGACCTTAATGGTTTCAATATAATAACAGCATCAAGCAGGTCTATATACATTTATGATAATGTGACTATCAGAGACTCTGTTGGTGGCGGTGAAATTTATCTTGCAGTTTATATTGGTGCTCCTTGTACCATTGAGGGTGGTATGTTTTACAGCTTGGGTGTTGATTCAGGTATTACTCTTGATTCAATACTTTCACCTTGTGCAGGATATTATGATTATAAGGGAAATGCAATTGACACAACCGGTAAAACATCGATTGACGAAGCTTATGTAATAGAAAACCATACCGAAGGTGACATTTACAACTGCCTTGGTTACAAGTGCGCAGTATGTGATAAATATTATGGTGAACCTAATCCCGACGGTCATGCATATACTGAGGGAGTATGTGACCTTTGTGGTTATGACTGTCCTCACACAGAAACCTACGAAGTAGTAACAAAGCTTGAGAATTTCGCAACTCAGAACGCTGACGGCTCATGGTCTAAGGCTGTTATCAGTGTAGCGTGTAAGAAGTGTTATGAGATTCTTGAAGAAAAAGAAGCAGACAGAGCTGATTACACTGAATTTGATGAGATTTTGGAAAAAATTTGCGAACATCTCGATAGTGGAAAGCTGATTGATAATGCATATAACGATTACAGTTCTACTATTAACAGTATTAAAAATACCCCTTATATAATAGGTTCACCATTCCAGTCAACTCCTGACGGCTATATTGAGGAGCTTAATCATATGCTCAGCAAGATTGAAGCAGGTATCGCTGACGGTACAATGGTCAAGGCTGATTTCACATATATGACATCTCTCTTCGATGAAATCAATGCTCTTATCGATAATGATCCGAACAAGCTCATCCCCAGCGAAAGCGGAAGATTCCAGGGTATCTATTACGGCTACTATATGAGCTGTAAAAATGATGGTAATCACAGTCAGGCTGATTATGATGAGAATATGGCAGGTAATAATTGGGTAGGTCAGATTGAAGCGTCCTTGCAGGTGTCAAGGACGGTACAGCTCTCAAGGCTGACTATACCGAAATCGACGAAGCAATTGCAGCTCTTGACGAAAAGCTTGCTGATGTAAATCTTACCGACGAAGCAAAGGCAGAGATTGAAGATATCAAAGCTCAGCTTACAGAAATGAAGAAGGATCCTCTTTCAAGCAAGGCTGATGTGGAAGAACTTATGAAAGCAGTTGAAGAGCTTGAAGCAGGCATCGAAGACGGTTCAGCCGTTAAGGTTAACGGTATATCAGAGATTAATAAGTACATCATATCAATTGAAAAGGAGATTATAAAAAAATACGGTGTAGAAGAATATCATCGTATTTCAAATTCATTGTCCGATGATATCAAAGCCGAAATATTGGATATTATAAATGAAGCAGAGGGTATTGAAGGTTCCGTAAAGGATAATGAAGAAAAGCTTAACGAGTTAAAGGCAAGATTGGAAGTAATCTATGCTAAGATTGAAAACTGCCTTAGCGGTACTCACAATGGTCTCGAGTATGAAGTAACCGAAGAAGCAAAGTGCGGAGTGAACGCTGTTGAATCAGCAACCTGTACTCTTTGCGGTGAAGTGCTTACAAAAGAGGTTGAAAATTCGGCTCTCAAACACTCCTTCACAAAGTACGAAGTAACAGAAGAAGCAAAGTGTGGCATAGAAGGTAAGAAAGTTGCTGTTTGTGACCACGGCTGCGGTGCAGAGGATGAAAAGGAAATTCCTGCTCTCGGTCATAACTTTGCAGATTATGTATCCAACGGTGATGCAACCTGTACACTCGACGGCACAAAGACCGCAGAATGTGCAAACGGTTGCGGTGCAAGTGAGACCATCGAAGACGAGGGATCCAAGCTTGACCACGTTGACGAGGATGTGGACAATATCTGTGACGAATGCGGAAATAATGTGCAGATCAGCGAAGAAGATTGTGCATGCACCTGCCACAGAAGCGACGTCTTCAACAGCATGATAAACAGAATCCTACAGATGATCCGCAAACTGTTCGGCATCAACAGCACCTGCGAATGCGGTACCGTACACACTTCGGGTCTGACGCCGTTCTGGAAAATCATCAGCATTGAAGAATAAAACAAATTGACAAACATAAAAACACCGCCGGGGACATAAAAATTCCCGGTGGTTGCCTTTACGGCTCTCATTGCATCGGTAAGTCACATTATGATTCACCCTGCGATTGTGTTTGAAAAGTGGGATGTAATGCTTTTGCGTATTGCCGTCGCAATCGTTTCATCTCTTGTGTCGGCACGATTTGCGAACAAGGTAAGCAATCGCACAATCGGACTTGCGACAGGGATCGTTTTGACAATCTCAGGTGCTTCTATGATAATCCTGAATTATTTTGCAGCATAAATCAAAGTCTTGTTTATCGAACTGTAAAACTTATATTTGATTACCTACCTTTCATTGAAAGGATTTCCGTACAATGTTTCGATAAGAATCGTATATGATACTTATTCGGGCAAATAAAACTTTGAGGGGATGTTATGGCTGAAATACATTACAATTCAAAAACCAAAATGCTCGGTAATTTTCCGAAAATCAAAAAGCTCGGAGCCGTCAGTCCGAACGGTGAAAGCACACCTTTTGTGTGGAACAACCGCCTGATGCGACTTGAGCTTGACGATGCTTCAAACGGTGTTGACTGCACTTGTGAAACCTTTGCCGTCATCCGTGACAGAGAAACGGGTGCAATTATTTCCCGTTTCGGGGAAGGCTGCTATTATTATTCCTTTTACATGGAAAACAACACCGCTTTTGTTCTCGGAACAAAAAGCAATGACGGGATGCTTTGCGGTGATACAATTGTTCTTTTCGAAAGTACGGATCTGATTCATTGGGCAAGCCGTACACTCATAAGCCGTGACGGATGGCAGTTTTATAATTCATCATTAACCAAAGGAGAAAACGGTTATGTTCTGCTTCTTGAATTCGGTCCTCCCCCGTTCAGTTATGTATTTGCAACCTCTCCCGATATGACAGACTGGACATTTATGCCTGATGAATGTATTTTTGGCAAAGACCGTTATGTGGGCGGCCCGTGGATGCGATACAGCCATGGTTGGTATTATGTAATTGCCGTTGAGCAACTCCCTGCCGCAAGATACACAAACTACATATACCGCACCAAAGATTTCAGAACGTGGTATTCGGGATTTTACAACCCTCTTCTTATGCCGTCGGATGATGACAGAATCATTTCCCCTTTTGCCTTTGATCTGAACGATGCACTAAAAGAACAAATCCGAACAGGTTTTATCAGCAGCAATGCCGATGTTGATATGTGCGATTGGAACGGCAAAACTCTTTTCACATACAACGCAGGCAATCAGCTTGGTTTTTATTTCCTCGCAGAAGCGGAATATGAAGGTAGTGTTGCGGATTTTCTCGAATCCAATTTCCGCTGATAGTGAAGGATTGAATTTATATAAACATAAAACAAAGGCGAATCCATTATGAAAAAGATCGCTTGTTTTTTGGTTCTTCACGAAAAGTTGGGGGAATATTGCAATTAAAAGCAATGTTTAAATTATGGTTTATCGGTGAGTAGCCAATCACGGGGACGAGCACCCTGATTGACTCTACGATATATCCTTAACAGTCAATCAGCGGTTCCGTCCCCTGATTGGCGGCTATATTTTAGATATTTATTAGCATTTTTTATAAATAAATGTGCGTGTTGTCGTAAATCGGGGGACAGTACTGCGATTGACATTTAAAAAAATGATTATGTCAATCACAGTAGCCGTCCCCGCGATTCGATAAAGAACCACAAAAAAAAGCTACGGCAAAGATTCAGGTTCGAATTTTTGCCGTGGCTTTTATATTTATCGGAATGTAAAAATCAGATGATTAAAAATCAATCTTCGTCATATCCCTCTGCGGTTGCTGTTTCAAAAATGGCAACGACTTCATTGGGCGGATTCTTGTCAAGCAATGTAACAACGACACAAGCGATCATGCCTGCTGCAAAACCGGGAACGATTTCATAAATACCGGTCGAGGAAGAAAGGGTAAGCAACCATACAACGTCTACAACTGCACCGCATACAACACCTGCGATTGCACCCTTGTAGGTTGTGCGTTTCCAGAACAGAGACAGGATGATGACCGGTCCGAATGCAGCACCGAAACCGCCCCATGCATTTTCAACCATGTTCATGATTGCCTGTGCACCTTCGCCTTCACTTCTTGCAATGAAGAATGCAATAACGGAAACAACAATAACAACAATTCTGCCGACCCAGAGAGTTTCTTTATCGGAAGCTTTCTTTCTGAAAACAGCCTTGTAAATATCACTGGTAAAGGAAGAAGAGGCAACAAGAAGCTGTGAGTCAGCGGTGCTCATTGCGGCTGCAACAATAGCAGACATCAACAGACCGGCTACAAAACCGGGGAAGTATTTCTGCACCAACACAATGAAAATGGTCTGCTGTGCACCGGCATTCACAAGCTGTTCACCGACGATGGTTCTGCCGAGTACGGCAATAGCCATGGATGCACCGAGGCTGAGAATAACCCAAACAATAGCAACGGTAGAGGATGTTTTAATCATGGATGCCTTTTTAATGGACATGAATCTGACAAGGATGTGCGGCATACCGAAGTAACCGAGACCCCAGCCGAGACCGGAAATGATATCACTCACAGGAACGGTAAACGGATTGGACTCAAAGGTATTCACGGTGCCGTCTGCCATTGCAAAGCTGAGTTTGGTAGCATCAAAATCTTTAAAAACAAGAATGATGATCGGCACTGCCAACAAAGCAACAAGCATCATAATACCCTGGAAGAAGTCTGTCCAGCAAACAGCTTTGAAACCGCCCGAGAAAGTGTAAGCAACAAGAATCACTGCAAAGATCAACAAAGCAAGGCTTTCCTTCCCTGCAAACTGCGGAACAACGCTTGTAAGAACTGTTGCACCTGCAACGAAGCTTGAAGCAACATAGACGGTGAAGAACACAAGAAATACAACCGCACAGATGATCTGCAAAGCAGAATTGGGAGCTGCAAAACGATTGTTCAGATACTGCGGCAATGTGATGGAGTCATTGGCAGCTTTTGAGAAATTACGCAATCTCTTGGCAACCAGAATCCAGTTTGCAGCCGTACCGATTGCAAGACCGATACCGATCCACATCTGCCCCATACCGAAAGCAAGGATACTTCCGGGGAAGCCCATCAACAGCCAACCGCTCATATCGGATGCCTGTGCACTCATTGCGGTAACCCAGGGACCCATGGAACGGCCGCCAAGGAAATAATCCGCTTCACCTTCATTTTTGGATTTCAGCATGAAAAACACACCGATTGCCAAAACAACAAAAAAATACAAAATAAATGCTATTAATTGGGAAACCATACAATATTCTCCTTTTTTCTTTTTTGCATTTTCACTTATCATAGCACAAAATCTGTAACAATGCAATATGGTAAAGTGATAAATATTAAAATATTTTTATATCATATGTAAATAAGAAGTTTTTCGTTGACTCAACAAAATGAATATGGTAAACTGTAAAGGAATGATATATGGGGAGGTACTTTTATGAAATTTACAAAAAAATGTGTTTCTGTCATCCTGTGTTCGCTGCTTTTGTTTTCCTGCTTTTCATGTGTGGTTTTTGCGGAAAAAACAGAACAAAAAACAGAAAGCGACTTTGCTGCCGAACAACTGGAAAGAGATATACCTCTGATCCTTGTAACAGGCCTTGGCGGTCAGTACCACAGCGGTCTTTTAACCGAAACGGAAGATGATGACGTCCGCATCTGGGAACCGACCATGGAAATCATTGAGCCGGTTATCAAAGAATACGGTTTCGATCTGATCAAAGCCATTGTCAGCAAAGACTATGTTGCCGCAAATGCAGTCCTCGAAAAAGCTGCAGAAGGAATTTTCGGTCCGTTTTCCTGCGATGCAAACGGAATCCCGGACCCTGACACCGGCAAAAAAGAAGAATGCACAAACGAGTTGAAAGAAACAAACGGTTATGCAAACTCCTATGACTTCCTGTTCGATTGGCGACTCGATATTGTAACTCTCGCTGACAAACTGGATGCATATGTAAAACAGGTCATGGAACTTACAGGCTCTGACAAAGTTGCTTTTGCTGCAACAAGCATGGGGAACAGCATCCTGCTGACCTATTTATACAAGCAGTTTTATACAAATGAAAACTATGCACAGACCAATCACATTCAATCCGCCGTATTCATTGCAGGTACAATGAACGGTGTTGCAACCTGCGAAGATCCGTTTTCGGCAAACCTGAGCCTGGAAGCGGAAACAATCGTGCGATATGCTGAATGTCTTGCAGGCGGCGACATACAAATCATGCGTGTGCTGTTTTCCATGGGTATATTCGAACCCGTTCTTGAATATGTCAACACATTGACACAAGGACTTGTTGACAACGGACTGTATGACAGCATTGAAGCGACCCTTGCAACCATCCCCGGCTTCCATGCACTCATGTCTCCCGAACGCTACGAAGAAGTCAAGGCATTGATGTACAACACCCCCGAAAAGCAGGAAAAATTTGCAAGAATACTGGAAGCAGGTGACTTCTTCCATCAGCAAGTACAGCCCAACAACATAAACATCATCCAAAAGATGATCGACAGCGGTATTCATGCTGCAGTTTTCGGTCAGTACGGTTACAATCTCCTGCCGATCACATCCGACAATGACCGTCTTTCAGACGGCACGATTGCTCTTGCAGACGCAACATTCGGTGCAACGCATGCCGATGTGGATACCGTTTTTGCAGAAGATTACCAACAGGCTGTCAACTGTGCCTGCGGCAAGAATCACATCTCCCCCGACCGACAGATCGATGCTTCTACCTGTGCATTTGCAGATATCACATGGTTCGGCAGAGATATGATGCACGTATTCGACTCTTCCCTGCTTGCAAAACTGATTGACCTTGTAACCTATTCCGAAGAGCAGATCACCGTACACACGTATCAGGATCTTCCGCAGTTTTTGATTCGCGAAGATAATTCTCTTGTACCCTTGACAGAAAGCAATTTCGGTGAGATCGTTGAAACAGAAGTCAGCATCGCAAACGATGAAGAAACTGCAAAAATGGTCAGAACCGTAAGAATCATCATCGCAGCCGTGATTCTTCTTGTTCTTGCAATCGATGCGTTGATTGTTTACGGCATTGTAAAATGCGTCAAGAAGAAAAAAGCCAAGAAGATGAAAACACCCGAAGCTGTGACGGTGTAAACAATAAACAGATTGCAGTTTGTCGAACTGCATTCAACAATGATATATCCGCTTGCAGCGGATATGATATATCTTCGATATGATGAATGATATATTTTCCTTGCGGAAAATATTGAGGGTCGCTTCGCTCCGGATTATAGAAAAATTATTTAGAGCGAAGCGGAACAGCGACAGCTT
>JAZNGB010000029.1:0-1917 GCA_045576275.1 Acutalibacteraceae bacterium
TTTGCACAAATTCGGTCAAAATAGTCTGATATAACCGCCTGAACCCCTCTGTCTGCGTTCCGCAGACATCTCCCCTTTCAGGGGCGACGAGTGTTTGAGAGGAAAATTTACTTTGCAAAGACCCCGACAAACCATAATTTATACACAGCTTCCACAAAAAACTCAACAATGAGGTGTTCTTATGAACAACACATATAAATATGTTGCCCTGATCGGCATGGACGGCATGGGCAATTTCAACCGCCATACACCGACACCCTGCATGGATGAAATTTTCAAAAACGGTGCCGTAACCTACGATGCACTTTCGCTTGACCCGACCATCAGTGCCCAGAACTGGGGTGCGATGCTCTTGGGTGCAAAACCTGCCGTCCACGGACTGACCAACAGCATTGTAGGCAGCCACCCTTACACAAACGAAGCCTTGCCGTCCGTATTCAAAAAACTGCGTGCAGCCGATCCCGATGCGTACCTTGCTTCCTGCAGCAACTGGAACCCCATCAACATCGGCATCATTGAAGACGGAATCGGTGTGGACAAACACACGGCTCCCAACGATGCCGAACTGACCCCGATCATACTTGATTGCGTTGCAAAGAAGCCGAAATACCTCTTCGTTCAATTTGACGACATTGACGGTGCAGGGCACGGCTGCGGTTACGGCAAGGAAGGACATCTCAACAAGATCACCGAGATTGATGCCCTTGTCGGACAAGTGTATGACGCTTACAAAACAGCAGGCATTCTCGACGAAACCCTGTTTATGGTCATCGCAGACCATGGCGGTTGGGTCAGAGGACACGGCGGTTACACCGACGGAGAAAAATACATTTTCTTCGGTGCGGCAGGCAAAGGAATTACAAACAGTCAGATCGGTTACATGACCACAACAGATGCGGCAGCCATCGTGCTGTATGCTTTGGGACTCGATATTCCTGCCTACGATGCCAACGGTTTTTCCGCACAGATTCCCGAAGGTCTGTTCCCCGAATACCAAAAGCCCTATTTCAGACCCGAAGTGCGTTCGATTGAATACACTCCCTTCCCGACACCGTTGATTGAAGCAAGAGAAGGTCTGGGTGCCTACATCGACAAAAACCGCATCCGCCTGGCTCTGTTTCTGGACAACGACCTGACCGATGCCACGGGACAACACGATGAAAAAGAAATCGGTCTGTGCAAATACTATTCGGGCGGTGTGTACGGTTCGCGAGGCGAATTCGGCACAACCGGTTGTGCGGTGTACGAGGATTTCAAATTCGGTTCCAATGACTTCACCATTGCCGCATGGCTTCGCATTGACCGTTCTTTGATCTTTGAAACCGACATCTGTGCCACCAAAGGCGGATACGGCCCGAACCGCAAAGACAAAGGTCTGGTCATTGTCATGCGAAACAACGACACCTTCATCAACATCGGAATCGGTGACGATGACGACGATTTCATCACCGCATTCCCCGAAGATATCAAGGATGGCTGGATTCACATGGCACTCTCCGTTGACCGCAAAAACGGAGAAATGAAGTGCTATTATAATTTCAAGCTCGCCCACGTCGGCAGATTCGACAAGAAGCTGCTCACCAATCCCGACGATCTTCCCTTCACCGTCGGCAACGATGCCCTGCAGAAATTCAACATCGAACACAACACCATTTTCAATATGGATGACTTCATTGTGTTTGACGGCACCTTCTCCGACGATGATGCAAAACGTCTTGCAGAATACTATCATTTTACAATCGAATAAACACTCAAAAGGGACTGTTTTTTGCAGTTCCTTTTTTCTTTCATTATAAAGAAAAACAGCATTCTTTTCCACCCTGTTTTCTCATACAAAAAGTGCCGAAAAGCCCGATATGAAAGGCTTTTCAGAGGGTGAAAATTTTAATTTTAAAAAATAAATTACGGTTTATCTGT
>JAZNGB010000030.1:0-8451 GCA_045576275.1 Acutalibacteraceae bacterium
GGTCTGTTCGGAAACGGTTGCATCGTCAGCAACAAACTTGACAATGTAGGTGGTCAGATAGATTGCTCCGTCTGTCTTAAGAGTTTCGGCAGCAGTTGTTACATCAGCCTGTTCGGTTTCGATCAGATTGTTTGCAACTGCGTTGTCTGCAAGCAGTTTTTCGATTTCGGCACGGACACCGACATCAAGTTTGGTGTCTGCAAGTCTGGCATCAAGCTTTGCAAAGATTTCGTCGTAAGCTGCATAATCAGCTCTTGCAACAAGCTTGCTGTCACTGTGCTTGCTGTTGTTTTTGCAGACATAGGTGATATAACCATTGCCCCATGTGCCGTCTACCTGCAAGGTGGGACGCATCAGGTCGGATTCTTCCCAATCATGGCCTGTTGCCGAATCTTTATCAGCGATGGTGTTTGTCTTATCGCAACGATCACACTTTGCAGTCTTGGTGCCGTCAGCCGTGCAGGTTGCATTGCCGTCAGCTACATAATCTGTGAAGCTGTGGCCAAGTGCGGTACCGACATCAGCAATGCTGTCAGTTGCTTCGCAACGATCGCACTTTGCGGTCTTGGTGCCGTCAGCCGTGCAGGTTTCATTGCCGTCAGCCACATAATTTGTGAAGCTGTGGTCAAGCGCAGTATCAGCATCAGCAATGGTGTCGGTTGCTTCGCAACGATCACACTTCGCGGTCTTGGTGCCGTCTACGGTGCAGGTTGCATCATTGTTGGATACATAATTTGTGAAGCTGTGGTTGAGTGCGGAGCCTGTGTCAGCAATGGTATTAGTTTCATCACAACGATCGCACTTTGCGGTCTTTGTGCCATCAGCGGTGCAGGTTGCATCGTTGTTGCTTACATAGTTGGTGAAGCTGTGACCAAGAACAGAGCCTGCATCCGCAACATTATCGGTTTCATCGCAACGATCACACTTTGCGGTCTTGGTGCCGTCTGCGGTGCAGGTTGCATCGTTGTTGCTTACATAGTTGGTGAAGCTATGGCCAAGAACAGAGCCTTCATCAGTAATGGTGTCGGTTGCTTCGCAACGGTCGCACTTTGCAGTCTTTGTACCGTCAGCGGTGCAGGTTGCATCATTGTTGGATACATAATTTGTGAAGCTGTGGTTGAGTGCGGAGCCTGCATCAGCAAGGGTATCGGTTTCATCGCAACGGTCGCACTTTGCAGTCTTTGTACCGTCAGCGGTGCAGGTTGCATCGTTGTTGCTTACATAGTTGGTGAAGCTATGGCCAAGAACAGAGCCTTCATCAGTAATGGTGTCGGTTGCTTCGCAACGGTCGCACTTTGCGATCTTGGTGCCGTCTTCGGTGCAGGTTGCATCATCGTTGGATTCATAATTGTTGAAGCTGTGGCCGAGTGCTTTTACAACTTCCTGTGCGGTTGTTGCGTCATTGCAACGAGAGCAATGGCTGCCTTCGGTCAGACCGGTTCCGGTACAGGTCGGTGCAACTGCGGCATCGGTTACCATATCGTGACCGAGTGCTTCTTTTTCAACCTTGGTTGTGTAGCTGCAACGGGAGCAGGTGTCGTATGCATCCCAACCGATTTTGGTACAGGTGGGAGCCTGTGCTTCGTGGTTGACGATTGCGTGGTTGTTTTTATCGATCGCAACGGTCAGATCGGTCACTTCTGTTGTGCAAGCTTCGTCAAAGTAGTTTGCGTTACAATCCGGGCAGGACCAGTATTCGATGGTACCCTTTTCGGTACAGGTGGAAGCAACAGCATCGTGATGCACCTTGTTCTTGTGTGCGATTGCTTCGATTTCTTCGTGACCGGAAATGTAAGTCTCACAATCCTTACAGTAAACACCGGCAGTGTAACCGACCGTGGTGCAGGTTTCTTTGACTGCATCGCGGTTTTCGGTGTTGACGTGATTAGCAGCAGCCAAGTCGATATCTTCTTTGTAAGTATGACTTGCATCGTTCTTACAGGTATAGGTCATTTCACCCTTTGCGGAGCAGGTGGGTTCTTTTGTGACCTTGCCTTCGTAAGCGTGACCGGTTGCATCGACATAATCGTCAATGTAGCTGTCGTCGCAAACCGAGCAGGTATAGGTGGTGAAACCTTGTGCTTCGCACTTGGGATCTGTTACAACGCCGACATAATTGTGTCCGTTGGGATTACCCTCGGTAGCACCGCATTCCTTACAGGTCTTTGCAAGTGTGCAGGTTGCATCTGCAAAATCATGCTTGGTAACATCAGCCTTGCCGCAGATATCACAATCGTGGTTGCCGTCGTCGTCAGCATCAGCACATTCTTCAAGGACTTCATCGCAGCCATAGTCACAAACGTGGTCTTTGTCGGTTGCGGAATCTGCATGGGTTCCGAAATCGGACTTGCCGCAGCCGTAGTCGCACTTGTGATCTTTGTTGGTATCTTCACAGTTGCCGATTGCATCGTTACAGCCGTAATCACAGGCATGATCCTTGTCAGTATCCTTGTGTTCACCCTGGTAAACATCACAATCGTTATCGCACTTGTGGTCTTTGTTCTCGTCCTTGTGGCCGAGCATCGGAAGGGTTTCGCCCTTTATAATAATGACATTACAGTGTTCGCAACGGATGTCACCGGAGAAGCCGTCTGCGGTACAGGTAGCATCCTTTTTATCTGTAACCTTTGTTTTGTAACCTTCGTGGTTGCAGATCAGTTCTTTACAGCTTTCACGATCGCAGTAGCCGTTGTTGTCTGCGTCGATATGATCGAGAGCATCAACGGGATTGGTGTAGGTGTGGCTGTTGTCATTCTGACAGGTGAAGGTCTTTTCACCCTTTTCGGTGCAGGTGGGATCCTTTGTTACAACACCTTCGTCATAGGCATGACCGAGGGCATCAATCTTTTCGTAGGTGGTGTAAGAACAACGAGAGCAGGTGACATAAGCATCCCAGCCGAAGTCTTCGCAGGTTGCAGCCTTTGCTTCGTGTTTGATTTCATCGTGACCGAGCTTGGGTTCAACCACTGTATATGTATGGTTTGTATTGTTCTGACAGGTGAAGGTCTTCACACCGTCTGCGGTACAGGTGGGATTGGTGGTAATCGCACCGGCGTCATAATCGTGACCGGTTGCTGCAAGTGTAAATGCAGCAGCGGAATCCTTTGCAGCTGCGGAGAATACATCTGCATCAGCAGCAAAGTACTTGTTGCAAACGGTACAGAGCTTGTATGCACTGTTACCTTCGGTTTCACAGCCGGGAGCAACTGCGGTGACGGTTTCACCGAAGATATGACCGGTTGCGATGATTTCTCTCGTGGTGGTATATTCACAAGCTTCGTATTCATCAGATGCAACATTGTCGCACTTCTGATTCATAACACCGTTGTCAATACAGGTTGCAGCTGTTTTTACGGTCGTGTCAACAATGTTGTGACCTCTTGCTGTGATTTCGGTGACTTCCGTTACTTCGGAGCAACGGGAGCAATGCTTTGACTTGGAGCCGTTTGTATCGCAGGTCGCTTTGGTATCAACCGTAAAGGTTTCTGCAAAATTATGGTCGAGAGCCGGAATCACAAAGGAAGAAGCATCAGCTTTGCCGTCTGTAGCATCGGTTGCGGCATCGGCAGCAAAGAAGAGTTTACAATTGTTACATACTCTGTATGCTTCATTACCGTCATTCAGGCAGGTTGCAGCATTCGCCTCGGTATATACACCAAAGGTATGACCGGTGGCATGAATCACAAAGGAAGCAGTATCATCTTTGCCGTCTGTAGCATTGGCTGCGGCATCGGCAGCAAAGTACTTCGAGCAAGCGGTACACTGCTTGTAGGCTTCGTTACCGTCTGCAAGACAGGTCGCATCGTTCTTTGCTGTTACAGAACCGAATTTGTGTGCTGCATCGGTGTAATTCTGCTTATCGGTTGCATCGCAACGGAAGCACTTGTAAATGTCATAGCCTTGTTCGGTGCAGGTGTAAGGAACGGTTTTGACAAATTCGGTGTAGCTGTGACCGAGTTCTTCACCGGTGGTTGCACCGCAAAGCGTACAGGTTGCAGGGTCATCACAGGTTGCTTCTGCATAATCGTGTTCAAGTGCCTCGACTTCTTCGGTGTAGGAATGATCACAAACAGTACAGGTGAAAGTCTTGACACCGGGAACTTCGCACTTGGGTGCGGTGGTGACAACACCGTCATCGTAGCTGTGCAAACCGGTTGCAGGGATGACTGCTTCTACAGTCTTAAGATCAGCCTTACATACTGTACAATAGGTAATAATTTTTTTAGAACCGTCTTTACCGCAGGTGGCAGCGGTAACAACTTCTTCACGGGTGGCTTCGGTGTGTGCAAGCTTGTCAATTGTTTCCTGCTTGATGGTAACAACATCACAGGCTGCACAGTGCTGACCTTCGGTCAGACCGGTTGCGGTACAGGTTGCTGCAACCGCTGCATCGGTAACAAGGTTTTCGTGGTTATTTCCATCAATTGCAAGTGTCTGTTCTTCGGTAGCACCGCAGGCGCACTTCATGGTGACAGAACCGGTGGTCTTACAGGTAGCAGGCACTCTTGTTCCCTCAACTTCGGTAGCATAAACGTGTGCACCGGTAGCAGGAATGGTCTTTTCTTCTGTCTTAAGTTTTGCAGTACATACAGAGCAGTAAGTTACAAGATCGTAAGAACCGTCTGCGCCACAGGTTGCATCCTTCTTATTTTCTTCAACAGGTGCAGCAGGGGTGTGCGCTGCAAGGTCAAGTTCAACTGTATCTCTGTCGAGTTCTGCATTACATTCGGTACAGTAAACAACAGATTCATAAGAACCGGCAACGGTGCAGGTGGATTCGGTTCTGTTTTCTTCCTTTGCTTCGCCGGGAGTATGAGCAGCAAGTTCTTTGTCGGTCTGGGCTACAAGGATTTCACCGCAGACGGAGCACTTCTTGCCTTCGGTCTTACCGGCAACGGTACAGGTGGAATCGGTTTCGGAAAGAATTTCTTCGGTGTGAGCGATCACGGGATCAACAACCGGTGTTCTGCTGATTTCATATTCGCATTCGGTGCAGTAAACAACCTCGTCATGGGAGCCTGTTGTTGTGCAGGTTGCATCAACTTCATTTTCATTGACTTTTTCTGCCGGGGTGTGTGCCTTGATGGGATCGATGATACCTTCTTCGGTAAGTGCTGTGTTACCGTTTGCATCTGCAAACAAACCTTTACAACGGGTGCACTTGTAGTGGTCAATTATACCGGTAGCAGTACAGGTAGCGGCTGTGCCGGTGATTGTCTGCATGGAATGACCGAGAACTTCAATTTCTTCTGTGGTGATTTCATCACATCTGGAGCACTGCAGATACTTTGTACCGGGAGTGGTACAGGTAGCAGCCGGGTCATCCTTTACAAAAACAGTAAAGTCATGACCGAGTTTTTCGCCTGTTTCTTCATCATAACTGTCACCGCATTTCGAACAGGTATAAACATTCTTTGCGGCAAGAATACAGGTTGCAGCGTGCTCGGTCTTTACATAGCTGTGGGGGATCATATCGGTTGTGACCGTTTCTCTGCTTGCTTCTTCACCGCAGACGGTACAATAGGTTACATTGTCGTAAGAACCGTTTGCGGTACAGGTAGCTGCATTTTCATTTTCGACAACGACTTCGCCGGGTGTGTGGGCAAGCTTGTCGGTGTAATCGGCATCGTAACCCGCATCACAAACCGCACAATAATAAGTTGTATAGCCCTGTGCGGAGCAGGTGGGCGGTGTAACGGTGGTGATGGTAATGGTATGGGCAACTTCTGTTTTAGCTTCGTAGTAAATTGCATCGCCTGTTACATTGGAGCATGTCTGCCAGGTGTAGACATAATGCACGTCATTGTTTTTCGCAACGGGCTTTGTGTTTTCAGTGGGAACAGCAATGTCTGTGGCAGGTGTGCCGTAAGCATAGGAAGCGGAAGAAACTTCATTGCCGGCATCATTGACGAATTTTACGGTATAATAATTGACCTTCCACTGTGCATACAGAGTGATTGTGTCACCCTGTGCAGAACGAAGATTCGAGACACTTGCACTGTTTGCATAAGCTGTGCCCGAGCCGTCGGCTGCGGTGTTCCAGCCGTCAAATGTATAGCCGGTTTTGGTGTAGCTGTTTGCATTCAGGGCAGCGGAGGTGTCGTAGGTCATGGTCTGACCGGACATATTACCGTCGGTCTGTCCGTTGCCGTCAAAGTAAACGGTGTAGGTGTTCGGCTTCCAGACGGCATAGACGGTTTTCATGTGACCGACTGCAAGCGGATCGGGAGCTTCCGTAAGACCTTTTTCAAGTGCCCAGCCCTGATGGGTGTAGCCGGTTCTGGTTGCAGTGTATGCATCGAGCAACAGATCTCTGCCGAAAGAAACGCTGTCAGCACCGCCGATCACAAAATCAACGGAAGTGAAATCAAATCCGAGTGTACCGCCGTTGGCATCAAAATAGGCAGTGGTCTGCAGTGCAGATTCTTTTGTTGTGAGGTCATCTGTTGACATTACAGTGACCGTGGGATTGCCGAGGTTGGTGGCTGCAGTTTCGAGAGCAGATTTGTAGGCAGTCCATGTGTCGCTTGTATAATTTTCTTTTGCGTAGGTCGCACCTGCCTGCACAAGCGTACGAAGATTACCCTTGTTTGTTCCGGTGACGCTGATGTTGACGAAGTTGTTGTTCCAACCGGTTGAGGTAATGGTTGCCTTATACATCGTTCTGACTGCCGATTTGATACGATAAGCAGCTGTGCCGGTGATGGACTTATTCCAGCTCTGATTATATCTTACACCTTTTGTTCTATCGCTACCTTCTGAAAGCTTGGTACCGCTATCATCCCAGTCACCTGTATACTGACTGCTGCCTCTGGCGGTACCGTTGTAATAACTGCTTCCGTCGGTTGTTCCATAATCTGAAACATACCAACCATTCGTTCCGCCTTCCGTGGAGCCTGCTGTTTTAGTAAGCATAAAACCTATTTTAAAGTTGGGAATTTGATTAAAGTTATTGTAACGGCTGGTATCAACTGTAATATTAGCAGTAGGGCTGATTACATTTGCACGAGCATGATATTTTACTCCGGATTCATTAATTTCCTGATAGGACATCGTGGAAGCAAGGCCGTTGTCTCCTGATTGAACCCATGCATCTGTGGGATTTGTATCATTAGTTGTTGTATAAAGCTTACCAAGCAGCGGCAGAAAATTTTCAGCATTAGCAAAGTAGTTATTCGCTCTGTCACCGTCAGAATGATTATGCACACCTGTCACCCAAAGAATAGAGCAAGCATAAGTATTATGCCATGAGCCTACAGCTCTTGCAGCAGCACCGACAGGCATATACCACGGGGAGTAAGCTACAGAATAGGCATAGTGAGTCTGTGTTTTGCCGTTGACATCAAACACAAATACCCATTCGATAAGAGCGACACCGCCTACGGACGGAGCCTTACCGAGTGCAACAGTACCCGAAAGAGTGCTTGCCGTGGATGAAAATGTGGTGCCGATATAATCATTGTTTAAACCGCTGCTTAATGTTACAGTGGTCGTTTCTGTACCAATCGTTGCAGTTGCAGTGACACTTGTAAGTTTTGCATCGGGATATGTAATATAAACCTTTGCAGACGTTTCATTGCTGACAGCGGTTGTTGCACCGGTTGCAGTGTTATTGACATAATACTGTCCCTGTGTTGTATTAGTGGGATCCAGATAAATCGTTTCGGGAACGATGATCTTGATGCCCGTGATCGCGGCATCGGCTTCGAGGGTCATACCGTCCAAAAGGGACAACAGGCCGGGAGCACCCGTCGCAAAGAGGGTGGGAACGATCATGAGGATTGCAAGAAATACGGAAAGCGATTTTTTGAGAATACCGTTTTTCATAACAAATATCATCTCCTGTTAAAATTCTTCGTGTCAGACAAACCGACACGCATAGGGCTTCCCCTTTTGTATTGCTCTGCGTGTTCTGCCGGGCAAAACCGCCTTTTCCCACACAGCTGACCTCCCTGTGTTTGCACGGGAAAATTACGATTTTTCCTTGTTTTCGAAAACGCAAAACAAGCGGAATAAAAATTCCGCTGAATTTACAAATTCACTATAGCACTTTCATATTTTTTCGTCAAGTGCATTTAATATTTCTTCATCATTTGTTAAAAAATAGACTCTTCACGGCAATGTGGGGGATTTTGTAACAGATAAATTATGGTTTGTCGGGGTCTTTGCAAAGTGAATTTCCCTCTCAAACACTTGTCGCCCCTGAAAGGGGAGATGTCTGCCGCAGGCAGACAGAGGGGTTCAATCAAATCTGCTGAAAGCTTTGACAAAGCCACTTCTGACTCCTTTAACCCCTCTGTCACTTCGTGACATCTCCCCTTTCAGGGGCGACAAGGGATGGTGGAGGTTGCAATGGTAAACTAAAATTGGACACAGGGGGGTATTTTTTTGGACAGATGGTGTATAATGAAAGAACAAGAAAAAAAACACCACTGGACATGAATACAATCA
>JAZNGB010000031.1:0-47547 GCA_045576275.1 Acutalibacteraceae bacterium
GGTTGTTACAGAAACTGTACATTACTTCAATTACATAAAACCTTTACGAAAACTAAACAAAAAACCACCAGTTCAATATCGTCTTGAACTGGCAGCTTAACTTTATTCTTTTTTTGTGTCTACAAAGTATTGACTACTTCATTTGCACAGTCCTTTTTCATATTGTTTAAGATTGATGCACCGAAAACTTACACAAAAGCATACGCATCGATTGCACGGCGGAATACTTTCGTGTTGACGTCCAACAGCATTTCACCGAGCTTTGCACAAGCCTCATCATCGGGTTTTCCGCAGAGCATTGCAAAGCGTTTGCCGATGGATACCTTTACATCGCCACCCTTGCGGACACAGAGATAATAGAACGAAAAAGCCATCGAAGCAGACACGGTACGATAGAAATCAGGTGCGGTTTCCTGCAGCACATCATACATAGCATTGACAGCCGTTGCAGACAGAGTGGGACCGGGAAGATAATTTTCCAGACAGTATTCGGCTGCAAAAACAGAAAGCAGTTTGATCTGCAATACGCAGTTGTCGTCCAACGCAACGCCCAATTCCGCAGCAAGCTGCACTTGTTCTTCGGGAGCTGCCTTATACGAAAACGCACTGACTATGTTTGAACCGAGATTTTTGGCTCTTTGCATATTGCCGTTGAAACGCTGGGTACGGGAAGCTTCAATAAAAGCCACGGTATCAAATGTTTCATTGGTCAAAGATGCAGCACCGGCAATCTTCATATCGCTGTCATCAAAATTTGTACACATCCGTATTCTCCTCCTTTTATGGCGATCGGGAAACGGTTTTATTTACAGAACTTTTGCCGTCTCTTCGACAGATTCCGAAGCAGCCTGTGCGGCGGCTTCTGCTGCTTTTTTGGCAAGACGCTTCTGCCTTGCCTTGTAACCGACAAGCTCATTGAGCTGTGTCTTGGGGGTCAGGCAGCAACCCATGGATGTATCTTTATGACCGTACATACCGTGGAAATCACTGCCGCCGGTCATCAGAAGTTTGTTTTTCTTTGCAATGGCAATCAGACGGTCGGAAACCTCTTTGGTTGCGGTCGGATGCCATACTTCAACACCGTTGAGACCCAACGGAATCAAACGCTCCAGAAGATCAAAACTGTCATACAATGCAGGATGTGCAAGCACGGCAATACCACCGGCTGCATGGATCGCCTGCAAAACCTCCTCAACGGCTGCGAAAGGCGGTTTGACATAAATATTATCGGAACTGTCGGGCTTGAAAAGTTTTTCATACAAGTCACCGTACACCTCATGTGCAAAACCGCATTCCATGAGAGCGTGCATGATGTGCTGCTTATAAATGTTTGTTGAACCCGAAGCACATTTGAGAACAAGCTCATTGGTGATGGGGTATTTGGCAGCAGCTTTGATCATCATGTACTGTGCAGCACGCTTACGGGCAACCTGATTGGAACGGCAAAGCCCTTCCAAGCGGTCCGGAAAATCGGGCAGATAGCACAAAAGATGGGCAGGTCTGCCTGTTGCTCCGTCGATTGCGGACAGCTCCACACCGGGAATGACACGGACACCGGCACGTTCACCGATGATCTTTCCGCGTACGGTGCCGGCAAGACAATCATGGTCTGTTATTGCGATGGTTTCAATGCCTTTTTTCTGCGCCAAAGCAATCAGATCTTCGATCCCCATAGAACCGTCTGACAGCCTTGTATGACAATGCAAATCTCCACTCACTGTGTTTTCCTCCTAATAATGCGCAGATAACCTCAATATACAAGATAATTATATACCTGCCTGCAAAAAAATGCAAGTATTTTTTATAAAATGCAATAAAAATTGTCTGTGCGGGAGGATTCGACTTTTTAATAAAATTTTTATTTTCCTCTTGTAAAACAACACGCGTGTATATTATAGTATATGGTAGAATTTACAATCCTATGATGAAAGCGAAGGAAACTGTATGAAAATACTTTTGGGCATGAGCGGCGGTGTTGATTCCTGTGCGGCAGCAAAGGTTTTGCAGAATGACGGATTTGAGGTTGTCGGCTGCTGCTTGCTGCTGACCGAAAACGCACATGAAAACAGTCCCGAAACGCTGCGTGCAAAACAGGCAGCCGAACGATTGGGAATCGATTTTATCACCGTCGATTGCCGTGATGAATTCAGACGGTTGGTGATGGAGCCGTTTGCAAATGCCTACGCGTTGGGAAAGACACCCAATCCTTGTGTTGCGTGCAACCCGGCAGTCAAAATCGCTGCCTTGTGCCGTGCGGCGGATGCATTGGAAATTGAAGCCGTTGCAACGGGACATTATGCAAAAATAAACCGTGGAAACGGTGTCCGGCTTTGCTGTGCGGATTCCCCGAAAGACCAGACCTATTTCCTTTACAGGCTCTCTCCTGCACAACTCGACCGCTTGTATTTTCCCTTGGGTACATTCACGGACAAAGCGGAAATCCGACTTCTGGCACAACAGGCAGGTTTTGAGGCTGCCAACGCAAAAGACAGCCAGGAAATCTGCTTTTTGCCCGACGGAGAGTATGCGAGTTTTATCACCGACCGCCTCGGCATCGAAAGCAAACCCGGTGATTTTCTGGATCTCGACGGCAATGTCATCGGCACGCACAACGGCATCATTTATTACACAACAGGACAAAGAAAAGGCTTGGGTGCATTCGGAAAACCGATGTATGTAAAAAGCATCTGTCCTGCAGACAACACCGTGACATTGTGTGCGGCAGACGAACGGTTCGCAGACCGTGCAACGGTGGAAGATCTGACCTGGTGCAGCGGCACCGCCCCGTCTTCTCCTTTTACAGCACAGGTAAAAATCCGTTCAACGGCAAAAGCCGCCCCGTGTGAAATCACATTGCAGGACGACACTGCATATCTTCGGTTTGAAACACCGCAACTCTCCCCCTCAAGAGGACAATCGGCTGTTTTTTATGACGGCGACACCGTACTCGGCGGCGGATTTATTGTATAAATTTACATAATAATTGTATCATTTCACCCGTCAAAAAGTTCATCAAGCAATTCATTTTTTATTTTTTCCGCTTTTCCGAAATCCATGGCAGCGATGTAGTGTGACTCCAGGCGGTCGTGCAGAAGCTTGGCTTTTTCAAGCTTTTCCACCGCACCGTCACGCAGTTCATCGGTTGCATTGCGACAGAAGGAAAGGCGGTTTTTGTGTTTCTGCATGGCAGCGGTATCCGAAAAACGCTCAGAACGGATAATCCGTACAGCAGTATCGGGAGCCGGATGAAAACGGTCGGATGTAAAAAATGCAAGCCCTGCATCGGGCAACAGAATATGTTCGGGTGTACCGTTCGGCCGCAGAATATCCGGACAAGCTATGACACGACAGCCTTTACGGACGGCTTCCTGCAATACAGTCTGCATAAATGCGGCGGACACTGCCCCGATCTCGTCCTCTACGGCAATGATCTTCGGACACAAGCCGCACAGGGTATCGTAAAAAACGGTCTCCCCTTTGGGTGTGCAGGCACTCAAGAACCGTTGTGTAACAGCTGCAGGTTCATTTTTGGCAGACAGATATTTGGCACACACTCTTTTTGCACAGCGGATCACACGCAGCAAATCGGTATTGGCGAGAGCGATCTGCATACATTCGGATTGCATTCTGCCGGCTGCCGACAAAAACCGCAGACAACCGGCATGTGCAGCACTGTTTGCACGACTGAGGGACAATATCTCCTCACGGACACTCTCCAAGATCTGCACATCCCAACATTGTCCCATGTCCAACAGCCTGCCGCAGATACCGGGAAATTTCAGTTCAAACGGGTGCGGCGGTGTGGCATCGCAAACAACCGCCTGCAAAGACGGCAGAAAAACCGCATCCAGACTGTCGGGGTCGGACGAACAATAAATTCGTTCAAAGCCGATATTTTCTTCTTTCGCTTTTGCACAGACAGCTTTCATAATGGAGGACTTCCCTGTCCCCGGACCGCCTTTAAGCAAAAACAAACGCACTTCGTCTCCGTCCGCGAGCATTTCTTTGCTCAGAGAAAAAAATCCGTCCGCGGTGTTTGCACCCAGAAAAAACGCAGGCGAAAAAGAATGTTGTTCCATACGAAACCCTCCTTGTGGTTCTCTTTCCATAACAGGCTATGCTGAAACCACACATTCCGTCACAAGAAAAAACGCTTCTTCACGGAAATATGGTGGATTTTGTAACAGATAAATTTCGGTTTGTTAAACAGAGTAGCCGTCCCCATGATTGACTCCCCGACACCTCTACAAACCGTAATTTAAAAATTTCTTTTAATGGCAACATTCCCCATTTGTTTCCGAAAAGAATCAAAAAACCGACCTTCCGCAGAAGATCGGTCAGAGGTGTGCAATTTTACGGATGCGGAATATGCGGTTCTTCGGAAAGATAGCGTTTGGCCTGGGTGGTAAACAGTTCGCAGTATCTTCCGTTTGCTGCCATGAGTTCGGTGTGGCTGCCCTCTTCGATCAGCACACCGTTTTCAATGACCAGAATCTTGTCTGCAACGGTGGCACTCGACAGGCGGTGTGACACAAAAACGGTGGTTTTATCTTTGCGAAGCGTGTCGAACTGGCTGTAAATTTCTTGTTCGGCAATGGCGTCCAGAGAAGCGGTCGGCTCGTCGAGAATAAGAATATCCGAATCACTGTAAAACGCTCTGGCAATGGACAATTTCTGCCATTGACCGATGGAAAGTTCAATACCCGTATCCTCAAAATAACGCATCAGAGGTGTGTCGTAGGCATGCGGCAGATTGCGGATAAAGTCATCTGCACTGCTCTGTTTTGCAGCCTGTGCAATCGCTTCGGGAGTTACATCCCTTTCAACCTGTCCGAACGCAATATTCTCACGTACGGTGACGGCATATTTGCCGAAATCCTGAAAAATGATGCCGAAAATACGATACAGCTTTTCCACATCGTACGCACGGATATCGTGTCCGTCAAGCAGAATGGTGCCTTCGGTAGGATCGTACAAACGGGTCAGGAGTTTGATCAGCGTCGTTTTGCCGGCACCGTTGAGACCGACCAGAACAACCGTATCACCGGGTTCAATAACGAAACTCATGTTCCTGATAACATCACGCTGTGTCCCCGGATAGCGGAAAGACACATTCCGAAATTCAATGCGATGACCGATATGACGACCGGGTTCAAGCGGTGTTTCCGATGCGGCACGGATGGTACTCTTTTCCTGCATAAAAGCAATGAGATTGTCGATGAAAAGCGTTCCCTCGTACACGGTAGCGGAGGTGGATATGAGTCCTGCAATCCCCGTTGCAACACCGTTGAGTGCACCGGTATAAAGCGAATAATTGCCGATTTCTATTTCACCGGCAAAGACCTGCTTTGCGATAATAAGAAACAGCACACAGTTTGCAATACCGGACACAAAAGCAAGGGAGATATTCCAACCGCCCTCTTTGAGAAACAGCGAACGCAATCCTGCAAAATATTGTTTAAAAACGGCACGGTATCGCTGCAAAAAAGTATCGGCAAGACCGAAAATGCGGATTTCCTTGACAACGTCCTTGTTTGTCACGATATCGGCATAATAGGACATCTGTCTGCGTTCCTTGGAATGAAAACGCATAAAACGGAAATTCTTTCTGCGATACACAAAGTTGAAAACAGCACCCGGTATCGACAGGGCAATGACAAGCAGAGAAGCCCAACGGGGCTGCACGTTTGCAAGAATAATCAGATACGAAACAAGGGTGATAACGGTGCTGAAGATCGAAAAGAACGAACCGAGAATCTGCAAAGGACGGTGGTTTGCTTCACGTGTTGCATTTTCAAGCTTGGCATAAAAATCGGGTTTGTCAAAGCTTGCCATGTCGATTTCACGTGCTTTGTACATGATCTTCGTACGCACATGATTGGCGACCAGCTCCCCTGCCAAGTTCGTTACAAGTCCGTTGACGCTGTTGGTCAGCGAGATGGCAAAAATACAGACAAACTGCAAGACAAGCAAGCCGACGATTTTGCTCCATGCATCCGACGGCATGGCTGTCTGATTGACGGCATATGTATATGCCTGTGCAAGTTCATTGAGCAGAATCGAGCCTGCATATGCCTGCCCGACAGGCAGAATACCACCTAAAACAGCAAGCAATATTTTCATCAGCAAAATCCACGGACGCGTTTCCCAGACAAGTCGGAAAATATAAAACAAGCGGGAGAAAAACTTTCCGAAAAGTCGTTTGAGGTAACCGGGGACTTCTTTTATACTTTTCGGGCGCGGTTCTTTGAGTTTTTCAAGCTCGGCAAACGGAGGAGGACCAAACGGAGGAGGCATGACAAATCCTTCTTTCTGAAAAATACTACATACATTATTATACAATAAAACTGTATCCTTTTGCAATTCTTAAATAGTATTAAGATTTGCAATTTATTGACTTTTGCATAGCTTGATGTTACAATAATTCTGCTTATAAAAGCAGGGAGGTTTTGAAATGGAACTTGAACTGAAAATGCAACAAACCGTTGCCGAAGCTCTTGAAAACGGAACCATGCGTCATGACATCTGCATGATTGCACACCGCGGATTCAGCGGAAAATACCAGCAAAATACGGCACTTGCCTTTGAAATGGCTGCACAAAACCGTTCGGGCGGTGCAGAAACCGACATCCGCATCACCAAAGACGGTGTTTTTGTCACAAACCACAATTCCGAAGTTGTTTTTGCTGACGGCAGCGAAGTACAGGTTGCGGATGCAACTTTTGCCGAACTGCGTGCAAAACCCATCAAAAACACAAAAACGGATGATGAAATATATATCTGCACCTTCCGCGAATACCTTGAAATTATGAAAAAGCACAACATGGTTTGCTTTGTGGAGCTGAAAGGTGAATGGCCGGAAGAAAAAATAAAAGAAGTGTTTGAACTGGCAGACGAAGTCTATGATCTGCAAAAAGTCATTTTGCAGTCTTTCAGCTTTGACAATCTGCTGCTTGCCCACCGTCTGTTCCCAACCATGCCGCTGATGCTGACGTACGGCTCGGCAGAAAGCAATTACGAACGCTGCTTCGAATACGGATTTTCTATTGACGTGGATTATGTGACGGTGACAGAAGAAATGGTCAGACAATTCCACGACAGAGGGCTGGAAGTCGGGGTCTGGACCGCAAATACACAACTTGTGCTCGACTATTGCAAGGCACTGGGTGTTGACTACATCGAATCCGATGTGTTCGGCGGTGAAGAATAAGAGGTACAAAACATGCGTAAATTTCTTGAAGACTTAAAAGCTTTCGCGGATACACTTCCCTTTGATATCATCCGTGCAACGGAGATTCAAAACGAAAGTGAAGCCGAAACGCTCGAATATCTGGATGCAAATCCCTGTCAGAACACCTATTCGGTGGCAAAACTGTTCACCGCAACGGCAATCGGAATGCTGTATGACCGCGGAATGCTTCGTTTGGATGAAAAAATCTGCGATCTATTTGCAGACGAACTTCCGACGGAAGGCATGGACGAGCGTTGGAGAGAGAACACCGTGGAGATGGCTCTGACACATCAATTAGGCTTACCCGGCGGTTTTCTGGACATTGACACCCACCGTTCATCCGAATTTACACACGATTTTCTGCACTATCTGTTGACCTATCCCCTCGCCTACACCCCCGGCACACAAAGCCGCTATTCCGACGGTGCATTTTATCTGCTTTCCCGTGTGGTCAGCAAAAAGACCGGCAAAAAACTGGATGATTTTTTGTGGGAAGAAGTGCTGTGGGACATCGGTTTTCAGGAAATGGCATGGAGCCATTGTCCGAAAGGCTATCCGATGGGAGCCACGGGGCTGTATATTCATTCCGATGACATGGCAAAACTGGGACTTATCTATCTGTGCGGCGGTGTGTATCGCGGCAAACGCGTATTGAGCGAAGAATGGGTCCGCATGGCACTCGAAAAAGGCTTTGCCATTGAGTGGGACGATACGCACAGCATTTATTACAAAGGCGGTATGTGCGGTCAGAAACTCATCGTAGCTCCTGCACAAAACCGTGTGCTTGCCCTGCAGTCCTACGGTGCCAACAGCGATATCATTGCAAAATGGGTCAGAGATTATAAAGATTGATACAATTTAAAAGAGGGTTGCCGGAGCAACCCTCTTTTCTTATGTCTTCAGTTTCGCTCAGCAGCCTTTGCCTGCTGCTGCAAGAAGATCTTCTGCTGCCTTTTCCATAACATCAGGCATTTCGAAGAAACCGGATGCACCTCTGGTTGCCCACAGGCGATCACTTGTATGCTTGAGGAATTTGCCGAGATATGCGTTCAGAGGAGACTGCTCTTCTTTAGCACTTTCGGTTCCGCAGATGACAAAAGCATCAAACAGCTTCTGTTCGGCTTCGGCTGCTGCGTCGGCATCACAGATGGTGTCGTTGACAACAACCATAGCAAAGTCGTATGCTTCCTGTACAAATGCTTTCTGTTCATCGGAGTACGCACCGGTATCGTCAGCAAGAATATCTGCAGCACGGTCAATATAGCCGTCGGGACGAACCATTCTGCGTGTGTTGCGGTTGCCGTTGACCTGCGGATAGAGTTCCGTGTCATAAACAGTGGAAACGGCACCTGTCATCAAAAGAGTAGCAAGCTTGACAGCATTGTCATTTCTGCCGATTTCGTGGTGCTGTCCCTTGAAGAAGAATGCGGAATCGGGGAACTGGCAGGTGGAAATATCAAGCAAACCGTCGGGAGTCAGAACGCTGTCTTCCGTAAGCAGACCTGCAGCTTCCACAGTCTGATGCGGTGCACCTGCGGTGGCACCGAGAGAAGTGGAGGCAACATCGATGATGGCATCGGAGTTGACATAATCCACGCTCTTTACAAGACCGAAGAATGCATATTCACCTTCGTCAAAACGCATATTGTAGCCGCTGATGGTGGAAACATGAACACCGTATTCTTCGTTTGCAGTGCACAGGTGATCCTTGAGATTGACTCTTGCTTCGTGGAAACGGTCGGTCTTTTCGCGAAGAACGCTGCCTTCTGCAAGATATCTGTCTGCAAGTTCTTCATAACGGTCGGCAGGTACGGTTGCCCAGAACTGCGGATCGTTCACAAGAAGGGTATCAAGAATGGCTTCAAAAGCTCTGGAAATGATATCATAAAGCACTTGCTGCGGGAAGATACGGATCAGAATATTGATCAGATAACCAAGCATTGCATCTTCGCCAAGTTCACCCATAAGATAGGGGAAGAAGCTGTTGTACAGCTTTTCTTCGGTGATTGCCCATTCTCTTGCATAGAAGTCGGCAATAACGCTCGTACCGTCAAGAACGGCAACGAAACCGATGATGCGGTTGATTTTTGCATAATCTTCTTCTTCAACAAGATCAAGATAAGCGGTCAGAAGCGTGCCGCCGAGGCTGACTGCACAAAGATTGACCTTGCCGTATTCGGCAGCAAGTCTGTCAACCATATCCTTGAGCTTGAGGGCAGATTCCATGGGATTGCCGAGAAGCGGGAATGTGCAGATGTAGGTCATGTCTTCAAGGGTGTTGTTGCCGCCTTCTACACCGCTTTCATAAGCAATAGAGGTATAGGGCTGCATGGGCATCATGTTATAGAACCACTCTTTTTTATCCTCAGGCCAGAGGGAAACGGGATCCTGATAATCATAAACACCGATGGGATTGGCAGGTACACCGTTTTCATCGACCTTCATATAACGCAAAAGGTCACAGACAAGGTCATAAACCGCATCGGTCAGTTTGAGATCGTGCTGGGTAAGCAAAGTGCCGAGCAGCGGACCGAGCAACTTCTTGATGACTTTGCCGATGATGTTGGATGTATCGATCATCAACAGACCGGTCTCAAGCTTGGAGCCGTCTTCGGTAAGCTTTACATCACCGTTTTCATCCATTACATAATACACGGAATGGTTGATACCGGGCAGCATGATGGTGGGATACTGGACGTCTTCCATGCCCATTTCAACAAGATCGCTGAAATCTTCTGCACCGATAAGGTTAACAGCAGGTTCCTGTTCGGCTGCACCGGCAGGTACAAAACAAACAGAGAGCACCATAAGGGCTGCAAGCAATACAGCAAGATACTTTTTCATGGTATTTCCTCCTTGAATACAGCAGGGGCTGTTATTTCTTTTTAATAATATCATAAAAGAATGTAAAAATCAACCGCTTTTCTGCCACGCTACCGCAAAAAAGCAAGCCAAAAAATATGCTCTTTTTTTGTGCCTTTCGCTGCATTGACAAAACAGGCACAAAAGAGTATCATGTTTTTTCGACGGTTTTTTCCGAATCAAAAACGGAGGTATGCGAAAAAAATGCTGATTCACGGTCTTCAAAAACTGACTTTGCTCGACTTCCCCGGACAGACAGCCTGTACGGTTTTTACCGCCGGCTGCAATTTTCGCTGTCCGTTTTGTCACAACGCTTCCTTGGTCACACATATTGATGCACCGGCAGCATTTACGGAAGAAGAATTCTTTTCCTTTTTAGATAAAAGGAAGGGGCTTCTTGACGGGGTTGCCGTTACAGGCGGTGAACCGTTGCTGCAAAAGGATATCATTCCGTTTCTTACAAAGTTGCGTGCAACGGGTATGAAAATCAAACTCGATACCAACGGCAGCAAACCCGCATTGCTCAAAGAAATCGTGCAGCAAGGTCTTGTGGATTATGTCGCCATGGATGTCAAAAACACCGCAGAAAAATATGCACAGACAGCAGGCATAGATATCCAAACGGTGGAGGCAACACAGGAGAGTATCGACTTTCTGCTGACAAATGCGGTCAATTATGAATTCCGCACCACCCTTGTGCGTGAATTGCACACGGCAGAAGATCTTGTGGTGCTCGGAAAGAGACTTTCAGGTGCAAAGCGTTGGTTTTTGCAGAATTTTGTTGACTCCGGTGACCTGATTGACGGCCGTTGCAGCGGCTTTACACCACAGGAAATGCGGAATCTGCTCGATTCTGCCCGTATTCATGCACCTTTTGCCGAATTACGCGGTGTCTGAAAAATACCACAAGATATAGATTCAATCGAATAAATTCAAAAAAAAGTCCACAATATCTTGTTTTTCCTATTGACAAGTTATTGTGGTTGTGTTATGATACCCATACCGCCGGAAAGGGCGAATGAAAAAGTTTATAAAAAAATGAACATACAGATCGAAAAAAGGAGAGCGTCATGTATCAAGTAGTTAAAAGAGACGGCAAAATAGCAGATTTTGATATTCAGAAAATCGCTTCCGCCATCACAAAAGCATTTGAAGCACAAAACAAACAGTTCGTTCCCGGCATTATTGATTTTCTTGCATTGAAAGTTACGGCAGAATTTGAACCCAAAATCAAAGACGGTCTTGTACAGGTTGAAGATGTGCAGGACTCCGTTGAATCCGTTCTCATCAAAGCAGGATATGACGACGTTGCAAAGGCATACATTCTGTATCGCCGTCAGCGTGAAAAGATCCGCAATATGAAATCCACCATTCTTGACTACAAAGAAATCGTGGACAGCTATGTAAAAGTTACCGACTGGCGTGTAAAAGAAAATTCCACCGTCACCTATTCCGTCGGCGGTCTGATTCTTTCCAACTCCGGTGCCATCACAGCAAACTACTGGCTGAGTGAAATTTATGACGACGAAATCGCAAATGCACACCGCAACTGCGATCTGCACCTGCATGACCTTTCCATGCTGACCGGTTACTGTGCAGGCTGGTCTTTGAGACAGCTCATCGAAGAAGGCCTCGGCGGTGTCCCGGGCAAGATCACATCCGCCCCGGCTTCCCACCTTGCAACGCTTTGCAATCAGATGGTCAATTTCCTCGGCATCATGCAGAACGAATGGGCAGGTGCACAGGCATTCTCCTCATTTGACACCTATCTTGCTCCGTTTGTAAAGAAAGACAACCTCAGCTACCGCGAAGTCAAAAAGTGCATCGAAAGCTTTATCTTCGGTGTCAATACACCTTCCCGTTGGGGTACACAAGCTCCGTTTTCGAACATCACGCTTGACTGGACCGTTCCCGGTGACCTGAAAGACAGACCTGCCATCGTCGGCGGCAAGGAACAGGATTTCACCTACGGTGACTGCCAGAAAGAAATGGACATGGTCAACAAGGCTTTCATCGAAACCATGATCGAAGGCGATGCAAACGGCAGGGGTTTCCAGTATCCCATCCCGACCTACTCCATCACCCGTGACTTTGACTGGTCCGACAAAGAAAACAATCAGCTTCTCTTTGAAATGACCGCAAAATACGGCACTCCCTACTTCTCCAACTACATCAACTCCGATATGGAACCCAGCGATGTACGCTCCATGTGCTGCCGTCTTCGCCTTGACCTTCGTGAACTTCGCAAAAAAGGCGGCGGATTCTTCGGTTCCGGCGAAAGCACCGGTTCTGTCGGTGTTGTCACCATCAATATGCCCAGAATCGCTTACCTTGCAACGGACATCGGTGACTTCTACAAGCGTCTTGATCACCTGATGGACATTGCTGCCCGTTCTCTGAAAATCAAGAGAACCATCATCACAAAGCTTCTCAATGAAGGCCTGTATCCCTATACAAAGCGTTACCTCGGCTCGTTCGACAACCACTTCTCCACCATCGGTCTGATCGGCATGAACGAAGTGGGTCTGAATGCAAAATGGCTCGGCAAGAACCTTACAGACGAAAAGACTTTCGAATTCACCAAAGATGTTCTCAACCATATGCGTGAACGTCTGTCCGACTACCAGGAAATGTACGGTGACTTGTACAACCTCGAAGCAACTCCTGCCGAATCCACCACCTTCCGTTTTGCAAAGCATGACGTTGCTCGTTATCCCGACATCATCACCGCTGCACAGAACGACGGCACACCCTACTACACCAACAGCTCTCACCTGCCCGTCAGCTACACCGAAGACATCTTCACAGCCCTTGACCATCAGGATGAACTGCAGACTCTTTACACCTCCGGTACCGTTTTCCATGCCTTCCTCGGTGAAAAGCTTCCCGACTGGAAAGCCGCTGCAAATCTTGTCCGCAAGATCGCTGAAAACTACCGTCTGCCTTACTACACCATGTCCCCGACCTATGCTGTCTGCCGCAACCACGGCTACATTGTCGGTGAACAGTACACCTGCCCCGAATGCGGTGAAAAGACCGAAGTTTACAGCCGTATCACAGGTTACTATCGTCCCGTTCAGAACTGGAACGACGGCAAGACCCAGGAATTCAAGGAAAGAAAGGTCTATGACATCGCAAATTCCAAGCTGACCCACGACGGCCCCAAGGAAGAAGCTGCAACCGACAACACCCAGAAAACCGACAGCAATGACGGCATCTACTTCTTCACCAAGAAGAATTGCCCCAACTGCAAAGCTGCAAAACCCTTGCTTGCAAAAGCAGGTATTGAATATGTTGAACTGCTCGTTGAAGAAAACGAAGACCTTGCAAAGGCATACGGACTCAAACAGGCACCCACGCTTGTTGTTGTCAGCGGTGGCAATGCCGTAAAGTATGCAGGTGTTGCAGGTGTCAAGACCTACATTACAGGTATTTAAAATATGACCGATATCATCGTAGTCGGTGCGGGCCCGGCGGGACTGACCGCCGCAGTGTACGCCTGCCGTGCCGGAAAAAGCGTACTTGTGATTGAAAAAGGCGGCTTCGGGGGACAGATTACCTTTTCCCCGAAAGTCGAAAACTATCCCTCGCAGCAGGAGATCAGCGGCATGGAACTTGCCGAGATGCTCACCGACCATGCCATTGCTATGGGTGCGGAGCTGACGGTCGGGACAGTTGAAAAAATCGAAAAAACCGAAAACGGTTTTTCTGTTGTCTGCGATGACGACACATACGAAGCAAAAGCCGTTATCATTGCCACGGGTGCCAGACACCGTCTTTTGGGTCTTGACCGTGAAGAAGACCTTGTCGGCAACGGCATTTCATTCTGTGCCGTGTGCGACGGCAGCTTCTTTGCCGGACAGGACGTTGCCATGGTCGGCGGCGGCAACTCCGCTTTGCAGGAGGCCATTCTGCTGAGTGAAGTGTGCAAGAGTGTCACCGTGATTCAAAATCTTGCTGATTTTACGGGTGAACGCAAGCTTGCCGACATTCTTATGAAGCGTGACAATGTGAAAGTGCATTTCAACACCCTTGTGACAGGTCTTCTCGGTGCGGACGAACTGACCGGTATCACCGTCAGAAACACCGAAACGGAAGAAGAAAGTACACTCACCGTCAACGGCTTATTCATTGCTGTGGGACTTGTCCCCGAAACCGAACCCTTTGCGGATGTGCTGCCCCTGAATCAGTGGGGATATGCCGACATCGGAGAGGATTGCAAAAGCACGACGGAAGGTATTTTTGTTGCAGGCGACTGCCGCAGCAAAACCGTACGTCAGCTCACCACCGCGTGTGCGGACGGCTCCGTAGCCGCCCTGGCCGCGTGTCATTACATTGACGAACTGTAAAAGAAAACCTGCACTGACAACACAGTATTCGGGTGCATCTTCACAAAAATATTTCAGTGTATTAAGAGATTCCGGGCAAGCCTGTATTTCATCCGGAATCAAAGGGTGTGATCGGTGTGGCACAGGCAAAGGACCGGTTTTTACGGAAATACCACCTTTCAATATTTTTATTACACCGAAAGATCTCAGAATATGCAAGTAAAATCACATAATTTTCATAAATCATGTGATATCAATCACATTTTTGAAAAAGTCACACCCACAAAAAAGAAAAAAGCGATTGCAGAAAACCGAAAAGGTAAACTGCAATCGCTTTTGTTTGTCTGTAAACACGCAAACCGATCGATCAAAAAGTCAATCAAAGACTCTTCAACAGGTCAAAAAGCTGATCATAATTTGACAAAACATAGAACAAATCCTTCAGGATCCACTTGATCATATTGATGATAACCTGCAGCGGATTCCGCGTTACAACTTCAAGATCAAACTCTCGTTCAACAAAATCCTCGGTCTTGGTAAGACGGAACACAACTTCTGCCGTGGAGTGATCAGACACGCGTGCACCTGCATCATTGAGCACCCAGTTGTAATCAAAATCGAGTGCTTCAATTTCAACACCGCCACCGTTTTTATACAAAAACTTATCAACGGAGTCCCATTCGCCCCAATAAAACACACCGCTTTCGATCCATTTGGTGAAGTTTTCGTAATCACCGCCATTGTGAATCTCAACCCAGGCATCCTTCAGCTGCAAATTCTCATGGAAGATTTCATACATATGGCTGTTGCCCTCGGCACCCGTATGAAGCATCTGATTGAAGTCACCCGTGATGATAACGGGACGGTCATACTTTATATAGTTTTCCTGCACAAGGGCAGCAAGCTGTCTGTAATTGCCTTCTCTTGCTTTGATGGAATCCTCACCGTCAAAAGCATCTGCATGAAGATTGTAAAAATCGACATAAATGCCGTTGCCGAGATCAAGAACCATGTGCATGAAACCTTTGGGGGTCAGTGTGTCGCCTTCTGCAAGATCGCCTGCTGCATCCTTCCATGCTTCTCTGTATTCATTATAAATCGGGATTTCCTTGGTGAACACATTCAGTCCGTCACCGCCGGGGATGTTGCCGGAATGGTTGGTCTGATAACGGTAACCGTTAAGATTGTCAACAAGGCTTGTATGGTAGCTGAAGTCCTCCTGCACAGCGACGATATCAAAATCGCCTGCATTAAAATACTGTGCCGCAACAGCCGTTTCACTTTCACCGGTACCGTCAAATCTTAAAAGTCCCGCCACATTGAAACAAGCAGCCGTGATTGTTATGTTGTTTCCGTCTTCGGATACTTCAATTGCATGTTTTCGTTGCACGAATATTGCTTTATCCTGAATTGTGTGATACAATCAATTTATAAAAAAATAAGAAAGGAACTGTGTTTCCATGATTATCGACAATATCAAAAACTCTGAAAAATATTTTGGCATTCATCCCTCTTTCAAAGCTGCTTTTGAGCAGCTCAAAGCTTTGACTGCCGAAAGCGAAACCGGCAGATACACCGTGGACGGCGATGCGATTTTTGTAAACCATGCCGCCTACACCACCAAAAAGCATGACGAATGCAAATTTGAAAATCACAAAAGATATGTTGATATTCAGTATGTTCTTTCGGGTGCGGAACGCATTGACCTGATCGATGCCGACAAGCTGACCGTAACCGAGGACAAATATGCCGACAGCGACATTGCGTTCTTTGCAGATGCCGACGGTCAGACAAGCGTGACCTTGCAGGCAGGCGATTTTGTGCTGATTTTTGCAGATGAAGCACACCGTCCCTGCATGGCAGCCGACAACAAACCGTCTGCTGTTGTAAAAGCTGTTGCAAAAATCAGACTGTAATGAACCTGCCGTCATATATCACAGCAGTACTTGACCGCTTACAGGAACACGGGTTCCATGGCTACCCTGTCGGCGGCTGCGTGCGTGACAGCCTGTTGAAGACAATACCGGGCGATTACGACCTGACCACGAATGCAACACCGCAGGAGATGCTGTCTGTTTTTGGAGACTACCGCTGCATTGAAACAGGGTTAAAACATGGCACGCTGACGGTGGTGAGCGAAGGGTGCAATGTGGAGATCACAACCTTTCGTGTGGACGGCGACTACAAAGACAACCGCCATCCCACCGAAGTGACATTCACACGCAATCTGCACGAAGACCTTTCCCGTCGGGATTTTACCATCAATGCCTTTGCATACGACAGGACCGAGGGAATCATTGACCTGTTCGGCGGCAGAGAAGATCTGCAAAACAGGATCATCCGCTGCGTGGGTGAAGCCGACCGTCGTTTCAATGAAGATGCACTTCGTATCATGCGTGCATTGCGTTTTGCATCGATTCTCGATTTTGAGATTGAAGAAAAAACAGCCGACAGCATTCACCGCAATGCACATCTGCTTGCAAATATCTCTGTTGAACGGATTTTTGTTGAGCTGAAAAAGCTGCTGTGCGGTGTCGGTGTGCAACGCATTCTGCTTCAATTCCCCGATGTATTCTGCTGTATTTTACCCGAACTGCAACCGATTGTGGGCCTTTTGCAGCACAATCCGCATCATCTGCATGATGTATACACGCATACCGCCATTTGTGTTTCCCTGTGTGAAGCGGATGCCGTTTTGCGGTTGGCTGCCTTGTTCCATGACCTCGGAAAAGCAGATACGTTTTCGCAGGATGAAAACGGTGTGGGGCATTTTTATAACCACCGTGCGTTTTCCGTACAGAAAGCGGATACAATATGCAAGCGGCTGAAAAGCGACAATGCAACACGAAATACGATCCTGTTTTTAGTGGATTGGCACGACCGCCTGTTCGGTCCGTTTACGGAAACAACCGTCAAACGGCTGCTTCGCACACAAACGGCTGAAGAACTTTTGTTATTGTGCAAACTCATGCGAGCAGACAGTACGGCAACGGGCACAAGACCGAATACCCCTTGCGAATCGGCAGACCGCCTGGAGGAAATCGTTTTGCGGCTGCAAGAGGAAAAACCCTGTCTTGCCGTAACTGACCTTGCAATCAACGGACACGATCTGCTGGCATTGGGGTACGAGCCGAAAACCATCGGAAAAACATTGAAAGAATTGCTCGAAGCTGTCACAGACGGTACGATTGAAAATGAAAAAACAACATTGTTAAATACCTTGAAAAAACAATAATCTACGGAGGTGCTTTATGTTAGAAAACGCCAAGTTTATCACAAATCATGATTTCGTCGTCAATAAAAAAAGTCCTTGGGCAAAGATGACCTACAATTCCCGTGATTTTTCCATGCCCGACCATGGCGGTATTGCCTGTTTCAAAAAGGAAATTGAAATCAACAAGCCGCTTGCAAAAGCAAGCATCACCGCAACGGCTCTGGGTATTTTTGAACTGTATGTCAACGGTGTACGCGTCAGTGACAACGGCACATTTGACGAACTCAAACCCGGTTGGACGGAATACAAAAAACGCGTCATGTCGTTTACATATGACATCACAGGTTTGATCAAAGACGGCAAAAACTGCATCATTGCAGAGGTGTCCTCGGGTTGGTATGCCGGACGCATCAGCTTCGGTTCTTACGGCTACAAAACACCTGCATTCTGCGGCAAACTTGCATTTGATTTTGCAGACGGTTCCATGCAGACCATCCCCACGGACCATTCCTGGCAAACCGCCATTGCAGGTCCTTACCGCACGGCAGAAATCTGGGACGGTGTGCTGTATGATGCCCGTATCAACCGCGCAGATGCCGACTGGAAAACCGCACAAATCTGCAAGGATTTCAAAGGCTGTATTGTACCTGCTTCGGGTGCCCCCATCCGTGTGCGTACAAATCTCAACCGCACACCGCAGAAAGCAACCGTTTATGACAGCATCATCCAAAACGGCAGCACCTTCGGTGAAATCAAGGTCAGCCGTGAAACAACAGGCAAGGGTTGCGAATGCGGATTGCTCAAAAAAGGGGAAAACCTGATTCTTGACATGGAACAGAATATGGTCGGCAGACCGACTCTGAAAATCAAGACAGCCGCAGGCACACGCATTGAAATTCTGTTTGCGGAATTGCTCAACGACAGCGGTGAAGAAGACCGCGGAAATGACTATGCCAAGGGCAGTTGCTATATCAAAAACTACCGTTCCGCACTCTCCCGACTGGTTTACATAGCCGACGGCAACGGTGAAGAAACATTTGCCCCCTGCCACACCTTCTACGGCTTCCGCTATCTTGAAATCAGTGCCGACAATGATGTGGAAATTCTCGGCATCACAGGCGAAGTCATCGGCAGCGACAATGCGGAAATCGGTAGTTTCCGTTGTTCCGATGAAAAGGTCAACAAGTTGTATTCCAATATCGTATGGGGACTTCGTGGCAACTATCTGAGTGTACCCACCGACTGTCCGCAGCGTGACGAACGACTCGGCTGGACAGGTGACACGCAGGTGTTCTGCGGTGCAGGCAGCTACATTGCCGACACGGAAAGTTTCTTTAAAAAGTGGCTTCGCGATGCCCGCGACACGCAGACCAAAAAAGGCGGCTACGGTGACGTTATACCCAACGTGTTCGACAACGACGGCAGCAATGCCGCATGGGGTGAGGCAGGTATCATCGTACCGTATATGATGTATCTCAAATTCAACTCCATGGATATTCTCGAAGAGCATTATGACTCCATGGAAAAATATATGCGTTTCCTGAGAAAACGCAAACCCGAGGGTCCCGGCACGGCATTCGGTGACTGGTTGTGCTATGAAACCACCGACAAGCGTTACATTGCCGACTGCTATTATGCCTATGCACTCGACCTGATGAAAAAAATATCCGACATTCTCGGTAAGCGTGACCGTGCCGTATACTATGCAAAGGAACACGACCGCTTTAAGAAAAAGTTTACGGAAAAATATATAGACAAAGACGGACTGACTGAAAAAACACAGACAGCCTATCTGCTTGCACTGAAATTCAACCTCATTCCGTCATTCCTGCGTGCTGCGGAAACAGAAAGACTTCGCCGCAAAATTGCAGAAAACAACTATACCTTGTCATCGGGCTTTGTCGGCACGGGTATTCTCAATCAGACCCTTGCAGAATTGGGGCTGGATGACCTTGCTTACAGCCTTTTATTGCAGAAAAATGACCCGTCGTGGCTGTATAGTGTCAACCAGGGTGCCACCACCGTTTGGGAACGCTGGAATTCCTACACCATCGCAAAGGGCTTCGGTGATGTGGGTATGAACTCCTTTAACCACTATGCCTACGGTGCGGTTGCAGAGTGGATGTTCGCATATGCAGCAGGCATCGGTGCAGACCCGAAGAATCCTGCATTCAAGAATATCATTCTTTCTCCCCGTCCCGATATGAGAAAGGTGCTTCCCGACGGACAGCAGAAAATTACCTTCGCAGAAGCTACCTACAACTCCCGTGCAGGTCTTATCAAAGCTGCATGGAAGGCAGACGGTGACGGATTTATCTATGACTTTGAAATCCCCGAAGGCAGCACCGCTGATGCCGAGATTTTCAAGTGCCTTGACACCATCGAAATCAACGGTGAAAAGGCAGACGCTGAACTGAAAAACGGCAAGTGGTATTTCAAACTGACCGCAGGTAAATATACAATCAAAGCTTAAGGAGAAAAGCTATGCACTTCAATGAATATATTGATTCCCAGAAAGATCGTTTTCTCTCGGACCTTACACGGTTGGTAAAAATCCGCAGTGTCCGTGAAGAAGCCGTGGGTGACCATCCCTACGGTGACGGTCCTGCAAAAGCACTTGATGAAGCTGTCAAAATCTGTGCCGAGCACGGGTTCCATATGCAAAACCTCGATTATCACGCAGGCGAAACCGATTTGGGTGTTGATCCTGCTTTGATGATTCTTGCCCACCTGGATGTCGTGGATGAGGGTGAAGGCTGGACAAAGCCGCCTTATGAAGTGACCGAAGAGGACGGCAAGCTCTACGGCAGAGGTACGATGGACGACAAAGGCCCTGCCCTGGCGGCTCTGTATGCCATGGAGGCGGTGCGTGAGTGCGGCATTGAACTCAAAAAAGGTGTCCGTCTTGTGCTCGGTTGTGCGGAAGAAACGGGCAGCGAAGACATGGAATATTATTTCTCCAAACGTCCTTACTTGCCCTATTGCTTCTCACCCGATGCCGCCTATCCGCTGATTCATCTTGAAAAAGGCAGATTTGCACCGTATTTCTCCAAAAATTGGGATGCTGACAATGTGATCCCCCGTGTGATGAAAATCAACGGCGGCACCACACCGAACATCGTACCTTGCAAAGCAAGTGCCGTTCTCATCGGTCTGACCGCAACACAGGTACAGCCGATTTGTGACGAATACAAAGAAAAAACAGGTGCAAACTTTGTTCTGACAGAGGAATTCAACTGTGAGGGTGGCGTTTGCTGCAAAAAGCTTGTTATCACTGCCGAAGGTGCCGCAGCCCACGCAAGTGAGCCTTACAAGGGCAACAATGCACAAACCGCCTTGCTCACATTGCTCGGTGCATTACCGCTTGCAGACACCTCCACCACGCAGGCAATCCACGCTCTCAACCGTCTGTTTGTGCATGGCGACACAAAAGGAGAAACCCTCGGTATTGCCATGCGGGACGACATTTCGGGAGAACTGACCTTCAATTTCGGTGTGCTGACGATGGACGAAGACGGACTGACGGCTTGCTTTGACAGCCGTGTTCCCGTTTGTGCAAACAAGGAAAATGTGTTTGATGTTGTCGCGGCTGCCCTTGCAAAAGAAGGATTCACGCTGCACGAGGATGCCCACATGATTCCGGCACACCATGTTCCGAAAGATGCTCCCATTGTCCAAACGCTGCTGTCCGTTTACGAACAGTACACAGGCAAAAAAGGAGAAGCACTTGCCCTCGGCGGCGGCACCTATGTGCATGACATTGAGGGTGGCGTTGCATTCGGCTGTGAAATGCCCGGCATTGACTACCGCCTGCACGGTGCGGATGAGTTTGCAGACATCGACACTTTGTTGCTGTCTGCAAAAATGTTTGCCGAAGCCATAGTTCGCCTTTGCGGTACATAAAAACACAATAAAAAAGTATTCTACATCAACCCCCCGTCCCCCAATCTTGGGGGCGAAAAGGTGTTTTTTGTTATATGCAAACTGCTCACAATTACGAGCAGTTTCCTATATAATAAAAATGAAAGCTGCAGACCTCTCAGAACAGAGAGAATCTGCAGCTTTTTATTATATACATTATATATGTTTATCGTTTTGCAAGTTCGGCAAAGATCTTTTCTTTGAGTTGCTGCGGATCGCAGTTTTTGTTGAGCAACTTCATCGCCTGACCGAACAGAGCCATGGCAGCTTTTTCTTTGCCTGCCTTGAAGTCGGCAACGGCCTTGGGATTTTCGTCCACAACCTGTTTGACAACTGCATCGACTTTGCCGTCGTCACCGCCTGCAAGCAGACCGTTTTCGCTTGCGTAAGTTTCCGGTTCAACACCATCTGCGAACATGGCAGCGAGGATTCTTGCTGCATTCGGACGGGTTACGGTACCGTTTTTGACAAGAGAGATGAGCTTTGCAAGACTTGCACCGTTGACGGGAAGTTCATCGGCTGTAAGCTTTTCACGGTTACACAGTTTCATGCAATCCGAAAAGATCCAGTTTGCGGCATCTTTCACGGGGCAGCCAGCCTTGACGGCATCGTCAAGCACATCGCAAAGTCTGCGGCTGGCTACAAGCTGCGAAGCAACTTTCTCTTCAAGTCCTGCTTCGATATAGGCTGCAAATTTTTCTTCGGGCAGCATGGGAAGCGTGCTCTTTACTTCGTCATACCATGCATCATCAATCACGATCGGCATGAGGTTGGGATCGGGGAAATAGCGGTAATCGCCTGCGGTTTCCTTGGTACGCATGGCATAGCTCTTGCCTTTGATGTCATCCCATCGACGGGTTTCCTGCACAAGCTTTTCGGTACCGCTTGTGAGTGCATCAATGTGACGTGCTGCTTCGTACTCGATTGCCTTTTCGATGGCAGACAGCGAGTTCATATTCTTCATTTCGGTACGCACACCGAGTTCTTTTGAACCTTCGGGACGCACGGAAAGGTTGACGTCGCAACGCATGGTACCCATTTCCCAACGACAATCGGATACACCTGCAAAACGCAGCAGAGAACGAAGTCTTTCGAGATAAGCGACTACTTCTTTTGCACTCGACAGATCGGGACGGGATACAATTTCGATCAGCGGAACAGACGTACGGTTGAAGTCCACAAGGGTGGTATCCGTCCAGTCGTCATGCACCAGTTTGCCGGCATCTTCTTCCATGTGAATCTGCTTGATGCCGATGTATTTTTCGCCGTTGGCGGTTTCGATCTTCACCTTGCCGTCCACTGCAATGGGTGCAAACCACTGTGTGGTCTGGTAAGAAGCAGGCAGATCGGGATAGTAATAACTCTTTTTGTCAAAGGTGGTGGTGCGGTTGATTTTGCAGTTGAGCATCATACCGGCGGTCATGCCCAGTTCCACCACACGGCGGTTCATAACGGGCAGCATACCCGGCATACCGCAGCAGGCAGGACAGACGCATTCGTTCTGCTCAGAGCCGTATTTTGCACCGCAGGAACAGAAAATCTTGGAGTTTGCGGACATTTCCACATGGACTTCCAGACCGATGACGGTTTCAAATTTCATTTTTCCGTTCCCCCTTTCACAGTTTTGCGGCAAGTGCAAGCAATGCACCGTCGCTGAGTGCTTTACCGACAAGCTGCACACCCTTGCATACCACTACGGGCAGACCGCTGACGGATGCGGGTGCGGTATACAGGCTTTCGTTGTAGGCTGTGTCGGTGTCGGTTGTGGTGTATGCGGTCTGCGAGCAGGCAGGCAGCAGAACAGCATCAAAGCTGCCGAAAATCTCTGCAAAGCGTTCGCAGATAACACGGCGCATACGCAATGCCTTGTCGTAGACGGGCATATAGTTTTCGGTAGACAAAACTTCCGAACCGTACAGAAGCTGCATCTTGGTCAGAATACCGAACGCTTCGGTACGGGAGTTTGTATAAAGGTCTTCGATATTTTTGTAATTCGGGCTGCGGTAGCCGTACTTGACACCGTCAAAACGGTTGATGTTGTTGCAAAGCTCGGCAGAGGACAGTGTGTTCCATACAGGCTGTGCGAATGCGAGAATTTCGTCCTCAATTTCGACAACTTCAACACCCTGTGCTTTGAGGTCTGCAATCGCAGCATCCACAACCGCTTTCATGTCGGCAGAAAGGTTTGCGAGGAACGATACGGGCACAGCAATCTTTTTGATTTCGGTTGCCTGTTTTGCAGCATCGATTCTTTCCTGCGGCAGGCTTGTGCCGTCTTTGTCGTCGTGACCTGCAACGGCTGCAAGAATTTCTGCACACGTATCGGCTGTTTTTGCCAACACGCCCACGGTTTCACCTGAGCAAACGGTAGCAACAAGGCCGTAACGGGACACAGCAGCATAGGTGGGTTTTATAAAGCACTGACCCGACAATGCGGCAGCTCTGCGGGGTGTACCGTTGGAATCGACACAAAGGCAGGCATCGGCATCGTTAAGGCTTTCGGACAAAGCGGAAACGAGATTGCCGTCGGCATCCGTGTTCGCACCGAAATAAGAGGTTTCACCGAGCAGGTCGAGTGAAAATTCGCCGACATTGACCTTGCCTGCGATGTCATAGCCTGCTGCCTGCAGACGGGTGACGACCTCGGCATCAAACAGGCTCATGTAGTTTTCGAGCATTCTGCTGCCTGCAGCGGTGGGATAGTCTTTGGTTAAAATCAGATCGTCCAGTGCAACTTTTTTTGCACCTGCGGTTTCGTTTTTGGCTGTATAAATCATAGCTTCGTTCCCCCTTATTCAAGCAGTCTGGGAACCTGCCAGTAGCCGTCGGTGTGTTCGGGTGCACCTTTGAGCAGGTCCTCGCGGGAGAAAATCTTTTTCTTTTCGTCTGCACGAAGCACGTTTTCAAGCGGAAATACGTGCACCATGCGTTCGGTGTTTTCGGTATCAACGCTGTCGCAGGTTTTCATATCTGCAAAGCGTTTTTCAAAAAATGCAAGCGTGTCAGAACGTTCTTCTTCGGTCAGTGCAACACGGTTGAGCTGTTCAAGACGCTGCATAAGCAATGCATCCATCGTTGTTGCCTCCTTATTCTCTGATCTGAATGTTGGCTTCACGAAGCTGCTGTTCGGTGACTTCACCGGGAGCACCCATCATCAGATCCTGTGCGTTTCTGTTGAGCGGGAATGCAATGACCTCGCGGATGGTTTCTTCACCGGCAATGAGCATGAGCATTCTGTCAACACCGGGGGCCATACCTGCATGAGGCGGTGCACCGTAGGAGAATGCGTTGTACATGGCACCGAATTTTGCCTTGAGGACTTCTTCATCATAGCCTGCGATTTCAAATGCACGCTTCATGATTTCGGGGTTGTGGTTTCTGACAGCACCCGAAGAAAGTTCCACGCCGTTGCAGACGATGTCGTACTGATATGCAAAAATCTCAAGCGGATCTTTGGTATTGAGAGCTTCCAGGCCACCCTGCGGCATGGAGAACGGATTGTGGGTGAAGTCGATCTTGTTGGTTTCACTGTTGAGCTCGTACATCGGGAAATCGACGATGTAGCAGAATTCAAAAGCATCCTTGTTGATCAGATTCAGCTGTTCGCCGAGCCATGCGCGGATGCCGCCTGCAAGCTGGTTGACAACATTGATTCTGTCGCAGATGAAGAACAGTGTTTCACCGTCCTTGATGCCGACCATTTCGGTAAGCGCAGCCTTCTGCTCGTCGGACAGGAATTTTTCGATCGGGCCTTTATACATGCCGTCGGTGTAGGTCAGGTAGCCCAGACCCTTCATGCCGATGGACATGGCATACTGCAGGGAGTCCTCAAAGAACTTTCTGCTCTGACCCTGGCAGGGAGCAACGATACCGCGGACGGGCTTGCCCTTGAACAGCGGGAATTCAACGCCTGCAAAGAAGTCGGTCAGATCCTGAATGAGCAACGGATTACGCAGGTCAGGTTTGTCGGAACCGTAGTGCATCATGGCATCCGCAAAGGTGATGCGACGGAACGGAGGCTTGGAAACTTCCTTGTCGGTGAACTTTTTGAATGTATTGTAAAGCACGGTTTCGGCAACGGCAAAAACATCGTCCTGCGTAGCAAAAGCCATTTCAAAGTCGAGCTGATAAAATTCGCCGGGGGAACGGTCCTGTCTTGCGTCTTCGTCACGGAAGCAGGGGGCGATCTGGAAATAACGGTCGAAGCCTGCGGTCATAAGCAGCTGCTTGAACTGCTGCGGAGCCTGCGGCAGAGCATAGAATTTGCCCTTGTGCTTACGGCTGGGAACAAGATAGTCACGGGCGCCTTCGGGAGAAGATGCGGTGAGAATGGGGGTCTGGATCTCCATAAATCCCTGTTCTTCCATCTGTGCACGCAGGAAGCTGATGACCTTGGAGCGAAGAACAATATTATTGTGAATTCTGCGGTTGCGCAGATCAAGATAGCGGTATTTAAGACGAACTTCTTCACCGGCTGCGGTGTCGTTTCCGATTTCAAAGGGGAGTGCATTCAGGCAAGGACCGAGCACGGTAATTTCGCTTGCCTTGACTTCGATAAGACCCGTTTCAAGACGTGCGTTGACGGTTTCCTCGTCGCGTTCGCAAACGGTGCCGACAACGGAAATAACGGTCTGCTTGCCGAGTCCTGCGAGCATGGAGTCATCGTTTACAACGACCTGCGTGATGCCGTAATGGTCGCGAAGATCCACAAACAAAACGCCGCCGTGGTCACGGATGACTTCGATCCAGCCGGCAAGAGTGACGGTCTGGCCGATGTTTTCTTTTCTGAGTTCGTTACAGGTGTGTGTTCTTAACATGGGGTTTTCATCCTTCCTTTTTTGCGTGGGACAAAACAAAAAAACTGCCCTGTCCCCTGAACATGGGACGAAAGACAGCTTCCGCGGTACCACCCAAATTGACCGTTTTCACGGTCCGCTTCAATCATCTTCACGCGATGAACGTGCGGTTCTACTCATCCCGCAAAGGGATTTTCTTCCGCCGGCTCCGAAGTGTTCTTCAACCCTGTCCGCTTACCGTCTTGCACCGACCGACGGCTCTCTGCAAGCTGCAACAGCAGTCTACTGCCTTCCTCATAGCCTTTATATAATTAATATATAGTTTTTATCACAAGAATGCAGACTTGTCAAGTTTTTTTTCAAAAAAAATGTCCGCAGCACTTCAAAAAACATATCCTGTTTGCACCCTCCGATTATTCGTAAACAACCACTTTTTACAAGAAAACGGCTTCGCCGTAACGCGGCGACCGTTTTCGATTCGTCCATCTCCGAGCACGTGAAGCGTGCGTTCGGAGGGACATACAATATTTTTTACTTTATGGAAACGCAGTTTCCTATAAAGTAAAAACCACACCGCAGGACAGCCGTTGCCCTGCGGTGGTCGAAAAAATGATTTGTTATTAAATGAATAAATACAAAACTATCAATGCAAAATGGCACAAATTGCGGTTTATTTGATCTTTGTGAGCCAATCGGCAGGCTTTTCAAGACCGACCGAAGCACGCAATGCAAGACGTGCATCGGAAGAACTGACCCTGCCGTCGCTGTCCACGTCAGCAGCCAGTTTCTGTGCAGCATCCGCCGCATCCAGACCGACCGAGTACCGCAGCAAGCTGCGAGCATCAGAGGAAGTGATCGCACCGTCACCGTCGGCATCGCCCTGTACAACAACGACGTGCTGCGTGCCGTCCGCCAGTGTCAGCACCGCACCCGTACCGATTTTTGCATCGGCTGCAAGTGCATTGCCGTTTTTGTCTGCAACGGCAGCGCCGTCACCTGCCTGCGACAGCAGCTGTGCAGCGGTTGCCCCTGAAACGGAGACAATGTTTTCGTTTTTCAGAATAATGGTCTCACCGTCGGTGAACGAAGGAACAAGTTTGTCAACGGATTCAGTCTTGGTTTCACCGCACACAAGACAGGTAAAGGTCTTCACACCCTCTGCATCCACAGTCGGAGCCGTGGTGACAACACCTGCATCCCAAGTATGTCCAAGGGCAAGAAGTTCTGCCTGTTCTTCAAGGATTTCATTACAGATTAAACACTTCAATCCTTCGGACAAACCGCCTTCGGTACAGGTTGCAGCAGATCCGGAGATGATCTCCGTTTTTTCATGTGTACACACGAAAATTTCAAAGGAACGGTTATATTTTTCAGCATACCTCTGTGCAGTAGAGTTTGCAAAACCATAAATTATTGCACCAGAGTATATGGTATACTCCCTATCATAGATTTTACAATCAGGATTCAGAATGGTGACCGAGGTCAGCGAGGTGCAGTTTTCGAACGCATAACACCCGATGCTCGTCACGCTGTCACCGATGGTGACCGAGGTCAGCGAGGTGCAGTAGCGGAACGCATCATCCCCGATGCTCGTCACACTGTCCGGGATGGTAACCGAGGTAAGCGAGGTGCAGTAGCGGAACGCATCATCCCCGATGCTCGTCACACTGTCACCGATGATGACCGAGATCAGTGAGTCGCAGCCGCTGAACGCAGAATCCCCGATGCTCGTCACACTGTCCGGGATGGTGACCGAGGTCAGCGATTTGCAGTAGGAGAACGCAGAATACCCGATGCTCGTCACGCTGTCCGGGATGGTGACCGAGGTAAGCTTTGTGCAGTAGCGGAACGCAGAATCCACGATGCTCGTCACGCTGTCCGGGATGGTGACGGAGAGCAGGTTGTAAAACTGAGAAAATGCAGAATCCCCGATTGCCGTAATGCCGTCATCTATGATTACGGTTCTGATGAAGCCGCGGTATTTGTACCATGGTCTGGCGGTAGACGATTTGTAAGAATACACAGCCCCTGTGCCGGTGATGTGCAATGTGCCGCCGCGTGTAAGGGTGAAGTCGGCATTATCGCCGCAATAGCCGGACAGGATGATGTCACTGCCTGCCCCGTCAATGGAAACAAAGCCCAGATTGTATTTTTCGGCATAGCTCTGTGCAGTGGAGTCGTCATGTCCGCGGATGACTGCGTTGGCAGGGATGGTATTGCTTCTGTCATAAATCTGACAGTCTTTGTTTTCAATGACAATTTCTCCAAGCGAGTTGCAGTCTTCGAACGCCCACTCCCCGATGCTCGTCACGCTGTCCGGGATGGTGACCGAGGTCAGCGAGGTGCAGTCGCAGAACGCAAAATCCCCGATGCTCGTCACGCTGTCACCGATGATGACCGAGGTCAGCGAGCGGCAGCGACTGAACGCACCTTCCCCGATGCTCGTCACGCTGTCCGGGATGGTGACCGAGGTAAGCTTTGTGCAGTCGCAGAACGCCCGCTCCCCGATGCTCGTCACGCTGTCCGGGATGGTGACCGAGGTAAGCGAGGTGCAGCTATAGAACGCATACTCCCCGATACTCGTCACGCTGTCCGGGATGGTGACCGAGGTAAGCTTTGTGCACCAGGAGAACGCATAATCCCCGATGCTCGTCACGCTGTCACCGATGGTGACCGAGGTCAGCGAGGTGCAGTCGGAGAACGCAGCACCCCCGATGCTCGTCACGCTGTCCGGGATGGTGACCGAGGTCAGCGAGGTGCAGTCGGAGAACGCAGAATTCCCGATGCTCGTCACGCTGTCCGGGATGGTATAACTCGTTCTCGCATTGCCAACAGGATACTGAATGAGTTCCGTTTTGCTTTTGTTAAACAGAACCCCAACCTCTGAGCAGTATGCTGTATTATCCGCATCCACCGTAATATCGGTCAGCGAGGTGCAGTCGGAGAACACCCAACCCCCGATGCTCGTCACGCTGTCCGGGATGGTGACCGAGGTCAGCGAGTCGCAGTCGCAGAACGCAAAATCCCCGATGCTCGTCACGCTGTCCGGGATGGTAACCGAGGTAAGCTTTTTGCAGTAGGCGAACGCATGCTCCCCGATGCTCATCACGCTGTCCGGGATGGTGACCGAGGTCAGCGAGGTGCAGTAGCGGAACGCATAATACCCGATGCTCGTCACGCTGTCACCGATGGTGACCGAGGTCAGCGAGGTGCAGTTGTAGAACGCATAGCTCCCGATGCTTGTCACGCTGTCAGGGATGGTATAACTCGTTCTCGCATTACCAACAGGATACTGAATGAGTTCCGTTTTGCTTTTGTTAAACAGAACCCCATCCTCTGAGCAGTATGCTGTATTATCCGCATCCACCGTAATATCGGTCAGCGAGGTGCAGTTGTAGAACGCAAGATACCCGATGCTCGTCACGCTGTCCGGGATGGTGACCGAGGTCAGCGAGGTGCAGCAGTAGAACGCATCATCCCCGATGCTCGTCACGCTGTCCGGGATGGTGACCGAGGTCAGCGAGGTGCAGTGGGAGAACGCATAACCCCCGATGCTCGTCACGCTGTCCGGGATGGTGACCGAGGTCAGCGAGGTGCATTCCCGGAACGCATAATCCCCGATGCTCGTCACGCTGTCCGGGATGGTGACCGAGGTCAGCGAGCGGCAGCCGCGGAACGCTTCATTTGCAATTTTTGTTACCTTTTTGCCGTTTATAATTGAAGCAAGCTTCACCGTTGCAGGATTATTATTTAATTTGGTTATTTCATAATGGTCAGCATATTCCGTATAAACCACATTACTGTCAAGTGTTTCATTGTTATCCGGATTTTCACCATCTGAAACAACAGTGAGGGTCAGGCTGTGTGTCAGTGATGGATTGGCTGTTGATTGCACTGTTATTGTTGCTTCGCCCGGCGACAGTGCCAATGCAACACATTCGGTTACTTTTATAACACTTTCATCGCTGCTTGTGATGAAATAACCTTTTTGTGATGTATCCGCCGGAGTATATACGACATTCAGAAACAGTTTCTCTCCGACTGCAATTGTGTTTTCAAGCATAATATTTCGAAACTGTATTTTTTCAATCGGAATAAAATCATCCTCAATAACTCCGTAACCATATGCTTCATAAATTTCGGGATAATCTTTTTTTAATTTCAGCCGCCATGTAAGATCAAGGAGATGTAAGGCTTCTTTTCTGTCGTTTTTCAGCGCATCAAGCACCTCTGCCACATCATCCGCAGCATCATATTTACCGAAATCATTTCGAACCCAATTGATAAGTCCGGCATTAAATACCGTTTCCATGAGCTTTTTCGTGTTTTCGCAATTGACTTCTGCGATGGTATTGAAAAATAATTGCACCGCAGCTATATAGTTTTGTGCATTGGCTTCGTTCGGATTTTTTAAGTATTCTTTCTCCATATCCTGCAAACAGGTTTTTACAAGACTTTCAAATTGTGCAACTTTTTCCATTGTATAAATCTGCTCAATTTCATCTTCAGTTGCAAACAGCACATTGGAAACAAGCACACCCAGATCCAAGCCGGCAAAAACTGCAGCAACAAGGGGATGTGCTTTTGTGATGTATGTTTCCAATGCATCTTCCACCAATGCACTGAAAACCATCTCAGTTCCGGTCTGCAAGAATTCTTCACAAGCAAGTTGCAGAAAATCGCTGAAATCATTCCACGAAAGAGTTACTTTTTGTAATGCTGCTTTCATTGCAGGTATAGACAAAGGGCAAATTTCGTGCATATGCTCAATACAATTTTTAATGTACTGATCTACATCTTTTATCGCTAAATAGTTACCAAGAGCATCCAGCAAATCAAGAATATTTTCAGAGTGTTTCAAAATGTCATCTGCAATTCCCTGGATTTTGCTGATTTTTCCGAATGTTGTTTTGTTAAACCAGCCATAAACCATCTCTTTTGTAGACGGTACCGAAAGATCAAAAGCTTCTGACAAGATTTGTTCTTTTCTTGCTCCGGTAACCTTGCAAATATCATTTATTATATCCTCAGAATATTTTACTGTATTTGACTTCAGTACTTTATTGATTGAATCGCTTCCGAAGGTCATATTTAAAGCTTCAAAAATAACAATCAGACAATAATCCTCTGCTTTCAGAATTTCTTTAAAAGCAGAACTTGGTTTTGCAGCCAAATTGGCCGATTCCCAGGCTGCAATACTATAGATAATGGATTCATCTTCCAAAAGACCGTTGACAAATGCACCACAAGGGCTGATTGTTTCGTATGTAAAATATTTTATGAGATTATTAGCCACCTTATTAGGCACCTCATCAGTTCCCGATCTGTTTGACCAGGTATCAGCAATGAACATATATTCATTGTAATTCTCATTTGTCCACTCATCTGCCTTTGCAAGCATTCCCAATTGAGGAATGGAACAAATCACCATAACAGCGACAAGCAAAACCGACAAAAATTTCTTCGCAGTGTGCACAACAAACACTCCTTTATGTTTTCCTGTTAACAGAAAAACATTTACTTTTCTTTAATATTATCTTTTTTAAATACAAATGTCAAGAATATACTTTCAAATATCACACGTTTCCTAAAACACAAACTTTAATCTACACGCGGATTTCCTCTTTACTTTTTGTCCGGTTTTCGGTACAATGTAAGGTGGATAATTTTGAGAACCGTGAGGACAGATGGTATGAAAAACTGTGAATTGCTGGCGCCGGCCGGAAGTTATGAATCCTTGCAGACTGCGTTGCACTTCGGTGCGGATGCGGTGTACCTGGGCGGGCCGATGCTGCAGCTTCGTGCGGAAAGTGCAGGTTTCAGCTTTGAGCAGCTGCAGGCGGCTGCGGAGCTGGTGCACGCAAAGGGAAAGAGAATGTATGTCACCGTCAACTGTTTTGCCGAAAACGGTGAGATTGATGCGTTGGAAGAATACGGCAAAAACCTGCTTCTCTGCGGTGCGGATGCGGCGATTGTGTCCGACCTCGGGGTGCTTGCGGAGCTGAAAGAAAAGGTACCGGAGCTGGAGCTGCACGTCAGCACGCAGGCAAACTGCGTGAACCGCAAAGCGGCGGAAATGTGGCACAAGCTGGGTGCAAAACGTGTGGTGCTCGGTCGCGAAATGAGGCTGGATGACATCAGGGAATTGCGTGACAAGACCCCCGACACACTCGAAATTGAAGCCTTTGTACACGGTGCGATGTGCATGGCATATTCGGGCAGATGTTTGCTCAGCTCCTACATATCCCACCGTTCGGGAAACCGCGGTGACTGCACGCAACCCTGTCGCTGGAACTACTATCTTGTGGAAGAAAAACGGCCGAATATGTACCTGCCTGTCATTGAAGATGCGGGTGCAACGGCGGTGCTCAGCTCATCGGACCTCAAGTGCATTGACTTTTTGCAGGAGCTTGCCGATGCAGGTGTCACGTCCTTTAAAATTGAGGGCAGAATGAAAACCGCTTACTATGTTGCCACCGTGGTCAATGCTTACCGCCATGCCATGGACGGCACAGCTCCCCTTGATGTGTGCGAAAAAGAACTGCTGTGTGCAAGTCACAGACCCTTTGACTCGGGATTTTACTTCGGCAATGTTGCCAAAGACCCCAACAACGACGGACTCTACCGTTCGGACTGCCAGTTCACCGCGACCGTACTCGAAGCAACGGACACGGAAATTGTGGTGGAAATGCGAAACCGCTTTAAAGTCGGGGACGAACTTGAGATTCTCTCCCCCGATTCCCTGGGTGCAAAATTCACTGTCACCGCCATCACGGACATGGACGGCAACGCACGCGAAGATGCGTTCCTCGTACAGGAACATCTGCGGCTTGCGTGTCCTTACAAACTGCGTGCAGGAGATATACTCAGAAAGCGGACGGTGTAAGAAAACGGCTTTTTACGGAACGTTGCAAACCGGAAAACAAATTGCGGTTTATCGGGGAGGTTGTTTTTGCACAGACCGACCTCCTTCACCCTTGTCGCCCCTGCTTTGCGTGCAGAATCCAAAAACTGCACAAACAGAAAAATTACGAAACCTTTTTTGCAGTTATTGTCATTTTCTTTTCAGTCGGAAAAATGTATACTGTAAATGAAAAATACAACAACAAAGAAAGGATGATCTTATGGAATATACCGATATCATGTCCGTCGTCAGCAACACTGTGAGCAGTTACCTGTCCACGGTTTTTACCATGGCAGGTTTTGTGTTCTTTGTTCTGGGGCTGACCCGATTCAAAACTTTCAGCAACAACAAAGAGCACAAGAATGTGTTCATTGCAGGGGCGGTGCTGCTCGGTCTGAGTGTTGTGCTGCCGGTTCTTGCAGGCCTGATTGTCGTGATCTGCGGCTTTTTGTTCTTCCACACGGACAGCCTGAACGGACAATCCCTGGACGTTTTTCTGAACAGTGCGTTCCTGTCAACGGGCATGTCGATTGTGTCGTGGTTATTGAAGCTGGCAGGCTGCACCATGCTCGTTTCCGTGTTTGCCCTCAACTACCGCACACCTGACCATGCACCCGAAGAACCTGCATGGAATCCTGAACAACAGATGCCGCCGCAGGAAGATGCGTATTACGATCCCTCTTATTCGCAGGCTGCAGAAGAACCGTACAGGGATCCCTCGTTTTCGCAGCAGACCGCAGACACGGCACAAGCCTCTTATGAAACAGATTCACAGCCCGAAAAAATGCATATGCAGCTGAGCATTTTTGTTCTTTTGTGGATGTTCACATTCGGCATCGGCGTTATGCTCTGGGTGCACCGCGTCACAACGTACCTCAACCGTGTTCCCGGCACAAAACCGACGGATGCCCTTGCTCAGTGTCTGTTGTGCGGATTTGTTCCGTTTTATCAGATTTACTGGTTTTATACCCACGGCAAAAAACTGGAACTGCTGCTGCAGTCCTATGGCAAAAATGAGAATCTATCCACCCTGCTGACCATTCTCGGTGTATGCTGTCCGCTTGCAGGCGGCATCATCATGCAGGACCATCTCAACAAGCTGCCGCAATAACTGTCAACAAAACAATGCCGCCGCAGGTGTCAATCGCGACATCTGCGGCGGTTTCGTTTGCGTTATTTAGCTACTTTTTCTTTTTTCGCTTTTTCCTTTTTCGGAGGTTTCTCAAACTTCAGATGGCGGATGTGTGCGGGCAATCCGTTCTTGACATCGTCGCCTTCTTCAAAGTCGAGGCCGCCTTCGTAGTTGGCAGGTGTGTAGCCTTCTGCAGCAAGATCAGCACGCTGCTGCAGCACTTTCATGGCATACAGATACTGCGGTGTGTTGTAATCCCAGAACAGATAAGGAATGATCATCAACGCATGACCGACCAGGTCAAAAATAAGCGGAATGACGAGAATATCCACTCTGGCATCGTCAAGAAACAGAACGTCCCAGTTGCTGTTGAAACCGTTGTGCAACAGAAGAACGGGAATAATCAGACTGACAAATGTGGTGATGGGGCTTGTAAACCATCCGAAAACACCCGTGAAGCTTTCCATGCGTTCACCCGACAGGTACATCTGATAGTCATTCAGGCGGATACCCATATCACTTCTTGCAAAGTTGCCGGGTTCGGCAATGAAACCGCGGATCCACAAAGCTGCAAACAGTGTCCAGCCGCACAGCAGCAGATTGTCCCTGCAGAACAACAGGACAAGAATACACGCAGCGGTACTTGCGACCTCGACGATCTGCTTGTAAATGGCAAGCTGACGGAACGAAAAATGCTTGACAATCAAAGGTGACAGCAAAGCCGGAACGGTTCCGCGGAATGCCCACAGGAGACTTACGATCAGGCCGTATTCCAGACCGCTCAGACGAAGTGTATACAGGAAGATAACCGTATCCATGGCAAGCATACCGTTGCCGAGAGAGTCGATGAGTCCCGAAATGGTATTCAGCCTGTGATACTTGTTCCGCAGAACGCTGAAAATGCCGTACCAGAACGAAACCTGTTGTTTCTTTTCAATCGGCGGCTCGGGAATACGCTCCTTGACATTGCGTATAAAGTACAGGGTAATGAGTGCACAAGGGATGAATACACCCGGCAAAACGTAACGGAAAAAGTTGATATCGTCAAACGCACCGAGCACGGGAATAATCGCAGCAAATACGGAATTGAGCAGATGTGCGATTTTGACGGGATAGGCACGCACGATCATGCGTTCTTCGGGATTGGGGCTGATAACCTGCGTGCAGCTTTCGATTCTGTTGCTGAAATCATACAGTCCGTACAGACTGAACAGCAGATAAGCCAACCACAGACGGTCGTTGACATCAGCGATATTATAAATGGGCAACCAGCCGATGAGAATGATCATAACACACTTCTGGATCACATCGGAATAAAGAATGTACTTGTAACGACCGTACTTCGGAATGAGAATTTTTCTCCAGAAAATGCCTCTTGCACCGCCGAAACCGCTGCAAAGCAACTGTACACCGAAAATTTTGAAAAAGCTCTTTGCATTGATACCCGAAAGACTGTTCAGGAAGAGCAGCAGCCGACCGTCGGCGGGCAGAAGTGACGAAACGTCAAACACCAGCAAAAACAACGCAAGTGCAAATGCACTCAGGTAAATACCGTAAACCATGCGTTCGGTCTTTTTGGGCATAAAACCGAGATTATCAGCAACCAGCCAACCTAAAATATTCCACAGATAGCTCAACGGAATACCGATCAGAGAAATAACCGAAAATGCAAGATACGGCAGATCATAATGATACATAATCAGGAAACAGCCGGCACTGAAACCGATGTACTTCAAAGGAGCCTGGGCACCGTAATTAAATGTAACCCCCATGAAAATATCAAGATATTCACGGAAGGAAACAAATCTGCCTTTGCTTTCATCCGCTGTTTTCCAATGGGCTTTTACATAAGAAAGTGCTTCTTTTACTTTGCCTGCCATCTTACTGCACCTCCCGTGTTTCGTTATAGGAAATATCCACATCCGTCATAAACACTTTTTCCTGCTGCGGCAACCACTTCTGACCGAGCTCCATGTTTTCGGCCTCTTCTTCGGAACAAGCCATGCGGACAACGGACACGTTTTCACATTTGTGGAAAGCATGGTGACCGATGGTTCTGACGGATGCCGGAATGAACAGATCTGTCAGGGCTTTGCATTCCGTAAAAGCATCCGAACCGATGCTGACAAGCGTATCGGGCAGCTCGATCTCCTGCAACTGTCTGCATTTAAAAAAGCCGAGATTGCCGATGTTTTCCACTCCCTCGGGAATGCTTACATGCTGCAATTTGTCTGCTTCGGCAAAGCTGAGCTCCCCGATGGCTTTTACCGTTGCGGCAATTTCATATTGCGTGCCGATTGCATCAAACTGCAGATCAAATTGATTCTTGGTCGGTTTGCCTGCATCATCGGGTGCATCTGTTTTGGCAGCCGACATCAAAGCGTTGATCTCTTCATTGAAAGCCTCCGCACCGGATTCATCATGCGGTGCGGCAAGTCCCATGGAAAGTGCCGTACGGTATTCACCGTTGTCAACGGGATACAGCACAAGTTCTGCGGGCACTCCGTTTTCGGCTGCATACAGGACACCGTCCACGGATACATAGTTTTTGTTTTCTTCATCCACAATCACTGCATACAGATTTTTGCAGGTATAAAAACTCTTGGAGTCAATGACTTCGACATCCTTGCCCACAAAAATGAAATTCACCGACTCATCGCAGCACACCGCAAAACGACGCACTTCGGTAACGGGTTTTGCAGGATCGGCAACATTGGCTTCGTCCCTGACAAAATCAACCGTCATGTATTTCCGGCTGCCGCCGTGGTATTCATCGAGCATATATGTGCCGTCTTCTTTTTCCGTAAAAGCAAAAAGATCTTTGGAAATGGAGTTGAAGCTGAAAAAGATGGAAATGCTGACGAAAATAAGAAGCAGAATCACAAACCCGATCTTTTTGACAATGGCTTTTCCGAAAAAGCCTTTTGACGGATCATCCGTGATCTTCAGATCCGGTTTTTTGGCAAACAAAGGGTCGTACAACAGTTTCCCTTCGGAAACACGTTTGGTTTCATTCTCCAAAACAGAATCCCTCCTTGGTTAAGAACTATTCTTATAATAAACAAAATAAATAAAATTTTCAAGTACTTTTTTATTTTGTTGGACAAATTCTACAAACAATTCAAGAAAGCGGCTTCGCCGTAACGCGGAGACCGTTTTCGAATAGTCCATCTCCGAGCACGTGCAGCGGGCGACGGAGGGACATATAATCTTTTTTGCTTTAGGGTAACGGGTATAATCCGTCACCCTATGGAAACGCAGTTTCCTATAAAGTAAAAATCCCCACATTCCGTTACAGAATGTGGGGACATAAAATCAATCATCCGTCAGTGCGCCGTCTCCCGAAATGGGAATGACATCTCCGAGATAGGTCGGTTTGGGTTGCACAATACACATGACAAAGTCCTTGACACGGGCAAGCACTTCCCTGATTTCACGCATGGGCTGGCCTGCATAGCTGCGGTAGTCGCTTGCCACACCGTAAGCCTCCAGACCGAGTTGCTCGGCAATGTAAACGGCACGGTAGAGATGGTATTGCTGGGTGACGATTATAATTTTTTCGGCTTGGAAAATCTCTTTGGCACGGTACATACTCTCATAGGTCGAAAAACCTGCGTGATCCATAAACACATCCGCACCGTCGATACCGCAATCCAGGGCATACTTTTTCATGGTATTGACTTCATCGTATTCTTCCCTGCCGTGGTCACCTGTCATCAGAAGCTTGGGGGCGGCCTGCAACTGATACAACGAAACACCTCGCTGCAAACGGTCGGCAAGCATGGGACTGGGCGTACCGTCATCACGCACACCGCAACCCAACACAAGAATGCAATCCACATCCGAAAGTGCAGCCGCCTGTTCTTCCTTCAGAATGTTCGGCTTTACACCAATGCAGATATGATTGTTGATTCCCAGTGCCGCAATGCCCGACAGAAACGCTGCGGCAAAAAACACAAGCACGGCAATATGCAGTTTTTTTCTGAACACTTTCACTTTCCCCCCTGTTTCTGCATCTGTTGACAGCATGCACGACCGTGCTTTAATATGCCTGAAAGAAAACAGATTATTCTTTATTTTCGGACACGATGAACGGTTCAATGTGGCCGCTTTCGGTTACAAAATAGCGATTCTTTTCGTCACTTTCCTGCAAACCGACCGCAACACGCAGGATCGTTCTTGCATCCGATGCACTGACAGTGCCGTCCTGATCGTAATCGGCAAGCATGACAGCCTGATCGGTTTTTTCTTCCAATCCGACCGCAATCCGCAATGCCTTTCTGGCATCCGAGGCACTCACGCTGCCGTCCATGTCGATATCCCCCAAGGGGACAAGTTTTCCGTCGGCAAGGGTCAGTGCCGCAAGATCCTTGTATTCCGCATGGCCGCAGATCATGCAAAGATGAAATTCCTTGCCGGCAACACCCAGGGCAGGTGCTTCAAAAACAGCCCAGTTTGTGTACAGGTGATCGGTGGTCGGGGTCGGCTGCTTACCGATGGTCAGTTGACAATCCGGACAATAAAGATGTTCGGTATAGCCCTGTTCCAGACAAGTGCCGGGTTTGGCAGGAACCTGCATCATGTTTTTGTGGTCAAGTTTCGGAATCACCTGTTTACCGATTGTCAGCTTGCAGTCGGGGCAATCCAGATAAGCGGTCATGCCGTCCTCGGTGCAGGTGGCAGGTACTTCTTTGTAAGCGGTTGCATTCTTGTGCCGCAGAGCAGGCAGAACCTGCTTGCCTTCTTCAATCTGACAGACGGGACAGAAGAAAAACGCGGTTACACCGTCCGTGTTGCAGGTGGCAGGTACTTCCGCAACCATAAAACCGCCCGGGTGATCGAGCTTGGGCGTGGTTACTTTGCCGAATGCACGTCCGCAATCAAGGCAAAGAAGATGGTCATTGTAGCCGTCCTCGGTACAGGTTGGCTCCGCAGCATCCACAGGGACGGTGTTGGCATGGTTGAGAGCAGGATAGGTCTCTTTGCCGAACTCGGTGTTGCAATCAAGACAACGCGTGTGATTGTTCCAGCCGTCCGTTGTACAGGTGGCATCTTTGCCGAGCACGGTTACAATACCGATGTGTCCCGTGGCAGGATAGACGGTTTTTTCAAATGCGGTTCCGCAATCGGTGCACATGGTGTGGGCATTGTGTCCGTCCGTCGTACAGGTCGCAAACCGTTCTTCGACCGCCACAATGTTCATATGCCCCGTGGAGGGATAGACTTTCTTGCCTACGGTCAGTCCGCAATCGGGACAAAGCACATATTCGCTCCAGCCGTCCGCTCCGCAGGTAGCAGCCTTTTCCGGAACCGTATAAGAATTTTCGTGGTTGATCGCAGGAAGGTATTCGTATCCGATATCCGATTCGCAATCGGGACAGCGGTAATAGTCACCGAAGCCGGGTTCTTCGCAGGTGGCAGGCTTGCCCGGCACAAACTGTTTGTCAGCATGGTTGGTTGCCGGCAAAACCACTTTGTCGAGAGCGGTGCTGCAATCGGTGCAGTATGTATATGTTTCCCAACCGTCCTGCGTACAGGTGGGAGCTGCGGATGCAACGGTTTCGGTATGGCGGTGTCCTGTTGCTTTGTATACTTCCTTACCGCTGACGGTTAAGCAATCGGGACAATACATATGCTGCGAATATCCGTCCTCGGTACAGGTCGGTGCTTTTGCAGACAGAATCTGTGCATTTTTATGATTGGTTGCCGGAAGCACATCCTTGCCCACTTCGGTACCGCAATCCGTACAACGGTGATGATCGGTATATCCGTTTTTGAAACAGGTCGGAGCCAGTCCGTCCACAGGGGACAGATTTTCATGCACAAGCGGATCATATCCGCCGTAGGCATTGTCACAGTTATCGCAGACAGCTCTGCACACACAGGTCGCCTTGCCGCCCGTGTGCGACAGTTTTGTGCCGACAGCTGCGACGGTCTGTTTTTCTCCGCAAGCGGTACAGGATGCGGTCTTGGTGCCGTCCGCAAGGCAGGTCGCATCATCATTATAGGCATATGCACCAAAAGTATGTCGGCAACCGACGTGCAGAAGTGTACCGGCAGGTTTGAGTTGTTTTTCCGTGTTTGCAATGTCAGCGGCCGCGACGCATTCGGCTTTGATCAGATGATCGGCACGTGCAGAAGAAGCGGTGAGATAAAGCGTTACAAGCACACCGTCATTGCTGCAATCGGCAACATCTTCCCAGGAGAGCAGAACACCGTCGGTCGTTTCGGTCGCGGAAAAACCTTCGAGCAAGCTGCCGTTGTAGACAAAAGCAACGGAAAACTGCTCTGTGTCGTAGGTCAAGGCAACGGAAAGATCGGAGATTATCGGATTGTTTTTCAGGGAAAGGGTAACAGCAGACTGACCGTTCTGCACGGTTTCAGCTGCCGCAAGGACAAGCTGTGCATCGTAATCGGAAACCGTAAAGGAAACGCTGTCGTTTTCCAGGAAATACCGTACGGATGCATTCTGCACATAGATGCCGTGACCGCAGACCGCACCGTCTTTGACGGTAAGCCCCTTTGCATCTCCGTTTTCAAGCCGCACCCCGTCCGGTGCAAAATAATGCAACGTGCTGCCGAATGCTTTGAAGCCGGTCACGAACGAAGTACCGTTGATACAATAAGTGCCGCCCGGTGTTTCAACAAGCAGATTGCTGCCGGTCAGCCTGCCGTCGGGCAGAAAAGTATAAACGGTGTTGTCCACCGTCTGCTCCCCCGTCAGCTTCTGACCGCTTAAAGTATAGTAGTAAAGTGCTCCGTTTTCTGCAACCCATCCGCTTGCCGCATCAGCAGAAACGGACATCCCCAAAAACAGTACGCACAGCAGCAATGTGACAAGAAAATGTCGCAAAATCCGTGCTTTTTTCATTTTATCAGCTCCAAATATGGTATTAAAAGACATATTATAATAAATATAGCATAGCATAACACCCTTGACTTGTCCAGCCTTTTTTGTTTCCTGTCCGAGAAAATCTTGACAGTTCTGCCTGCCGTGCTATAATATATCTGCACACAAAAATCGGCAACGGAGGTTTATGATGGTCAGAAAAAAAGAAGAATGTCCTGTTTCCTTGCGTGAAAATATGCGTGGCGGTAACGGCACGGTCAGAATCACGGACTATGTTTCCAAAGAAGAATTATACAACAAGGGTCGCCTGTTTGCTGAAATCGCACTCGATCCCGGCTGCGGCATCGGGGAGCACGTCCATGAAGGCGAAGAAGAAATTTTTGTTGTCACCGAAGGCACGGTCATTTACAACGACAACGGAGAAGAAAAAGTCTGCACGGTCGGTGACGTGCTGATCTGCAACGACGGTGAAAAACACTCCATCCGCAACGAAGGCAACATCCCTGCAGCCGTAACGGCACTCATCATGCTCAAATAAAGGTTCTTTACGGCAAACTTGATAAAAAACACATACATAACTGCAAAAGGAGCTGTATTTCCACAGCTCCTTTTTGATTTACATCCATGCGGATATTTATGTTTTTAATGGTTTACAGAGTTTCCAATCCGACCGCAGCACGCAGAATCAGTCGTGCATCGGACGAAGTGATTTCGCCGTCCTTGTCGGCATCGGCAGCCTGTGTCTGTGCTTCGGTGAGTGTTTCAAGCTTGACCGCAGCACGCAGTGCAAGACGTGCATCGGAAGAGGTCACTTCGTCATCGCCGTCCACATCACCGAGGATGTAGGTGGGTTCACCATTCAGTGCAATGAAAGGAATGTCGTTTTCTTCTGCATATTGCTGTGCATAGCTGTCAGGATAGCCGCGAATCACAAGAGCAAGACAGTTGGAGAATGCATAATCCCCAATTCTCGTCACGCTGTCCGGGATAGTGATGGATGACAGCGAAGTGCAGCCGGAGAACGCAACTGCATCAACACTTGTCACACTATCCGGGATGGTGACCGAAGTAAGCTTTGTACAGTGGGAGAACGCAGCCTCCCCGATGCTCGTCACACTGTCCGGCATAGTGACCGAGGTAAGATTTGTGCAGCCGCGGAACGCATATTTCCCGATGCTCGTCACGTTGTCCGGGATGGTAACGGTGGTCAGTGAGGTGCAGCCGTCGAACAGAAAATCACCGATGTTCGTCACAGAGTCCGGGATCGTCAGTTCCGTAACAAGCGTACCGTTCAGATAAAGATTGTGTGCAAAAGACAGGGGATTGGTGTTAAAATTAGCAAAATGAATGTTGCACCATGCGTCCATATCGGAAATACAAACAGCGGTCAGCGAGGTGCATCCGAAAAATGCGTACATTTCGATGTTCGTCACACTGTCCGGAATGGTGACCGAGGTCAGCTTTGTACAGTTGAGGAACGCATTCCCCTTGATGGTCTTCACACCGTCCGGGATGCTATAACTCGTTCTTTCATTGTCAACAGGATATTGAATGAGTTCCGTTTTGCTTTTGTTATACAAAACACCGTCTTCCGAACAATATGCAGTATTTCCGACCTCCACAAAGATATCGGTCAGCGAGGTGCACCAGTAGAACGCAGAATCCCCGATGCTCGTCACACTTTTCGGGATGGTGACCGAAGTCAGCGAGAAGCAGTAGGAAAACGCAGATTTTCCGATACTCATCACACCGTCCGGAATGGTAACTGCAGTCAGCACCTCGCAGCCGGAGAATGCAGAATTTCCGATGCTCGTCACACCTTTTTTAATAATCACTGTTTTGATTGCGGTACGGTTGGAATACCACGGAACAGAAGAAGAGGATTTATAATCATTCATGGCCCCTGTGCCCGAAATGGTCAGCACACCGTCGCTGTCAAGGGTGTAGGTGACATTTTCACCGCAATTGCCGGATGCAACAACTTCCGCGGCATCTGCCGAAAAATTGAATTCAATGTCCGGCAGGTTCAGTTCCGGCAATTCAAGTCCGACAAAGCCTGCCAGCGGTGCAGCACTCAGCAGCATCACCGTGACAAGAAGTACGGACAACGCTTTTTTGAGAGTTTTCATAAGCAGATCCTCCTCAGGTTGTAAAAACGATATTTAAAATAATACATCATAACACTACTATACTATCACATAGCAGAAAAATCAATCATTTTCTCTTTATTTTTCATTTTTTTGTTCATTGTTGCAATTATCGACATCATGTTTTGTGCAGAATCAGCAAAAAACATTCTTTTTGAAAAGGCGGACAAAGGAAACAAATTGCGGTTTGGCAGAAAAATAGTGGCAGAAAAATCGCAAACAAAACAGAAAAACCTTCCGTCGGAACAGTGTCCGGTCGGAAGGTTTTTTATTACTTTATATATTATGCTCTTTTCCATGTGGACGGGAAGAAGATAATGAGCATCGGGAACACTTCCAGACGGCCTGCCAGCATACAGAATGACAGTACGGCTTTGGATCCCATTGAAACGCTTGCATAATTGCCGACGGCTCCGACGATATCCCCCATACCGGGGCCGACATTGTTCAGGCACGTCACGACCGAGGTGAAGGTGGACACCATGTCCATTTCATCGAATACCGCAACGAGAATGACGGACAGCACCAGCAGAATGACATAAAACTGCAGGTATGTCGATGCATTGTTGACGGTCTGCTCATCGACGGGTTTGCCCTCAAGGCGGATGGATTTGATTCTGCGCGGATGTGCAAGCTGACCGAGGTCACGCACGGCATCCTTGATGAGGATCATAATGCGGCTGACCTTCATACCGCCGCCCGTTGAGCCGGCACACGCACCGATGAACATCAGTACAACCATCAGCACACGGGAAAGAACCGGCCACATATCAAAGTTTTCCGACACAAATCCCGTTGTTGAAACGATGGATACGGTCTGAAAAGAGGCCGCTCTGAATGCGTGTTCGAGTGTGTCGTACTGTGCATGGATGTCCAGCGTGATCACAGCAACGGATACAGCAACAATGACAGCGAAAACTCTCAGTTCTTCGCTTTTGAGTGCTTCTTTCCATTTTTTGAGAATGACAAAATAATAGAGATTGAAGTTGATGCTGAACAGGAACATGAAAACGGTAATCACATATTGCAAAAACGCAGACTGTTGTGCAATGCTTGCATTGAGGCAGCTGAAACCGCCCGTTCCTGCCGTGCTGAATGCGTGGATGAGTGCTTCATACAGGTTCATGCCGCCCAAAAGCAACAGAAGCACTTCCGCTACGGTCAGAACAATGTACATACCGTACAGAATACGTGCTGTGTCACCGGCTTTTGGGGACATTTTTCCGACCGACGGACCGGGCATTTCTGCACGCATGACGTGCATCATGCTTGTTTTTTTTGCCTGTGCTTTCGGCAGGAACATCAGCATGAACACAAGAATTCCCATACCGCCGATCCAGTGGGTCAGACTGCGCCAGAACAAAAGCCCTTTCGGCATTGCTTCTATGTCCGACAGTACAGTGGCACCGGTGGTCGTGAATCCGGAAACGGTTTCAAAAAATGCATCCATATAATTCGGGATACTGCCGCTGAGGAAAAACGGCAACGCCCCCACGGCAGACAGCAACACCCAGGTCAGTGCAACGCACACAAACCCTTCCTGTGCGAATATACTGCTGTTTTTTGGGGTTAACCGTACCAGCAGACTGCCACCCACCAATTGCAGTGCAATAGGAATGATGAATGCAAGATATGTATGACTTTCTCCGTAGATCAGAGCCACGATCAGCGGTATACACATCAGCAAGCCGCCGATGCGCAGGATCTGACCGAAGAAATTGGCAAGCATACGATAATTCATTTTGTTTACTCCAGAATATCCCGCAAATCTGCCACTGCTTCGTTTGCGGTGATGATCACAACACGGTCATCCGGCAGAATCTCTGCATCACCGTTTGCATAAATAAGTGTATCGTTGCGAAGCATACACGCAACAAGCGTGTTCTTGCGTACATGAAGGTTTTTGAGTTTTACACCGCAGCCGGGGAAATCGGGAGATGCAATGAACTCCAGTGCTTCCAGCTGCTCACCGACGAGCTTGTGCAGAGCATGAATCTTGCTCATGCCGCTTGAGTGCGAAACAGCACGCACATAGCGTACGACGTTGGCTGCCGTGATATAACGGGGAGCGATAAAGCTCTCACTTTGCAGTTTGTGCAGAAGACGGTTGAGAGAGGAGCGATTGACTTTGATAACGATCTTGTCCACCTTATTCAGCTCTGCAATCAGAGAGATAATGATATTTTCTTCATCAATACCCGTCAACGCAACAACAGCATCACATTCGTCAATTCCTTCTTCTTCCAGAATATCCGCATCCGTACCGTCCGCACAGACGATCTCGCATCGGGGAAGAAGTTTATCAAGTTCATAGCAGGTCTCTTTGTTGTTGTCGATGATCTTGACCTTGATGCCGCCCGCTTTCTGCAAACGGTTTGCAAGATAATAACCGATCTTGCCGCCGCCGATAATCATAACGGAACGGATCTTTTTCTTGGTCAGTCCTAATGTGCGAAAAAAGGATGCAATGTTGCTGTGGCTTGCAACAATGGAAATGCGATCCTCCGCCTGCAACACAAAGTCACCCTTGGGGATGAAAACCTTGCCGTTCCGGCTGACTGCACAGATAAGAATCTGCTCGGCATATCTTGCACCGATCTGTTTCAGGGACAGTCCGCACAGCAGATTGTCTGCCGTCAGAGCAATTTCGACCATGTCCACTCTGCCGCGTGCAAACTTTTCTATCTTGGCTGCCACAGGGAACTGCAACAGACGGGAAATTTCATGTGCAGCATCGTATTCGGGGTTGACAAGCATACTCAACCCCAGCTCCGACCGCATAAATGCCCCTTGTTTTGCATATTCCGGATTTCGCACACGGGCAATGGTGTGCTGTGCACCTGCTTTCTTTGCAACCATACAGCACACAAGATTCAATTCATCCGAATCGGTGACTGCAATAAACAACTCCGTGTTCTCAACATCTGCTTCCTGCAGAACGGGCAGGCTTGCCGCATTGCCCTCCACACCGAACACGTCATACTTGTTTACGACAGCCTCGACCGTCGCGGAATTGGTATCTATGACGGTGATGTTGTGATTTTCCAGAACAAGATATTCGACAAGTGCATCACCGAGCTTGCCGATTCCTGCAATTATAATTTTCATTTTTGTTTTTTACACGTTTTCTGCATATACCTTCAGCAGCATTTCATTCTGTTCTGCGGTAAGGGGTGAGAACGGACGTCTGGCTTCACCCATGTCGAATCCCTGTGAACGGAGAATTGCCTTGCAGCCGGGAATAACACCGACCTGAATGAGGGCAGAAATGATGTTGTTTGCTTTTTTCTGTTCTTCTCTTGCTTCGTCGATCTTGTTTGCACGGAAGAGGGTTTCGATCTTGACGAACTTTTCGGCCATGAAGTTGTAGGTGCTGCCGATACCGCCGTCTGCACCGGCTGCAAGACCGCTGATGAACATTTCGTCAAAGCCGTTGAAAACAACGACATCGTCACGCATACCTTTGAGTCTTTCCAGCAGGAACATATCCGCACTCGTGTGCTTGACACCGAGGAAACGGGGATCCTTGAGGAACACTTCAAAGTTGTCCTGCGACAGCTTGCTGCCGCCGTTGGCAACAAAGTTATAGATAATAACCGGCAGACCGCTTTCGTCAGCAAGGGTCATGTAGTGGTTCTTGATTTCCTTGAAAGAGAAACCGTAATAGAAAGGAGGTACGGCACTGACGGCATCCGCACCGACTTTTGCGGCATGGCGGGCAAGCTCTGCGGTATGTTCCGTAGAAACGCAGCCGACATGGGCAATGATGGTGGCTTTTCCGTTTGCAGCCTTGACAGCGGTTTCAAGAATGGTCTTTCTTTCGTCCATGGAAAGCAGGAATGCTTCGCTCGTGGAGCCGCCGACATAAAAACCGGTTGCACCCTTTTTGAGATTGTGCTCGACGAGTGCTTCGATGGTTTCGCAGTTGACGTTGCCGTTTTTATCATAGGGAGTCAGAAGTGCGGGAAATACACCGTGGAATTTGTTGTTCATATTGAATCGTCCTTTCTTGATTTGTTCAATTTTACTTTTTTATAATAAATAAAAAATGCGACAAAGGAAAGCAGAATGCCGAAAATGCTGATAAGCAGGCATTCCCGGAACAGGGGTGGCGTATATTGCAGTGCAACGGTGTGGGTGCCTTCGGTCAGCGGCAGAACGA
>JAZNGB010000032.1:0-153180 GCA_045576275.1 Acutalibacteraceae bacterium
AGGGGTTCAGGCGGTTATATCAGACTATTTTGACCGAATTTGTGCAAACTTGGTTAACCCCTCTGTCACTTCGTGACATCTCCCCTTTCAGGGGCGACAAGTATTTGAGGGATTCCGTCAGTAAGATAAACCATAATTTATCTGTTACACAATTTCCCCACATTGCCATGAAAACAAAAAAAGGGAGCTGACCGGCAGCTCCCTTCAACTTTTATTCTGTTTTTTATGCTATGAATTCAACAAGATCGAGGATTGCATTGATGAGCGAACCGAACACCTTATACACAACGCGAAGAACGACGTTGACCGTATTCAGGGAAACAAGATCCATGACAACAAAGGATACTTCTTTGCCTGTTGCTTCGGTGTAGGTTACGTTGTAAGTTTCGTAATCGGCAGGTGCATTTTCATCGATGACAAAAATTCTTGCACTGCGGTTGCCGCCGGCACCGTAGGTTGCAAAGCCGGAACCTGCATTGTAACCCATCTTGATGCCTTCATTGGTGACACCTACGAAGTTGTTGATGTGGTCGTGGCCGAAGTATGCACCGATGATGTCGCCCTTTTCGAGCCATGCTTCATACTGACCGGTGGTAACGCTCTGCTTTTCGGAGCAGGGAGCTTCCAGGCAGTAGTTGTTGCCGTCAACAAAGTTGACATCGTCTTTCAATTTGTACCATCTGAACTCATCCAGATTGATGAATGCATTGTCATATTCTTCGGTTCTTTCAAGGAACTGATAGATTTCCTTGACGGGGATGTGCTGGAATACAAAGGAGGGAACCACTTCACCGCCGTTGATGGCTTTGAGTTCGTCGCTCTTTGCCTTGTACCATTCGACCTGTTCGGGAAGAACGCCGCGGTAGCCGCCGACTTCTTCATTCTTGTTGCCGGTGTCCATCATATAGATATTCAGGGCATAAGCCGTACCGTCGGAATTGAGAACGGGAACATTGTAGGTGCCGGGATCGCAACCGTCGTCGGGAACGATGCAGGAGGGGATGGTCTTGCAGGCAGCCATCTGGTCAGCAAGAGAAAGCGTTCCGATTTTGTCGTGGTCATGGTTACCGAAGGTCATCAGGAAAGGAATGTTTCTTTCGCTGATGGGGGCATACAAATTCTTATAGGTGTTGATAATGTCTTCTGCAGTAGCTCCCGAATAGGCATCGTTGATGGTGTCGCCGCAGATGACAACAAGGTCGGGTTGTTCCTGATCCAGCACGGCTGCAACCAGTTCAAGCGTACGTTCATCGGGATCTGCTTTGTCTTGCAGGTCATTGAACATACAGATCTTAAACTTGCCGTCTTCGTTGAACTGCAGAGGTGTTGTGCCTGCAAGGTCTGCTGCAGAAACACCGGGAATCAGACAAGCAAAGACAAGCAAGGACACCAGCAAAACAGACATCAATCTTCTGAGATTCTTTTTCATGATACATGCTCCTTTTTCATAAATGTAATATCCAACTTGCAAAGCCGAAGTATACCAGCAACGAAACGGCATCGACGATGGTGGTGATGAACGGACTTGCCATCACGGCAGGATCAAAACCGAGTTTTTTTGCCAACAAGGGCATCGAACAGCCGATAATCTTCGACAATATGACCGTAACACAAAGGGTGATGCTCACCACAAACGCAACAAGGACGGAAATATCCGCATTTCCCAACAACAAACGGTCGATGAGCAAAACCTTGGCAAAGGTGGCGACAGCAAGGGTAACACCGCAAAGCACGGATACTTTCAATTCTTTGAAAATAACTTTCAACGCATCGGCAAAATCAAGCTCACCCAACGAGATACCGCGGATGACCGTGACCGACGCCTGGCTGCCTGCGTTACCGCCCGTACCCATGAGCATGGGAATGAACGCGGTGAGAACGACAAGGCTTGACAGTGCATTTTCAAATCCCGTAATGATGATTCCCGTCAGCGTTGCCGAAAGCATCAACAGCAACAGCCACGGAATACGGGCTTTCCACAACTCCCCTGTTCCCGTTTTGAGGTAGGGTTTGTCGGTCGGGGTAACAGCGGAAATAATAGCCATGTCTTCGTCTGCTTCTTCCTGCAAAACATCGATGGCATCGTCGAATGTGATGATACCGACCAGTCTGTCTTCGCGGTCAACAACAGGCATGGCAAGGAAGTCGTAGTGTGAAAACAAAACAGCGATTTCCTCGCGATCATCTTCGGTGTGTACATGAATGACGTTGGCATCCATGATGTCTTCCACGACCGTGTCTTCGTTTGCGAGAAGAAGATCCTTGACCGACACAACGCCCAACAAACGACGGTTGTCGGTGACATAGCAGGTGTAAACGGTTTCCTTATCCAGTGCAACGCTGCGGATATAGGAAAAAGCCTCCCCGACGGTATAGTGTTTTCTGAGGTTGACATATTCCGTGGTCATGATCGAGCCTGCGGAATTGTCGGGATACTTAAGCAGTTCATTGACCGATCGACGCGTTTCGGGGGATGCATTCTTCAAAATACGCTGCACCACATTGGCAGGCATTTCTTCGATGATGTCAACCGTATCGTCGGCATACAGTTCATCAAGCAGTCCTGTCAATTCGCGGTCGGTAAACGATACAATAAGGGTTTCCTGGCGGTCCGAATCCATCTCAACAAAGGCTTCGGCAGCCAGTTCTTTGGGCAAGAGTCTGAACACGATCAAAAGATTATCGTGATCCAACTCCGAAAAAATCTCTGCAAGGTCTGCACCCTCCATGCAGGCGAGCATCTCGCGAAGCTGAGGGAATTTCTTGCCGGAGAGCAGTTTGCGGATGATCTCCGCAATTTTTTCAATGCCTTCCATTCGTATTCCTCCTGATTTCCGGTTTTTCGGGACAATATGTCCGGACAGAAGTAATACGCAAAAAGACGGCAGTCGAGGATGACGTGTCTTTTCTTAAAAGAAGAAACACATCACCGCAACCCTGTCTGCGGAACAGACGGGCACACGCTAAGCATTGCATTTTTCACAAGGGTACTTCGCGGTCGGCCGCCGGAATTTGCGCCGTTACTGTCTGCGTCCATGTCTGTTCCACCTCTCTTACAAAAAAATTTAGGGCAACGAAATCAAAAAGTTCCGCTGCCCTATTATTATAAAACCTTATGATTCGCTTGTCAAGATTTTTGCCTGCTGTTTTTCAGAAAAAGAAACGCCTTGAAAGCCATGCACGCAAATGTCTGTTGTGCTTGACGGCAAGGAAAAAGAACGCACTCATCAATCCCGAAATCGCTACGATCAGACCGATGAGCAATGCAAGGTTTGCCGCAAGATGGAAATACAGTGTAATTCCTGCCACAAGTGCAAAAACTGCAATTTCGAGAAAGATCGCAAACAGAACATACGGCCAATCCGGTTTTTTATGTCGGCACCATTCGATCGTGAACGCTGCGGACAAAGCAAGTACAAAAACCGTCGGCACAGCCACACGCAAAAACCATCCGCTTTGGTCGAAGTCCATGTAAAAGAAAAACACATAGCCGAGTACGGCAAGACTGTCGATGAGTACCACCACAAAAGCAGGTACTTTTTTCAGCAGAAACGGAAACAAAAACAGAACCCAGACCAACAAACTCGTGATGTTGACATACTTTGCCCAGAACAGTTCCGACGGCAACAGCAGATTGGTCAGCAGACACACGATATTCGGCAGCAACAAAAGCATCGACAGGACAAAAGCCGAAAAACGGCGACGGACCTGCGGCGGCAGCACGACACGATCGGAATACGGAGCAGGCGTATCCTGCGTCGGATGATGGGGATTGCAGACAGGTGTTTCGCACAGCACACATCTTTTGGCACTGTCATCAAGCTGAACACCGCAATGTACACAATAGGACATAATAACCTCCTGAAATACAGCAAAGAAAATATGATTTTTACAAAAAATCGTTCTTATCGGTTGCTTTCTATTTTAACGGGAATGCCCATTTTGACAAGCGTTGTAAAGAAATGCTGCTCAATTTCGGTTTCCTTGCAGATATCGGTAAAGGAAACGGTCAGTTTTCCGTTCATACCTGCACAGGCACAACGCAGACCGTTGATTTTACCCGGTCCTGCAAAAAAGTCAAGCCGTTGTGCATATTCATACATTTCCTCGGGCAGATGAATCAAGCCGACATTGCTGAACAAAACCGAAGTGGAATGCTCCCCTGTCAATCGGAACGAAAGACCGACGGCAAAATTCTTGATCACCAACGGAATAAAACGCATCAGTCCCTTTTCGAGCTTGAGATTGGAGGCAATCATTGCTTTGAGATTCTTTTGGTTGTTGACAAGCCGCAGACTCAGAATGATATGGCGGATGATTTCTTCGAGCGTGTATTCACCCAGAGAGGGGTCGATCCGCAGAGAATATGTCAGTGTAAAATTACGCAGGGACTCGCGTTGAAACGGTTTTCGCAGACTGACGGGAATCTGTACGCTGATATCGTCACGGCGACGCGATTCTTTCTGCTGCTGTTCATAGAAACACCACATCAGCACCGCAGACAGAAATTCCGTCACGGTGGCACCGTATTCTTTTGCCTTTGCATGGACGGTCTGCATGGGCATGATACCGGTTATGATGCCGACCGTATGCGGCGGCAGAGGTGTGCCGCGGTAATGATAGACCTTACGGGTGGTACGCATGGAGCGTGCCTGCTTGCCCGCATAATCACGGAACGGGTCGCTGAGTTCTTCCTTTGTGGCAGGTTGTGTGATATCCAGGACATTGCCGCCGACGGAAATCTCTTTGCCGCAAAGCCGCAGGTATTGGGCACACAGCGTACACAAAAACGTGGTTGCACCGTAACCGTCGGTCAAGGCATGGAAAAACTCAACGGAAATGCGGTTTTCACGGTAAAACACACGGAACAAAAAGCGTTTGTTCTCATTGAAACGGACACGGTAGCAAGGATTGTTGATGTCTTCCTGCACAGGCGGTGCCGGTTCGGGATTTTTTTCAAGATAAAACCAGAAAAAGCCTCTTTTGATACAAACATCAAAACAGGGAAAACGAGGCAGAATATCGACCAATGCCTGTTCAAGCACCTGCGGATCCACCTTGTCTTTCATAATCATGGTTGCACGGAAGATGTTTGACCAGCGGTTTGTATTCTGACCGGGAAACACTTTGCCGGCATTGTCAAGCTTAAACCAAAATCTGTTCTGGGGCATAATTCCTCCCGAAGCTGCCCATACGGACACAGCCATACTATTAGGATATCCGGCGTCATTATAGCACATTGCACCGCATAATACAAGTACGGTTTGATGTTGACAAAGCGACACAATTTTTGTATAATTTTTATATATTGCGTTTTCAGGAGGTTTTTTCGTGAAGAAAACCGCTTCTCTTGCCGCACTCATTGCAGCCTTGCTTTTGTTGAGCAGTTGCGGCGGCAATTCCATCCGTGAACAACTGTATTCGGATTCCGTTTCACAACCGCAATCCCAGGCTGCGGTGACGGATGTCATCGTGGATTCTCCGCAGCAGTCCACAGGCACAAACAGGTGGTTCGGCAATCCAAAACCTGCCGAAATCGGTTCAAAGACCGAACAGGGTGCAACCGTGACCGCACACAATGCCGACGGCAGCATATACTATGCCGAAAAAAGGGATGCCCTGGGCAAGCTTTCTTCGGAATATGCCTATTCGGGTTACGATGATACCTTGCTGTTTCAGACGGATTACCGCTATGCCACCAACGGCACGCTTTCTGACAAAACGGCGATTGCCCTGGCAGACAAAGCGTTCGGTTATGTCGGACAGACAGACGGCAAAACCACAGCCTGCCAGCAGGTCTATACATCCTACGACAACGGCAGAGAGAGTTTTGTTTTTTACCGCGACTATGCAGGCAATGAAGTGGCTCTGATTCAACGCACCTACAATGCCGACGGCACTTACATCGGCCGTTTCTACGAATACGGCAACCTCGTATATGTGCGTACGTATGCCGCAGACGGCAGTGTGCTGTATACAGGTGAAGGCAACCCCGTCACGGCAGGTACCGCCATCAGCTTCGGCGGCACCATGGTCAACGGCACGGTCACGCAGGTGTATGAAAACGGTGATTTTATGGTGCTGTTCAACGATCAGAAGCACAAAATGGCAGACGGTACGGAATACCTGGATCTGGATATGTACATCCTGTTTTCGGCACAGTACAAACCGCTTGTAACGGTTTACCAGTCGGGTGACACCAAAATCTGCGAATATCAGGCAACCTATGCAGCCGACCGCAGCTATCAGCAGCTCTATTATGAATTCGGCAACCTCGTCTGTACGCTGCACTATGATGCAACCGACAAGCTCGTCCGTGTCACCGCCGCAGACGGCAGCGATTATGATGCCAACGCGGTTCTGTCGCCTGCCATCGGGGACAGAATCGGAGACGGCATTGTGTGTCAGCTCAACGAAGACGGCTCTTTCGTTGTCGCCTATTTCAACCGTCCCTACACCACCCTTTCGGGCAATGTGATCGAAGGCACAACGATGTATTCTTTCTACACAGCCGAAAACGTGCTGCAAGGCAACAAGTATTTCTATGACGGTACAGGCATTGCGGAATACAATCTCTACTACAAGGACAACGGTGCTTACAGCGTCAACATTTTTGAAAACGGAAACTTCATGCTCACGGTTGAATACGACAAAAACGGCAATGCCGTCCGTGCAACCGATGCAAACGGAAACCAGATGCAATGATATCGGTTTCATAAAAACGCTGTTTCCTCAATAAAAAAGTATTCTGCATCAACCCCCCCGTCCCCCAATCTTGGGGGCGAAAAGGTGTTTTTTGTTACATGCAAACTGCTCTCTATTGCGAGCAGTTTCCTATATAATAAAAAACAAAATCTGCAAACCTTTCTTCGGATCGGCTTGCAGATTTTTTTAATTATTATAAGCAGAAAAATGAAGGAAGATCAATCAATATACACACCGCCGGGACTGTAAGCAGGTGACGTCATAACGACGATTTCTTCACCGTTTTCGGTGAATGCGGTCCTGTCTTCCGATTCATAGTAATGTTTCCAGCCGGAGGTTTCATAGGCTGCATTGACCTGCGAAGTGTTCAGCGTACCGAGCAGATCACCGCTTTGCATATCAAAAGCAAAGACAGCAGGGGTCTGATAGTACGAAACGGCATAGGCAACCTCACCTATAAAGGTGGCACGGTCGGGGTTGGTATACAATCCATCACAGGTGAACTCATTGCGGATGACCAGTTTTTTGTCTTCCACCGCAAAGTGCAGCAACGCACCGCTTTCCTGTACCCAGACATCGTAACCGTAATCGGACACCGTACCGTAAGAATACATCGGCAACAGGAAGCTGCCGTCACCGACCGCACACAAAGCCTTGTGCAAGGTGGAGACCGATGCATTTTCATGAATAAGAGAATCCGTTTCAACGGGATTCATCGGGTCGGAAACATCGAAAAGGGAGATTTTTGCCGAACCGTCCAGACCGCTTTCCGTACCGCCGTAGCCGATACCGATCAGAAGGTCATTCCCGATGGGATGCAGATAGGCAGAGAAGCCGGGCAGCTTCAATTCGCCTGCAATGACGGGGTTGGTCGGGTCGGTCAGATCCATCACAAACAGCGGATCGGTCTGACGGAAGGTTACGACATATGCCCAATCGCCTAAGAATCGGACGGATTGGATGCGTTCATCCTTGCCGTAGCGTTCGCATTCACCGACAATGGCAAGATCGGAGTCGAGTACATACAGGCCGTTGTCGCCGCCAAAGGTAACGGCAATGCGGAAATAGCCGTTGTATTCATCCATGGAAAACTGATTCAGCGGTTCACCGGGTACCGTACCCGTTGCAAGACGGGTGACTTTTCCGTCGGCAAAAGAGAAGGAGAAAATCTGCGTGGAAACAGCAGAGGAAGCAGTAACGAACAATCCGTCATCGGAATAGGTTTCCGTTACATCGTAGCAACGGCGTGCAACGAACAGGTTTTCGTTGGTACAGAAAATTTCCGTACCGCCGCCGAGCACCGCCTGAGAACTGAGAGGCTGTGTAAGATCATCCATATTCATCAGGCTGACCACGGTGAAAGCGGTGGGATTGTTTTTATCCACAATGCTCAGGCTGTCCTCAGCAATGGCAACACCTTCTGCCGTACCATCATAAATTTTGGGGAAAATTCTGGCTTCATCGATGACACATTCGCATTCTTCGGAAGTATAGTTGTAGGTATAAAAACCGTCGTGGCTGGTGACAAGAATCAGCTTGCCGCCTGCAATACGGGACGAAACATAGTAACCGTCCTGGGCAAAACGCTCTTTAAAAACAGGATTTGCAGGGTCGGACACATCATAAACGAGCACCATGGTGCGGCTGTTGTTCCATTCTTCGGTATAGTAGCTGACAAGCAGACACAGATACTCGTTATACAGGAACATTTCATCCGCATAGTAATAGGGAATCAGCTCATCGTCAAACTGTTCCTTGGGTACAATCACGGAAAGCTCCTTCATTTCGTCCGCAGGATAGGCACGGATGATGTGTACGGCATTGCCCTTACACAGATAGAGGTTTTCACCGTCGTTTTTGATCAGATCGGCTTCATCCACACCCTCGACCTGGACGTTGGTTTTGCCGTACTCGGGGGTCGTGCTGCCGCCTGCGGCACTATTCTGACTTTCGGATGCTGATTCATCGCTTTCGGGCTGCGGCTGCATGGGAGCGACATTGTCTGCGGTCGGTGCGGCTGTGGTCATAACGGCTACGGCTGTGGTCATGACGGCTGCACCGTCTTCTGCGATTTCCATATCAACAGCGGCTTCGTTTTTTGTGCCGAGCATATCACTGAAAAAGCTCAAAAAGCCTTTGTCTTCGCTGCTGTAATTGTACGTATATTTCAGGCTTTGTTTCTCTGCATAGCTTTTGGCAAGGCTCAGAATATGGTCGTAGGTGACTTTACCGCTTAAAAATTCCGTTTCTTCGGTTTTTACGCTGCTTTCGGGAACTGTTGTGCTTCCGGAAGCATTACTTGTATCCGCAACAACGGGCGGATAGAGATTGTCGGTTAGTTCGGGGCTTCCCATGCGGTTCTGTGCGGCAAAAACACCGCCGACACAAAGGCAGACCACGGCAGCACAGGCAGCAAATGAAACCAGCCGACGGTTGCGTTTTTTATTCTTGACAACACGCAGGGACGGTGTTGCATTGTCGAGCATCTGTTTGATGTTTTCTTCACGAAGGCTTTCGGGCAGCGAAATTTCTTCGCTCTGCAAAGCATCCTTGACATCCTTATAATTGTTGTAGTTATCCATTTTTACACTCCTCGGAAAGCATCGTTCTCAGACGGGCAAGAGAACGGGATTTTGTGCTGCGTACGGTAGCTGCGTTCATACCGAGCATAGCGGCAATTTCCATACTTGAATAGCCGGCTACCACGGACAAAAGTACAATTTGCCTGTCATCGGGCGGCAGCGCTGAAACCGCATCGCGGACAGTCAGACGAACAGCTTCGTCACAGTTCGGACTTTCTTGATTGCAAAGGTCGGGATCGTCCTGTACATTTTCATCCGCATAGATGTTTTTGTTTTCGATCAACCGTTTCTTGCAGCAGTTTGCAAGAATCTTGAACAGCCATGACTTGAACGAATCCTCTTTACGCAAAGAGGACATACTGCGGAATGCCTGCAACACGGCATCCTGCACGGCATCTTCGGCATCGTCCGGATTTCGCATATAGTAAAGTGCAAATCGGTAAAGTTGCCCGGCATAGTTCGCATAAAGACTTGCAAATGCTGCCGTATCACCGTTTTTGGCGGCATGAATGAGCTTTTTTTCCGTTTTTTCCATAACTGTGTTCCTTTCTTCCCGTTCCCTTGCATCTATTAGAGTGCAAAAAAAGGCAAAGTGTTGCAGTTGTTTAAAAAAATTTTACCTTAAAAATCCCAATCGTCCGCTGACCGTGCTGTCGGCCAGAACACAGGTTTATCGTCCTGTGCGGCAGTTTGTGTTTCTTTGTTTTCTTCTTTCTCTTTTTGTTCGAGCAGTGCTTCTGTTTTTGCAAAGCGGACGGCTGCATCAAAAAACGCACGGAAGGGCTCCATTTTTGCAAACACTTCACGGCAGCGGTCAAGCACCGCCTGTTCATCGGTCAGAAGTGCATCGGGTAATTGACAAAACAGCATCCATTGCTTGTGTTTGATGTATTCGATCATGGGGTCATTCTTGTCAAATCCCTTGGGCGGACGGCTGAGCTTGTCTCCGCAGAACCAACTTTGAATTTCACTGTCTGCCATGATGGCGGCAAATTCCTCCGCATGGGCAGAAATGTATCTGCGGATGCGTTCGGTCTGCTTGCGGTCATCGGTATACCAGACACCCACGCAGATTTCCGAACGGTTCTGCGGCTGGATCTGCACATAGAAACTCATGGCATTCTTTTCTCTGCCCTCATCGGACAATGCACAGGCAAACCAGGTTTTGTAAGGTTCTTTCCCTGCAGCATACCGCATATCGCGAGCGGTGCGGTAGATAAAGCGTTTGACGGGCAGTTGCAGCATCCGCGGTGCCATTTCGGGGGCAGTTTCAGCTGCAATTCTGACAAGAGAAGCCGTAAATTCTTCAAAATCCTTGCGCACTTTTTCGTAGCGTTTGTGTGTTTCGTGAAACCAGGTGCGGTTGTTGTGGATTTCAAGCTCGGCAAGATAGGATAAAATGGGGGCAAATTCCATATATAAATCTCCAATACTGCAACAATATACTTATGATTTTACCATATATCACAACAAAATGCAAAAGTAAAATTTAAACATCTTTTTTGCGATTGCTTCTTTTTACAATTTTTTTGTTGACTAATGTAAAAAATATGTTTATAATTAGAAATACCTATCAACGAAAGAGAGGCTATGAAAAATGAGAAAAATCACAGGATCCCGCAGATTTTTCGTCGTACTGATGATGTGTATCATCACCTTTACATTCGGTGCTGTTACAGCCGGTATGACCGAAGCTGAACCCGCTGAAGACGCTGCCGTTCTTCTGATGGCACCTGCCGATGACGTTGCGGATGCAGAAGCTCCCGATGCCGAAGGTGAAACGCTTTCCGAAGAAGATCTTCTGACGGCTCCCGCTGCTGAGGGCGAAGGCCCTGTTACCGACGGTGCTGTTGCAGAAGACATTGTTGCAGAAGTTGAAGACGAAGCTGCCGCAAGCGACACCGCATTCGCTCTGCAGGTCGGCGACGACGAATTTGTGGACTACGATTTGTCTGACTATGACTCCGCATTTGCTTATGTTGACGGTTATGCCGACAACCTTGAACTCGACGCTGACTTTGAAAGCCACGTCGCTGCTGCAATTGACAGAGTGCAGGAAGACATTCCGATGTATGCTACATTCTGGTCCTTGCTTCCCGCTGTTTTTGCAATCGTTCTGGCTCTGATCACCAAGGAAGTGTATTCTTCCCTGATTCTCGGTATCCTTCTTGGTGGCGTTCTGTATGCAGGCGGCAACTTTGAAACCACAATCGTTCATGTTTTCAGCGACGGTTTCGTTGCATCCTTTGCAGATAGCTACAACATGGGTATCATCATCTTCCTTGTTCTTCTCGGTGCACTCGTTTCCATGATGAACAAGGCAGGCGGCTCGGCTGCATTCGGCCGCTGGGCAATCAAGCACATCAAGTCCCGTGTCGGTGCACAGCTTGCTACCGTCGCACTCGGCGTGCTGATTTTCATTGACGACTATTTCAACTGCCTGACCGTCGGTTCGGTCATGCGTCCCGTTTGCGATGCACACAAAGTTTCCCGTGCAAAGCTTTCCTACCTCATTGACGCTACTGCTGCTCCCGTTTGCATCATTGCTCCCATTTCTTCCTGGGCTGCTGCTGTTGCAGGTTTCGCAAATGCTGCCGGTGCAGAAAGCGGCATCGCACTGTTTATTGAAGCCATTCCCTACAACTTCTACGCACTTCTGACCATCATTATGATGATCTTCCTTGCTGTTACCGGTCTTGATTACGGCAAGATGAAGATTCACGAAGATAATGCCAAGAACGGCGACCTGTTCACATCCGGTCAGGTGGAAGCCGTTGCTGACATGAAAGCCAACCCCAAGGGCAAGGTCATCGACCTCGTTCTCCCCGTTGTTGTGCTCGTTATCTGCTGTGTCATCGGCATGATCTATTCCGGTGGTTTCTTCGGTGCAGAAGGCAGCCACGACTTCATCGATGCATTCTCCAATTCCGATGCTTCCGTCGGTCTGGTTTACGGCTCGGGCATTGCCATTCTCTTCACTGTCATTTATATGCTCATCAGACGCGTTGTCAGTTTCAAAGATCTCATGGCTTGCCTGCCTGAAGGTCTCAAGAGCATGACTCCCGCTATCCTCATCCTCGGCTGTGCATGGACTCTGAAGGCCATGACCGACTCCCTGGGTGCAAAGATCTTCGTTTCCCAGCTCATCGAAGGCTCTGCTGCAGGTCTGCAGGCTCTGCTGCCCGCCATCATCTTCATCATTGCTGTTGGCCTGTCCTTCGCAACCGGCACCTCCTGGGGTACCTTCGGCATCCTCATCCCGATCGTTCTGTCCGTATTCGGCGCAGACAACCCGCTCACCATCGTTTCCATCTCTGCTTGTATGGCAGGTGCTGTTTGCGGTGACCACTGCTCCCCCATCTCCGATACCACAATCATGGCATCCGCAGGTGCACAGTGCGACCACGTGAACCACGTTTCCACCCAGCTGCCTTATGCACTTACCGTTGCAGGCGTTTCCGCTGTTGCCTACATCATCGCAGGTTTCATTCCGAAGTGGTACGTGGCCCTGCCGGTCGCTGTTGTACTGATGATTGCAACCCTGTTTGTTGTAAAGACCATCTTCGACAAAAAGGCATCCGCAGCTCCCAAAGCCAAAGCAAAGAAATAAGCACACTTAATACAACAAGCCGTCTGAAAAGACGGCTTGTTTTTTTTGATATTCACGGAAATATGAGAATTTTAAACAGATAAATTACGGTTTGTTTCTTATTTTCTGACTTTTTTCTTAGCCTGTTTTTCTTCCAGGCGGCGTTGGGCTTCTGCTGCACGGGCTGCCTTTTTCTGTTCTTCGGCTGCAAGGACTGCCGCATAGGCCTCCCGGGAACGCTGTTTTGCTTCGTCATAGTCTGCAAGGAAGGCATCCGGATCGTTGTAGCATTCGTCCAGAATCAGATTCCGTTTCGCTGCAAGGAACGGTTTGGTCACCCTGGCATAGGTGTTGCGGTTGTGTTTTGCTGCATGAATGGCAGCACGGCGTTCTTTCTTTTGTGCAGCCGTATCGGTGGGCAGATGATAAGCGTTTTCCAATTCGGCAGGATAAAACGGCTGAATACCGTCGGGATAGTGATGTTTGACAAGGGATGCAATGTGCGGCAGGCTCTTTATGTGGCTGAGCAGGTCACGACGCTGCGTTTTTTCAGCACTTGTTTCCCCTTTGGGAAGTGCCTTTGCAAGGACGAGCAGCTCCTCGTGATGCAGGAAATACCCGTTTTCACCGTAGGCAACGATTTGTTTGCTCAGCTCCAGAACGGCTGCTCCGAAGGGTGTGGAATAGCGATCGATTTCCGTTCTGACAAGTCTTGCAATTTCAACTTCTTCGTTGAATTTGCGTTTTTCTTCATTGGCTGCACGTTCTTCTTTGTTTTTTGCACGCACAATATCGACCTGTTCTTTGTTTTCGTATTCACGCATGGCAAACACACCTTCACAGGCTTCGCAATACAGTTCATCTTCCAGCAATCCTGCTGCTTTGTCCTCTGCTGCTGACCGCAGACGAATGATGCGGATGATGCCTTTTTGTCCGGATTCGGTCAGGTCATAGAAGAACCACGGAATGATATCAACGACCGCCCCGACAAGGCTTACTTTCATCAGGACATCCAGAAGCGAATACAGCACATTGCCCTCGTTGTAGTTGCCGTCGTCGTCATAAACATTCAGCACCGAATAATCCGTTCCGTCAAAACCGTTGCGGCGATAGACCCACGGCACAAAGAGGTTGGTAACGGCACCCACGGCACCGCCGACGTATTGCTCAACCAAGCCGAATGCACCGTCGATACGCTCACCCGAGAGATATTGCTGGTAGTCGCGGATATCCGACTCAATGGCTCTGTCAACAACTTCCGTGGTATCCCAGAAGCGGTTGAGGAAGAAGAACACGGCAATCAGGAAAATGCTCTTTTTGTAGGTGAGCATAAGACCGAGTGTGATGAAAACCTGGCAGGTGTTTTTGATGATTTTGAACTTGCGTTTACCCCAGATGCGGATGAGTGTCGGGGAAAGCAGCATCGCCCACATGGACGAGTTGTAGGTGACGGTGTCGATGATACCGTACATGGTCATCGAGCCGACCTTGCCGTAGTGGAAGACCCACTTCAGCAGAATATTCTTTGTCGATTCCATGAAATCGTTCCACGCATCGGTGCATTTGATCCAGAAATACTTGTTGTGTGTAACCGCACGCAATGCATCACGGAAACTGAGATCCGCAATTTCGGAAACAGGCTGAATGATTCTTTCCTTTACACCGAAGTAGGCGGTCATGCTCATCACCGTACCGATAATGATGAAGACAGGATAAATCATACGGTAGGTGTTGATGTGATAGAGGTTTCCTCCTGCAAAGAGATCCGACATCAGAGGCATAAGCAAACCTGTCAGACTCGGTGCAAAGTTATGCACAAGGCTCGACACCATCATGATGCGGACACGTTCCTGCGAATTGGGAGACATCACATACACAAGGTTGCTGACACCCGTGGAATACCATCCTTTGACATAGCCTTCAATTTGTCCGATCAGAAACAGGGAGACGACCATTTTCATGTATCCCATCTTCTCATACGGCAAAAACAGGGCAAGCATAGACAAGGCAGCAGCAGGCACAGCCAGTTTGATATAAACACGGTACTTGCCGTCACGGCTTCGCAGATGGTCAATGATATAGGCATTCAGCGGTGCGGTCACATAACCGATTGCGGTGCAGATATACCCCAGGAGAATCAGATCCCTGTGGGTGAGCTGCAAGGTGGTTGCCGTAAACGGATCGTTGACGCTGAATCCGAAACCGAAAGACGTGGCAAGACGCATTCCCAGCCAACCGACGGACAGCATGAGGTATTCTTTGTAGGCAACATGGTCGCCCGGGGCAGGATGGCTCCAGTAGGCACGCACATCACGCAAAAGATCAAGTGCTGTTTTTACGGGGTTCATGTGTTGTCCTCCTCAAAAATCAAAGTATTGACCGAACGCGGTGTCAGGCGGATACAGTCGGCTTTGGTTTTACATTCGGCAAGATCCTTGTCCTTGTCCGTTATATACAGGGAAACAGGGGTATCACCGTGCATGGGAAGATGCAGTTCTTTTTCCTCTTCGCTGTTGTTGGCAGCAATGAGAACCGTTTTTCCGTCCTTTATAAAGGCAGCGGTTTTTATGTTTTTGTCGTCACAGGATGATTCCATTCTCTGTGCACCGACAGGAATATATTTTGAAAAATTGCCGAACGCATAGTAGCGTTTTGTAAATTCAAAACCTTGCTTGTCGAGGTGAATGTACAGCAAACCGTCACAGTAATCCACATTGGAAACGGCAATCCAGTGCTGCCACGCACAGGCATTGAGCAAGGTCAGGTCTTCCAGCACCGTGTTTGTCTGCACGAGTGCGGAATCCATGCCGTAATCTCTGCCGCCCTGCATATGTGTCCATTCGCTCACGCGTACTTTTGCATCGGGATAGTGACGGTCAAGCCATTTGCGATAGCGTCTGACAAAAGCAACGCGGTCGTTGGCGGCTTTTGTGATAAAACCGAGTCTGAACGGCAACGGTAAGAAGTAAGAATGCACATCCACACCGTCTGCTGCGGCTCTGATTTTTGTATCACCGAGCATGATGTGGGAATAGGTTTTGTTGAACCAACGTAAATCTCCGTTTTCTGCACCCGACAGCAAAACGGGCAGTTGTGCCTGTCTGCACTTGTCTGCACACACACGCAACAAACCGTGCACCTGCCACGGATTGTAGTGGCAACCCTCCTGTCCGTTTTTGTCCGTCCAGATCCAGACAGGTTCATTGACGGGAGAAATATATTTCACAGGCACACCCAGGTCCAGAAAGTGCTTTGCAACCGTTACCAGATAGTCGGCAAACGGTGCGTAGTGCTTGCGTCTGAGGTTGGTCTGTCCGGCTCTGTCAAGGCAGCTTTTGCCGTTTTTGGTGTATCTTTCGGGCGGAGAATTACAAAACAGCACCACTTCTTCGCAACCGTTTCTGACGCAGGAGAGCAGCATATCCACCGCATTTTTGTCGCGATCCCAATCGTATGTACCGTCGTTTCTGAGATGGCATTCCGCCATACGGGAAGTTTCCGAAAAAACAGAAGAATTTGAATTTTTGGAGCCGCCACCAAGATTGTGCCTGTAGCAGGTCAGCCCGATTCCTTTTTCTTTGTCAAAAAGAAGCTGTGCAACACGGTCGCGGATGGGTAAACCGCTTTCTTCGTCAATGTCCGTCCAGCCGCCGACAATCTGTGCCCACCATGCACCGCTTGCTCCGAAACCTTCCATTGTCTGTGCACGGTTTGCAGGGTTGATCGTGATTTTTGCTACCATATCGGTTCTCCTTTTTTGTTATCTTTTCCGTTTCGGAATGATGATCGGCTTCTTTTCACCGGCTTGTTCCATTTGTTGCAGCAACATTGTTCTCAATCGGCTGCACACATCTGCATATTCTTTATCAGCAATCAGATTGTGAAGCTCAGCCGGGTCGTTTTCAAGGTCATACAGAAAATCTTCCGTATACAGCGGTGCACTGCGAAGCAAATATCCTGTCGGGGTCGGTACGCGTACGGAATATTTCCACTTGTCCGTACGGATTGCACGACCGCACTGGCTCTCTGAAATCTGCACAAAAACGCAGTCCCGTTCCTTGTCTTGCGTCAGGGAAACACCGTCGAAACTCTCGGGCACGGGAATACCTGCAATACGCAGCAAGGTGGCAGGCAGGTCGATCAGACTCGTCAGCTTCGTTTCCCTTTTACCGCCCGTGAACGGACCGCCGCGGATGATCAGCGGTGTGTGAATGCTTGCGTCGTGGCAAGATCGTTTGTATTCAAGATTTCTTGTTTTAAAATGGCATCCGTGATCGGATGTGTAAATAAAAACCGTGTCATCGGCAATACCCAGATCTTCTAATTTTTTATACAGCTTACCGACATTGTAATCCAGACGATTGATCGCACTCAGGTAATCCGGCCACATCTGCCGGCTGTCACCCTGCAAAACCCGAAGATCCTGCGGAAGCGGATGGTTGCGGTAGTCGTCCACGGTCGGTTTGTATCCCTCGTAGCAATGGCGGTCATTCTGATGGTGCGGTTCAAGCTGCGAAATGAACAGGAAAAAGGGCTTATCGGGATCTCTGTTGTCCAGAAACTCCAAAGCAAAGTCGTTGATACAGTCTGCACGGTAGCCTGTAAACTCTGTTTTGTTTCCGTCCTGATCAAAAACATAGCCGTCATAACCGTGGGAGGTGAACTCCAGAACATCGGCAGCACGGATATATTGGTATTCCCCCTGTCTTTCTTTCGGAATGGCCGAGCGTTCACAATGCACACCGATGTGTGGAAAACGGTCGCTTGCCAGATGCCATTTGCCGATATAGGCGGTCAGGTAGCCTGCTTCGTTAAAATAAGAAGCAAGGGGTTTTATATTCTGCGGCAGGGCGATGCCGTTGACATAGCAGCCGTTTCGTGTGGCGTGTTGTCCCGTTTGCAGGCAGGCTCTTGCAGGGCCGCAAACAGGTTGACAGGTAAAATTGTTTTCGAAAAAAACACCGTCTGCCGCCAGGCGACAAAGATTGGGCATGAGCGTTTCGTTGACGGTGTCATAGCGTTGTTGGTCGCTGAAATAAAATACAATGTTTTTGGGCATGGCTTGCTCCTGTTATTTGTATTTCTTTTCCAACTGCGGTGACAGCAGAGAAAAGTCAAAACATTTGTCCAACAGTTTTCCGAAACCAGCAATCAACGGAGCGTTGCCGAGGGTCAGAAGAACCGTTCCGATGCCGATTCCCTTGAAACCTTTGAACAAGACAAAGGACAGCGTGAGTGAAATCAGCAAACAGCCTGCATCAAAAATATATTTCACTTTTTCATTCGGTTTGCGGAAGGTAAGTGCACACTCCGTTACAAATAACTCATAAATCTGCAACGGCAAATAGGTGCGGAAGAAAAACGCGATCGCCAAAGACGTGATCGCACCGCCTGCAACAAAGGCGACAATACGGACAGGCATACTTTCATAGGGTGCATCACCCAACAGCAAAAGCATCAGATCCAGCACCTTGCCGTAAATCACGGCTGTCGCAAAGCACAAAAAATACTTGAAACGGACTTTACGGACAAGGGCAAGCATCACAAGCAACAACACACCCTGGTAGCAATATTCTGCCGTACCGAGGGTAAAAGACGGAAAATACTGCACCACTTTGGAATAGATGATGTAAGGCGGTGCTGCAATCATGGACACACCGAAATCGGCTTTGATGGTCAATGCCACACCCAAAGCACAAAATACAATGCCGCAAATCCAGGCAGCCTCAGCAAAACGGGGAATTTTTTTCATTTTCTTATATAACTCTTTCTTTTTTTATTTCAATTATACAAGTTTGCCGTCCTTTTGGCAATGCTTTTTTCACATAATGAAAAATTTCTGTTTTATTGTTCCTTTTCTGTAAAAAAAATGGTTCTTCACGGAAATACGGAAGACTTTTAAAACCGACAAATTACGGTTTGTTGAACAAACCGCAATTCACACATTTATTTCAATTACAACATTCCCAAACTTTCCGCAAAGAACCAAAAAATAGTCTTGCTAACAGCATGGTTTTCGTGTATACTGAAAATAGGGAAAAATCGGTGTTGTTTTACCTATTTTTCCAAATGTAAAAACCAAGGAGCTTCCCATGTTAGAATTAAAAAATGTCAGCTTCTCTGTCAATGACGAAGCCAACGGCAGAGAGCTGGGAATCATTGATAATATAAGCCTTACCATTGAAAGCGGAAAATTTTATGTTATCACAGGCCCCAACGGCGGCGGCAAATCCACGCTTGCACGCCTGATTATGGGCATTGAAAAACCGACAAGCGGACAGATTCTTTTCAACGGCGAGGACATTACCGATCTGTCCGTATCCGAACGTGCTAAAATGGGAATCGGCTATGCTTTTCAGCAACCGCCCCGTTTCAAGGGCATGACCGTCAGAAGAATGCTCAGCCTTGCACACGGGCAGGATCTGCCTGAGGATGCGTGCTGTGCTTATCTGACCCGTGTGGGTCTTTGCTCAATGGACTACCTCAACCGCGAAGTCGATACTTCCCTTTCCGGCGGTGAAGTCAAGCGTATTGAAATTGCAACCCTCATGGCACGCGAACCGCAGCTTGCCATTTATGACGAACCCGAAGCAGGTATTGACCTGTGGAGCTTTACCATGCTTGTCGAATCGTTCCGCATGGCAAGAAACGAAAACAGCGAAAGCACAACCGTTATCATCTCGCACCAGGAACGTATTATGCAGCTTGCCGATGAACTGATCGTGGTTGCAGACGGAAAAATCCGCACCCGCGGCAACAAAGACGATATATACCCGACCCTGTTGGGCGAATTTGACCGCAAATGCGGACTCAGAGGGAATGAGGAGGAAAAAAACAATGCTTGAAAAACTTGATTTTAACCTTCTTTCCCAAATTGCAGATATGTCCGTACTACCTGCCGACGGGGCATACAACATCCGCAAGAACGGTGTTGCTGCCGGCAGAGTGGTTACCGAAAACGTAAACATCACCAACAAAACGGACAAGCCCGGCATTGACATCACCGTCAAGCCTTTTACGGTCGGTGAAACCGTTTCCATTCCGGTCATCATCACCGAAACCGGACACAGCGAACTGGTTTACAACGATTTCTACATCGGTGAAGGTGCAGATGTAACCATCGTTGCCGGTTGCGGCATTCACAATTCGGGTTGCACCGAAAGCCGTCATGACGGCATCCACCGTTTCTTCATCGGTAAAAACGCAAAAATCAGATATGTTGAAAAACACTACGGTGACGGCGACGGAGAAGGCGGTCGCGTGATGAATCCCGAAACGCAGATTTACATGGAAAGCGGTTCCGTTTGCGAAATGGAAACGGTGCAGATCAAGGGCATCGACTCCACAAAACGCAAAACCACCGCACAGCTTGAAGAAAAAGCAAAGCTCGTTGTGACCGAAAGACTGATGACCCACGGTAAGCAGGTCGCGGAGTCCGATATGACGATCGATCTCAACGGCAAGGATTCTTCCGCGCAGATCATTTCCCGTTCGGTCGGTAAGGATGAATCCTCGCAGGTGTTCTTCCCCAATGCCGTCGGCAATGCCGCCTGCCGTGCCCACATTCAGTGTGACTCCATTCTGATGGACAACGCAAAGATCCGTTCCGTCCCTGCCATCACGGCAAACCACCCCGATGCACAGATCGTGCATGAAGCAGCCATCGGCAGAATCAACAATGACCAGTTGCTCAAGCTGATGACATTCGGTCTGAACGAAGAAGAAGCAGAAGAAATCATCCTCGAAGGATTCCTGAAATAAAAACGATCTCCCCACCCGATGCTTTTTTGCACAAAGGTGAGGAGATTTTTTTTGGCGCTGCATGGAGTCGACAATGATATATCTTCGATATGATGAATGATATATCAGCCTTGCGGCAAATACGAAGGGGCGCTCGCACTCCGGATTATAGAGTAATTATTCAGAGCGAAGCGGAAAACGACCGCATCTGACACATTTGTGCAAACAAATATATCATCCGCAAAGCGGATATCATCACGACTTCGTTGTGATAGCATTCGCACCAACGGGGCGTATATCATTTTTAATGATCGCGGCTGCAAGATTGCAGATCGGTATGAGATACAGATAAAAAGCCGTCAGCATACACAGATTCGGTGCTCCCACGGAAGCAAGCGGTACGGCACCTGCGATCGACCACGGCACAAGCGGTGAGACGACCACGGCGGTATTTTCCAGGTACAATGCCATTTTTTCCCTGTCCTGTTCGGCACGGTCGCTGAGCTGATGGGTCAGCATGATGGCAAGCGTCTGGTTGCAGGCGATCACCGAAGCGAGCACCGATGTCAATAACACCGCCCCGAACGGTGTCACCTTTTCTGAAAGTGCAGCGATCCGATCCTGCATGGCATCCAGCAGATGCGTGCCGCCAAACATCCCCGAAAACGAAGCCGACAGACATACAATCAACGACACATTGATCATAGACTGCATTCCGCCGCCTGCAAGCAGGCTGCCGAGTTGTGCATCGTCGGTTGCAAAACCGAACACAGCCGTTTTCAAAAGCAGCACAAGCGGTTTTTTCTCCACCGCAACAGCCACCAGAGAGCTGAATACAATGCTCACCGCCATGGCAATTTTGACATTGACCTTACACAGTGAAAGAACCACAATCACAAGTGCCGGCAACAACATAGCAGGATGCAGGTTGAAATGTGTTGCAAAGATTGCACGCACATTGTCGGAGTGTTCTTGCGGCTGCACAAAAAATCCGATGACCGCATACAAAACAACCGTCAGCAAAAACGGCAGCACAGCCGTTCGGAACATATTTTTTATGTTGTGATACAGGTCTGTTTTCGTCAGCGTGCTGACAAGCAGGGCACTCGTGGACATCGGGGAACAGCGATCCCCGAACAAGGCACCCGACAGCACCGCACCGCCCGAAAACAGAATGGGGATTCCCATGCTGTTTGCCATGGTCACGCAGATAACACCCATGGTTGCAGCCGTACCGAACGACGTACCCGTCAAAAAGGAAATCAATCCGCACAACAAAAAAGTGAGCAGCACCATCACTTTCGGTGAGCACAAAGCGGTTGCATGATAGACGATATAGGGAATCGTTCCGCAGGCTCTCCAGAGTGCGGTGATGACACCGATCAGCAAAAAGGTGATCAGGATGTTTTTTACGGTCTTCATTCCTGTCAGGGCAAAAGAAAACATCTGCTTCGGGCTGTACTTTTTACAGAGACCGTAACCGAAAAACAGACAAAATCCGATGCAAAGTGCCACAAGAACGGACACATCCAATGCAACACAGACAAAAAGTGCCGCTGCAAAGGCGGCAAGAACAAATATTTCTGACATTTTACAGTTCCTTATTTATTGACGGAAAGGCTGATGACCAACGGATTGTGGTCACTCGGATGGGCTCCGTCATAAGTATCCGTTACAACACTGAAGCTGTTGACGGTAAAATCCCCGTCGGAAACAAAGCAATAGTCAATGATCTGTGCTTTTGTTCCCCACTTCTGGAAGGTTTCGCGGTCGGATGTGTTTTCGGTTGCATGACGGGCATCAATGAAATCCTCGGTCGCACGCAGATAGGTCGGGGTTCCCTCTTTTGCATTCATATCCCCGATCAGCACAGCCGGAATACCGCCAAACTGTTCGATTTTATCCATCACCACACCGATCCCGTTGATGCGTGCTTCTTCGCTGACATGGTCAAGGTGGGTATTGAAAACAACAAAACGGGTGTTGTCGGACTTGGTTTCAAGAATCACATAACCACAGACACGGTTGAATGCGGCATCCCAGGATTTGCTCATTTCTTCAGGGGTTTCACTCAGCCAGAACGTACCCTTGTCGATGAGGGTATACAGGTCTGTACGGTAAAAAATCGGACATCCCTCAGACAAAGGCGAGTTATCACGGTAGGTAATCTGCGAATCATACATCGGCAGACGTTTGCACAGGTATTTATAATGCGTTTTGGTCACTTCCTGAAAACCGATGACCGTCGGAGCCTGCTTTTCGATGCTCTGCATAAGCAGGTCGGCACGGTTGAACCAGCTTTTTTCCAACAGGTCAAACGGCGACACACAACGCACATTGGCACTCATCACACGCAGCTCATTTCCGATTTCGGGAGTCTGCGTCAGAATGGGATCCTGATTCTTTTTGTAATCCGGATAGGGTGCAAGAAAAACACCTGCAAAAACAAGAGCACCTGCAAGCACCGCAGCACCCAAACCGCAAACTATTTTCTTTACAATTTTCATAACCGTATTTTCGCTTTCTTTTTTTTCATAATTATAACATTATCTCTGTCAATGTGCAACGCTTAATTGAATGTGTTAAAAAAAAGACAAAATCACTATTGCGAAAGCCCTGTTTTGGTGTTATACTAAAATTGCATAATAATGGAATAAAAAACGGAGGTCTTTCTTATGCCAAAAGTAATTGTTGATTGGAAAACCATTAACGATTTCGTTATCGATGCTTTCAAAGGTGTCGGCGTTCCTGCTGAAGACGCTGCGATTGTTGCTGATGTTCTGCTCGAATCCGACCGCAGAGGCATCGAATCCCACGGTGTAAACCGCTTTAAGCCTGTTTATATTGACCGCATCAATGACGGCATTCAGCAGCCCGTCACCAATTTTGAAATCATCCGCGAAACCCCCTGCACCGCTGTTGTGGACGGTCACGACGGCATGGGCCAGGTCATCGGTTACAAGGCTATGAGCATGGCAATCGAAAAGGCAAAAACATACGGCATGGGTATGGTTGCAGTCCGCAATTCCACCCACTACGGTATCGCAGGTTACTATGCTTCCATGGCTGCAAAGAACGGCTGCATCGGCATCACAGGCACCAATGCCCGTCCGTCCGTGGCTCCCACATTCGGTGTGGAAGGCATGTTTGGTACCAATCCGCTGACCATCGGCATTCCCACCGACGAAGATTTTGATTTCGTCATCGACTGTGCAACTTCCATTACCCAGAACGGTAAGGTTGAATATTATGAAAGAATCGGTGAAGATGTGCACCCCGGCACCATCATCGGTCTGGACGGTGAAGAAGTTTCCGGTGATGCAGGTGCTGCTCTCAAGCAGATCCGCAACGGCACGGCAGCTCTGACCACCCTCGGCGGTATCGGTGAAGCTCTCGGCGGTTACAAGGGTTACGGCTATGCAATGGTCGTCGAACTGCTTTCCTCTATCCTGCAGGACGGCAACTACGGCAAGGCTCTTGACGGCAAGGGCGAAAACGGTGAAAAAGTTCCCTATCATCTGGGTCACTTCTTCATTGCCATCGACACAGGCCACTTCCTTGGTGAAGAACTCACACGTGCAAAAGCAGGCGAGATCATCCGTTCTGTCCGTGCTTCCAAGAAGGCTCCCGGTCAGGACAGAATCTTCTCCGCAGGCGAAAAAGAATGGGATGTATGGCTTTCCAGAAAAGATTCCGGTGTGCCGATCAATGAATCCGTACAGGCTGAAATCTGCAAAGTCCGCGACGATCTCGGTCTTACCAAGTATGTATTCCCCTGGGAAAAATAAGAGAGGTAACAAGAATGGATTATTTGTCTGAATCACTCAAAAAACACGCTGAATGGAAGGGCAAACTCGAAGTGGTTGCCCGTGCAAAGGTTGACGATAAAGAAAAGCTCTCCCTTGCTTACACCCCCGGTGTTGCACAGCCCTGCCTTGAAATCCAGAAAGACATCAACAAAAGCTATGACCTGACCAGAAGATGGAACATGGTCGCTGTTATCACCGACGGTACGGCTGTTCTCGGTCTTGGTGACATCGGTCCCGAAGCCGGTATGCCCGTTATGGAAGGCAAATGCGTTCTGTTCAAGGAATTCGGCGGTGTTGACGCATTCCCTCTTTGCATCAAGAGCAAGGATGTTGACGAAATCGTCCGTACCTGCCAGCTCATTTCCGGCTCCTTCGGCGGCATCAACCTCGAAGACATCTCGGCTCCCCGTTGTTTTGAAATTGAAGAAAAGCTGAAAGCTTGCACCGATATCCCGATCTTCCACGACGACCAGCACGGCACTGCCATCATCTGTGCAGGTGCACTCGTCAACGCACTCAAGCTCGTCGGCAAGAAGTTCGAAGATTGCACCGTTGCATTCTCCGGTGCAGGTGCAGCAGGTGTTGCAATCGCAAAGCTGCTCAAGCGTTTCGGCATCAAAGATATGTTCATCTGCGACCGCAAGGGCATCATCTGCGACGGTGACGACCTCGCTCCCGGCAAACAGATGATCGCAGACTTCACCAATGCCGAACACCGCAGAGGCACACTTGCCGATGCCATGAAGGGTGCTGACATTTTCGTCGGCGTTTCCGCAGCAGGTGTTGTCAACCAGGATATGATCAAGTCCATGAACAAGGATGCCATCGTTCTTGCCATGGCAAACCCCGTTCCCGAAATCATGCCCGACCTTGCAAAAGAAGCAGGTGCAGCCGTTGTCGGTACCGGAAGAAGCGACTTCCCGAACCAGATCAACAACGTGCTTGCATTCCCCGGCATCTTCAGAGGTGCTTTGGATGTGCGTGCTTCCGAAATCAACGAAGAAATGAAGATGGCTGCAGCCCTTGCACTCGCAGGTCTTGTCAGCGACGAAGAACTCACCCCGGATTACATCATCCCCCATGCATTCGACGAACGCGTCGGCCCCACCGTCGCAGCAGCCGTTGCAAAGGCAGCAAGAGATACCGGTGTCGCCCGTATCTGATTGCCGCAAATATAAAAAATCCATGCTCTTCCGAGCATAACAAAAGGAGCTGTTTTTTACACAGCTCCTTATATTTTTGTTTAATTTTTATCACAAAGTTTCCAATCCCACCGCAGCACGCAGAATGAGTCTTGCATCGGACGAGGTGATTTCGCTGTCCTTGTCTGCATCGGCAGCCTTCAGCTGCTCATCGGTCAGCGTTTCCAGTTTGACTGCAGCTCGCAATGCAAGACGTGCATCCGAAGACGTGAGCGCACCGTCGTTGTCCACATCACCGAGACTCAATTCAGGAGCATTGACGATTGTAAATTGAATCTCTCCGGCTCCGGTACTACTGTCATAACGTCCTATTTGCAGGAGACCCATTGTATCATCGTCACACAAGCCAAAGCTGACATCCTGTTCGCAATAAGTAAAGGTCGCGTGATCCTCCAAAGGAACAATCTGCACAGTGTCCATATCTTCAGATATTTCATACATAATGTATCCGGCATCCGAATCATAACCGTCCATCTTATATGATTCGACATCACCAAGCACATTGATAGCACCGTCTTTTGCATAGATAAACCGGCTCATGTCAGCTTTTGCGGCTTCTTCAAAATATGTTTCCACATCACGTATGGCCACACATTCAAGGGCACCGTCAAATGTGGAAAGGGGGGCCTCGTAAACATTTCCGTCTGCAGCTTTGTACAGATAGGTTTCTGTATTCGGGTAATTATTATCATAGACATACAGTCTTTGCTGTCCGTTGACTTCTTTGTAATACAGGAAGTTGACAGCATGACCTTCTACATCATAATATAACGGATTAACAAGCACAACATTCCTGAATGCAATCTGCAAAGCACCTGTATGGTCATACTCGTGGTTTTTGACGTAGTCAACGACTGCTGCCCAGTCAGCTCCTATATTAAACTTCCCCGTCAAATAATTCGTACCACCGGCAACAATCGCTTTGTTAGCGATTGACCCTTGAATTTTCTGATAATAACAAATGGGACTTTTCACGATATCTGTCTTAGCAAAGGAATACAGACTCTTTGTTGTATCCTCATCGATGATGGTACGATTCAGAATACCCCAATAATAAGCCGAACTGGTCATCGACATACCGAAACAATGCCCATCGGCATCATTGTCGCTAAAGTTTGCAAAGCTGTATGTTTCATCCTTTAAGTTATAGATGTCCTCAACAGCATAATGTATTTTTGCTGTTGTCAGTTCTTCATTTCCCTCTCCAATGACAATTTGCCTCCACATTTTTGCAGAAGATACATAATACACATCGGAAAGACTTTCACATGCATAAAATGCATACTTCCCGATATTGTCGACACTGTTCGGAATGGTAACCGAGGTCAGCGAGGTACAGCTGTAGAACGCATAATCTCCGATGCTTGTCACGCTGTCTGCAAGTATCGCCTTTTTGACGGAATCACGATAGGCATACCAGCCAACAGACGAAGCGGATGCATAATTCGTCATTTCTCCCTCACCGGAGACGGACAGGGTTCCTTCGCTATCCAATGTCCATGTCAGTTTTTCACCGCAGGAACCGGAGGCTATGATTGTAATGACATATTCGACGATTTCGGTTTTTGTTTTTGAGCAACGCTTGCAAGTATAGGTTCTGATACCGTTCTGTTCGGGGGTCGGTTCGGGATCCAACACGCCTGCATCCCAATCATGACCGAGGGACGGTGTCGGCTTGTCCGTATAATTGTCACCGCAAACGGTGCAGGTGTGGGTGGTGTAGCCGTCTTTTTCACAGGTCGGGTCGGTAACAACAGCCGTGTAGTCATGTCCCGTAGCAGAAATAACAGCCCCATCGGCAATTTTGTTGCTGCAACCCAAGCAATATGTGTCACCGCTGAAACCATCCGTCGTACAGGTAGCCGCAACAGCATTCCGTATCTCCGTTCCGCCGACATGGTTATTCGAATCCAATGCAATCGCTTCCGTGTAGCTGTCCCCACATTCACAGGTATAGGTCCTGACACCTGCCTGCGTACAAGTCGGAGCCGTGGTGACAACACCTGCATCCCAAGTATGTCCAAGGGCAGAAAGTTCTGCCTGTTCTTCAAGGATTTCACCGCAGACGGAACACTTTTTACCTTCCGTCAGACCGGTTGTGGTACAGGTGGCTGCTACAGCGGGAATGACTTCTTCGGTGTGACCGAGTGCAGGAAGTTCTGCCTGTTCTTCAAGGATTTCACCGCAAACAGAACACTTCTTTCCTTCCGTCAGACCGGTTGTGGTACAGGTGGCTGCAACAGCGGGAATGATCTTCGCATTTTCATGTGAACATACAAATATTTCAAAGGAACGGTTATATTTTTCAGCATACCTCTGTGCAGTAGAGTTTGCAAAACCATAAATTATTGCACCAGAGTATATGGTATACTCCCTATCATAGATTTCACAATCAGGATTCAGAATGGTGACCGAGGTCAGTGAGGTGCAGTTGTAGAACGCATACTCCCCGATGCTCGTCACGCTGTCCGGGATGGTGACCGAGGTAAGCGAGGTGCAGTCCTCGAACGCATACTTCCCGATGCTCGTCACGCTGTCCGGGATGGTGACCGAGGTAAGCGAGGTGCAGCCCTCGAACGCAAAATTCCCGATGCTCTTCACGCTGTCCAGGATGGTGACCGAGGTAAGCTTTGTGCAGTCCTCGAACGCAGAATTCCCGATGCTCGTCACGCTGTCCGGGATGGTGACCGAGGTCAGCGAGGTGCATTTGTAGAACGCAGAATCCCCGATGCTTGTCACGCTGTCACCGATGATGACCGAGGTCAGCGATTCGCATTCCCAGAACGCACGCGCCCCGATGCTCGTCACGCTGTCCGGGATGGTGACCGAGGTCAGCGAGGTGCAGTCCTCGAACGCCAAATACCCGATGCTCGTCACGCTGTCCGGGATGGTGACCGAGGTAAGCGAAGTGCAGTAGGAAAACGCAGACCCCTCGATGCTCGTCACGCTGTCCGGGATGGTAACCGAGGTAAGCGAGGTGCATTCCCCGAACACAGCATACCCGATGCTCGTCACGCTGTCCGGGATGGTGACCGAGGTAAGCGAGGTGCACCAGTAGAACGCATAATCCTCGATGCTCGTCACGCTGTCCGGGATGGTATAACTCGTTCTCGCATTGCCAACAGGATACTGAATGAGTTTCGTTTTGCTTTTGTTAAACAGAACCCCGTCTTCTGAGCAGTATGTTGTATTATCAGCATCCACCGTAATATCGGTCAGCGAGCGGCAGTAGTAGAACGCATCATCCCCGATGCTCGTCACGCTGTCCGGGATGGTGATGGTTGTCAGCGAGGGGCATTCCTCGAACACAGAACTACCGATGCTCGTCACGCTGTCCGGGATGGTGACCGAGGTCAGAGAGATGCACCAGGAGAACGCATCATCCCCGATGCTCGTCACGCTGTCCGGGATGGTGACCGAGGTCAGCGAGCGGCAGTTGTAGAACGCAGAATCCCCGATGCTCGTCACGCTGTCCGGGATGGTGACGGAGAGCAGATTGTAAAACTGAGAGAATGCAGAATCCCCGATTTCCGTAATGCCGTCATCTATGATTACGGTTCTGATGAAGCCGCGGTATTTGTACCATGGTCTGGTAGACGTATTGGACGTATTGTAAGAATACACAGCCCCTGTGCCGGTGATGTGCAATGTGCCGCCGCGTGTAAGGGTGAAGTCGGCATTATCGCCGCAATCGCCGGACAGGATGATGTCACTGCCTGCCCCGTCAATGGAAACAAAGCCCCGATTGTATTCTTCGGCATAGCTCTGTGCAGTGGAATCGTCATGTCCGCGGATAACTGCGTTGGCAGAGATGGTATCGCTGCTGTCATAAATCTGACAGTCTTTGTTTTCAATGACAATTTCTCCAAGCGAGATGCAGTAGTCGAACACATAATCCCCGATGCTCGTCACGCTGTCCGGGATGGTGACCAAGGTCAGAGAGATGCACCAGGAGAACGCATACTCCCCGATGCTCGTCACGCTGTCCGGGATGGTGACCGAGGTCATAGAGGCGCACCAGGAGAACGCAGAATTCCCGATGCTCGTCACGCTGTCCGGGATGGTGATGGTTGTCAGCGAGGTGCATTCCTCGAACGCAGAATCCCCGATGCTCGTCACTCCGTTTTCAATGCTCACTGTTTTGATTGCACTACGGTTGGAATACCACGGAACAGAAAAAGATGAATAATTCTCCATTTTCCCTTTACCCGCAATGGTCAGCAAGCCGTCGCTGTCGAGGGTGTAAGTAACATTTTTACCGCACGAACCAGATTCAATAATGGTCGCAGCTTTTGCCGGGATGAATTGCGGAAATGCAAAATCAGGCAGTTCCAATCCTACAAAGCCGTTCAACGGTGCTGCCGTGAGCAGCATACAAACGACAAGAATACAGGATAACGCACGGATCAATCGTTTTTTCATAACACATGACTCCTTTTCATTCTATAAAAAACAATTATAGCACCACTCATTCAGAAAAACAATATTAATTGAATGCAAAAACATAACAATACTATTATTATTTTTCTCAAAAAAAGGCGTTTGCGAAAAAAGATTTTTCATACATGTATACACATATCTTTCCGATATGTTACAAGAAATCTCACTTTTTGAAAAAATAAAAAAACAAACTGCACCGGGGTGGGTGCAGCTTATTAAAGCAATATAATTATTCGGCAACGAGGTCGATGGTATAGACGGAGTTTGTAAACCACTTGTTGGTGATGAAGTTACGGGGTCTGACGATGACCTGATCGGCATACACTTCCATCTGCATACCGGTTGCAGACCAGGGATAGCCAAAGGAATTGACGATACCGTAGGTGGGAAGTGAAATGTAGGTGACACCGTTGACCTGTTCGACATTGGCAAAGCCCGTCACTTCGGCTGCGGCTTCACTCTTGATGCCGCCGTGGATGTGACCGCTGATGTAGAAAACATTTTCATACTGTTCCATAACGGTCTTGATATCGTTTTTATCAAGTTCAATACCGCTGTCGGGGTATACGATTTCCTGTCCGTTGATGCCGTCAACAGGCCAATGGCAAACGACGAATGCCGGGGAGCCGTCTGCGGTGGCACGGGCAAGCTCGCTGTCGAGGAATGCCATCTGGGTTTCGGTGATATCCATGCCGTCCCAATGACCACCGTCGATAACTTCGTCACCGAGGACGATGAAGGTGTAGCCGTTGAGCTCGTAGCTGTAATAGTTGTCGGTTGCCTCAATGCCGAGGTATTCGTTGTTGTAACGGATAAAGTTTGCCTTGGCTTCTTCACGGGTGATGTCGGTTACATCCCTGTCACCGACATGGCCGATATCGTGGTTGCCGGCTGCGGAAATAACAGGTACCGGGCTGTGCTTTCCGAGAATATCATAATACTTGGCAAGGGACGGCTCATCGGCATAGTTGGTCAGGTCGCCTGCGATGACGACACCGTCAATCTGTGCCTTTGCATGGTTGAGATTGCGAAGACCTGCGACCATGAATGCCTGGCGGAAGAGTTCTTTTTCTTCAATATGCACATCGGACATCATTTCAACCGTCAGCAGACAATCTTCCTGTGCATTGTCGATGATGGGAAGTTCAAATCCTGCATAGGGCAAAGCCGTCAAAACGATTGCCAACAGGAAAGATGTGAAATTGGACATAATGGATTTAAAAACCGACATTTTTGTTCCCTCACTTCATTTACTTTTGTACAAAGATACAAATATTATAACACATTCCTTTGGTATATACAAGTAAAAAGAATAAATTTTGTAAAGTTTACAAGGAACGGATTTTTTGTACACCTTTTTTAATAAGTGCACCTGCGGAAAAAAGCAGGCTGCATCCCAATAAAATTCTCGACGGTGCATCCAGAAAGTAAATCTGTGCAAAAGCTGCCCCCACACTGATGAGCACCAACAAAGAAGATGCACAGTCGGCACGGTGGTGAAAGGCATCGGCAAGCAGCATTTCGTTTTGGTTTTTTACAGCACATCGGCGTGTCAGCACATACATACCGCCCTTGACCGCCACACAAACGGCACCCACCGCAACAGCCGCCGCTCCGGGGCTTTGAAAAGTTTCGCTGCCTGCAAACAAAGCGATACCGTCGCGGCACATTTGCACCCCCGTGGCTGCGATCAGCACAGCAAGCAACGAAATTACAATCCCTTGTATCCGTTCGGCGGTGTGTCCGGGTCGTTTTTCGGCAAAACCGATACCGGACATGACCAAAACGGTGCAAAAGGTGTCGGCAGCGGAATGCACGGCATCCGACAGCAAAACGGTGCTTCGGGCAAAAATACCTGCTGCCGCTTTCAGCCCCACGAGCAATACATTCAACAGAATATTCAAAACGGACATCCGCATTGCGGCAGACAGCGGTACCCAATTGCGATTTTCTTCCATAACATTTTCCCTCCGCTTCATCGTATGCTGACAAACCGCAGGTGTGAAAGCCAAATTTTCATTGCAAAGTACGGTTTTTTCTGTTAAGATGAAAACAGGAACACATGAAAGGGGTGCCATGAAAATGAAAATTGAAGAAGCCGATCGGAATTTTGTCGTCAAAACGACCATCCAACGCGAAGGACTGACCTTTTTTGACACGGAAAAAGCACCGTTTGAGATTTTCGGCATTCAAAAAGAGGACGGTTTGTTCCGTCGTCTGCCTGCTGCGGTTGCCAAAAGTGTGAGCGAAGGTGTTTTTGCCTTGCACACCAACACCGCCGGCGGCCGTGTGCGTTTCGCAACAAACAGTCCTTACATCGCCATCCATGCCGAGATGGACGGGATCGGCAAAATGCCGCACTTCCCTTTTACCGGCAGTGCCGGATTTGACCTGCACGCAGGTGTGCGATACCTCGGCACCTATGTACCGCCGATGGACATTGAGAACGGTTATGAAAGTGTCATTGACCTGCCTGTGCCCTTCTGCGACGGCAAAATGCACGACTACACCATCCATTTTCCGCTGTATTCCAACGTAAAAAAACTGTACATCGGCATAAGTGCGGACAGCCGTCTGCAACAATCTGCCGCCTACACGCATCCCCTGCCTGTGGTCTACTACGGCTCGTCGATCACCCAGGGCGGTTGTGCCTCGCGACCCGGCAATGCGTATGAAAATATTGTTTCGCTGCGGTTGGACTGCGACCACATCAACCTCGGCTTTTCAGGCAACGCAAAAGCAGAGGACACCATGACCGCCTATCTTGCCACGCTGCCGATGTCCGTTTTTGTGTATGACTACGACCACAACGCACCCTCCCCCACCCATTTGCAAAACACGCATGAAAAACTGTTCCTTGCGGTTCGGAAAAACAATCCGACTCTGCCTGTCGTGTTCATGACAAGACCCAAAGCGTACCTGACCGCTGAAGAGGAAGAACGGCTCGCCATTGTCAGAATCACCTATGAGAATGCCTTGGCAAGCGGAGATGAAAACGTGTATTTTCTGCCCGGTCCTTCGCTTCTGGATGCATCGGCACGCGACACGGGCCTTGTGGACAACTGCCATCCGAATGACAGCGGCTTCGTGAGCATGGCAAATGCGGTAACGGCGGTACTGCAGGACATTCTTAAAAAGTGAACAACGACTTCAAAAACTTGACAATCATAAATCTTTTGCTATACTGATAAGCAGAACGCAAAACCGTACAGGAGGTTTTTTTATGAAACAGTTTATCGCTTCTATCCTCTCTTTTTTCATTTCCGTCTTCGGTTGCCTTTTCACCCCGTCCGCCGCTGCAGACCTGCAGCCGACAGCTCCCCGTGAAGCCGTTGCAACGCAGGAACAAATCGATTTGTTTGAAACGGTTTTTGAAAGTGAAACGCAATGGCTTGCATCCTTGCAGCTTGCAAACGGTGCCATTCCGATGACCAAAAACGCAAACGGTGAAGTCACCGTCAACCCCTATTTTGCGGACATTGCGGCACTTGCTCTGCTGGATAAACCCGAAGCATATGCAGACGAAGTCAAAGCATACGCGGACTGGCATTTTGCACATCTCAACACTGCCGAAACGGATCCGAACGGTGTGGACGGCACGATTTTTGACTACACCGTGACACTTGCAAACGGTGCAATCGTTTCCGAAACATCCAAAAACAGCTACGACTCCACGGACTCCTATGCTGCCACATTCCTGACGGTGCTGGATAAATATTACAAAGCAACGGGCAACAAGGAATATATTCTCTCGCAGAGTAAAAACATCGACAGAATTGCACGTGCCATGCTGTCAACCAATGTGCTGGGGCTGACACTTGCAAAACCCGATTACGAAATCAAATATCTCATGGACAACTGCGAAGTGTATGAAGGTGTACAGGCTGCTCTGTCCTTGTTTGAAGATGTGATTGGCAAAGAAGATGCCTCTTACACAACAACCCTTCTGCGTTGCGAAGCACTTTATGAACAAATGAACAAAACATTGGAAAATGTGATGTGGAACAAAGACGGCTATTACGAAGTGGCTCTTTCCAAGTACGGTGTCACTGCCGTCGAATTCGCCTGGGACACTTTCTATCCTTGTGCAACGGCACAGTTGTTCCCGATTCTGCACGGTGTGATCGATGTGAACACGGAACGTGCAAACCATCTCTATGACACATTCTGCGAGACCTACGATTGGGAGAACTTTGACATCCCCAGTGAATTCTGTTGGGGCAGTAATGTGCTTGCAGCCGCAAAGATGAATGACCTTGACCGCGTTGTCAGCTATCTGACACACTACCTCGACCGTGCCGACGACCACGCGTATCCCCTCTACAACGCAGACATTGCAAGGGTTTGCATGGCAGCCTACACGATGTTACAGCACAACAAATAAATCACATCCGCTGCAAAGCCTGTTTCGGCAGGCTTTGTTTTTTTATGGTTTTTCTTGCTCTTTTTTGCAATCTGTGTTATGATTTCCGATAGAAAAACCAAACGGAGGGTGTTTTATGCTTCTTTTTTATCCCGAAGACTTCGGTGCACGCGGTGACGGCATTGCAAACGACTGCAAAGCCATTCAGGCAGCCATTGACAAGGCAGCCGAAAACGGTGGCGGTACGGTGGTGCTGACAAGCGGTAAGACCTATTTTTCGGATTCGGTTGCGATGAAAAAAAACGTTGAACTGCACCTGCAAAAAGGTTCTCGACTGAAAGCCACCGACAACATTGACGGCTATATCCGTCCCTGCAACATGATCAACGACCCCAAAACCGCCCTCATCGGCAATCCCGTGACGGGCAAGCCGTCGTTTGTCTTTATTTACGGCTACGAAGCGGACGGCTGTACGATTTCGGGTGAAGGTGTGATCGATGCCAACGGCCATGCCTTTGTTGAACGCAAAGACAGATACTATGTGACAGGAAACTTTTATCCGCGTCCGACCGTGATTTACATTGAAAAAAGCAACAACATCACATTCAAGGAATTTACCGTGGTGGATGCCCCGTTCTGGACACTGCACCCGGCAGGATGCGATGATGTGCTCATTGACCGCATCCGCATTCTCAATGACCTCGATGTTGCCAATTCCGACGGCATCGACCCCGACCACTGCTCCAATGTACGCATTACAGGCTGCCATATTGAGTGTGCAGACGACTGCATCTGCCTGAAGGCATCCAAAGGCAATGCCGAATACGGTCCTTGCGAAAATATCATCATTTCAAACTGCACGCTTATCTCCACTTCTGCAGCCATCAAAATCGGAACGGAGGGTGTCGGTGATTTCCGCAATGTGATTGTCAGCAACTGCATTATTTCACGCAGCAACCGCGGTCTTTCCATTCAGATCCGTGACGGCGGCAATGTCGAAAATGTGACCTATTCGGATTGTATCATCGAAACCCGTCGTTTTTGTCCCGACTGGTGGGGAACTGCCGAACCCATTGTTATCACCGTTTTCAACCGTGATGCGAACACGCAGGCAGGCAAGGTGAAAAACATCCGGTTTAAAAACATCACCTGCAAAGGCGAAAACGGTGTGCTGCTGTTTGCAACGCCTGAGAATATGATCGAAAATGTCAGTTTTGAAAACGTATCCGTCACACTCACAAAGACAAGCAAGTGGAACTGCGGTTTGTATGATCTGCGTCCGTGCCTGCAATACGGGGTGGAAGAATACAAAAACAGCGGATTTTTCATCCGCAACGCAAAGAACGTGCTGATTGAAAAATCCGCCGTACACTGGGGAACTGTCTGTGATGACTACAACAAGGCGATCGATGCCGACAATGCACCGGGACTGGAGCTGATCCGTTTCAGCGGAACCGATGCACACGAAGGATGATTCTGCCTGTATCTTAACACACAAAAAGGAGCTGTTTGCGACAGCTCCTTAAATTTTTATGTTAGAACAATGTACCGTCAAACAATTCCTTGATGGCTTTGAACAAGGTTTTGATGAAGTCCACAAAGGCCTGCCAGACGGATTTGATGGTGGGATCCTGTTTTACATCTGTGATCCATGCGCCGTCCTGACAATTCTCTTCTGTCATGTTGACGATCTGTCCCGTGGCATCGTTGTCATGCACCAGGAAACGTGCAAGGTTCTTATTGTTGGAAGAAGATGTCACGTTGGTGAACTGGGTGAAGTATTCACCGATGTATGCAACCGCTGTCCAGTAATCGTGGTGCTTGTTCTTGATGAACCATGTGGTTTCGGGGAACAGGCAGGTGGAAGCGTCGATTTTGCCGTCGGGGGAGATGTAGTCACCGTACCCTTCGGCAACACGCTGTGCAATGTATTCATCGCTGAGCTTGTCGAAAACACCGCTTGCGGTTGCACCGAAGGATGCATCCTGCACACCGACGAGGCAGTCGCCTGTTTCATCCGCACGTGCACCGATGGGAGGATTGACAAGACCGTAGGAAGCAATGACACCGATTTCGACGTTGTATTCTTCTGCAAAGGTCTTGTAAAGCTCGTTTCTGTCGATGATGATGTGATCTCTTATGTATTCGAGTTTTTCAACAAGACCTGCGTATTCGGTGCGGCGTTCGCTGCCTTCTTCACCGAAAACAAAGTTCAGAGCCTTGTCATAATCTTCTTCATACACACTACACCAGTAGGAACTCCAGGTACCGATACCGGTTGCAAGCAGAAGCGAGGGAACAAATGCTTCTGCCAATCTGTTATACAGCTTTTCAACCGACCACAGAGCCATGTTGAGCTTGCCGGACTGGGTCATGTAGTCAATGGCGGTTTCAGCGAGGGTGAGCAGCAGTTCGTTCACACCACGCAGATCAATACCGACATCCTGCAGACCGAAATATTCGCTTTCAAGCAGGTAAGACTGAATGAGCTTGTCGTTGAATTTGATGTTGCCTGTGAAGCAATCACTGATAACGGATGCACCGTTGGAAAGGGTTTCGTCGTATACGACTTTCTTGACAAGACCTTCGCTGCCGTATTTTTCAAGATATGCCGTCACAACGGCACCGCCGATGCATCTGGAAACAAGGCTGACCTGATCGCATTTGGTGGTTTTCAGGAGGGTCTTGATGTATTCGTGCAGTCTGTCTGCATGGTCATAGGGAGAAAGTCGCCAGTCATAACGGAAGTCGTAGTCTCTGACTTTGAACTTGCCGTCCTTGCCTTCGTCCACGGTGGCAATCTTTTTGTCCCAACGGGCAATTTCCGCTGCGCTGACGCCCGTGCCGTATTTGGCATTGCCGTCTTTGCCGATCATGGTTTCATCCCAGATGGGAGCCAGTTCGTCATACAGGGCTTTGCCGTAGTTGTCCCACTTGTTAAGCGGCAGACCTTCCAGCAGGAAAGGTTTGAGGATGTTCATGGCACTTTCGACGATGGCATCGGTGGAAAGACCGCCTTCTTCGTCGTCATCACCTTCGGTCAGCACTTCAAAACTGGTGGGGATGATATTGCCGTCGGCATCACAGATGTCAACGCTGCTGCCTGCGATAAAGATGATGGGATTCTTTTCACGTTTTTCGGTTTCTGCTGCCCCGACCGGAACGGCCACAGCAAAGAGAACCATCAGCAGACACAAGAAAAGAGAAATACATTTTTTCATAACAACCATGCTCCTTATTCCTTATTCACAATTTATAATATTACCATATGTTGGTGTTGTTGTCAAAGGTTTTTTCTCAAGAGGAAAGAAAATGTGTCGCTTTTTTATGCATAAAAGCCTTGTCGCGTTCAGCAAAAAAACGACCGAATCTGCACAGCTGCTGATTCGGTCATCGGTATATTTATGTCTTTTATTATGCAAACATTCCGCCTATCAATGTTTTGAAATAAGCAAACAATGTTTTGATGAATTGAATGAATGCATTGAAAACGGAATTGATGGTGGGTTTTTGCACCACATCCGTAATCCACGGACCGTCCTGACAGTTTTCTTCGGTCATGTTCACAACCTGTCCGACGGCTTCGCTGTCATGCACAAGGAAACGCGAAATTCCTTTTGCGTTCGAATCAACGGTCACATTGGTGTACTGGGTGAAATATTCACCGATATATCTTGCCGCACCTTCATAATCATGGTGTCTGTTCTTGATGAACCAGGTGGTTTCGGGGAACAGACAGGTGGAGGCATCGATCTTGCCGTCGGGAGAGATATACTTACCGAATCCTGCGGCAATGCGTTCGTTGATGTAGTCCTCACTCAGCTTGTCGTAAAGACCTGCTGCTGTGGCACCGAAAGAAGCATCCGAAATACCTACGAGAATATCACCCGTTTCATCGTGATGGATGCCGATGGGTGGATTGACAAGACCGTAAGACGCGATGATGCCAACCGTTACATCGTAATCGTCAGCAAACGTGTTGTAAAGATCGGTCTTATTGGTAATCATGTGTTCGCGGATGTATATGATCTTGTCGATCAGACCTGCATATTCCGCACGGCGGGCACTGCCTTCTTCACCGAACACGAAAGTCAGTGCATTGTCGAAGTCTTCCTCATACACACTGCACCAGTAGTTTGCCCATGTGCCGATGCCTGTTGCAAGAAGCATGGAAGGCAGGAATGCTTCTGCCAGTTTTTCATACAGTTTTTCAACCGACCACAGGGCTATGTTGAGTTTTCCGGACTGTGTCATATAGTCAAAACCCTTTTTTGCAAGTTCCAACAACAACTCGTCAATGCCCGCAAGGTCAACACCGAGTCCTTCATTGCTGAAATATTCGGTCTCCAGCAGATAGGATTGAATATGCTTGTCGCTGAATGCGAGCTGACCGCTGAATGCATCATTGATTGCAGAAGCACCGTTGGACAACGTTTCATCGTACATGACTTTTTTGACAAGACCTTCGCTGCCGTATTTTTCAAGATACGCAGTGATCATGCTGCCGCCGATGCATCTTGAAAGCAGACAGACCTGATCACAACCGGTCGTTTTGAGAACGGTCTTGATGTATTCATGCAGTCTGTCAACATGATCGTAAGGAGAAAGTCGCCAGTCGTAACGGAATCTGTAATCATAAAGGTCAAATTTGCCGTCCTTGCCGGTGTCAACGGTTGCAGCTTTTTTATCCCACTGTGCAATTTCCTTAGCGGAAACACCCGTGCCGTACTGTGCATTGCCGTTTCCGTCCAGACGGGTTTCTTCCCAAATAGGGGCGAGTTCTTCATACAGTGCATTTCCGTAATTTTCCCATTTGTCAAGCGGAAGTCCTTCCAGGAAAAACGGTTTGAGGATGTTCATTGCACTGTCAAGAATATCGTCATTGGTGACAGATTCACTTTCTTCGTTTCCCTGTGTCAGAACGTCAAAACCGGTCGGAATCGGATTGCCTTCGGCATCACAGATGACAATACTGCTGCCGGAAATATGAATGATGGGGCTTTTTTCGTGTTTTTCGGTTTCTGCTGCCCCGACCGGAACGGCAACAGCAATAAGAACCATGATGAAAGCCAACAGACAAGAAATTGTTTTTTTCATACTTCTTTTCACCTTTCTGATAAGTGCTTCGGGACGACAGAAAAGCTCTGCCGTCCCGTTTTTTTGCTTATTTACAGCTTCATGGCAACGTCCCAAGCACCCCAGATAACGGTACGCAGGTTACCGACCTTGGCTGCATCACCGATGATGTGCACATGTTTTGCTTTTTCGGCAATCGGAGTGGGCACATAACCGACGGACAGGATGACATTGTCACAAGCGATATCAAAGGTCTTGCCGTCTTTATCCTTGACGGTGACTTTGCCGTCAGCGATTTCGGTGACACCGGTTTCAAGATGTACGGGCACCTTGTTGGTCTTGAAGAAGTCACGCAGGAAGCTGGTGTTGGCAAGGCAGATACCCTTGGTGACAATCAGGTCATCCATCATTTCGACGATGGTCGGATTCTTGCCCTGCAGGAACAGTTCATATGCGATTTCGCAACCGGTCAAGCCACCGCCGATAACAACAACATTTTCACCGACGGTCTTGTTACCAAGCAGGAAATCAACCGCTTCGATTGCCTTATCTGCACCCTTGACGGGAATGGTTCTTGCCTTGGAGCCGGTGGCAACAATAACTTCGTCAGCCTGCAGATTTTCGACATTCTTGATTTCGGTATTGAAATGTACGCTGATGGAATCATACTTCTTGATTTCGCGGATATACCATGCAATCAGGTCGCGGTCCTTTTCTTTATAAGAGGGAGCTGCAGCAGCAATGAAGACACCGCCGAGCTTGTCGCTCTTTTCATACAGTTCAACCTTGTGTCCGCGTTTTGCACAGACGATTGCAGCTTCCATACCGCCGATACCGCCGCCGATGACAGCGATTCTCTTGGATTTCTTGGCAGGAACGATCTTGTATTTCTTGGACTGCATGGTGGGAGGTGTCAATGCACAACGTGCAAGACCCATGGTGTCAGGCAGATCCTGTGTATTGGCATGGCCCTTGGAGGAGGAGAAGTTGAAGCAACCTGCGTGGCAGCAGATACAAGGCTTGATTTCTTCCACTCTGTCTTCAATGAGCTTGGTGATCCATTCGGGGTCGGTCAGGAACTGACGGGCAACACCGACACCGTCGATTTTACCGTCTGCAATTGCCTTTGCACCGACATCGGGTTCCATTCTGCCTGCACAGACAACGGGAATGTCAACAAACTTCTTGATGTGTGCAACGTCTTCAAGGTTGCAGTTCTGGGGCATATACATGGGGGGATGTGCCCAATACCAGGAGTCATATGTACCGTTGTCGGCATTGAGCATATCGTAACCTGCATCCTGCAGATACTTGGCAGCCTTTTCGGATTCGGGCATGGCTCTGCCGACTTCCGTGTATTCTTCACCGGGCATTGCACCTTCGCAGAATCCCTTCATCTTGGACTCAACGGAATAGCGAAGAGATACGGGATAATCTTCACCGCAGGCAGCCTTGATTGCCTTGACAACTTCAGCAGCAAATCGGTATCTGTTTTCAAACGATCCGCCGTATTCGTCGGTACGCTTGTTGAAAAATTCAATGGCAAACTGGTCAAGAAGATAGCCTTCGTGAACAGCGTGTACTTCAACACCGTCAACACCTGCATCACGGCAGAGTTTTGCGGTCTTTGCAAATGCCTCGATGATCTCATGGATCTGTTCCTTGGTCATTTCGGGACAGATGATATCGTGTGCCCAACGGGAGGGCTGCGGACTGGGCGATGCCAGTTCGTGGGATGTATCAATGATAGGCTTGATGATGGCACGGGTGAATTTATTCTTGTGCAAAGGAGCAATCAGTTCGGTGATGGCCCAGCTTCTGCCCATACCTGCGGTCAGCTGTACAAACAGCTTTGCACCTGTTTTATGGATTTCATCCATAAACTCCTTGAGTTCTTCAAACATCTTGGGGTTCTGCCAGAGCCATTTGCCCCAGAATGTATCACGCAGCGGTGCAATGCCGGGAATGATAAGGCCGACATTGTTATTTGCTCTTTCGATGAACAGTTTGGCTGCTTCCTTGTCAAAATGACAGCCGCCCAGCTCAAACCAACCAAACAAAGAGGTGCCGCCCATGGGACACATAACGATTCTGTTCTTGATTTCAACATTGCCGATCTTCCAGGGGGTAAACAATGCTTCGTACTGTTGATTCACAAAATCCACATCCTTCTCAATATTTTCAGTAGCTGAATGCATACAATGTTATATTAGAATAAAATGCACTTAATGTCAATCACCAATCCAAAAACTTTGTCAAAATATTAACATCATTCTCAAAAAAAGTTCTCCACGGAAACAAATTCATTTCCGTGGAGAACCCAAAAAAAGCAGTTTTTATCCCTCTTCCGTCCCCTGCTGCGTTTCGTCTGACGGAACAGAAGGCTGTTCAGGCATTTCAGGCATACTGTTTCCGGGGAAGCTTTCACGTCCGCCTCCCATTCCCATGGATCCCATGTCACTGATTTGCAAGGCATCTGCGTTTATCATGGCACTTTCATCCTGCGTGCCGCTTTCGGAACCAAGCGCACCGTCCAACTGTGCACGCACACTCTGTGCACGAAGCTGACAAAATGTCCGCAACGTGTCTGCAGCCGTCAGGAATTCTTCATAGGTACAGAATTTTGTCGGATCTTTTTCGACATAGGATGCAATCATCGCAACCACACGGTCGTACATCTCTTCAAAATATCCGCTTTCAAAGCAGGTGCTTATAAACTCGTCAAAGTACTGATGATACAGCAGAGTACAAAAAAGGCATTACAAAAACAAAACAATGCCGTCGAAAAAAGTTTTTTCAATTTTTTCAGATTTTTTTGAAAAAAGGTATTGACAAGTGCGTGAAAATGAGTATAATAACGATAGTGATTATCGTTATTGATAGCACAAGCCGAAAGGAGAACAAAAATGGTCAGTCAAAGACACTCCCGCCAACGGGACGCAGTGTACGCACACCTGTGTGCACGGTATGACCACCCTACTGCGGAAGAAATATTTTTCTCCGTCAAGCAGGAGTTTCCGGCACTCAGCCTTGCAACCGTATATCGCAACCTCACGCAGCTGTGTGAAGAAGGCAAGGTCCAAAAAATAGCCGCCGACGGTGTGGTTCGTTTCGACGGGAACGCCTGCGGACACAGCCACCTCATCTGCAAGACCTGCGGCTCGGTCATCGACCTGCCCCTGAATGCAGAACCGATCATTGAAAAAGCCCGTTCGATGACCGACAGCACCATCCTTTCCGGTGCAATCATGTTGTACGGCACTTGTAAAAAGTGCAATTCATAAAAAAATAAAAATGAAAATTATATTTACTTAATTTATGGAGGTAATGAAAATGAAGAAATTTGTATGTTCCGTATGCGGTTATGTTCACGAAGGTGACGCAGCTCCCGAAAGATGCCCTGTTTGCAAGGTTCCTGCTGAAAAGTTCAACGAAGTTGTAGGCGAAATGAAGCTCGCTGCAGAACACGAATACGGCGTTTATGCCAAGACCGTCAAGAACAACCCCGACATCTCCGAGGAAGACAAGAAGTATATCTTCGAACAGCTCATGGCTAACTTCACCGGTGAATGCTCCGAAGTCGGTATGTACCTGTGCATGGCTCGCATTGCTCACCGTGAAGGCTATCCCGAAATCGGCCTGTACTGGGAAAAAGCTGCTTACGAAGAAGCAGAACACGCAGCAAAGTTTGCTGAGCTGCTCGGCGAAGACCTCGAACCCATGATGAAGGCAACCACCAAAGACAACCTCAAATGGCGCGTTGATTGCGAATACGGCGCAACCCAGGGCAAGTTCGACCTTGCTGCCTGTGCAAAGAAGAACGGCCTTGATGCAATTCATGACACCGTTCACGAAATGGCTCGTGACGAAGCAAGACACGGCCGCGGCCTCGAAGGTCTGCTCAAGAGATACTTTGGCTAAATCTTACCGGGGGAGCAGACAATGCTCCCCCTCTTTTTGGTTTCTTGACCGCGGGTATTGAAAAGTTTTTACACTGCTGATGTGCAAACTTTTCAATACTCATTGTCAGAAAGGAGTAAAATATGTTAAGAAAAATGTTTACACCACTTGCATTAGTGATTGTGTCAGTGCTCATTTTTGCCGGCTGCGACCGCATAGAACATCTTGAAGATGCAGTTGAAAACAAAGCAGACAAAATCGAAGATGCGCTTGATAACACGCTCGAATCTGTTGAAGATGCAGTTGAAAATGAGTTCCGTTCTCTTCTGCACGACAAAGCTGACAGGACCTCCTATTCCGAAAAGAATGGTTTACACAACAGAAATAACTCGGGTGATCCTAAAAAAGACGTAACAAAACCCACCCCTGAAACTACAACATCTCATTTTATCACAAACGAAATCTCCTCGGAGCAGGCAAAGGAAATTGCCCTTAAGCACGCTAACGTAACAGCTGAAGAAGCCGGTCCCGTAAATGTAGAGATCGAAAATGAACACGGAATCTGGCTGTATGAAGTATCTTTTTCTGTCGGCAATATCGAATATGAATACGATATACAAATAAAAAACGGTAAAATTCTGTCTGCCGACAAAGACAATAATTAGTTTCTTCATTCTTCATAATCTCCTTCCAATGCAAAATCGCCCCGTAAAAAGGGCGGTTTTGTTATGCTGCCGGCTTCATATTTTTCTTTTTTTAAACAGCAATACTCACAGACATAGTAAAAAAAGGAATCAACGGAATTTTGCAAAGACTTTTTGCAAGCAAAATAGCTGATACTGCGATGTTTGCACACCTATCCGGCGAGTAGCCCCCCCCTTTTTCGCCTATAAAAATGCGTCTTGTAAAATTTACAATTTATTCACATTTAAAAAAAGGGGAACTTATAAAAGACATTTTTTGACATTTGCTTACCAAACAAATCAAAAAACACCACCTATTGTTAAAAATGTAACTATTTGCATAAAATAAAATTTTTAAGCTTAAAAAACATATTGCAAAAAGATTTAATATGTGCTATATATAAAATTAGATTAAACTGTTTAATTTTAAAAGAATTTTCTTATTTGAAAAATTTTCTTATTTATTTTTTTGGGAGCTGTAGTTCGCATGACAGAAAAAGAACTCAGAAAACTCAGCCGTCTTGAGCTCCTTGAATTGCTTTTGGACGCCTCAAGGGAGAATGAAAAGCTCAAAGAAAAAATCAAACAGATGGAGCTTGAAAATCGGACGGCTCACAATATTGAGGCATTGTATGACACAACTTGTCTGTTGGAAACAACACTTGCATCCGCAAACAAACTGACCGAAAATCTTAAAAACAAAAAACAGGTCGAGATTCCCGTCAAAGCCAACCCCCGTGAAATTGTACCCGATAAAAGACTACCTGTTTCGATTCGGAGAAAACCTGTTTCTGACAAAGATCTGTATTGTCGGATGCTTCATTTTTTTTCTCTTTCACGTGATGCTTTGCAGATTTTTCCTGCTGACATTGCAAGAGACATAACAACACGTGTAGACGAGCTGTTTGTAAAAGTAAGTAAAGCATAAAATTTTGAATTAACCGGAGCATTTTTGCTGATGCCGAACAACGAAACAAAAAAGAAACTCATATTACCGACTGAAAAGCAGCTTGAAGCTGAAATTCTGAGGGAAAAATACATTCAGAAATACAAGCAGGTGCTTCGCACCACCATGTATTCTCTGATTGTTGTTGCTGCCGTTGCCGTTCTGATTGCAACACTTGCGCTGCCGGTTCTTCAGATTTCGGGCTCGAGCATGGAGCCGACCCTCAATGATGAAGAAATCGTCATTCTTCTGAAGACAACAAATCTTGAAAGAGAAGAGTTCTGCTGCTTCACATATCAGAACAAATTGCTCATTAAAAGAATCATCGGCTTGCCCGGCGATAAAATCAACATCGATGAAAACGGCAATGTCTATGTGAATGACGAGCTGCTCGATGAGCCGTATATCACCGACAAGGCATTGGGCGAATGTGACATCACATTTCCATGCTATGTGACGGATAATCATTACTTTGTTTTGGGCGATCACCGTTCAACCTCTATTGACAGCCGCAGCAGTGTCATCGGACTTGTCAGCGAAGAATACATTATCGGCAAGATCTTTTTCAGAATATGGCCGTTTGACAAAATCAGCATCATCAGATAACAGGCAAATATTGCAAAATCAAAAAAAGGAGGTGGCAGGTTTGAACAGTATCAACACGAATTATCTTGACAGACACAAAAAATTCAGAATCGACAGCAAAAAACTTGCCGCTTTGTTTTTTGTATTTGCAGTTGCGGTTGCTGTCATCGTTTTCTGGTGGCTCAAGCTGGTCGGCATCACCGTCACGGCAGATGCGCTGTGCGGAATCGACGAGCACACGCATGATGAAGAATGCTACATAAGTGAGCTTGTCTGCGGAATGGAAGATCATATTCCGTTGATAACCGAAGCGCAAACAAGTGCAGACGCAACGGACGAAGCCGAAGAGCCCGACCCAACCGTGCAGACACACACGCACACCGATTCCTGCTACAAAAAAACACTTGCATGCACAAAGCCCGAGCACATCCATACGGTTGATTGCTTCCCCGACAAGACTGCCGATGTGGAAACGGTCAGCGATTGGCTGGAAACGTTTGACGATGTTGAAATCACAAACAACATTCCCGAGAACCTGATTGCCGTTGCAATGACCCAGATGGGATATGCCGAAAGCGACAAGAATTTTGAGTTTGACGACAACGGAACCCCGAACGGCTACACCCGTTACGGTGAGTGGTACGGCAATCCTTACGGCAAATGGAATGCAATGTTCGTTTCGTTCTGCCTGCATTATTCCAATATCAACAATGTGTCCGACCTCAAGCGTGCAGGTGCAGAAGCCATGCGCCTTGCGTGGCAGGATAAATACGCTTATGCGGCTGCCGATGCATACACACCGCAAAGAGGCGATGTGGTCTTTTATGATGCGGACGACGATTCAATTGCAGACACGGTCGGCATCATTTTGTCGGTCAATGGCAACAGCCTGCTGATCATTGCAGGTGACAGCCATGACCGTGTTGAAACCAAAACCATTACCTCTGCCGACAATATCATCGGTTACGGTCAAACGAGCAACCTCCATTTTGCAAAGGATACGGAATACGGAAAATCCGGGGCGGATTCTTTGATCACCGATGGGGATGCAACTGCCGGGGTTGTATATTCCGTGCAAAGCAATCCGCCGATGCTGATGATGAGCACGGGAGAGCCGAATATTGAATACAGAACGGATCTGACGGATTTTCTTGTGGATGTTACATTCAGTACACAGGAGCACGAGCCGATCACAGACGGTTCGACCGTGTATATCGGACAAACCTATATTATCACCATGGAATTCAAGGAACAGAATACCGGTGATCAATGGCTGCAGTTCGGACACAATGACGAACACTATCTGACCTATCAGATTCCTGCAAATTTCCATTGCGATCCGTTTACGGAGTGGCATCCCATCACAGCCATCACGGAAAACGGAACCATTGAGGATGTCGGTGAATATTTCATTGATGAGAACGGATATTTGCTGGTCACCTTCTATGACGATGACGACGGGCTTTGCTTCGGTCACAGATATTCGAATGTTGACTTTATCATTGAGTTCAATGCTTCGGTCGGTGAATCGATGTCGGGCGGCACCAATGAGGTCGTGTTCAACGATCAGATCAGAATTGAGCTGAATGTGGACGGCGGTGCAGGTGTCGATATAACCAAAACACATGGGAATTATGATCCTGATGATCACACCATGGAATATACCGTAAGAGTGGAAGCGACTCATGGCTTGGTGAAAGATTTCACCCTTGAAGACTATACATGGCACACACATCAGATGTTGCGCGACACAATTGTTGTTACCGACCTTAATGGCAATCCCCTTGATCCGCAGCCAACAGTAGGTGATTCATTTACTCCCAATTACAGTGGTTTTTCATTGGTTGGTTTTCCCGACTTTTCAGCAGGCAACGGATATCTGATTACCTACAAAACAAAAATAGATGACGATAAACTTTCAAATGATACAGTATCACTTGGCAATGGTGTCTATGGCGAAGGTAAAGATTCCAATGGAGGAACGGTCGATTCATACAAAGAAAACTGGGTTACTGTTGAGCTTGAAAAAATGGAAAAAAACGGCAAACAAACCGTTATTAAAGATGCAAACAATAACAATGTTGCTGTTATTGAATGGGAGGTTGCAATCAAGAAGAACAACAGCAATCTTCAGGGAACGGTGGTTATTGATACTCTCGGAGAAGGACTTCAATACTATACCGAACAGCCCATTTTAATCAAGCATTATGACGAATGGGGAAATGCTCTGACGGATACATACCTGAGCTGGGATCAAGTCACCATCAACGACAACTCCATGGAGTTTGCATTGCCCGAAGGGTATATGTTCGATATTTTCTATTACACAACATACGATCTTCCTGCTGAGGGGGAACAGCGACAATATAACAACAGCATTTCAGCCACAATCAACGGCAAGCAGGAAACTGCAGGTGGTGAAGCTGATGTTGTCGGTTTTGTCCCACGCATTCAAAAAAATGCATATGGCAATGACGGTGAATATGTTTATTTTACCATTGAAGCCGATGTGCCGGGCGTTATCAGTAATTGGGGTGGCTTCTATCTTTCAGACGCAGCAAGTCTTTGGAAGCAAACCACAGGTGAATTTCTTTACTCGGAAAACTCCCCGCAAGATGTGGTCATTACAGCTTACACCGAGTCCGGCAGAACGATTGAATTTACCCCCTATGTTGAAGGCGGCCCCATAGAAAATACATATATTCTTCTTTCACCGGGACTTTATGATACGCAACACACCTTCAATATTTTCTTCAATACTTCAACGGCAGATCAAGAATTATCAAAGTTGTGCCTGGATGAAGATGCAAGGCTTGTTATTTCTTACAAAATTCCTTTTGACTCAAAAACAGGCAATGAATGGAGCGGTTCGCTGACCGGCGAAAATGAGTTGGTGGATACTCTTCTTGATGGCTTCACGCTGAATAACAGCGCTACACTCAATTACACATCGGTAATTGCCCAAGAAGCTTTCGCGCCATATCAATATTCCCCTAAGATTTTCAAGAAATCTGCAGTGAACGAAGATGGCACGATTGATTATACGGTTACTTTCTATAACACAATACCGGGTACAAACGGCAACGGAGGTTATCTTGCATCTTCGGATATTGCCTACTTTACGGATACTTTTGATGAAAGACTGGAATATGTGCCCGGCTCGCTTTCTTTGATGTGTTATGACCCGTGGAATGCAAACAACTGGCTCAACTGTTACACCTACAACGGTACCGTCAGCGGCAATTCCATGAATATAGCTTCGACAGATCTTGTATTTGATAAGAGTAATCCTGACTGCGGTTGGGGTGTTGACTGGCTTGCAACGCTTGATACTTATCAGAAATACTGTAACAATATGGGCGGCGGCAACCATGTTTTCACTTACAAACTCAAGCTCAAGGATGAATATCTGAATTCTGCAGAAGAAAACAAATATGTTCTCGATAATACAGCCGAGCTGACATGGAATGGTGATAACACCTCCGGTCCGGCAACTGATACAGTTGAAATCAAAACGGGGCTTCTCGACAAGCAGGTGGTGCAAAAAGGTAACAAGCTTGAATTTGATATTCACATCAACCGCAATGCACTCGATATCCTGCCCGGCACCGACAAAATCACCATCGAAGATACCATGACACCGCTTTTGTCCGTTTACTGGGATACCATCAAACTGATATATGAAGACGAAAACGGCAACTGGATTGACTTCGATAGTGCAGACAGTGATTATAACTACACCGTCACCTATGACCAGAATGCAAACCGCCTGACCTTTACGATCCCTGATGAACTGCATATTCGTATTGATTATACCACCCTGATTACCGAAAGCGGTTCGGTTTCCGTCAACAATGCGGTCAGAATCGACGGCAAGGCACAGATTACGGATATCATTGATGCCGTTTTCAAGGTTGAAGAGCATTCGGGCGGTGCATCGGGTTCTATACACGATATCACCCTGCTCAAGCAGGACGGTGACACGGGTGTGCCCTTGCCGGATGTTTCATTCCACCTGTACGCCACTGTCAACGTCCCGGGTATGATTATTCCCGACACAGCAGCACAGAGCATCACCACCGATTCCGGCAAAACTCTTTATTACATCGGTTCTTACACAACGGGAGCGGACGGCACGGTGGTCATAGAAACGCAGTATCTCACCCTCGGCGGCCCGTATGCGCTGGTGGAGGAGGCAGCCCCCGAAGGATATCAGATACTCTCAAAGCCTGTTTATTTCTATTATTATGAACCCGATTCCGATGGTATCATACAGACCGTCACCACCATCATTGCCGTTGAAAACTACACCTACGGCTTCGTGCTCCCCGAAACGGGCGGTACGGGAACTCTCTATGTTACAATAATCGGTTTTGCTCTGGCGGCAACTCCGGTTTTGTATAGCATCATTCGCCGCAAGCGGGAAAGGAGGTTTGGAAAAATCTCCGCTTCGCAATAAGTAGAATCACTTGCGACGGATTATGCAAAAATCTCAGGAACCAAAATTGCAAATTAAAAAAAGAAAGGAAGTAAACAAAATGAAAAAAGTATTTGCAGTTTTAGTAGCACTCACCCTCGTTCTCTCCTGCGCAGTTATGGCATTCGCAGCAGAAGATGACGCAGCAACAGGCACCATTACCATCACCAACGCGATCGTGGACTCCACCTACAGCGTGTACAAGATGCTTGACTTTGAACCTTCCGCAGCAGATCCCTCCAAGGGTATCTACAAAATTGCAGAAGGTTGGGATGCATTCTTCACCACAGGTGCAGGTAAAGATTACTTCACCATTACCAATAAAGACGAAAAAACCGTTGTTTTGACGGACGGCAAAACTGTAGATCAGGCTCTTGCCACTGCCGCTGTTGCTTATGCAAAAAATACTGCAGATGTTTCCGCTGCAGCTTCTGCGCCGGCAACATCTGAAAACGTAACATTTGATGGTCTTGACCTCGGTTACTATGCAGTTGACACCACCGTCGGTACTCTTTGCTCTTTGACCAACACCAATTCCATTGTCACCGCTGTTGAAAAGAACAAACAGCCTGATATCACCAAGGAAGTTCAGGAAGACAGCAAAATGAGCAATCCAGACGGCGGCTGGGGTACATGGAACGATGCTGACATCGATCAGGTTGTCAACTACAGATCTTACATTACTGTCGGCTACGGTGCTGTCAATTACGTCATGCACGATACCATGGACACCGCTCTTACTTTCAACCCTGCCAGCGTAAAAGTTTCTGTCGATGGTACAGAATATGAAGCAGCAGGCAATTATGAAGTTAAAACTTCCGGTACTTGCGGCTGTACTTTTGAAATTGTTTTCACCAATACTTTCATCGCAGGTATTGAAGATAAGGACAAAGATGTAAAGATCCTTGTTGAATATGCTGCAACTCTTAATGAAAATGCTGTTGTTGAAGTCGCTCACCTCAATACGGTTTATCTTAAATACGGTGAAAACAACGAATGGAAAACCCAGGAACATACAACAAAAACTTACACCTGGAAATTCGATGTATTGAAGTACATGGTTGAAGGAACAGGCGATGCAGCTCAAGAGAAACCTCTTGCCGGTGCTACATTCCAGCTTCTTGATAAAGACGGCAATGTCATTAAGTTCTCTGATGTTACCGGTGATGACCGTGTTCTTACCTATGAAGTAGATGCTGACGGAACAGTTGCATCTTTCACAACTCTTGACAGCGGTGAACTTTATTTCCTCGGTCTTGATGAAGGTACCTATCAACTGAAAGAAACGGATGCTCCCGATGGTTACAACATTCTGACTGCACCTGTTGAAGTTGTTATCACAAACGGTATTGAAGAAGGTGCATCTGCTCCTACTTTCAAAGTAAATAATAATGCTGATCCTACTGTCAAAGTGTTGAACCAAACCGGTTCTCTGCTTCCCGAAACCGGCGGCATCGGTACCACCATCTTCTACGTAGTCGGCGGCCTTCTTATGGTTGCTGCTCTCGTCGTTCTTGTTTCCAAGAAGAGAATGGCTTCCTTTGCTTGAAGGAATCAGGAGTCTGATTCAAAAGATTCCGAAAATTAACTTCTGAGCAACATAACCCCATGCCGGCCCTGTGCCGGCATGGGAACACCCCCGGAATGCTTTAGGATAAAATTCTGACCGTTGTTTCCGGCAGCGCCGGCAGTGACGTTGAGAATTTTAACAAAGTGAGCATATTTATAATGAAAGAAAAGAAACCTGCACAAAAGAAAAAAAGCGGCAGTTTTTCGACCATCATTCTCGTGGCCATTTTTCTGGTGGGGCTGATTGTTTTGCTGTATCCCACCATCAGCGATTTCTGGAACGAAAAAAGACAATCCAAAGCGGTTATGAATTACGATGACCTGATTGAGAATCTGACCCCCGAGGATTATTCTGCCTTTTTTACACAGGCCGATACCTATAATCAAAAAATCAGACAAATGCCGTTTCCCTTCATGAACCACAAGAGTATTGCCGAGGAATATTACAATACCCTTGATGTCAACGGTGACGGTATGATGGGCTACATCACCATCGACAAAATCAAGGTGCAGCTGCCCGTTTATCACGGCACGAGCGACAAGGTGCTCAACTCTGCAGTCGGCCATGTGGAGGGCTCGTCCATTCCCGTCGGCGGTGAAAGCACCCATTCCGTGATGTCTGCACACCGCGGTCTGCCCTCTGCCAAGCTGTTCACCAATCTCGACAAGGTTGAAATCGGCGACATTTTCACCATCCGCATTCTTGACAAAACAATCACCTATCAGGTCGATCAGATCCTCATTGTTCTGCCGCACGAAACCGATGCCCTGAACATCGTTGCAGGTGAGGATTACTGCACCCTTGTTACCTGTACTCCTTACGGCATCAATACCCACCGTATGCTCGTGCGCGGAACACGCATTGAAAATGTGGAAGAAAAAAATGTGATCAATGTCATCACCGAAGCCTATCAGATCGATCCGCTGATCGTCGCCCCTGCCGTAGCGGCTCCCATTCTGGCAGTGCTGCTGATTGTTCTGCTTGTCAAAAGCGGCAGGAATAACAACCGGAACAAAAAGAAAAAAGAAGACGAAAGCAACAACCCACCTGAAAGCAAGAAGACCGAATAAACCGAAAGAAAGGAGCGTGTGCTTGTGAAAAGCAGAACCAAAGCCAAACGATTTTTTGCAATAATGCTTGTTGCAGCCGTGTGCATTGCCCTGTTTTCCGTCAGCACCGCCGCCGCTTCGATCGGAACATCAACGGGCAGCATTACCATCACCCTGCGTGACAGCGACAACCAACCGCTGTCGGGAGTCACATTCAGATTGTACCGCATTGCCACGACTGACACAGACAGAAACGGTGTGCATTTTTCCTACACCGAGGATTTTGCAGGCAACGGCATGCCGGCAGGCAATTTTTCCGATTCCTATCTGCCCGTGCATCTGACCGCTTATGCACAAAGAAATAATATTGCTTATACCGAGCAATTCACCGATGCCGCAGGCACGACCGTTTTCGGCAATCTGCCGTTCGGTGCTTATCTCATTGTCCCCGTCGGCAGAACCGAAGGCTATCTTGCGCCGAATCCCTTTATTGTTGCGTTGCCGATCAAGGATGCAACAAGCGATGAATGGATCAGCGATGTGGATGCCTCCCCCAAGGTGGAAGACGACAAGGGCGAGTATAAGGAAACCTATATCAGTGTCAAAAAGCACTGGAAAACAACAGATACCATTCCCCAAAGCATTACGGTGGCGCTGCTGAGAGACGGCATTATCGTTGAAACCGTGCAGCTCAATGCCGAAAACAACTGGTATTACAGATGGGATAACCTCGGCAACCATTACGCATGGAGTGTGGTTGAAACGGAGGTTCCTGCGGAATATACAGTCACCTATGTGACCTCGGAACGGACAGTGATCATCATCAACACCCACGAGGATTACGAGGAAGAGCCGACCGTGCCGCCCGATGAACCGCCACCGCCGCCCGATAAGCCGCCCGAGGATGAACTGATCGACACCGGACAGCTCAACTGGCCCGTTCCCGTGTTTGCAACGGCAGGGCTTTTGCTGTTCAGCATCGGCTGGGCAATGCTCAATCTCGGTAAAAAGGACGAGGAAGAAGCATGAAAAGAAAAACAGCCCTTGCTTTTATGACGATCGGTGCACTTTGCATCTGCTTTGCCCTGGGACTGCTTATTTATAACAACCATGAAAGCAATGCCGCCCGTGACAATGCGCTTGTGGTGATGGATTCCATCCGCATTGCCATTGCCGAAAACGAACAGCAGCCTGCAATCGTTGATCCCTTTGACGAGGAAATGACCGTCAAGGAAATTGACGGCTACGGCTATATCGGCTATCTGTCAATTCCTGCGCTTGCGCTCGATCTGCCCGTGATGAGCGAATGGGATTATGACAGACTCACCATCGCCCCCTGTCGCTATTACGGCAGCACAAAAACCGACAATCTTGTGATTGCCGCTCATAACTACCGCTGGCATTTCGGCTATCTCGGACATCTGAATCCGGGCGACACGATCATTTTCACGGACATGGATTCCGAAGTGCACACCTACAAGGTCGATTCGGTCGAGCTGCTGCTGCCGACCGATACAGACAAGGTCAAGGACACGGGCAATGATCTGATTCTGTATACCTGCACCTACGGCGGTGAAAAACGAATCACCGTCCGCTGCAGTTCCGTGAGCAAACCGTAAGCATCTGCAATTTTATCCGTTGTCCCATAAAAACAACAAAGCCGTGGTTTTTTTGTGCATAACCTTTTTCATTTTGTGCTGATTTTGTGTTAAAATGCCTGCAAAGTCCTATACAGAAGGCTTTTCCGTGACGAAGTCCGCCACGGCAGAGGACTTGAAGGTCTGCTCAAGAGATATTTCGGCTAATAATCCCATCCCCCAACGGCAATTGATTGCTGATACAATTCTCTCGCAACAACAAACCGGCTATGATGTTCAGTCATAGCCGGTTTTGTATTGTGGATAATAAGAATGAATGTTTTTGGTTTGCAAGAAAAATCAACCGATCACAATGGTTTCAAGGACAGGCATGGCATCGGCAACCGCGCAGCTCCATACAGCAACATACATGGCCATGCCGCTGGAGGTTTCAGCTACAAGATAGGTTGTGCCGGAATTGGATTCAATGGCATAGAAGGTGTTTTCACCGATGGTCATTTCGGTGTATTCCTTGTTGGGGTATGCATAGCCGAAATATTTTTTCTGCGGCTCAAGCTCCATGCTCTGTTCGTCATAAACATAAATTGCGGCATTGGCTCCCAATGAACCGTTTTTCAGAGCAATTGCATTGGTTGTGTCGGCTTCGTCATAAATGAAGCCGCCGCAGGGGGTAACGGTTACATAACCGTTTTCGGAGGTGATGGGGTCTCCCATGACCATGTTTTCTTCAGCAGATGCAACCGAAACAACAATGGAATCATAAATACTATTGAACAGCTCGCTTGCACGAAGGGCAGCATAATCTTCCTTGGTCGCACCTGCAGGCAGGTTGAATTCAATCATAGCAAATTCAAAGTTATTCAGGCAGACAACAAGAGTCATTCTCGATGTAACATTCTGGCGGATATAGGTCTTGTATTCACCGATTGTGCCCTCTTCAAAGATGGTGCATTCGTCAAAATTGGTTGCTGCATAATCGTGAACGGAATCGTAAGCCGCACTGACGATGCCAAAGCCAAAGCCGATATTGATGTCTTCTCTTTCAAGCATGCCGCATTTAACAGCATCCGTCAGAGCAAGGAAGTTACCGTCGGTGTTTTCTGCATTAAAAACGAAATCAGCGGGATAATTGAGCGTAATGCTGCTGCCCTTACCGTTTTCAACGGTAAGCTGCTTGTCTTCAATCGCTTCGGTTACTTCCTCAGTAACCTCGGGCTCAGTGGCTTCGGTAGTGGTGGGTTCCTCTGCCGCACCGCACGCAGCAAAGGAAAGAAGAACGGCAAGTGCCATCAGAATTGCAATAAACTTTTTCATCATAAATCCTCCTGATTTTTTGTTATGCCCAAGGATTCAGGCATTCGGGTTGACGGATATCGGCAAGAATGAACTGCTCCCAGAGATACCATTTGCCGTCCTTTGCAAGACGCAGCTGAATGCTTCTCGGGCTGTCAGCTCCGCCGGAGTTGACATAAAGAATTGCAAAGCCTTCGTTCTGATAGGAATACGGGTTGTCGCTGATGACCACCGTGTACGGCTCGGCAGGCAGATAGTTGTTTGCCGGGGTAGCTCCCTCAAAATAGGAACGGGGCACATAGTCCTTGTCTCGGAAACGATCGGCAATGAACTGCTGTTCCATAACCGAAAGCGGACGAGGACCTCGCAAAATGTTCAGCATTTTCAGTGACTCAGCCTTGTTTTCGCTGTAATAGCAGAACGCAAGAACTGTCAGTGCAGCCGTGTCAAACGGGTCTGTCAATGCGGCACAGGGCAGTCTGCTGAATTCATCTGCATTGGCAGGCAAGCTTTCAAAAACGACTCTTTTTGTTTTGCACCCACTGCTTTTAACAGTGCTTGCATTGCTTGCAGCGGCTGTATTTTTAAGCTTATCAAAAAGTCCCATTGATTTTCTGTCCTTTCTCAGAAGCTTCTGCCGCCGCCACCGTGGCTTCTGCCTGACGAGCTTGTGTGGGTTGAACCACCGCTACCGGACGAAGAAGAATTGGATTTCGGTCTGGGGGTGGTGATGACTCTGGAGCCTGCAAAAACATCATCTGCATTGTTCACAACAAGCGTACCCTCGCGCACATAGTCGGATGCGGTTGCTTTTTTGGCAACGGAATAGTTTGCCGAAGCCATTTTGGTTGTGATGAGCATACCGACGGCAATGCCGACAAGAATGCAGATCAGCGGCCACATCAGAACAGGCGGCGGCTTGATTGCATCTTCACTCATATCGATAAAGGATTCAAATGCATCATAATAATTCTCGCCGCCAAGGTAAATAACAAGCGTATCAAGAATATTGTCCACTTCTTCACCGGTCATTTGGATCTTTGCACTGCCGTGCGTTGTGATATGAAGCTCACGCTGTCCGCTTTCTCCGGGAAGATAAATCATGAGAATACCGTCTTGGTTTTCGCCGTAGCCGTAACCGTTGTAATCATAAAAATCATCGGCATATTCCTGCGGGGTCTTGCCCTCAAGGTCGGTGATGGTGATGATTGCAATTTCAGTGGCATAGGAAGCGGTGAATTCCTCACATTTTGCAAGAAAATACTGTTCTTCATCAGAACTGAGAAGATCTGCATAGTCCGCAACAAGCGGCAATGTTCTGTCAACCTGCACGAATTCGGTGGTTTCTTGTGTAACCTCAGCCGTTGTGTCCTGCACCTGTGCAGCGGTGGTATCCGCTGCTGCATCAAAATAAGGTGCAGCTGCAAGCAGAGTTGCATAAACAGTATCAAAGAAAGTCTTTGCACCGAGATAATAGGTATCGGTCAGATTGTAGTTGTCAAAAATTTTGTCTGTAATGAGTGTGGAAAAGAACGAAAACTCTGTTTCGCAGACATAAAAATCACAAAGGTTGGTTTCCATGTTATGCACAAAGACAATGCCGTTTTCGCAATCCGAATATTCCTCAAACATAGCCTGTGCATAATCCGCAACATATTCATATTCGCCGATGTCCTCGGGCATGCAGAACATAGTAAAATAACCGTATTCATCGGCAATCAAATCGGCTGTCTGCTGCAATTCGGCAGTGCTTTCAGCAGTAATATAACCGTAGGGATCATAAATATTGCCCTGCATGGCAGATGCAGGCAGAACAAGACAGCACAATGAGAGTAGTACAAGCAGAAGTGCACACAAATTCTTTTTCATTTTCCGCACCTCCTTAAATAAGACCGATCAGGTGTAGCACAGCCCACAGAGCAACACCGATGCCTGCTCCGATGAGCGCCCCCACACCCTTGACCATTTTTGTGTCGGTCGGGATATTGCCTACGAATTTGCCGGTCTGTCCGTTCATGGCAAACAGATAATCCTTGTCCTTGTGCTTAACGGTCAGCAGCCACACGGGATACAGTGCATATTTGTATTCACCGCCGAGCACGGTCATTGCCGATTGCGTTGCAACAACACTGTTATAGCCCATAACCGTCTTTTGCAATGTATCCGCCATGCTCTGACGGATTCTGTTGTTGGCTCTTGCCATGCTGTTTTCGGCATCCACATCAAACTTGTCTGCAAGATAACCCGTCAGATAGCCGACATTAAACGGCACAGCATCGCCCGTGTTAAACGGCTCAAGCGATTCCATGAGGTCATCGGGCATTTTGGTGGAGCCGTCCACGGGAACATTGTCAAAAATCATATTACCGCTTCTGTAGCAGGTAAAATCGGACACTTCCGTGTACTCGTAGTCGGAATCCTCCCATTTTCTTGTAACCTTTTGGGCTGCAAAACTGACATCCCCCTGTGCCTGACAGGAAAACAGCCAATGCGGCACATAAACACCCTTGATCTCATCCAGCGTGTTATCAGATTTGAACGCTTTTGCAACAAACTTTTTACCTGTTATGTGCTTTTTGAAGGCAGCCTTTGCGGCCTGCTTGTCAAGCTTAAAGGGAATCACAAGATGCGGACGGAGTGCACCGTCAAACTGTCCCTTCATAACGACGGGACTGCCGCAATACGGACAACTTGTGGCTCCCGTTGTTTCATCGGCAACCACTTCGCCTGCGCAGGAATTGCACACATAAACACGCATTCCCGATTTTTCATTGCTTGCCCATTCCACAGCCTCTGCTTCCCAGCTGATGTTGTCAACAGCGACATTTGCTCCGTCGAAAGTCTGCTGTCCTGCTGCTGCCTCTACAGCAAATTCACTGTCGCAATAGGGGCATTTGAGCATCTGTGTGCCGGTGTCAAAGCTGACACTGCCGCCGCAGTTGGGGCATTTTTGTTGTAATAAGGTAGACATTTTTTCACTCCTTCAGTGAAATTAAGGCATTGTAAATTTCGTTGAACAGCCCCTCACCGCTTTCGGGAAGAAGCTGATTCTGATGGACGGTATATTGCTGATCCTCAAAGTAAGAAAATGAAACACTTGTAACAGGTGCATCCAAAAGCTGCAGATCGCTTTCGGGGAGTGTGCCCCATGTCAGCACACCTGTTTTTTTGCAGATGTCACGAATGGTGCTGAATACCGCATTGGACGGAAAGCTTTTTTCATAGCTTTCCTCTTGGGCACCGTTATGGGGGCAGCTGCTGTAGCGGAACAAAACCGTTCCGTCATGCTGCAGACGCAGTTCAAGGCTTTCGTAGCCACCCTCCATACCGCCGCCCTCGTAATAGGTGCAGGCGGTGAGATAATCCTCGGGCTGTCGCTCCATACCCGGACCGTCAAGAACATTCATCTTCATTTTTGATTTTGAAATACCGATCACAACCGCTGTTATTGCAAGTGCAACCGCAATAACAACGGCTGTCAGGATGATGATTTTCATTTTCTTCTGATGCATTTTCCGTTAGTTTTTGCGTGTTCCGCAGGCCTGACAGAAGTTGCCGCCGTTGTTCTGCACACCGCAGGACGGACAGAACCATGCACCGTCCATGGCAGCAGGTGCTTTCTGTGCAAAATCAGACTGCGGCTGGAAGCCCTGATTGTAAGCAGGCTGCTGCATGGGCTGCTGGTAACCTGCCTGCTGATAGCCGCCCATCGGCTGCTGTTGGTAACCTGCCTGCTGATAACCGCCCATCGGCTGCTGGTAGCCCTGATTGTAAGCGGGCTGCTGCATGGGCTGCTGGTAGCCTGCCTGCTGATAACCGCCCATAGAAGGCTGCTGATAACCCATGCCCATATTCATGCCGTAGTTCTGTCCCATGTTCATCGGCATGGTGCCGATGCCGAGCGCTGCCATAGCCTGCTGTGCAAGCTGATTGTAGCGGTTGTAGTCGGGAGAACCCATATTGGCAACACGGAAATTGTTGAGCTTTACATTGAAGTCATCAAAGTAAGGTGTATTGACAAGGAATTTCAAAGTGAAGTTGTAATAATATTCATATCTCTTGGGGTTATAGCTCTGATTGTTGCCCTGTGCATCCTTGTAATAAATTTCATCCTTGTCCTCGTCAATATCAAGCGTGAGCGAGGTGATTGCAGAAATCGGAATAACATCGGGATTTTCATTGTCCCAGTTGCCGGGCTTGTTGGAGGATACAACGAAATTACCCTTTGCGGTATCAACATAGATGTTTCTCATATCACCGTCGATGGTAATCATGGGGTTGAACGCACGAAGCACTGCCTTGTTCTGTTCACGGTAGGCAAGATGTTGTTTGATGGTTTCCAGTGTGGAATGTCTTCTGTCATCGCAGAACGGAGAAAGCTTTTTTGCGCAATCCTTGCACATATTGCCGTCTTCGAGCTTCTTGTTGCCGAGCAGACCGATTTTTTCTCCGCAGATATCGCAGTTTTTCTTATCAAAAAGTCCCATTGTTATTCTCCTTTTATGTATTGATTAAGTTTTGTCGGAATCGTTGAAGATATCGCCGCATTGCGGACAGAATTTCGGCGGATTATGGGGATCATCGGGTGTCCAGCCGCATTTATCGCATTTGTAAAGCGGTGCACCCTCGGGCTTTTTGCTGCCGCAGTTCATGCAGAATTTTCCCTGATTGACACTGCCGCAAGTGCAGGTCCAGCCTTGTGCCTGTTCGGGCTTCTTATTGCCGCAATTGGGACAGAAGTTACCGTTTACATCGGCTCCGCAGGCGCATTTCCAACTTCCCTGCGGTGCAGGCTTTTTGTTGCCGCAGTTAGGACAGAAATTGCCTGTTGCAGTAGCACCGCAAGAACACTTCCAGCCATTTGCCGCAGGTGCTGCCGGCTGTTGCTGTGCCTGATACTGCTGTTGCTGCATTCCCTGCTGGAAAAGCTGTGCGGTGTTGCCCATCATGTTGCCTGCCATACCCATACCCATAAATGCATTGACAGCACCGTTTGGATTTGCAGCGGCTGTCTGCGCAGCATCGGTAAGACCTGTGGTCTGATAACCGCCGGCGAGCATGGGATCAGACATGATGATGCTCTTTTTGATTCTCTGAATTTCGTCTTCGTCTTCCTTGGGGGCATTCAGAGCGTTGAAGGTGACATCCACAAGAGTAAGACCTCTGCCCTGCTGCCATTTTGAAGTCAGAATTCTGTTCATTTCGTCGCACAGTTCCATTGTATGTGCGGGAATGGCACTGTAACGAAGCCCCATTTCGGAAAGTCTTGCAAAAGCAGGTTGCAGAGCATTCAGAAAATCGGATTTAAGATGCTCCATCAGGCTTTCTTTTCTGTATTCATCAGCAATATTTCCGGCAACAGCAGTATAAAGAAGAAGCGGATCAACAATTTTGAATGTGAACATACCGTTACAACGAAGCGTTATGTCATAATCAATTCCGCGGCGTTCATCAATGATAACTCTGAACGGTATGGGGGATTTAGTTCCGAACATATTGCCTGTAATTTCTTTGGTGTTGAAATAATAGACACGCTGATCTTTTGCAGCATCTCCGCCGAAGGTAAATCTCTTGCCGACAGCTTTGAAGCTTTCCTTGATGGCATCGCCGAGCTTACCTGTAAAAATCGAAGGCTCGGAAGATGTATCATAAGTAAACTGACCGGGCTCGGCACAGAATTCCACAACCTTGCCCTGTTCAACAATGATCATGCATTGACCGTCTGCAACAACAATGCCTGAGCCGTTGGAAATAACATTATCATGTCCCTTTGTATTGGAAGAGCGACCCGAAACATTTTTCTGTCCCTTTACAATCAGAACCTCTTCACTGATAGAATCGCAAGTGAAAAACTCTTTCCATTGATCGGCAAGAACACCGCCGAGTGCACCGATACCGGCTTTAAGAAGCCCCATAATAATCTCTCCTTTATTATATAAATATACATTTTCATTATATCCGCAATGCCGATTGCGAATAACCTACAAGTGTAGGGATAGCCTTGATAAAAACAGGGGCAATTTTTGTGTATTTTGCAGAAAACAACAGCCGCCGACAAAACTGCCGACGGCTGCTACGCTTGTATAAATTTTTAATTAAAGAGTTTCAAGTCCGACTGCAGCACGCAAAATCAGTCGTGCGTCGGAAGCAGAGATACCGGCTGTGCCGTCCACATCGGCGGCTTTTGTCTGTGTTTCGGTCAGTGTTTCCAGACTGACGGCTGCACGAAGAGCAAGTCTTGCGTCAGAAGATTCAATCTTGCCGTTGCCGTCCACATCACCCTTCATGAATTCTTCGGTCTGTCCTGCCTGACCGCAATGGATGCAGGTGCCGTTTTCAAAGGTGTGTGCATTCTCGTCACGGGGAAGAACAACATCACTTTCGTCAACAATTTCACCGGTTTCAAGAAGGATGTATTCACGGCAATAGCCGCAAACATAATAATCTGCTGCTGCGCCTGATTCACAGCAGGTTGCGGCCTTTTTGCGGATGATAATTTCCTCGCCTTCGTCATCGGTTTCCGGATAATGGCCGATTGCCGGATCTACAATGCTTTCGGTATAGCCGCAGTTTTCATTTGTGCAATAGTAGTATCTGATGCCGTCATTTTCGTGGTCGGCATCTGTTGACTTGTCAGTATCAAGAACAATTGTATGATCTTCAGCAGAACCCGTTTTGCATCTTGTGCAATAACGATAATGTCCGAAAACAGCAGACAGCACGTTTACATATTCTTCGTGTTCACACTGATTGCTGGAATTCCATCTCCACTTTGTATAATATTCCTTACCGGTGTCAAAATTGCTGTAAGCAATAACTTTATCAGGCGATACGGAATATGTACCGTCAACGAAATGGAAATCGGTATCAACAATATCGGCAAGTGTTATTGTATTTGAAGATCCGTTGATGTCCAGAACACTTGCGGTGGAATTCAAAGGAGTGAAGGTGTTTTTGTTGGAAATTGTGAAATCACCGAAAGCTGTTTTCGTCATTGCAACGCTGTTATCAAAATCAAGACCGAAGGTGTTGAACTTGAAGGCGGAACGGTAAATTCTGACCGTTGTATCTTTGAATGTATTTGCTGCATTAACTACAAATCTTATGGCAGTACCGTTCTGCTTGTAGTTGTAAACACTTGCAGTATAGATGTTGAGCTTGTGTGCTGCGCTGACATCAATGGCATAGGTCTGTGCGGTGGCCTCTGTGGTATTCAGCGAAGAATCTGTGTCAGAGCCCAGAATGACACCGACACGGATAGCATTAAAGCTGTTTGCCTTGTGAGCAAGTCTTACAACAGCAGCATTTTTCTGCGTTGTGTTGAAAATGACATTGCCGCCACCTACATCTGTGGTGCTGACGATGGAAAGATTTGTGCCGAGATAACCGGTTTGTGCATAGGAAAGGTTAAAGAGATACTTTGTTTTGTTGGAATTTACGATCAGGTTGTGACCGTTCAGGTCAATAACAAGATTGCCTCTTGTTTTGGGGGTCAGGGTATAGGAATTGTTATGATCTTCAACAATAATATCGTTCTTCAGTCTGATTGTGGTCGGATGAGAAACCGCAACAGCATTGGCAAGAGATGCCCAGGAGGCGACCTCCTGCACGTTGGTGAAGGGATCGACCATGCTTTCGGCAGGAAGCTTATAATAATTCACATAGCCGCAGACATTGCAGGCTTCACCGGCAGTGTTGCCTTCGGCTGTGGCAGTGGGTGCCAGGTAGGTCTTGCGTGCGTGCGGAGAGATATAATAGTCACACTTGCAGGTGCTGCACATAAAGATGTGTCCGTTTTTAACAGAACAGGTGAAAACATTTTCACGGCTGCTGTGGGAGCACATGGTTTCCGTGTTCATCAGCTTGCTGTTATAGAAATACACACTGTTGCCGCTGTAAATATCCTGGATGAGGCCGCTGTGATAGCTGATGCCGTAATACGGATTGTCGACTTCAACATTGACACGGTCGGGATCCATACTCAGCTTTCCTATTTTCACCGTGGAGTCTGCGTTCTTTGCATCACTGAGATTGATGGCATAGGCATTGTCATCATTGACATTGAGCATAACATGATTCAGCACAAATGTGTCGTAGCTGTTCGCAGTAAATTTGCCCGCCCCGCGAAGATCAATGCAGTCGCCCTTTTTGGCGGTGAGGTTTGCTTTGTTGAGTGCAATGACATTGCTGCCGTCGAGAGAGCCATTATAGAAAGCAATGCAGTCTGCATAGGAGCTTGCATCGGTAACGGTGATGTCGGATCCGTACATCATGAATTCTTCAAATTTATACAGTTTCACAAGAGCATCGCTTGTGCTGCCCTGCAGGGAAATGCCGGGGTAAATATAGCAGGATGCCGTGCTGTTGTTCAGATTGACAATGCCCTCTGCGCTCAAATCCGTTTTGATAACGGAAGTGGTGCCGCTGATGTTGTTGAATTTATAAGCGCTGTTCATGATGTGGAAGGAGGAATTGGGACAGCACAGATAAAACAGGCCGTTAGAGCTGTTGGCGCCTGTGATGGTGATGTCGTGGCCGTTCAGGTCAAGCACAACTTCAAAGTTGTACATATCGGGCTCAATGGTGATGTCATAGGTGGGGTTTGTAAGCGTGATGTCAGCTGTCAGCTGCAGCACCATGCCGTTGTAAGCCTGGAGCAGAAAATTATTGAGCTCAGTGTAGGAACTGATTTCAATAGGTGAAATGGTACAGGTGGGGGCTGTTTCCGCTTCTGCTTTCGGCATTTCAGGCAACAGTCCGACAGGCGCAAACACACCTGCTACAAGCACAAAAGCAAGTAAAATACTGAATAGTTTTTTCATTCTTGGTTCTCCTTTGGTCATATGAATTTGGTATAGACATACACTCTAATATAATAAAGAATATAATGCCGTCAAACAACCTACATTTGTAGGGTGAGCAGAAAAACAGGCACTCAGCAAAGAGTGCCTGAAGATCAAATATGCTTATGAAAAGCTCTCAAGTCCGACGGCAACACGAAGAATCAATCGCGCATCCGATGCAGATAAGCCGACTGTACCGTCCACGTCTGCAGCAAGAGTCTGTTCTTCCGTAAGCGTTTCAAGACCGACAGCTGCACGAAGAGCAAGTCTTGCGTCTGCAGCCTCAATTTTTCCGTTTCCGTCCACATCACCCTTGAGTACAGTCATTTCTTTTTCACCGCAACGGGTGCAGACGCCATCAACATAATCATGTCCGAGCTTTTCGACTGTGGGGTCAACATACACGCCGGGGCCGGAGAAGGTGCCGCCGCAATTCAGGCAGAGATAATGCTGAACATAGCCGTCTTCGGTGCAGGTGGGTGCTTTTTCTTCCTGCAGCAGCATAGTATGGGTAAGATAATGAATATAAATGTCTTCTTCTGTTACTTCTTTGGTGCCTTCAGCATCTTCAAACAGCTTGCCGCAGTTGTAACGCTGACATTCATAGTAAGCTTCATGACCGGGAGTTTCGCAACCCGGGTCAAGCTTTTCGTTGAAAACGAGATCATGATGGCCAATGGCGGGAATGATGACTGCTTCGGGCTGCAGCTCTTCTTTTGCGTCCGCATCAGCAAACATTTTATCACAATCGGGGCAAACATAATACGCTTCATTGCCGTCTGCAAAACAGCATTCAGCTTCATAGGGCACATACTCCAGAATACCGTGTCCGTTGGGCTCGATAAAGAAGTCCTCCTGCTTTCCGATGCTGCCGTCGGGTGCAAAATACTGATTGCAATTGCGGCACCATTTGTGCTCAATAACGCCGTAATCCTCACAGGTGGGATACTTGTTGGTGAAATATTCAAAATCATGCGCTCCGGTGAAGTAAACCTCAGCTTCCGTCAGCTCGGTTGTACCGTTTTCATCAGCAAACATGCGTTCGCACTTGGAGCAGTGGTAGTGTGCAAGGATGCAGTTGTCTGTACAGGACGGATATTCGGGACCTTCTGCAGGAACAAAATTCAACGTGTGCGTTGCAGGGATGATAACATCTTCTTTTGCAACTTCAGTTTTACCTGCTGCATCAGCAAAATACTTGCCGCAGGTCGCAACAATACATCTGTAATATCCTTCTTTTATACCGGTCTGTTCACAGGTAGGATTCTTCGCAGAGAGTGCTCTGATCGTATGTGCAACAACCTTTTCCTTGATTCCGCACTCGCATACAATCACCTCTCCCTTTGAGCAGGAGTCAACCTTGGTGTGTTCTGCAGTGTACGTGCGTCCGCACTTGTGGCAGCTTGCATAATGCGCTTCGGCATCACGCAACAGATATTCAAAACTTTTTGCATTATCATGTTCATTACAGTCAGCAAAGGTTTTGTAAGTCAGAATTGAAACATTCTGACCTTTGTAATGATTAACAAGTGCATCATCAATTTCAACAATATTTTCTGCCAGTATGTAGCCTTTGTTTTCCTGCGTTTCTTTGTCATACCAGCCCTTGATGAGATTGCTCCATTTTACATCACTCTGGCTGTTGCACTGCATGGTTGCAATGTCGCTTCCTGCAGGCACATTAAAGGAGGCCATGCCGAGAGAGAAGTGATAAAATGTTTCACCTGTGAATGCACCGGAACCGAAGGAGAAGCAGGAGTTGCCGCTTGTGATGGTAAGCTCGCAGGTATCCACCACAGAGTTTTCATAAGCTCTTGCGGAGGTGTTGTCAAAATAAATGCCGTAGCCGTTAATGTTTTTGATTTCGCAATCATACATTTTCAGGTTTGCAAAATTTCTTGCAACGATAACGGCGCTGTCGCTCTCGCCTGCGTTATCAACTGTCAGATTCACACGCGGCAAGATGGTCAGAGAGCTCTTTTCATTGTCGAGCTGAATCAGATTGCCGAGCATATTAACAAGTGTGCCCGTTTTGGAAGCCGAATTCATGATGACCAGATTTGCAAAGCCTGCATCGTTGGCGTAATTGTCCTCAAGCACAAGCAGGGCCTTGCTTTCTTCTGTTGTCGCACCAAGCGCGTGGCCGTTGAGGTCGATGATCACATTGCCGTAAGAAGCAATCACGATGGGCTCTGCTCTGTCACCGTAAGTCCAGCTTGCGTCGAAAATATCAGCCGTCAGACGAACGGTCACATTGCTGCGGTTGCTTCTGAGTGCGTCTCTGAATTGGGCAAAGGTGGCAACCTCAATCATGTTCTCTTCGTCAAGCACAGCCACATCGGGGGCATTCTGCAGCTTTGTAAGGCCGCATTTTGTGCAGGGAACCGTTGCGTCAGCCTCGTGGCCGCTTTCAAGCAGAGTTGCCTGACATTTCAGGCAACGATCAAAATGACCGCCGACAAAGCTGAGCAGCTTGGTTGTAATTCCGTTGTGTGCACATTCTGCTTTGTTAACATTGAAATTAACAGCAGAACCGTCGGTGGTTTTGTTGTATGCGCTGACAACCGTTGTTTCGGGAGCAATATCAGTATAAGTATATAACTGATAACCGAACTGACCGCCGTTGAGCGCAATATCCTGCATCAGCAGATCACAAGCGGAATCAACATACATTCTGGGAGCGCCCGAGGTCACATCCAATGAGCTCATCCAAGCACCGATTTTGAAATTTTTGAAGGCATCCTTTTTCAGGTAATCCACTCTGACACTGACACCTGTTGCATTGATGCTGCCCGAACGAAGGAAGACGGAAGAATCAACAAATGCAGTTTTATCATCTGTAGTATCCGCAAAAACGATTCCGTCGCTGTTTTCTTCCTCTGCGGAAATAACACCTGTGGTATCGTTCACATCGCCGTAAACATCAAGATGTGCAATATTGTAAATCAGCAAGGCCGAAACGATTTTACTGATATCGACATTTGCATTGCGTTCAAGAACAATATGCACACCGTCAAGAATATACAGCTCGGCTTGCTTATTGTTCACTTCAATGGTGCTCTGCGAATAAAGCTTATGGATCTGTCCGCCGAAATCCACAGGACGGTAGCTCAGGAAGGAATCAATTTCATCATCCGAGTTCATAATGAACAGGTTTGTGGGACCTGTGATTCTGAAGCCGCACCATGCTTCACGGGAAGACAGTCTGATGCTGCAGCCGTTCATATCCAACACGACCGTGCCGTCAACTGTGAATTCAAGGTTGCCGTAGGAATGATTAGGGTTAGCAGAAACACAGTCAATATCATTTCTGAGAACAATTGTCTGATTATCAACGGCATTCTTGACCGCCAGGCGCAGCTCTTCATAAGTGCTGACATACACGGTCGATGCAAAGGCGTTATACTGATAGTCAGTTGCTGCCTGCGCTTCGGCAGCAGGCAAAACAGCCCCCAAGGGCAACATTGAGCCGAAGACAAGAACAAAAGCCAGAATCAGACTTAAAATTTTCTTTTGCATACATTTAACTCCTTTTTTGCATAATTATTTATTATTATAAATCAGGACATCTTTTTCATCTACCTACATTTGTAGGGGTAAAGAAACAGAAATACAGCAAAAAAAGAAAAGAGGCTGTTTTCACAGCCCCGTAGTTATTGATTGATTACAAGTCCGCTTTCTCTTGCCTTTACGGCGAGTTCGGTACGGCTCCTGAATCCTGTTTTTTCGAGCATACTCTGAATGTAATCGCGCACGGTATATTGCGACATATTCAGCCGTTCTCCGATTTCCTTGTTTGTGTCACCCGTGATAAGCGCACGCAAGACATCAAGCTCACGTTCTGTGAAATCCACACTCAATGCGTAGCCCATCTTCAGCGTCGGAGTCATATCGGGATACACATTTTTCCCCGCAACCGTGCTGTCCATTACACTTATCAATTCACTTGCAACCGGAGTTTTATACCAGAAGCTGTCAACACCGATATTTTTTGCTCTCTCAAGAAAGCTTATTTCAGGTTGACTTGTAATGATTATAATTTTTATTTCAGGATACGATGCCTTGATTTTTTCTGCGGCATCAAGTCCGCTTGCATTCATTGATGTGCAAACATCCATAAGTATGAGATCGCACATTTTTTTACTGCAGAAAAGCTCTGCCATGGAAGCACTTTCAACTGTGGCTATGACCTTATAGACCTCACTGTCCTGTAAAAACACTTCAAGCAGCTTGCTTGCCATTCGGTCATCTTCAACTATAAGTACGTTTATCATACGATGTTCTCCTTATTTAGGAACTTTTAATTTCAGAGTAAATTCCGGTTCGGTTTCAACTGTCATTCTGCCACCGATCTGCTGTGTTTTTTTTCGAATGGACGAAAGTCCGCCACCCTCACGGATTTCCTGCAAGGGCTTGTTAATATTATTGGTAAAGCTTGCCGTACAGCTGAACAGATCGGAAGAAAATGACACACTGAATTCGCTTGCATCTGCGTGCTTGACGGCATTGGTCAGTGCTTCTGCCGCCGCATCCAGAAACAGCCGTTTGATGCTTTCCTTTTCGGGGATTTCACCCGTCATTTCCACACGGATGCCGACCGCCTGTGCAGCACGGAACAAGCCCTGCAGTGCATCATAAGCAAGGGCATTGTCCTCACCGCCGAGCACAATGATATTTCGCTTCCAGAGCTTGATAAGCTCATCGGGGTTGCCGTCATGGTTCTGCAAAAAAAGTCTGGTTGCAAGCAGGGTGTTGCCCAGATCCGCATGGATGCGGTGCTTGGTTTCAAGCCGTTCCCGGGCTTTTGTCAGCTCGTCCACGTTTTCTCCGTATTTTTCAAGACGGTCATTCATAAACCGCAGCTCGGCATTGCTTGCCTGCAATTCCTCCGACACACGATAAATGTCGCTTGTGTCGGCAGCGGTGATTTCAATTATTTTTTCCGTTTCACGCACAGAAAAGCTCCATACAGAGCAATCGGGCAAGCGGAGTGTGATTTTTTCACCAAATTGCAGTCGCTCCACACCGGGTTGCAGCTGTCCGTTCTGCAAAATGGAAATAAATTCAAGTGCATTCTGCATTTCATAGCCGACAATAATACGGTGCAGGGCATCCATTTTGCGGTTGATGAGCTTGATCATGCCGCTTTTATAGGCAAAGCAGATTCCCGTTTTCAATTTGTCCAGACTTTCCTTGACCGAAAACGGTGAAAGATTGCTGTTGCTTTTGCGATACAGAAAAAAGATTATGCCGATAAGCAGACAAAATGTAAGCAAGGCCGTTGCAATCACAATCCATGCCGGCAAAGAAGTGAAATATGCCGTATAGGCCTGTGCACTTGCGGTTGAGTAAAAGCGTGCAGACAGAATGTCGGTTGCAAACGGCAGAAAAAAGACGACACAAACAAATCCGCACAGAGGGGAAATGATTTTCGGCAGCAGGAATTTATAACGCAGGCTCCACAATGTCAGACAAAATGACAAATTGACGGAAAAAAAGAACAGCAGCAGAAAAAACGCTTTGCAATATGTATGCAAATCCACAAAGAGTGTCATACGGCAATCCCTCCTTGTGCAAGGCGGATGTCAATCGTCAGATCCTCATCGCCGTATTCAAAGGAAATTTCTGCGTTCTGCAAGGCATCACTTGCGGTGTTGATTGTGATTTTTTGGTTCACATCCACCATCATCCGCATGAAAATGCAGTCTTCTTTTTCACACAGCTTCACAAGCACCGCACTTGCGTGCTCCATGATTTCCTCCGTGAGAAATTCAAAAATATCGTAAATCCTTACGGCCGTTTCCGTAGAAAGATTTTTTTGCAATTCAAATGTGAGCGAGGTCAGCACACCGAGCAGCTGCAGATTGCTCAACGATTCAAGCAAGCAGAATTCAAGCTCCTTTGCCTCCAATGCGGGTCTGTCCTCGGAAAGCAAAAACAGATTACCCCGTCGCTTGATGTAAGCCCCGAGCACGGCAAGCTTTGCAAGGGAACGGTTGCGCTCCGGCGGGTTTTCGGTTGCAATATCCAGCAAGGCATCCGCTTTTGCAAGCTGCGGCGAAATTTCCTGAATGAGCTTGCTGAAAAGTCTTGTTTTTTCTTCGGTTTTTGCCTGCTTTTCCTTCAGCTCAATTTCTGCCTGCAAAAGATCGTTGTTTTCGCTCAGCCGCTTCTGCGTTTCCTGCAAAGTTTCAATCTGCTCGGTAATATCCTTGATATCATATTGCCAGAACACATAGCCGCCCGAAATTTTTTCGCAGTTGAGAATAAAGTCACCGAAATTCTGCGGTGTTGCAACGGCTGCCTGCATGGCTTCTTTTTCAAAAACACAGGCAGACTGCGAAACCAGATGCGGCGTAAAATCATCATCAACGATTTGTGCGGTCACACTTGCAATCTCAAAAAGCTTTGCATAATTGGTGTTGGTACGAATCAGGCCGCTCTGAATGGCACATTCAAGCAAAAGCGTAATCAGCGTGCAGTCTACGGCGGTCAGGTCCACATCGGCACCGACAAAGCTGTAAACACACCAGAATATAACCGCACCGCCCATAATAAAAATATGCACCTTCTGGAATGAACGGCTGCCCGGAACACGGCTTTTGAGCAACAGCATCAACACAAAATAGAAGCCGAGCAAAACAAACCATGCCCCCACAATGAAAAAGAAGAAATTGTAGGTATAAGAGGTATCGAAATAGTATATCCCGTTGGGGAACTCAAACATAAAGCGGTGGTAATCGTTGGTAAAAACAACAAGAATCAAAAGCAAGGCAGGAATATAGAGCAATCTGTATTTTTTCGGCAAGACAAAGCTGTCCGACTGCCCGATATAACGGGTGATAAAAACACCGATCAGTGCAATCATAATCATGGGAATGTAGAACGCATACCAGAGATAACGGGTCAGTGCGTCGGTCGTTTCAAGGAACTCCCATTTACAGGTGCGCACAAGCAGCCACCCGACCATCATCACCCCGACGGTCATCAGCAGACTTCGCACACTTTTGTTGATGACCCGCATATAGATGGAAACAGTCCACACCGCAACAATGGAGATATGAATGCAGTTGCGAAGCATCGTCAGCAAAGCTGCAACGAATGCATCCTCTGTTGTGAAAATTATTTTTCTGCAAACCCAAGCCACCGCCATCAAAAAAACAATCAGAATCAGATTTTTTGCATTCCGCTTTGCTGAATATTCCATCTCCTCACCTCCGTCTTTTTATATTCTTGCATATTTTTTGCGTAAAGTCAAATTATTTATTGCAAATACAATATAAGATGTGCTATAATAAACACAGCAACAATATGTTGTGTTTTTGCTTTTCATTAGTCCCCGAAAATCAAAACAAGGAAAGCTGATTACCGGGCTGAATTTTTTATATGCAGACAATGCTTCCCTGTTTTGTTTTCAGACGGATGCATTACGGTTTGCAGAGGTTTCGGGGAGTCAATCATGGGGACGGCTACTCCGTTCGACAAACCGCAATTTATATTTTTGAACTTTCAAAACAGGAGGTTTTATCATGTTTGAAAAAATCATCATCGCCATCATTCTTGTGCTTACAGCGATTATCATTTTTACCGGCTGCGACAAAGCGGAACAGGTAGGCGAACAGATCGACAACAAAGCAGAACAGATTGAAGATGCGGCAGAAAGCCGATTCGAATCGATTGAAGATGCAATCGAAAGCAAAATCGATCCCATTGCGGATACAGTTGAAAGCAAACTTGAACAGGTCGAAGATGCGATTGACAAGATTGCTATACTGCCCGATGCAGTGACAAATGAGCCGACCACTTCCCTGTTCATCCCCGATTCGATAGCGGACAATGCCGTTTCAACACCTTATGAGCAGCCGGTTTTCATCACACCCGAAGCCGCACAGCAGCTTGCCCTTGACCATGCAGGTGTGGCAGCTGCGGATACCGTGTTTGACCGTACCGAGCGTGAATATGAAAACGGTGTGTGGCACTACGAAGTGGAATTCCGTGTCGGTCTTACCGAATACGAATACGACATCCACGCCGAAACAGGAGAAATTTTGTCTTTTGAAAAAGACAGATGACCTTTCTTCTTCATATCTCCAAATGTAAAACCGCCTTCGGTGTGAAGGCGGTTTTGCTGCGATCGGTCGGTGTGTTGCTTTTGTAAAGCCGACAATCCGTTCATTTGTCACTCATTTGCAGAATTCTGTTACCTTTAAAATATGTCTGCATGCAGCAGATTACCGAGCTCCTCCTTGAGATTCATATCCGGGGTCAGGCGGACGGGCATGGAATCATAACGGTCGATGAGTGCATCAATTTTTGCAAGCAGCTCGTCGTCACTGTCCATGACATATTCCACAAGCGTGGTGATGATATCGCAGGCAACGGCAAATTTGGCAGACCATTTTGCAAGCTCACGGCAGATCGGCAGGTCAAGAGCCAGATAGGCACGGCAGAGGGTCATTTTTTCAACATAACCGCTGACAAGTGTCATTGCCTGTGCAATGTCACCTGCGTTGAATGCCCGTTCCACATCATTGAACAGCTTGTGCATGCGTCTTGAATTGGCATCCTTCAGGCACGAGGTATACAGGTGATCCGCAAAAACAAGGAAGTTTTCTGCATTTTCCTTGCCTACCACCTGACGGATGGCTTTTTCGTAAGAGGCCTCGGAATCATAATTTTCGCTGTCCCAAAGATAGTCTGCAAAAGTAATCAGCGGAATTTTGGAGCACTCGGCATATTCCATGCAGTTGGAAATAATACCCTCGGCATATTTCCACAGATCCGCTTCACGGTTGATGATGGGTGACAGGTGCATTTCGTTGAACATCGAGCAGTCATTGACGGGATAATTGTCCCAATACAGCGGCTTATGGTGCGTACCCTCGATGAATTTCAGAGCTTCAAAACTTGTCAGATCCCGTGAACAGACATCCCTGCCTGTCCAGAAAATCGAAATCATCGGGGAGATGTTCTGTCCCAACTTTGAAATGTAATATTCCGTACCCTTGCCGTTATAGAGTGTCGGACAAACGGTAAGTTTGTTTCTGCTATCAATCGTAAGCAGTGCGGCATAGTATTTTTCAATCAGCTCGATATGAGCATTGACCGTTTCACCGTACAGGGCACGGTCTTCTTCAAATTCAAGTTCTTCGTTGATGTCATCAAGAAGAAGTCCGAACGAACGCACTCCGATATTATACAATTGCTTTGTCTTTTCCATGAGGGTATTGAACTCGGCTTCATCCGAATATTTCATTGAAAGACCGGGTGCAATGCACCAGTAAAAATCCATATAATAGCTTTTTGCGGCATCAAGCAATTCTTTGAGTCGCAGAAGGTTTTCCTCGGGATATAAATCCCTCCACAAATCCCTGTGATACGCATCGTCTTTGGGTGCGTAGTAAATCGTATTCATGCGCCTTTTTGCCATGCAGGACAGCACGGAAAGTCTGCTTTCATGTGTCCAGGGAGTGCCGTAAAAACCCTCTATGTAGCCTCTGACCTGAAATGACGGTGCACAGACATAGGTTCCGTCTGCGAGCTCGTTTTCATCCAGCCGCATCGCAAGGTCGCAAAGGGCATAGAACGCACTCTTTTCACCCGAGCAAAGAATTTCCGCTTCCTTTCCGCAGACGGTCAGGATATATTTTTCGTCGGTACATCTGTGCGTTTTTTCGCAATAGCAGACCTCACGGGTGTTTTTGTAACAAATACGCACATTCACATTGTTGTCTTCAAAAACACTGCCGAACAGTGCTGCAAATTTCTTAATCATAAAACCAACCTCCGCTTATATATTTTTCCATCTATACAATACATGAAAATCATTGAAAGTTGCTTAAATTTTGCATTATTTTATTGAAACTGCATGTTGTTTTTTACATAAGTTGATGATAGAATCATAATAGGTAAGAAAATTTTGTATTTTGTTTGCAGAGTCTGAGACAGGCTTTTCGAACAAACTTCTTCCCTTGTGTAAAACAGGAGTAGTATTATGGTGACGATCAGACCGTATAAAGAAAAGGACAAAGAAGATGTGCGTTTTGTCTGCCTGAACAGCGAAGGGCCGAGCAAGCAGACCCTACGCGGCAAGCACTTTATTCTGACAACCTATTGCGATTACTTTATTGAAAAAGAAGGCAGAAACTGCTTTGTGGCTGTCGATGAAAACGACAAAGCAATCGGATATGTCATCTGTGCGGAAAACTTTGATCGCTACAACGAATGCTTTCAGGCTGAATATATTCCGAGATTCAAAAAATGGGAATTTCTGCGCCGCAAATCCGCCGCAGGCTCTGCCAACATGCAGGGAAAATATAAAAATGAATATCCTGCCCATCTGCATATTGATGTGTTGCCCGAATATCAACGCATGGGACTCGGTCACAGGCTGGTGGATGCACTTTGCGAACACCTGAAAGACAACGGCATAAAGGGTGTTATGCTGACCGTCGGATCAGGCAACAAAAAAGGACAGGCATTTTATCAAAAATACGGTTTTGACTGTCTTGAAAAAGAAAAAGGTGCCATTGCATACGGCATCCGTTTCAAATAAGGGGGGAGAAAGATGAAAAAAACCGCTTTTCTTTCGTTTTTTGCAGGTGCTGTCATCGGTGCTGTCGGCACCGTAACCGCCCGAAAGCAAATAAACAAATATTTCTCCGATAAAAAAAAACAAACGCAAATGGATGGACAAAGGAGATGCCCTTGCCCAAGGTGTTCTGAAAAAGCTGGCTGACAAAATATCCGACAATGGTATTCCCACCATGGAAAACCGTGACAATACAGGCTTTCTTGCAGGCAATGACCGTTTTCTGAATACCCCTGCAGCGAATGCACAATGGGCGGTCGGATTCAGCAAGGCAAGCATTCTCCCCAAAAAAATCCAAGGGGATTTATATGTCGGCGGTTATCTTGTTTTTCCGCCGAACAAGGCAGACGGGTTTCTGACCGATCAGCTCATCCGTGTCATGGCAATCAGCGACGGCTCGGGAAGAGGCATACACATATTTGCCGTCATTGACTGCGTGGGCATTTCCAACACGGATGTACGAATCATCCGCAAGCGTTTGCAGGCTTGTATCAAAGAATATAACATTCTTTCGCTGCATGTCAGTGCCACGCATTGCCATTCGGGTGCAGATACCATGGGACTGTGGGGGGATCTGCTGCAGGCTGTCAAGGTGAATCCGCGTGCCATCCGCAAGGGGACACCCGAAAAAACAGTCAACGGCAAGAATCCTGCCATGATGGAGCAGCTGTTCCGATCCGCCGTCAAAGCAACACAAGAAGCTTTGGAAAATATGAAACAGGGCACACTTTCGTTTGCATCTCTTGACGGAACAAACTTTTCCCGTGACAAGCGTCCGCCGATGGTCAAGGACAACACGCTCACTTCTTTGCGTTTTGTTCCCGATGACGGAACAAAGCCGCTGTATACTGTCTTCCTTGCAGCCCATCCTGTCTGTTACGGCAGCCGTCAGACGCAGATCAGCTCCGATTTTCCGTACTTTATGTGTCAGGAATTTGAAGAGCAGGGTTTTGATGCCATGTTCATCCAGGGTGCACAGGCAGCCATTGCAACCGAACGCGGTCCGCACATTCCAAAAGGCATTTCCCGTAACGAGGGGATTGCCGAATACGGCAGAGCCATTGCCCGTTTTGTGCTTGGGGCTGACGAAAGCAAATATGAAAGCATCGAGCCGATTCTCAATGTCATTGTGCGTGAATTCCGTTTTCCGTGCGACAATGCCGTGCTTGAACTTGCAGGCAAAATAAAAATCATCAATAACAATCTCATAAAATCCACCGAAAACGGCAGGCAAGTCTATCACATCATGACCGAAATCGGCTACGCTGAACTCGGCAACACCCTGAAACTCGTGCTCATTCCCGGAGAAATGATGCCCGAACTGCTTGTGGGAGGTGCGTTTGGTGCAAAGGACAGCTACAACGGCACCGGATGGGACTATCCTTCCATGCGTGAACTCGCAGAGGGACATCTGGCGGTGGTCGGTCTTTGCAATGACCATATCGGCTATATCGTACCCGACAATGACTTCGGCAGCATTTTTGCACCGCTGCATTATGAAGAATCCGTTTCCCTGGGCGGCAGATGTGCTTCGGGTGTCATGCAGGCATTCATGCAGTTGCTCCAAACTGCAAAACAACTTCGCTGATTTTCCGCAACCAATAGCTTTGTTTGCAGCAACAAAAAACGACTGCATATTGCAATCAAATGCATAATAAAACGACTATGATTTTTTCGGTCATAGTCGTTTTTTTGCGTTGGTATATATTGGTGCGGAAACAACATCCGCAACCGTTTTCTGCTCTTTTCGTATCACACAATACACCTGTTTTATGATCTGCTTTTTTCGACCAGGCTGCTGTATATTCTCTGCACAAATGCATCTTTTTCCTCAAACAAAATATCAAGAATACGGATTGCTTTTGTCAGGTATTGCGGATCGTTTTTTGTTTCGGCAAAGGCAGACAGGTGGTGCGAAACAGCCCAGGCAAGCGGTGTGAGTGCTTCTTGGGCAACCTTTTGTTTTTCTGCACCCTGCAAAAAATACACCAGTGCATTTTCGCGTGCTTTATAAAGGTTTGGTAGCTTTTTTGCCTGTTCCAATGCTTTTTCATGTGCACCGATTTTGCGATAGGCAAAACAGATGTTATAAAGCGTAGCTCCGCGGACTTCGCAATCATCGCAATATCTGATGATCTGTTCCTGCACGGCGATGGATTCACGAAGATTTTTCTCTTTTTCCTCGGGAGTGCCGTCCAGTTTTTCAAGCGATGTCGAAAGCTGCACAAGCAAAAGGGCATCATTGGGAAAAGTTCGCAATGCCTCACGCATCAGCTGCGTATTTTCGTTGTGTCTGCCTGTTTTGTTGTTTTCTTCCCACTGCTTATTGACGGCTTCGTATTTTTCGTTTCGTTCGGCAACGCTCATACCGAGCAGCTCGTCAATATCGGTATTGAAATAATGTGCCAATGACGGCAACATTTCAATATCGGGGTACCCATCCCCACGTTCCCACTTGCTGACCGATTGGGCCGAGATCCCGAGATGCGTCGCCATCTCCTCCTGTGTAAGGTTGCATTCGAGACGTTTTTTCCTGATGTTTTCTCCAAGCAAAAGATGCATAAAGCAATCCTCCTTCTGTCATTTTTACAACACCTATAATAAAGGAACGGTTGTCGCAATACAATAACCGCTTCATGGATTGCGTTCAACTGCCTGTACAGCAAACAGCGGATGCATTGCTGTTATCAAAACACAACAGCCTTGCAGACTTCCGGAACGATGAACTGTATATCGGGATGGTTCTTGTGAACCGTTTTTTGCAGCCTTTTGACACTGACATTTCTCGTAAGAGGCGGAAATGCATCGTCAAAATGATCGACCATGATTTTTTTCGGATGATAGCGAGCAATGAAATCCTTTGTTTTTTCGGGTACAAAAACGCTGCCGCCGTTGGCAAGAATAAAGAGATCAACATCCTCGGGATACTTCTCTTCGGGATACTCACGAAAAGAACCGGTCAGGAAGATCTTTTTACCGTGGGCTTCGATTTCATACGCAACAATCTCCCCACCCTCCGGCATATTGCGATTGGCATATACCTGACGGAGCAGTTTCGGCAACATGACAGCACATTTGGGAACAACGGAAAGAATGTAGAGCGGGTCAAAAATAATGTGTCTGAACCGATGAACACGGATGGTATATGCACCGATCTGCACCACATCATCCGGTCGGACAACATGAATGCGTTCAGTCGGCACACCTCTGACAGTCAGTGTTTGTTTGGGTATTTCGGTACAGTATATCGGGACATTTTTATCTTTTTCGGCAAGTGCAGGAATGCTGCAGATATGATCAAAATGTCCGTGTGTGACAAGGATCGCATCAAAGCCGACAAATCCTTCAACGGGGGTGGTTTCAATCCGTTTATTCGTCCGTACGAACGGGTCAAAAAGCAATTTCGTTTGTCCGTCATCAATTCCGATGGTCGCCGTCCCGTACCATGTAATTTTCATATTCATTTTCTCCTCCTGTATGGCAGCATACAATGCTTACTTTTTTGCATATTCGGAAAGCAACGCATGGTCATTCATCGGCTTGCAAGCATTTTCCGTTCGGACGGACGACCATTTGCGTTCAATTTCCTCGATTGAATCGTTGTTGATGTCAACCACATTGTCCTCATCATCCGAGCCGAACATAAACCATTCGCTCGTTTTTCCTTTGGGACAATGTCCTTTGTATGTCCACGTCTGCCAATGATAACCGCATTCGTTGAACAGGTTCAATATATATTTCCAGGTGGCCGTACCGCGACATGGAGAAAACTCGCCCACCAGCACGGGCACATTGAATCCGCGGCTTGCGTGGTGCAGGGTCACCTGCTTGTAGCTTTCGTCGGAATCATCATACAGGTGGTACTGATACATCACATTTTCCCAACCGCGTTCCCCGGGATGCGGTAAATCATCGGGTGTCCAGATCGCCTCAAGTGTGATGATGTGATCGGGGTCATTTTCCCTGACGGCATCATAAAGCAACGAATAAACATCGTGATACTTGCTGTTGACCTTCTCTTCACCCTCATAATCGCACATCGGCTCATTCATCAGGTCATAGGCAGCCACCGTACCGTTGCCTGCAAAATGACGGGCGATTTCACTCCAGAGTGTGCAGGCGAGTGCACGGAAATGTGCCCCCTCCTCGGTTTCATCATACAATTTGCAATGATTCACACGGCAGCAATGGTGGGCAATGCTCTGGTGTCCCGGCACACCGTGCATATCCAGAATAACATACATTCCCCTTTTGCCGCATTCCGCAACCACCCAATCAAGACGTGAAAAATCGATTTCACCGTTTGCTTTGCGTTTCCATGTGCCGTTATCATCCGTCTGAAAATTGCGATACCAGAACGGCACTCGCACGCAGGTAAATCCGAGTGACTGCAGATAGTCCAGGTCACATTCGGTTATATAGTGATCCTCACGTATTTTTATAAGGCGGTCCGCTTCCGGTTTACCGAATCGGTTTTCGAGCGTTGTTACGATATCCCACTGGGCATCTCCACCTTTGAAATATCCCATCCACAGTTCATCGAGCAGCCATCCTCCGAGATTGGTGCCTCGCAAAAAAATCCGTTGTCCTTCGGAGTCGATTATCTTGTCCCCTTCACAATGCAACATACGAAGATTCATATTACTCCCTCCCATTCTTTTTCATTATCAGTATACCATAAAAACGAATTTTGACAAGACAAATATGGCAGAAAAAAACCACCTGAGATTCTTTCGTCCCCCGACGGAATGTTGCACATAGATTCAGCAACCTCCGGTGATGCGATGCTGCATCTTGCAAAGAACGGCAGGCTGTGCTATACTATATTATATATCCTATTGAAAACGGAGAGATGATTATGAAAAAGACGATTTCCATTGTTCTTTGCCTGTGCATGCTTCTGAGCGGATTTGTTTTTTCCGCAACCGCAAGCGAAACCGCCGCACTGCGTTTTGATGCAGACGGAACCTTCACCATCTTGCAGATCAGCGATCCGCAGGACGATGCCGTGCTGGCAAAAGGACTTGTGGAGTTTATTGAAAAATCCATTGAACTGACCCAACCCGACCTGATCGTGTTGACAGGTGACATCGTGGAAGACAGCAGACCTGCCGACATCGGCTCGGATGACAAGCTGATTCAGGAAGGCGTTGTTGCCGGGGATTACGAAACCACCCTTGCCAACGTGCGTGCCTGCATTTCGCAGCTTTTTGCACCGCTGGAAGAAAGCGGGATTCCCTATGTCATCACCCAGGGCAACAACGACTACAAAAGCGGCATCACCACCGAGGACTGGCTGCAGATTTATTCCGAATATCCCGGCTGTCTGATCTACGACATGAGTGCCGATGCGGACGGCCACATCGATATGTATCTGCCGATCCTGTCCTCTGATTCCGACGAGGCGGCATACGGTCTCTGGCTGCTGGACAACGGTAAGAATCTCAATGCCGAACAGCAGGAGTGGATGCGTACATTTGACAACGGCAACGTACCGGGTGTTGTTTTTGAACACGTCCCGACAGAAGATGTGCACGTACTGTTTGAAGAATGCAAACCCTGGGATACCGGTGCTTTTGCAGACGGAACCGGCATTTACAGACTCAATCCCGAAATTGCAACAGGCCATGCAGAAGAAGCATTGATCGACAACACCTGTGCTTCCCAGTTCGCTCTCTGGAAAGAGAAAAACGTTGTCGGTGCCTTTTTCGGTCACCTGCACACAAGCGGTTTCACAGGCACATACGACGGCATCACCATGGGACTGACCTACGGCTGTCAGTTCGCAAAGGCAGGTCCTTACGGTGTGCGTACAATTGTGCTCAACGAGAATGACGGCAGCCTGCTGAGCGACCTGTATGTGTATGAAAACAATGCTTTCAGCCTGCAAACAGAAGAAACAATCGCAGAACCTGCCAATGCATTCGAAAAAATCATTGCAAGCATCACGAACCTGTTCAAATTCCTTTTCAATTCCATTTCCTACTTGCTTAAATTCTGAGTCAAACGAAAAATACATATTATCTTGCATTTTTAAGCACAATATGTTATAATAATATAACAAATATGTTTTCACTTTCACAAAAGGAGTTCACAAATATGAAAAAAATCATTTGCAAAGTTGAATACGATACCGACAATGCTACACTTGTTGCCAAAGTTACAAGCGGTGAGCTGGGTGATCCTGCCGGCTATGAAGAAAGCCTGTACGTGACCGCAAACGGCAAATACTTCCTGTATGTCAACGGCGGTGCGGATTCCGTTCATCCGGAAGAAAACATCACCCGTATGTCTGCCGACAAGGCAAAGGCATGGCAGGCAGCCAACAACCTGTAAAATATGTAAAATGAAAGTATTCAAAAAGAGGTACGCTTCGTTGTGAAGTGTACCTCTTTTTCAGGCTCTTATTATGCAATCAGAGTATTCAGCGTAAACATAAATGTGGTAAGCACGGCAAGAAAACCGAAATTGAAAACCGAAAACTGACCGACATACTTCCCTGTTTTACCCGGGTTGTGCTTGGTGTATTCACGGAATGTGATCAGACTTGCAAGGGATGCAATAAGCGTTCCGACACCACCGATGTTGACACCGACAAGAAGTTCCCTGTAATTGTCCGTAAACTGCGAAAGCAAAATGGCACTCGGGACATTGCTGATGCATTGGCAGGACAAAACGCTGAACAGCAGCGTGCTTTTTTCAAGCAAAAAGGAAAATGCATTGCGAACAATGTCGATTCTCGCCATGTTGCCTGCAAAAATGAAAAAGAAAACGAAGGTCAGAAGCAGCGAATAGTCCACATCCCTGAGTGCTTTGCGGTCAGCAAACAGCAAAACAACAGGAATCACAATCAACCCGATCCAATACGGAATGCCGCGGAACACAATGGCAATGGACAACGCAAACAGGCAAAGATACAAAGCCGTTCTGCCTTTGGGCAGCTGTTCGGATGCGGCTTCGATCTGCAAAGGATCGTTTTTGACAAAAACAAGGCACAGCACCGTAATCAATGCAATGGACAGCACAAACGGCACCGCCATGATTCCCATAAACTCAAGCGTAGGGATGTTGAATTTGGTGTAGAGATACAGGTTTTGCGGATTGCCGAACGGGGTGAGCATACCGCCTAAGTTGGCTGCAATGTTTTGCATGATAAACGTGAAAGCCATGTAATTGTCTTTTCCCGTGGAATGCAAAACGAAATATCCCAACGGCAAAAAGGTCAGCAATGCCATGTCATTTGCAATCAGCATCGACCCGATGAAAGTAATGTAAACCAAAGCAAGCACGCTCAGACGTGCGGTTTTGAAGCAACGAACAATCTGTTGTGCCAACAGATAGAAGAAGCGGATGTTCTTGAGTGCACAAACCACCGCCAGCACGCAGAACAGACAGGTCAGCGTTTTGACATCAAAATAACCGATGTACTGTGCATCGGGCGGCACAATCAACGCGGTTACCAATGCAGCACAAAATGCAACGACGGTGACAACATTCTTTTTGAGAAAAGCTGCAAACTTTTTCAGAGGCAATACGATGTGCAAAGGTTTTTTGTGCGGTGCGGCTTTTGCTTTTCCGTGCACCTGCGGCTGCACGGTTGTTTTGGTCTGTGCCATGGCAATTTCCCTTTCTGTCTCTTATTCAAAATGCACATATATAAATATCATCTTATGTTCATATTGACGAACCTCAGGCATTTTAATACAAAGAAAGGTGTTTGTCAAGAGAAAAAGAACTTGTTATTTTAATTTTTTTTGGTATAATAAAAACATGAAAACTTCAAACGGAAAAAAGATAATCCATGACTACACAACGGGGAATCTGCCAAAGCAGATACTCCTTTTTTCGATGCCCTTTATGCTGTCGAATGTGTTGCAGGTACTGTACGGCATTGTGGATATGATCGTTGTCGGTCATGTCGTCGGCAGCGACGGTCTTTCGGCAATCTCCACCGCTTCACAGGTATTCAATTTCATGAATATGCTGTCCCTGGGATTTGCGATGGGCGGTCAGGTCGTTATTGCACAGTTGGTGGGTGCAAAAAAAACCGAAGAACTGAAAAAATGCATCGGGACGCTGTTTACCCTTGTGGCAGCACTCGGTGTGGTGATGAGTGTTGTCAGTTTTCTGATTGCATCCCCTGTTTTGCGGTTGCTGAAAACGCCCGACGAAGCCTTCTCCATGGCAAAAGACTATTTGCTGATCTGTTCGGCAGGTTTGCTTTTTACCTACGGATACAACCTCGTTGCCTCCATTTTACGCGGTGAGGGTGAAAGTGTACAACCGTGTATTTATATTGCCATTGCAGCCGTGACAAATCTGTTGCTGGATCTGCTGTTTGTCGGTGTGTTCGGTTGGGGTGTGCCCGGTGCTGCCCTTGCAACGGTCCTCGGACAGGCAGTGTCATTTATCTGGTCGATCTTCTATCTGCTGCGGCACAAGGAAGCGTTCGGATTTGATTTTAAGAAAAGCTCTTTCAGACCCGATCCGAAATCTGCCAAAAACATCATTTCCCTGGGTGTACCGTTTGCTCTGCGAAGTGCCGCGGTGCACATTTCGATGCTGTTTGTCACCGCACTCGTCAATGCAGACGGTGTGGCTGCATCTGCGGTATTCGGCGTCGGTCTGAAGGTGGACGATGTCGTGCGGAAGATTTCCATGGGATTCAACTATGCATCTTCTGCCATGGTCGGTCAGAACATTGCTGCCGGCAATATCAAGCGTACGCGGCAGGTGGTTTACTGGAGCTGGATTTACAGCGGTGCAACGTATCTTCTGTTCTTTGTCGTGTATATTACAAACATTGAATTTTTGTTCCGTCTTTTCACCGATGACACACAGGTGTTGGCACTTGCTCCCGTTTTTGTGCGTGCAATCGTGTGGAGTTTTCCTGCCATGGCAATCATGCGCGGCACCAACGGTTTTATTTCAGGCATCGGCAATTCAAGTCTCGGTCTTATTTTTTCCCTGTTGGACGGACTTGTGCTGCGAATCGGTCTGAGCTGGCTGCTCGGTACGGTCCTGGGCATGGGCTTATTCGGCTATTTCCTCGGCTACGGCCTTGCAACCTACGGCACGAGCATCCCCGGTGCTGTCTATTTCCTTGCAGGCAGGTGGAAAAACCGCAAACTGCGGATCTGAAGAAACTGCCCGTCAGGACAAAAAAGATTTTTAAAAAAAATTTGAATTTTCTCAAAAAAAGACTTGACGAACGCAAATAATTGTGTTATAGTACTTCTTGCGTTCGACGCAAAACCTACACGCTGGTGTAGCTCAGTTGGTAGAGCAGCTGATTTGTAATCAGCAGGTCGGGGGTTCGAGTCCGTCCACCAGCTCCACCTTTTTATCAGGGTGTAGCGTTCAATTGAATATGGGAGAGTTCCCGAGCGGCCAAAGGGGGCAGACTGTAAATCTGTTGTCAGTGACTTCGGTGGTTCGAATCCACCCTCTCCCACCAAATAAGAGCATCGTACTTACGGTGTTCTTATTTTTTTTGTCAGCGGCACATACCTGGGGTGGATTCGAAAGGGCGTTAAGAAAACAGTCCGGGGGACTGTTTTTAGCCCGTGGGACTACACTATCGTAAATTATACAAACAAGCAGCAGAAAACGAGCACTGAATAATTTAAACCAGCAATCACCACCCTCTCCCACCAGAAAAAAGCACTTCTTCGGAGGTGCTTTTTTCTATCCAATCCGAAGGATTGGTATGTAATCTCACTTCAGCGTGCATGTAATCAGCACAACTGTATGTAATTCAAAGTCTTTCCCTTCGGATTGATTACATACATTTCCTTGCGAAAATGATTACATACCGAAACAAGTTCCGGATTACATTCCTCCTTCGACGGTTTACATACACGGCTGCACCGTGATTATTAGCATGGGTTTGTCAGCGGAAAATCCGAATCGAATCAGAAATTTGGATTGCTTTTTATGATGCTGCTTGTTATAATATTTTTAGTGATTATATGTATGCCAAGCATTTGATGCAAAAGTTCCTGCGAACAGGGAAAGCAGATCGTTACAAACCGCATCAAAAGAACCTTTGATAATATTTGTTTAAAACAGAGAGAAAAGCTTTATGCGCCTGTGAAGAACCCAGCACGCAGCTTCATCGGTTTTACAGGCAACCGCTTCGTGTACGGTTTCGTATCGCAAAATGCGATGTTAAATCATTTTTCTCTCTGTTTTTTTATTTGGAGCTTTTATGAGTATAATTGATAAGCTTTTCGAAAAAGAAATATGGGATACCTTTATAAATCATAAAATTCAACAGGGAAACATCAGTGAAACGGATATCGCAGACCTTGCGTGTTTTATTGAAGCCGAAGAATATCTCACAACCGCAAATAAAATCAAAAGCGGTGAAGAATTTTCCGTGCCGCAAAAAGCACTTATCAACAAAACCAAGGCAGGCAAAAAAAGAACCGTTTACACCTTCGGCAGAGAGGAAAACTACGTTCTCAAACTTATATCCTTTCTCCTTCGGGATTACGATTATCTCTTTGCACCCAATCTTTACTCCTTCCGCAACAACGCAGGAGTCAAAAAGGCAGTCGAGGATATTCTTTCAATCAGAAACCTCGACAGCAGATATGTTTACAAGGCCGATATAAGCAATTATTTCGGCTCTGTGGATATTGAACTTCTTCTTCTCGATCTTAAAACGACCCTTGCAGATGATGTACAGCTGTATATGTTTCTTGCATCTCTTCTTCGCAACCCTTATGTACGGCACGACGGTGAACTTATAAAGGAGCATAAAGGAATTATGGCAGGGGTACCCGTTTCGGCTTTTCTTGCGAATTTTTATCTGCGGGAGCTTGATGCATACTTTTACGAAAGGCATATTCCCTATATCCGTTATTCCGATGATATACTTGTTTTCGCAAAGGATGAAACGGAGCTTTATGAAAGCATAAGAAAGATAAAAAGCTTTCTTTCTTCAAGAAAACTCAGCATAAACCCCGACAAGGAAACAATCACCATGCCTCATGAGAAGTGGACTTTTCTCGGCTTTTCATACGACAAGGGCACCATTGATATCAGCGAGGTTTCCTTCAACAAGCTCAAGGATAAAATGCACAGAAAAACAAGGGCACTCGCCCGTTGGGCAAGCAGAAAAAATCTGCCGGGCGAATATGCGGCAAGAGCCTTTGTAAAGAGGTTCAACACCAAGCTTTATGACAATCCCGTTTACAGTGAGCTGACCTGGACCCGTTGGTTTTTTCCCGTGATCAATACCGATGAAACCCTGAAAAAGGTTGATGCATATATGCAGGACTGTATCCGATACCTTGCAACGGGCAAAAGAACAAAGAGCCGCTATAATTTCAGGTATGAGGACATCAAAAACCTCGGCTACAGAAATCTTGTGAACGAATATTATAAATTTAAAAATACAGATGATGACTGATTGGCAGAAAAAAAAGCACTTCCGAAAAAGTGCTTTTTTTCTATCCATTGCTTTGCCGTGATTCTTTTGTTATACCCCCACTGCAATTTCCAGATAGGTGATTTTTTGCGTTTTGCCGTTGTTGGTACATTCGACATTCAGTGTATTCGGCAGATCAGCGATGTCTTCCGGGGTGAATGCATAGATCACGCAATCCTCGCGGCAATAGCCCTGTACGACATCCGAGCCGTCCGATTCGCTTCTGCCGTAGACTTCGGATCTGCCCAGAGCTTTGCATTCTCTTCCGTTGATTGTCAGCACAAGGTCATTTTCATTAGCAAGCTCCTTTTTGAGTCCGATATAAACCGTCACGGTTGCGTTTTCGGGGATATATCCCGTGTTGACACCGATGGTGGCGGTTTTGCCTGTTTTGAGATTCACAGGCAGCGGATCATAAGGTTCATAACCTTCGGGGACAGTGTCCTGGAAGGTGACGATGTGACGACGGGAGTTTTTGAGAATTTCATCCAGGCTGCCGCAGGTGTCATACACCTCGCGATGCCGGTCGTTGACGGTGCCCGCAGACATATAATTGAACAGATACAATCCGTCTGCACCTTCGGTGAGATACTGTGCACCGTAACCGCGGACGGCTTCGGCGGAAGCACAGCAGTTTTTGGACTGCGTATTGATCAGCGTTTCAATGCCTGCATAAATCTCAATACCAACACATCTGTCTTTCCAATTTGCAATGGGCATGGCACTGTCATTGGAGGTAAATCGGGGTGTGACGGTGATGGAATCAACCAACTTTTCATCACACCACGTCAGCACATCAAAGCCGTACACCTTACACTGGTCAAGGTCACGCATCATACGGACGGACAGTTCGATATCATGCCCCCATTTTTCCTCTGCTTCTTTTACGATCGCTGCCGTCTGCCGCATATAATCGTTCATGATGGCAACAATTTCTGCATTGTCTTCGTTGATATAATCGAAACAATAAATCTCGCGCATAAAATCAAGCTCAAGACCCCAAACATCGTATTGCAAAAGCTGTTCACGGGTGTAATCGAGCATATACGCACGGATTTCGGGGACTTTGTAATTCAGACAATAACGGTAATAGCCGTATTCCTCCCCTATTGTCCAACCGTTTTCGACGGCTTCGTAGAAAAGTTCACCTCGCAACTGGCTCGTTTCGGCATCGGGATCGTGGCAATCGTTCATTCGAAGAGAAATCCACGGACGGATTCCCACTTCCCTGCACTTCTCAATCCACACGGCAAAAATATCAACATTCTGTTCGTTATAGAATGTATGCAGACCGTAGTAATTGCCGTAATCCACTTCTTTACCGTTCTGCAGCGTCTCACCGTAAAGGTCACCGCGGAAGGTGAGAATCTCCGTAGGCACATCCGAGCTCTGGCAGAAGATATTGAAGATAAGATCGGTTACACCCGAATCAGCATACTGCAAAACATATTCGTTGAGACTTTCCTTGTCGGTTTTGCCATCTCTTGCAAGCTCGTTCCAGAAGCCCCACCAATGGGAATCGTCCGCATTCACAAAAAGTCGGTTGTTCTGCGACACGTTATCAAGTCCTTTCGTCTGTACGATTTTGTCTTCAAAGGGATGGTCAAAGTGCTCGGGCAGCATATTTTTTACGGCAAAAAAACCGACGGGCAGCAAAAACAGCACGCTGACTGCCGCAAGGATTGCCTTTTTGCCTTTGGTTGTGTTGAATCCTGCTGCCGTTATGACGGTGAAAACGAAAAACACCAACGCGAGAAGCAGAGTCATATATCCGCCGACCTCATTGGGGTATTCATTTTTCAGAACGACGGAATGAATGATCGTCATGCCGAGAAAAATGACAATGCCGACGGCAGCACCTGCAATCAGTGATTTTCTGACAGGGTGGGATTTCTCTCTGCTTTTCAGGAAAAGAAAGGTAAGCCCTGCAAAGGAAAGAAGCACGAACACCACACCCACCATATAAATGACAGGGTTGTAATGAACAAATTTGTCATAAAAAACATACAGACTCAACGCAGCAAAAGCAATGCAGGCAAAAAGAGAAAGAACCGCATTCTTCTGAAACAAAACGAATTTTTCTTTCACAAAATCACCGTCTTTCCGTTTGATAAAAGGAAATTCATCGTCATTGAGAACCGCTTTCCTTGTTTTCAGTATATAAGAATGCAGATTGTTTTTCAATATAAAATTAAGAATGCTCCGATGAATCACGATTCCTGCTGCAGAAAAGTTGAATTCTTGAACCGATTATGATACACTGTATTACATTCAATACACAGAGCAACAGGGAGCTTACCATGAACATTTTACAGACCGTTGTTTCTTATCTTGCCATCGCGGCGGCTTTTATTTCATCTTTATTTTCGTGGGGGGAAACGGAAATGACACCGTTTACAAATGACTACACCATTCCCGATACAATTCCTGCTTACAGTGTGATTTCCACCGAAGAGAAAACCGATTGGAAAGCAAAATGGATCTGGGACAAAGACAATCTGACAAAGAAAAACCTCCGGATGTGCTTTCATAAAAAGATCAGCCTTGACAGAAAACCGGAAGAACTGCATGCCGACATCGCAGCCGATTCGAAATATTGGCTTTACATAAACGGAGAAACCGTGGTGTTTGAAGGCAGCGTAAAACGGGGACCCGACAAAAACAGCAGCTATTATGACAGCATCGACATTGCACCGTATCTCAAAGAGGGCGAAAACACGATCTGTGCACTGGTGTGGTACTGGGACAATAAAACCAGCTATTCCTACAACAGCAGCGGTCAGGGCGGTTTCCTTTTTGAAGCCGAAAATGCAGACATTACCATTCTTTCCGACGAAAGCTGGAAAGTAAAAAGACACGATGCATACATTGACAGTGCTTTGTATCCGCCCAATTACAGACTACCCGAATACAGCATTTATTTCGATGCAAGGAAAGACATGGAGAACTGGACGGACGCTGACTATGATGTTTCCGCATGGGAAAATGCAACCGAATATGCCGTCGGCGGTGAGGGGGCATACGGCAAACTGTATCCGAGAGGAATTCCGTTTTTAAAGGATTACGGTCTGAAAAAATATGAAAATTCCGAAATGTATGAAAATTATACCGTAAACAAGCTCTTCGGTGAAAAAATCACAGTGGATGTCCCCTACAATGCACAGCTTACACCCTATCTCAAAATCATAGCACCTGCAGGCAAAAAAATCCGCATCACCACGGAAAACACGCTGATCGGTGCGGTTTCAACCACCTACATCACCAAAGAGGGCGAGCAGGAATTTGAAGCTTTGGGCTGGTTCAACGGCGAGCATATTTCTTACAAAATACCGAAAGGTGTTACGGTTGTATCCCTTCAATACCGCGAAACAGGCTACGACAGTGCATTCAGCGGCTCGTTCGTGTGTGATGATGTATTTCTCAATTCTCTGTGGCAAAAATCCCTGCGTACGCTGTATGTGACCATGCGTGATAACTTCATGGACTGTCCCGACAGAGAAAGAGCCCAATGGTGGGGCGATGTCACAAGCGAAATGATCATGACCATGTACGCCATGGACAGCAATTCCTACCTGCTGTATCAGAAGGGTGTGCAGGCAATGCTGTCTCATGTGGACGAAACAAACGTTTTGCAGACGGTGGTACCGATCAGCGGTGACTATTTTGAACTCCCCGTACAACAACTTGCAGGCATTGTCGGTTTTCTGACTTACTATGAATATACGGGCGACAAGGCATTTGTTGAAAAGGTTTATGAGCCGTCCCTTGCCTATCTGAAGCTGTGGGACATGGGTAAAAACAATCTTGTCGTTCACCGCAGCGGTTCATGGGACTGGCCTGACTGGGGCAAAAAAGCAGACATGACCGCAATCGAAAACGCATGGGTTTACTATGCACTTTCGGCTACAGAAGAAATGGCACAGCTTTTGGGAAAAGAGGAGGACATCTCTTTTATTGCCGAAAGAAAAGAAACCATCGCCAAAGGCTACAAGGCTCTTTGGACAGAAGACGGTTTTAAAAGTGACGATGTAAAAAAATGCGATGACCGTGCCAATGCCCTTGCGGTTTTGTCGGGTCTTGCCGAAAAAGAACAGTACAAAACCATTACAAACATACTCACAACCACGCAGAATGCAAGTCCGTACATGGAATACTATGTGCTTGAAGCCCTTTGTACAATGGGAGAATACGAGGCGGCAAAAAACAGAATCAAGGACAGATATGCGGACATGGTGAACAAGGATTACTCCACACTCTGGGAATTCTGGAACGATTGGCAGGGTACGAAGAACCACGCATGGAGCGGCGGTCCGCTTGTGATCATGAGCAAATATTTTGCAGGCATCACACCGCTTGAAGCAGGTTATGAAAAGGTGAAAATCAATCCGCAATACACACTTTCCGACAGTATAAACTGTACCGTTCCGAGTGTAAAAGGTCTTATCACACTGCAATATGAAAAAATGAACGGAGTTTATGTGATCAACCTGACTTTACCGCAGGACATGAAGTCGGTTTTGTATGTACCCGAAGATGCTGTTGTCAACATCAATGCAGAACCTTATTACCAAAACGGTGCATACCTGTCCGACGGCAACACCGAGATTGTACAAATGGCATACTAAGGCATTTTCCGCATAACATCTTGCAAGAAAAATGCACTTGTACTATATTGAAATTACATCATAAAATGAAAAGAAGATGATAAAATGAAAGACAATCAGAAAACACTTGCAAAAAAGGCACAACAAGAAACACTTTCCACATTAAGACAGCTCGATGACAATGTGTGGATCATGGACTACAAATGCTCCTACGGTCTGGATGCCATGCTCGAAAGCGGATCCAAGGGAATGCTGTCGGCGGTGCGTTTTCTGCAAAAGGAAGTACAGTTTCCGCATCTTGTTCCGAATCCTGCAAAAGACGGCTTTGCCTGCTCGACTTTCAATGCAAAAACACCCGACGGAAACTATCTTTTAGGCAGAAATTTTGACTACAAGGCTGCTCCCTGTCTTGTCTGTTGGACTGCTCCCGAAAAGGGCTACAGAAGCCTGTCGGTGGTGGACACCACATTTTTCATCCGCGGCACAAAATATTTTCCGATGAGCAAGGCAAAAAACCACCTGCGTGCCCTGGCAGCTCCCTACACCTCCATGGACGGCATCAACGAAAAGGGATTTTCGATTGCGGTGCTTGAAATCAAGTCCAAAGCCACCAAACAGGACACGGGCAAAAAGCCATTCATCACCACCGTAGCCATCCGTGCAGCCCTTGACAAATGTGCCACCGTACAGGAAGGCATCGACCTGTTCGCATCCTACGATATGCAGGATCTGTTGGGCATCTGCTATCACTATCAGCTTGCCGATGCACAAGGAAACAGTGCAATTATAGAATATGTTGACAACAAAATGGTGGTCATCAGTCAGGAACAGGGCAAAGAGAATCTTATACTCACCAATTACTTCCTCACCCCCGGCGGCGACAACCATGACGGCAGAGGTTATGACCGTTATGAGAAAATCGAAACCACCCTCAAGGCAAAAAACGGTATTCTCACCGAAGCCGAAGCCATGCAACTGCTGTCCGAAGTACCGCTGCATTATCAGCACAAAACCTTCAAACATATGGTTATTGCCCTGTGGAGTGCGGTTTACAACTGCAACGAAAAATCCATGAACCTGTGTGCAGGCATGGATTACAGCAAGGAATATAAGTTCTTTGTTGACAAGCCGTGCGAGGTTATTAAAGTTAAATAAACAAATGCAAAACCCTGCAAACCTTTCTTTGGGATTGGTTTGCAGGGTTTTATTACATTCTTATGCTTCTTTGATTACATATTTGTAGAAATCAACTGCCGGGGCGAGGGTATCGATATCCACATTTTCGTCGATGCCGTGTACGCTGTCAAGCTGCTGCTTGTCGATTTTGAACGGCACAAAACGGATGCAATTGTCGCTGACTCTTGTGAAATAACGGCTGTCGGATGCGGCATTCATAATATACGGTACGGGCTTGTATGCCGGGAAGGTGTGATTGACTGCTTTTTCGATAAAGCGGAATGCCTCTCCTCTGAAATCCGTTATGCCCGATTCCATGCCGTCATCGGTAATGACGGTTTCGATGTCATATTTTTTTGCGAGGGCGGTAATGGCTTCCACGCTCTTCTTTTTGCCCTGGTGGTGCGAAAAACGCATATTGCCGACGACCCATGCTTCCTGCGGAATGACGTTGGTGCCGTCCGAACCCTTTGCCATGGTGAATGCAAGGGTGGTTCTCAGCAGTGCTGCACCGGCAGGTGAGATCATGGGCATGATTTTCTTGAGTGCGGGCGTGAAGGTATCGACATTGCTGCAGGCGGTTTTCATAATGCCGCTCATGGTCGGTGCAAATCGGGTCAGCATTTCCTTGACGGTGTCGGACACTTTCACCTCAAAGCAGGCTGCCTTTTCGGCTTCTGCCATGAATTTGCCCAGACGCACAAGAGGTGTGTTCTTGCCGGGGGCGGATGCGTGACCGCCGTTGGATTTTGCAATGAATTTCAGGTCAAGATACCCCTTTTCACCGACACCGATCATGGCAAATGTACCGTCTGCACCACCGATGGGGTCGTACAGAATCATGCCGCCTTCATCGAGCACAAAACGGAAACGAAGTCCTCTTTCTTTCAATGCAAGCGAAATGGCATCACCGCCTTCGCCGCCGATTTCTTCGGTACAGGCTGTTACAAAATAAGTATCTCTTTTGGGTGTAAACCCTTCCTTGATAAGCTCCTCGGCTGCCTGCAACATCATGGCAAGACCGCCCTTGGTGTCGAGGGTACCTCTGCCCCAGACCTTGCCGTCTGCAATTTCGCCCGAAAAAGCATCGTGCGTCCATGTACCGCTTGCTTCCACAACATCGTGATGATTCATCAGCATAACAGGTTGCAAAGTCGGGTCGGTGCCTTTCCATTTCAACAAAAGGCTGCCGTCAAAATTCTCACATTCGACGGTGTTGAAAAAATTCGGAAAGGTTTCGCGAAGGACCTCATGAAAGTTCAGAAATTTTGCAATATCATTGTTCTCTCTGGAAGAAACCGTTTCCACTTTGATCAGTTTCGACAGAATCTCCGCATACTGCATGGCACGATTATCGTTCATTTTTTCATCTCCTGCGTATATTTCAATTTTTATTCATATCTTCCGTAAGTTTGTATGGCAGCCATAACGGTTCACATACTTGTCAGCAACCGTCATGCTGCACCATAGAAAAAATTATACTACACATTCGGAAAAAAGCAAATCCTTTTTGTTGGTTTGTCATATATTTTTTTGCAACGCTGCATTCGGCTTGCGTGATCTTCTGTTTTGTGTTATACTATATTTTATAATGTTTATTTATATACGAAAACAGATTTCTGTTGCAATTATATCAATGATACCATAAGGCAGGGAAAAGAATTGAAAGAACTGAGAATCAAAATAAAGGAAGCATTGGTTTCGGCATTGCCGATAACGCTGCTTGTCTATTTACTGGCATTGCTTCCCATGTTTTCCTTTAACCGGTCGGAAATGATCGCCTTTACGGCGGGTGCAGTCTTGCTGGTTCTGGGAATCGGTTTTTTTAATCTGGGAGCCGATATCGCCATGACCCCCATGGGCAGTCATGTCGGTGCCGGTCTTTCGAGGCAAAAATCAATCGGCTTGCTGTTGGCGGTCAGCTTTGTACTGGGTATGCTCATCACCATTGCAGAGCCTGATTTGCAGGTGCTTGCCAATCAGGTCAGCTCCGTCATGAACGGAAAGCTGCTGATATACACCGTCGGTTTCGGTGTTGCATCCTTTTTGGTGATTTCCATTCTGCGAATCATTTTCAAACGCCGTCTTTCCAAAATCCTCATGCTGTTCTATATGCTGCTGTTTGCCCTGGCACTGATTCTGGCGGTCAACAACAATCTGAATCTGCTGCCGATGGCATTCGACTCGGGTGGTGTTACAACAGGCCCCATCACCGTTCCGTTTATCATGGCTTTGGGTGTCGGTATTTCAAGCGTTCTCGGTGACCGTCGCAGCCAGGAAAACAGTTTCGGTCTGGTTTCTCTTTGTTCGATCGGGCCGATTCTCGCGGTGCTGGTGCTCGGAATTTTTGCCGACAACAATATGACCTATACCGTCGAATACGGTACGGTGGAGAGCAATGTCCTGCAAGCTTACCTTGAAAATGCGGTACACGTGGCAAAAGAAGTCGGGATCGCTCTGGGATTGATCGTATTTTTCTTCCTGCTTTGCCAGGTTTTCTTCCTGAAGCTGAAAAAAAGACAGTTGCTGCGAATCGGTGTCGGTGTCGTGTTCACATACATCGGTCTGGTTATGTTCTTAACGGGTGTCAATGTCGGTTATATGCCAATCGGCTATAAAATGGGACTGCAGCTGTCATCCCTGCATCCTGCTTTGTTGGTGGGTGTCGGCTTGCTTATGGGCATCCTGGTGGTGCTTGCGGAACCTGCCATTCATGTTCTCAATGCACAGGTCGAAGAAGTTACCGGCGGTTATATCAACAAAAAATCAATGATAACGGGTCTTTGTGCCGGTGTGGGTGTTGCGATTGCCCTGAGCCTGATCCGTATTGTTTTCGACTTCTCTTTGGTATACTATATTATCCCCGGTTATTTTATTTCGTTGGCATTGTCACTCTTCGTTCCGCCTGTTTATACCGCCATTGCGTTCGACTCGGGCGGTGTGGCAAGCGGTCCCATGACTTCGGGCTTTATTCTTCCCTTTGCAATCGGTGCGTGTGTGGCTTTGCAGGGTGAGAATGCGGTGCTGCAAGACGGATTCGGTGTGGTTGCCATGGTTGCAATGGCTCCGCTGATTACCATTCAGCTGCTCGGTTTCAAGGCCATTGTTTCCAATAAGATCAGAGAGAAACGAGCAATGAAGAGAATCCTGCAAGAAGACGATGAGTACATCATCAATTTTATGTAAGGAGTGAAAACGATGCCAAACACAATCAATAATGATGCTATCAAAAAGCTGAAACTGATCATCACCGTTGTGGACCACGGTAAGGCAGAGTTTTATCTGGATATATTCAGCCAGTTTGAGGTCAATTTTCAGATGGTCACGGGCGGAAAAGGGACGGCAACTTCCGAAATCATTGAAATGTTCGGACTGAATATCCACAAGGCCGTGATTCTGAGCGTGGTACGGGAAGATATGGTCGATCCGATCATGAAATGCCTCGAAGATAAATTTGAGAACATCCGTAAAGGAAAAGGCATTGCATTTGCCGTACCGCTGACAAGCGTGATCGGTGTGAATATGTACCAATTCCTCAGCAACAACAAACAAGGCAGGGAGGATTCCATATGACTACAAACAACCATGAAGTGATTTTTGCCATTGTCAATGCAGGCTTTGCAGAAGATGCAATGGATGTTGCACGTGCAAACGGTGCACGCGGCGGTACGGTCATCAGCGGCCGCGGCATTTCGCAGGAAAAACAGGCTGCCTTTTTCGGCATTACCATCCACGCAGAAAAAGAAATTCTGATGATGGTGGTGGAAAAAGAAGTCCGCGATCAGATTCTTCATGCACTGTACAAGCAAATGGGAATGCAGAAAAAAGCACAGGGCATCGTATTCAGCCTGCCCGTAACCGATACCGCAGGTCTGATCAAAACCCCCGAAGAAACAAAAGAATAAAAAAGTATTCTACATCAACCACCCGTCCCCCAATCTTGGGGGCGAAAAGGTATTTTTTGTTATACGCAAACTGCTCACAATTGCGAGCAGTTTCCTATACAATAAAAAACGAAGGCAGGAAATGCTGCAAAAAGCAAATCCCGCCTTTTTTATTTGGTTTTACCACTTATTCTCGACATACTCGCAGAATGCGTACATATCCTTGATTTCGAGTTTTGTGCCGTCATCCAATGTCACATCCCCGTTCCACAGACCGTGCACCTGATGGGTGTGCATTCTGGCAAGGTTGAGGATATTGGTGTCGGTGTGGTTGTCATAAAACGGTGTCATGGTGAGATTGAAGCGACCGTCCTCGGAAATAAACTTCCATTCGTCCATGAATTTATCGGGTTTGGGGAACACTTCCACGTCCACCGCACCGATCTTGTGTGCCTTGCCGTCATAGAACAGGCAGGTTTCGGTTGCGTTTTCTTCGTTGCCGATTGCCCATGTGATCTCGAAACCGAACACGTGCTTTTTGCCGTCGGCATCACGCAGATATGTCGAGCCGTTGCCCCAATACCAGACCATTTCGTGCGGTGTGTTGACTCTGCCCCAGTCGAGAGCACAGAAAGTATCGGTTTTCTTGAACACATACACGGTGTTGCCGACCTTGAATGTGCCTTCACAGGGCATACAATTCTGCTTGGTGGTCATGAAATAACGGGTGGGATTGTTGTCAAAAGGCAGGACGGTGGTGATGTTCTCAAGACCCTGCGGAATATCCATGGAGAAATTGCACTCTACGAAAGAGCCTTTGTGCGGCTTTTTGAAATAGAGCGTTCTCTTGGTTTCGGAAGTGTCAAAAACAACATGAGCCGATCCGACATCTGCCGAGAAAAAGTTCGGCACATCGCCTTTGGGCGGCAGGATGTACTTGCTTTCACCGCCAAGGAACAAAGCAGTGGCATCGGCAATGGTTTCGCCTTTTTGCAGGTCAATGAGTTTTGCGGAAACATAACCGCCGATGGAGATGTTGGCAAAAGAGATCTGCACCATGTAGTTTTTGTTGCCGAGCTGGTAGAAATCCCATTCCTTTTTACGCATTTTGGGATTGGAAAGTGTTCTGTCGTACTCAAAAACATTGTGTCTTGCCCATCCTTTTGCAAGCAAAGTGCCGTCCGGAGCAAGCAAAGGAGTGGAAGTGGTGTATTCGGTCTGCTTGGAGGGCTGCTTCCATTCGCTGAAAGGAATATACGTTCTGTTGCTCATAAAGTCACGTCCTTTTTTATAGTTTATTTCATTTCTTTTACAGATGGGTCTGGCGGATAAAATAATTCAGACCGCCTTCCAGCCAATCGGGTCGTCGCATTGCCTTTTCCCCCATGATTGCCATGAGTTTGATATGTTTGGTTTCCATCGTACCGTCTTCGGAAATATCAATGACTCTGCCGCCGCGTACATCATCGTGTGCTGACATATCATAACCGACACAGGCATCGTAGCCAAGCACAATGCCGCAATATTTACCGTGGTAGGCATTCATATGTTCATGACCGCAGAAAATACCCTTGACATCACCGCGTTCAAGGCAAGCCATGAACAAGCCGGAATTAAGTTCCGAACAACCCACCGATTCTCTTTTTTCACCGTACATATCGCACTCTTCGGGGTTGCGGAAAATGAGATTGAACTCGAGACAGGGATTGTGCATAAACATAAGGGCAGGGATCTTGCCGCCGTTTTTCTTTTCCATTTCTTTGGAAGTGTTGTAATACCACATCACCTGCTCAAAAAACGGCATGGCCTGCACAATACGGGAACCGAATGCAAAGGGCAGAATAATATTGTTGTCTTCCTCTTTGATACCGAACTGTTCGATGTAATCGGAAATCTCGCGGTTGGAGTCAAGTGAAAACAGGTTGTAGGCAATCTTGTCCGAGCCGTGTGCATAAACGGGAATGCAATAGTTGCACACACCGAAAATATCTTCGGGACCGCGTTGTGAAAAACAATGCGGTATTTTTTCATACACGGTCTGCTGTTCTGCCGTGGTCATGGGACTTTCACGGTCATGGTTGCCGTACACGTGTGCCCAGGGAATGTTGCGACTGAGAACAGGCTGCATGATATCGGTGAATGAATTATAGAGGTATTCTTCACTTTTTCCGATACACTGGTCGCCGCCGACCATGACAAAATCGGGATTGGTTTCAACCACCAATGCTTCGATGGCTTCTTTGATTTTCGGGCTGTAAGGATTGCCGTCCTCAAAACCTTTTCTGCGTGAGCCGGCATGAAAGTCGGAAATCATTAGAATACGGAATTTGCCGTTTTCGTTAAAGTACAGCTTTTTATTTTCAATGTCGTACATAAAGCAACTCCTTTTCTGTATCCTGTTGCTTACAGCATAACAGAATCTGAAAAAAATGCAACTTTTTTCTGCTGACAATTTCAAATTTTTGAAAAGTTGACTTTCCGTTTTCTTCGTTGTATACTGATATATGTATACAAAAAAATAAATAAAAGGAGTATGCACATGGATTCCTTTGCAAAGAGATTTAAAATAGACTGTTCACCCGTGGCACCCGCACAACAAACAATCACACGCGGCAACACCCGTTTCAGCGTGTTGACCCCGTCCCTGCTTCGTGTGGAAACGCAGGAAAACGGCAAATTCTGTGACGAACCGACACAAAGTGTATGGTTCCGTGACTTCTGCAAGCCGACCTTTACGGTCACGGATGTTGCAGACACACTGCAGATCAGAACGGAAAAAGTGACTTTTGTTTATTCTTTAAAAGCAAAAAAAATGCTTCGTATTTTGCTGCCCGGCGGCAAAGATGTGCGTGATTTCAAAAAAGGCAACCTCAAAGGCACCTGCCGTACGTTGGATATCACCGCAGGCATTATCACGCTGACCGACGGTGTATGTTCAAGAAACGGTGTTGCATTGCTGGATGACAGCACCACCCTTCTCATGAAAGCCGACGGCAGCATTCTGCCGCGTGAAAACAAGGGCAGCGACATCTATTATTTTGCCTACGGCAACGACTACATCGGAGCCACAACCGACCTTTACAAGCTTACAGGTACCGTACCGCTGATTCCCCGTTATGCTCTTTCCAACTGGTGGAGCCGCTACAAGGCCTACACGCAGGATGAATATCTGTCCCTGATGGACACATTCAAGGAAGAAGAAATCCCCATCACCGTAGCAACCGTGGATATGGACTGGCATTGGGTCAACATCAAACAGAAATTCGGCAAAGACAGCCACAAACCGAGCAAACACAAAAACTTCATGGAATACGTCTATGATGTGTGGTCAACCGGCTGGACAGGCTATACATTCAACACCGATCTTTTCCCCGATCCCGACGGCTTCCTCAAAAAACTCAAGGACAACGGCTACCGCGTAACATTCAACATCCATCCCTCCATGGGTGTGCGTTGGTTTGAAGAACAATATGTCGAAATGTGTCAGGCAATGGGTATGGATCCCATGGAAAAGAAACCTGTCAAGTTTGACATCACCGATAAAAAATTTACCGAAAACTATTTCGACATTCTGCACCGCCCGTATGAAGAAAAAGGTGTTGATTTCTGGTGGATCGACTGGCAGCAGGGCAAGCACACCAATGTTCCCGGTCTGGATCCGCTGTGGGCACTCAACCACTATCATTTCCTCGACAACGCAAAACACGGCAACAGACCCCTGATTCTCTCCCGTTTCTGCGGAGCCGGCAGCCAGAGATATCCGCTCGGCTTCAGCGGTGACACGACGCAGACATGGAAGAGCCTTGCCTTCCAGCCTGGCTTCACCGCCACCGCCTCCAATATTGCCTATCCGTGGTGGAGCCATGACATCGGCGGTCATTGCATGGGTAAAAAAGACGACGAGCTGTATGTCCGTTGGGTACAGTTGGGTGTATTCAGCCCCATCATGCGTCTGCATTCGACAAACAATGAGTTTGCAGGCAAAGAACCGTGGAATTATGCAGGTCCTGCAGCCAAAGCCGCAACCGAAGCACTTCGACTGCGACACAAGCTGCTGCCCTATATTTATACCATGAACTACCGCACCCACAACGATTGCAGAGCCATCTGCGAACCGATGTACTATGCCTACCCGAATGAAGAAAACGCATACAGCCACAAAAATGAATTTTTCTTCGGCACGGAACTGATTGCAGCTCCCATTACCGAACACACGAATCTTCGCACCAACCTTGCAGGTGTAGATGTGTGGATTCCTGAAGGCAGATACACAGACATTTTCAGCGATCGCATTTACGCAGGCAATCAGACCGTCCGTATGTATCGTGATATCGACTCCATTCCCGTGCTTGCAAAAGAGGGTGCGATCATCCCCATGAGCACCAACGACCGTCTGAATGACTGCACAAATCCCGACGCATTTGATGTGCTCGTTTACAGAGGCAACAACACATTCGTGATGTATGAAGACGACGGCGAAACCCTCAGCTACCGCGACGGTGCATTCTTCAAGACTGCATTCACCGTTTGCGAAGAGGGCAACAAAGTAACGCTGACCGTTGAAAAAGCGGAGGGTGACAACAGCGTTGTGCCTGCCGAAAGAACATTCCGTCTTATGTTCAAAGACATTGTCAGTGCCGATGCAATCGTAACGGTCAACGGCAAGCGTGCAAAAACAGAACTTTTCAAAAACGGAAAGGGCATCTGCGTGTGCGTTTGTGCAAAGGCTGACGAAAAAATCAAGGTCATGCTCAGCAACTGCGTTGCACTGACCAACGAAGACGAAAAAGTATTGCTCACAAGAACCGTTTCCAAATACCAGATGTCCACCGACCGCAAAGGCTTTATGTTCGGCAATATTGTCAAGGGCAAAAAAGACGTTGACAGTGTAGCCGAAGAATTTGCGGGACCGTTGGAAGAAATCAAAAAGCTGTACAGATAAAAAGTCGTGAAGGAAAAGTTTTTTGCAAAACCGAAAGGCTTGCTTGTGCTGTCGACACTTTTGCTGCTGACGGTGTCGGCAGGCATTGCTTTCGGGAGTGCAAAAATGCCGATGCAGGACTTTTGCTCTGCCTTGCTGCAAAGAGAAGGATTCGAAACGCAATCGACCATCCTGTTTTCACTTCGTCTGCCGCGTGTTGCGGCAGGGGTGCTTGCAGGAATCGGCTTATCCGTTTCGGGTGCGGTATTGCAAGGCATCACAGGCAATGCACTGGCAAGTCCGAATATCCTCGGCATCAACGCAGGTGCAGGCTTCTGCATGATGTTGCTGCTTGTGTTTTTTCCGCAGGCAGCCGTTGCTGCCCCGACATTTTGTTTTATCGGTGCAACGCTGACCGCTGTTTTTATTCTCGCCCTTGCAGACCGCTTGCCGCAACCGAAAACAGGTGTGCTGTTGGCAGGCATTGCCGTGACGGCGGTTTTCAATGCCGCCATTTCGCTACTGTCGCTGCTTGACACGGACATTCTTGCAGATTACCGCTACTTCAGCGTAGGCGGATTGTCGGGCATTACCGACACAAAAACGCTGCTTTTGCCTGCTGTGATGATTCTCGGCAGCCTCTGCGTATCCCTGCTGCTGCGAAAACAGATGGATGTCCTGTGTCTGGGTGACACGCTCGCCTCCTCTCTTGGAATCCGCACCGGAGTATTGCGGACCGCTTGTCTGCTCCTTGCAGGTGCCTCAGCAGCCGCAACGGTCAGTTTTGCAGGACTTTTGGGCTTTGTGGGACTCATCGTACCGCACCTTGCACGAAAGCTTGCAGGCAACACCCTGCAAAAACAACTGCCCGTGTGTGCCCTGTTGGGTGCCCTGTTGGTTACACTCGCAGACCTTGTGGGCAGAACGGTACTTGCACCGTCCGAAATCCCCGTCGGCATCGTACTTGCGTTGGTGGGAGCTCCGTTTTATTTCCGTTTGCTGCTCAGGAGGGCAAAAAATGCTTACGATTGAAAATCTGTCCGTCCGTTACGGAAAAAAAACGGTACTCAAAGACCTGAACATACGCATTGAAAAAGAAAAAATAACCGTTATCGTCGGCAAAAACGGAAGCGGAAAATCGACTCTTTTACGTTGTCTTGCAGGGGAAATTCCCTATACGGGAACGATTTTACTGGACGGCAAAGACCTGCAAAATACATCCCCCCGTGAACGTGCAAAAAAAGCGGCTCTTATGCCGCAGATTCTGCCCGAAACAGCCCTGACGGTAAAAGAACTCGCTTTTCTCGGCCGCAATCCCTATCTCGGAACAGGCGGAAAATACACCCAAAAAGACCGTGAAGCCGTACAAAAAGCCTTGATGCTGTCGCAAACGCAGGACATCTGCGACCGTTCGGTGAACCGTCTTTCAGGCGGTGAACAACGACGCGCATTTTTGTGCATGCTGCTTGCACAGGACACACCGTTGATGGCTCTCGACGAGCCGACCGCACATCTCGATGCAGACAACACCGCACGGTTTACCGCTTGCCTGCAGCAGCTCGTCAGAGAAGAAAAAAAGACCGTGCTTCTTGTATCGCACGATCTTACAACGGCTGCAAATCTTGCCGACAACATAATCTGTCCGGATGGCGGCAAGCTCGTTTTTGCAGGCAGCAAAGAGGAGTTTGTCAACAACAACATTGCCGAAACGGTTTTCGGCATCAAAAAGACCTTTTTTACCGATGACAACGGTTGTCAGCGGATTTTATATTACAAATAAGCATTTCGGAGGAAATCATGCTGCAAATCACCTGTCTGCACCGCAACAACAGAAATCTGTTCAAAACGCTGCCCAAAATATATGCTTCTTACCGTCAGCAAACCGTTCTCAACCACGGCGGCAAGAAGTATCCGCTGTTTGTGTTCAGACGAGAATTGCAGCGTGTGCTGCGTCGCACGGATGAATGCGTCTGGACAAGCAATCCGCGATGTTTTGCGGTGTTGCATACAGAGGACCGCGTGTTGGGTTTTGCCGACATCCGCACGGTTTCAACGGACATTCCCGATATTCCCTTTGTGTACGGAACGGTCGAAGATTTTTGTATTGCTCCGAACGAACGCAACAAGGGGTACGGTCGGATTCTGTATGAAAAAGTCGAAAGTATCTTCCGCAAAAACGGCACAAAAACCGTATTGATGACACCCGACCCTGTCAGCGGCACGCAGTTCTGGCAAAAGATGGGATATGAAAACATGGGGTTCTGTCTGCCGGAAACCGAAAGTTTTGTATACAAAAAAGACCTGTAATGAAAAAAGTGTATCGCAAGAGAAAATCTCTGCGGTACACTTTCTTTTTTACCGTGTATTCATTGAAACTTCACCCATGCGGACGATCAATTCCCCCAGACCGTACAGCACAAGAATGGAAACAAACGAAACGAACGGCCCGATGACGGCAATGCCGATACCGATGACAAGCATGGCAGATGATCCGCCGAAAATCGCAAGGCAGATGCCCAGTGCCAGGGTCAGCAGCATACCGAAAAAGCCGATTCCCTTTGCACCCGACCGCAAAATCGGGCCGATGCGTTCAAGTCCCTGTGCCTTGCGGATGGCATCGCGGTCGTTTTGTGCGGTGGAGTTGCTCTGCTTGGCGGTTGCGGCAGCGTTGGTTGCATTCTGGTGTTCGCGTGCGTTGAAAAGTGCATCGTTGAGCACACCGTTTTCGGTCGCTTCGTTTTTCCAGTTTTCAAGAATTTTATTTCTGTCCTGCGTACTTGTTGCTGCCCAATCGTAATTGCCCTTGAATGTCATTGCGTTTTCACAAAACGGACACGACATCTCCTCACGGGCATCCCTTTCATCATTTGCACGGCAGGAACCGCATTTTTCGCAATAAAAAAACTTTTTCGTCATTTTATTCCCCTTGTAAGTCCTTTTTCTGTGTTTTCTGACAGTATACCACACATTTTTTCCATGTGCAAGAAAAAACATATCTGCACAATCTGTGCGGTTTTCGCGTTTGCAAACCTTGACAAAATATAACGGGCGGTTGTATAATAAATTATTAAGTTTAATAAAGAATAAACTTTTCCGTACCATCGGAAAAGGGAGGATTTCCCGTGAAAAACATTCCTGAACTTTTCGGCACACTCGTTTTCAATGACGATGCAATGAAGAAATATATGCCCAAAGAAGTGTATCTTGCACTCAAAAAGACAACCGAGGACGGTCGCCATCTGGACGGCTCGATTGCCGACAGCGTTGCAAAGTCCATGATGACATGGGCACTCGAACGCGGTGCAACACATTTTACGCATTGGTTCCAACCGCTGACCGGTATTACCGCAGAAAAGCACGATGCTTTTATCGAACCGGCACCCGGCGGAAGACTGTTGCTTGAGTTTTCGGGCAAGGAACTCATCAAGGGGGAACCCGATGCTTCTTCTTTCCCGTCCGGCGGTCTGCGTGCCACCTTTGAAGCCCGCGGATACACCGCATGGGATCCCAACTCCTATGCATTTATAAAAGACGATACCCTTTGCATCCCCACGGCTTTTTGCTCCTACGGCGGTGAAGCACTCGACAAAAAAACCCCGTTGCTGCGTTCCATGGAAGCAATCAACCGCCAGGGTATGCGCATTCTGAAACTCTTCGGCAGCGATGCCACACGTATCATCACCACCGCAGGTCCCGAACAGGAATATTTCCTGCTTGACCGCGAGATGTTCAACAAGAGAAAGGACCTCATCCTTACGGGCAGAACTCTGTTCGGTGCCCGTCCTCCCAAGGGTCAGGAACTTGATGACCACTACTTCGGCACCATCAAACCGCGTGTTGCCGCTTACATGAAAGACCTTGACGAAGAGCTCTGGAAACTCGGCATTTATGCCAAGACCGAGCACAACGAAACCGCACCTGCACAGCATGAGCTTGCACCTGTTTACACGCAGACAAATGTTGCAACCGACCACAACCAGCTGACCATGGAAATCATGAAAAAGCTTGCCTACAAACACGGTCTTGTTTGCCTGCTGCACGAAAAACCCTTTGCAGGTGTCAACGGTTCGGGCAAACACAACAACTGGTCGATCGCCACCAACACGGGAGTTAATTTGCTTGATCCCGGTCAGACACCGCAGGACAACGCACAGTTCCTTCTGTTTTTATGTGCGGTCATAAAGGCTGTGGACGAATACCAGGATCTGCTGCGTGTTTCCGTTGCATCCGCAGCAAACGATCACCGTCTGGGCGCAAATGAAGCACCGCCTGCTGTTATTTCCATGTTCCTCGGAGATGAGCTGTCTGCCATTCTGACAGCCATTGAAAACGGCACTGCCTACGATGCTGCAGAAAAAACAATCCTTAAAGTCGGTGTTCACACCCTGCCGCGTTTCCCGCGGGACAACACCGACCGCAACCGCACCTCCCCCTTTGCTTTCACGGGTAACAAATTTGAATTCCGTATGCTCGGTTCAACTGCTTCCATTGCCGATGCAAACGTCATGATCAACACCACCGTCGCCGAATCGCTGCGTTTGTTTGCGGATGAACTCGAAAAGGCAGAAGATTTCCAGACTTCCCTCAACGCACTCATCCGCCGCACCATTCAAAAGCACAAACGCATCATTTTCAACGGCAACGGCTATGACGATGCATGGATGCGTGAAGCGCAACGCAGAGGCCTGCTGAACCTGCGCACCACTCCCGACTGCATTCCGCATCTGTTGGACGAAAAAAATGTGCGTATGTTTGCCACACACGGCGTTTTTACACTCAGTGAGTTGCAATCAAGATATGAGATCATGCTCAACAATTACTGCAAAATTCTGCAGATTGAAGCCATGACCATGGTCGAAATGGCCCGCAGAGACATTCTTCCTGCGATTGCTTCGTACGTGTCGGAACTTTGCGAAGGCATTATCAACAAAAAAACAGCCATTGCCTGCATCGGCACCTATGAAGAAAAAACCGCTGTACGACTGACCGAACTCTGCGATGCCGTACTTGCAACCACCGATGCACTGGATGCCTGTATGCAGTACGAAAAGAACATTGCCGGCGTTGCGGCACAGTCCGTTTACAGCCGCGACACGGTTGCTGTCCTCATGGAACAGTTGCGCACCGCTGCAGACGAAGCAGAAATGCTCATGCCGTCTTCCCGTTGGCCGTTCCCGAGTTATACTGATCTCATTTACAGCGTCCGCGACTGATACGGATTCTGAAAATCTTTTTCAATCGGAGTGAAAGAGCATGAAAAAACGCTTTTTGTCCCTTGCACTCACCCTCCTCCTGTTGTTTGCATTCTGTTTGCAGGCTTCTGCATTCGGTCAGTTCGGCAACTATAACAACAATGACCGAAACAACAATTACGGCAACAACGAAAACAACTACTACATAAACGATGGCGAAAACTGGAACCGTTTTGAAGGCACATACGAAGAATACCGCAATCAGAACGACCGTTGGAACCGTTTTGAAAACAACCAGGAAGAACCGTCTACAGAACCGACCACGGCAGCACCGCCTCCCGAAGCGATCAGCGAAGACGGTATGCGCCTGACCTTTGCGGATTCAAAAATTGATTACGGTTACCGCATTGTCATTCCGGCAGACTGCGAAAACGATGTCAGTTTTGCCGCAGGTACGCTGCAAAGCATGATCGAACGCATGACGGATGTGTTCCTGCCGATCGTTTCCGACACCGAGCCCGAAACAGACCGCGAGATCTGCGTCGGTCTGACCAACCGCACCAAAACCGAACAAACAGGCATCGGCACAAACGGCTTTTTGCTGTTCACGGAAAACGAACGCATTTTTATCATCGGCAACGGTCCGCGCGGTACATTGTACGGTGTCTGCACGCTGCTGGAAGATCAATTCGGCTGCCGCTGGTTTGCTGCAAATGAAACGGTGATTCCCAAACACGACAAACTTGTGATCCCCACCGCCATCGATCTGCACGAAAGTGAATATTTTTCTTATACGGAAACAAATGCCGAAAGCATTGAAAGTGAGTTTCAGCTTTACAACGGTTTGAGCGGTGGTGCTCACAATGCCTTGCCCGATGCCGTTACCGACACACATTGGCTGACAGGCTGCGAGGGTACATTGGGAACACAATTTGTTTCGGCTGACGAATATTTCAATTTCCACTCCGAGTATTTTGCTTTATACGAAAACAAACGCAATCAAAAACAGCTTTGTTTTTCGGCAATGGGCGTGTATACAACGGTACTTGAAGAAGTCCTTAGCCTGCTTGAACAGCAAAAAAAGACGGATGAGAACACTTTGATTATCTCTCTGAGTCTGCAAAACAATACCGTATCCTGTCAATGCAGTGCCTGCAAGGCAGCAGTTGCAAAATCAGGTACAAACGCAGCTTATTACACCTTTATCAACCGCATAGCCACGGCATTGCAGACCAACGGTTACACCCATGTAAAAGTGGAAGCTTCCGCATTGGGCGATGCTACGCTGCCCCCCACGGAAGTGCTGCATGAAAATGTTATCATCCGCCTGTATGCCAACGACCGCTGTTTTTCGCACACGCTGTCGGATGGCAACTGCAAGACCAATCAGAACTTCATAAAAACGGCACAAGCCTGGCGGGATGCAGCCAAAACACTTTATATCGACCTGCCGACGGCAAACCGTTCCTATACACTCGGCATTTTCCCCGATTGGCACGTGCTTGCAAGTGACCTGCAAACCCTGTATTACCTCGGTGCAGACGGTGTTTGTGCAGCCGATGCACAGGAAGCGGCAGGCTGTGGTGACGAATTCCGTGCCCTTCGCATTTATCTGTATACAAAGCTGTTTGCCGATCCCTACTGCAACATTGATGCACTGCAAAAAGAATTTCTGGAGCATTGGTACGGAAGCGGTTATGAATCGGCAGCAGAGCTGTTGGAACTTCTGAGCAAAAAATCCGGCAACGAGGACGGCCATCTGTACATAGACAGCTCCATGGAAGACTCGCTGCATCTTACAGAAAAGGATATTGCTACCTGTGATTCCCTCTGGGAAGAAATCATGGACGGCTGTGAAAACGGCAGACATGAAATGCACACCGAATACAGTCTGCTTGCCTGGCGATACTGGAAAGCCTGTTGCAATGTGGGCGAATTTGCACAAGAAGATTCCTCAAAAGCCATGCGTCAACTCATTTCAGACCTGCAACAAGCAGGTATTTCGCGATTAAATCTCGAAAAAGACGGATTCGCAGTCGGCTATCTGAGTGCAGGCCGATCTCCGAAGGATTGGACGACTTCAAATTATGAAGTCATATCTCCGATCGTTACGATTTTGTTGATTGTCGGCACGGCATTGACTCTGTTGCCGAATATTGCGGTTCTGATTTTTGCCATCCGACGCAGAATTTTCCACTTCATTTTCCCTGTATGGGCGGTGATCGTGCAATGTTTCCTGCTGCCATGGCACAACGAAAGCTATCTGGAAAGTGAAAAAACAGGTTTATTGCTGACGGGTGCCCTTCTTTGCGCAACGGCAGGTCTGCTGACCGCATTCGCCTATTATTCCTATCATCCGTATGAGGAAAAGAAAAAATATTTCCAACTCTTCACCGTCGGATTCTTCACTTCCGGCATACCGTATGCAATCCTGCTTTCCATGCCGAAGCTGCTCGGCTTCACACGCGAGCAATCGTTTGCCCTCTCTTTTGCGGTGCTGCTGATTCACACAGCCGTCACAAGCCTGGTGATGCTTGTCCGCTTCCTGCGCTACTTCCCTCTGCCGTCAGATGATGACGACGAAGAAGTTGAACAAGAAGAAACACAAACAACGCAAGAAAAAACAACCGAAGCTGAAACAACGGCAGAACAACCCCAAGAAGAAAAAACCGACAACGCTGAAGAAACAGAAGCACAAGCGGAAGAAACAGCAAAAGAAGCTGCATCCGAAACGGAAGAAGAAACTCCGCAACCTGCTTTGCAAACCGAATAAATGACAAAACCGACCGAAAACGGCAAATGCCGCATTGGTCGGTTTTTTAATGGATTGAAAATTGCGGTTTGTTGAACAAACCGTAATTTATACGTCCCCTGTTTTAATTTCAATCTTCCGCAAGCAGTTCCGCAAGAAAAGAATATGCCTCTCCCCAGCGGTGATTCGGCTTGTACTGGAACAAATCCTTGGGCAGAAAATATACTTTTCCGTTCCGTACGGCTGTCAGTTGCTGCCATGGTTTGGTCTGCAACACGCTTTCCATATATTCGCGTGATGCGGCCTCATCCCCCATCACGGACACAAAAATCATATCGGGGTCTTGCAGCAGGATTTCCTCGGTGCTGAGTGTCTGCGTCAGCACCTGTGCATTTTCAGCAATGTTGTATGTGCCGAACTGTCTGAGCATGGCGGCTGCAAAATGCTCGTCGGCGGTTTTTGCCTTTGCGGATGCTGCGGATGCCCCCGAACGAATAAAGAGAATGCGTTTTCGGTGTGCTTTTTCCCGGGTTTCGGAAAGGACAGCTTCAACTTGCGTCTGCACAGACGTACCGTAAGTCTCGTAAGCAGTCGGATTCTCGTTGATGTCGGTGCAGATTTTTAAAACAGACAGATATTCCTGAAACTCTTCAACCGAAAACAAGGCACACGCAACCCCTTTGCTTTGCAACAATGCCGCTGCCTGCACCTGTGCCGGGATATCGGCAGAAGCAATGACAAAATCGGGTTGCAGGGAAACCAACATCTCGCAGTCAACGGTTTTGCCTGCACCGCGGTCAACAAGCGGTGTGTTCGCATCTGCAAAACCGCGGTCAACACTCTCCCCGACCGTTACGGCAATCTGACCGCCGGCAAGACTCCAGATTTCGGCAAAAGAAGAAAACAGGACGGCTGTTTTTTGCGGTTTGTGCGAGAGGGTAATCAGTGCCCCTGTGCTGTCCTCAAAACTGTAATACACATGGTCGGAGGTTGGTGAGGGCTGCGGTTGTGCACAGCCTGCACACAGCCACAAAATAAGCAGCACCACAACCGCACATCTGATTTTAAACATTGCTGAAAGAGTCAAGAATTTCATTTTTTTTCTCAAGCAGGGTATCGGAAAGCAGCTCTGCCGTTACTTTTTCGAAGCCGATACGTTGGATGGTATCCGCAAAACGCTCGCCCGGCTCACCGCAAACACGGAAGAAAAGGATGCATTTTTCAACAAAATCCAACACCTGTCCGGCATCGGTGAACAAGAACGGAACCTTTTGTCCGCGTGCTGCCTGCTTCCCCCAGCGACCGCCGATGTAAACAGCATAACCGTCAATATGGTCGGTGCTGACTCCGAACGGACATTTTGCAACGCAGCGACCGCAGTTGTTGCACTTGTTTTCGTCACGGACAACGACGTTCTCCGCAAGCTTTGCTGCACCCACGGGACAGCTTTTTTCAAGCTGACAAACCTTGCAACCGCGGCACAAGTCCGTCCCGTACTGCGGTACACGCTGCCCGATGATACCGACATCGTTGAGATCGGGTTTGACACAGTTATTCGGGCAACCGCCGACCGCAATTTTGAATTTGTGCGGCAGTTTCAGCGAACGGTAGCCTTTGTAAAAACGCTCATGAATGGCTTCGGACAAAGCAAATGTATCAATCAGACCAAACACACAGGTTGTCCCCTTGCAGGACACAACGGGACGCACTTTCGGACCCGTACCGCCTGTTTCAAGTCCGTTTTCGGCAAGAAAAGCACAAAACGGTTCGATATTTGCAAACGGAATCTTCTGCACTTCCACAGTCTGTCGGGATGTGAATGCAACTTCACCGCTGCCGAATTGTTCGGCGGCAGCAGCGACGGCACGCAGTTTTTCTGCCGTCAGCTTACCGTTGACGGTAATCACACGGGCATTGAAGCAATCTTCCGTTGTCTTGTCACGCAAAAAACCTCTGCCTTTGACAGCAGCGATGTCCGATGCGGTGGGAATGTTTTTCATCGCGGATCTCCCTTTACATTGTATTCTTTTTTATTATACCAAATTGGCAAACACTGTGCAAGTGAAAGAATTTTTATTCTCTTTGCATAAAAAATTCTTGTTTCACTTGACTTTTTATAGTGCAATATGTTATTTTTTTACTGTGACATTTTTACACCGAAAGGAGTTTTTTCTATGAGCACACCCGAAAAAGTCATTCTTTTTAACGGCAAAGACCTCGACAACTGGACCACACGTGACGGCAATCCTGCCGGCTGGGCAGTTGAAGACGGCATCACCACCGTCACCGCAAAAACAGGCGACATCGTAACCAAAGAAGTGTTTGGTGACTGCCTGCTGCACGTTGAATTCCGCATTCCCGATATGCCCGAAGCCGAAGGTCAGGCAAAAGGCAACTCCGGTGTTTATATTCACGGTCGCTATGAAGTGCAGGTTCTCGACAGCTACGGCCTTGAACCCGGCAAGGGCGACTGTTCCGCTGTTTACGATTGCCATGCACCGCTTTTCAATGCCTGCAAACCGGCTATGGAATGGCAGAGCTATGACATCATTTTCCGTACCGCCCGTTTTGACGACGACGGCAATCTGACCGAAAAGCCGCGTCTTACCCTTCTGCACAACGGTATGCCTGTTCACAACAACCTCATTCTTGAAAATGTCACAGGCGGTGCCATGGGCGACATCTGCAAGGAAGGTCCGCTGCTTCTGCAGGATCACGGCAATGCTGTTTCCTACCGCAATATTTATGTTTACCGTCTGCCCGAAAAGGGACTTGACAGATATTGATTCTCCTTGTCTTTACGCACCGAGCCGCACAGGTTCGGTGCTTTTTTATTTTTTGAAAAAAGTGTAAACCCCGAGAGATAATTGACAGATTCAAAATGATGTGTTATAGTTTAATTAATATAAAATTAACAAACGGGGGCTGCCTTATGAAGTACGCTCGGTTTATTCTTGTGTTTTGCGTTGCACTCGCAACATTGTTGTTCGGTTGCATTTTTGCTGCTGCCGAAACGGCTGCATACGATATTTTGTTGGGAGACATCGACCAGTCGGGGAATCTGTCTGCTGCCGATGCACGTCTTGCATTGCGTGCCTCTGTGAACCTTGACCAACTGGATGAATTCAAAACCATTCTTGCCGATGTGGATCTGAATGGTTCCGTTTCAGCAGCCGATGCACGTCTGATTCTGCGTGCCTCGGTTTCGCTTGAAGACATTGAAAAGTTTCAGCATCTGCACAAGAACAGCGAACCTGTTTTCGTGGACGGCGGTTGCACGCTGCCTTCCTATTCCGAAACCGTGTGTGAAATCTGCACAATGCATCAGATGCTGAATCTGACTCCGGCAACGGGACACAACTGGTCGGATTATCTTCCCGATCAGAACGGCAATCATGCACGCAAGTGTCTGGCTTGTGAAGCAACCGAACAGTCGGCTTGCACGCTTGAAAGCGTTGTTACGAATGCCACCTGCCTTACCGACGGATATACGACAGGTCACTGCACCGTTTGCAATTGGGAAACCGTGACGGATAAAATTGCGGCACTCGGACACAACTATCAACCGCAGACGATTGCACCCACCTGCACCGAAGCCGGCGGTAAACTGTGGCAATGCTCACGTTGTGAAGAGAATTACCTGACCGACTCCGTCGCAGCCACGGGACATACATTCGCTTATCTTGACATCAAGGGCGACTGCACGACCGACAGCTACAAAATGGAATACTGCAAAAACTGCGACTATTCCGCAAAGCTCAATGTCGTTCCTGCTCCCGGTCACAACTTCTCCGAATGGACAAAAAATGCATCCGGTGTATACACCCGTTCCTGTACGAATGCCGGCTGCAAATCGGCAACGCAGACCGCAACAAAAAAAGGAACCATGGAATGGTTCAACAACACGGTCAACACCTTGAAGAACAGCAATCAAGACGAACAAAAAATCACCATCATCCGTTCCACACACAGTGTCAATAAAACCGACAACTACGAATTCGGTATTTTGATGAATCCGATCGTCGAACCACTGATGAAAGGCTCCCTTGACTCCGACACGCTGGAATACACCACACCGCTCATCAACAAAAGCATAACCAACGGTGCGTTCCCGGCCATGAATCGGGACTATGTCAGCCTGCTGAACGAAAACGAGGTCAACAGTCTCACCATCACCGAAAACCAGACAGTCAATGTATTGGCTGACTTCCCGTCTTCTTTCAACGTCACCAAGGGTGAAACAACAACCAAGTACGACATCTCAAAATACAAAAACACCGTCATCAAAAATGCCGTCAAAGTCAGCATCGTCACCAATACCGACACCGCGACCCTGCTGAGCACCAACGGCAACAACAACACATACAAATACACCTGCGGTTCTGTCACATACGATTCGGGTGAAAGCACGGCAGCCGCACGGTTCTACGGACTGAGCTTTGATAACCTGTGTTCCAAATTCCCGCAGAGACAGGTTTCCACCAACGGCGAAAACGGCGACACCATGACCATGCTTATGAATTGCCGTCTTGCCACCGTCAACATGGCAGCCGATTGGTACTTTGATGCACAGACTTTGCAACCTGTTGCCTGTCTTTACAAGTTCTCCGTCTGCCTGGATCAGAGCGTCGGTATGACGATGGAAAGTTTCAACATCGACGGCACTTTTGATCTGAATACAACAATCACCTACAAGTATGCTTACCTTTTCAGTGATTATTACGAAGAATAAGCACAAATTAGACTCTTGCAATCTTTCGCACAATAAGGTATAATGTGTGCAGAAAGTCAATTCTTTCAAATATCAATACGGAGGTTTATTTCCATGGCAGCACTTGAAGAAAACACCACTGTTGTAGTCGAAGAAGAAGAAAGCACTAACATCTTCAGCAGCCTTACCGAAGGTTTCCAGAAGATCATCGACTTTATCCTTTACATCATCGATACCATCCGCGGCATCGTTGATACTGCAACCGGCAAAGACGAAGCAGCAGAATAATTTTTTAAAACTGCAAACAGTCGGCGGTTTTCCGATTTTTTCGGAAAATCGCCTTTGTTTTTTTCCGAATATTTCCTTTCATTATCATGAAAATGGGATTGAAAAACCAATGATTATCTGCTATAATTTTTTCCATAACAGTAAAAAATAATATGGAGGTTTTTATCTTGAAAAAGCTCTTGTCCGTTCTTGCCCTTTTTGTCGTTCTTCTTGCTGCGTTTTGTCTCCCTGCACAGGCAGCAGAAAACACGAATGACTTTGTGCTCTTTGTCATGAGTCATGAGAATAGAGAAGCGGAGACTTTGATTGCAGGCGAAGACGAAACGGTGGAAATCCGTTTGTATGTTGACGGAGAAACCCTTTCCGATTATTCCGTTGACCTGTATTATAATAACAACGCATTCATGCTTGTCTCCTCCGAGTCCGCAGCACCCGCAAGCGGAATTGTTGCCAATCTTTCCGACAACGCTTCCGAAGGAAAAGCCACCATTTCCTACACTGTGAATAATGACCCGGTCGAAAAGCACGTGCATTTGTATACCATGTTCTTCAAAGCAAAAGCTGCCAAGTCTGTTTCCACTTTTTATTCTTTTTTCTGCCAGGCCTCTGCAGGACAGAACACAGCCGGCAATACTTTTGAAAGTCCCGTAAAAGTGCAGATTTCCCACACCCACAATTTCGGAAGCTGGAGTTATTCCGTTCAGCCCTCTGCAACCGAAGACGGTGAAAAGGTCCGCACCTGCAGCGAATGTTCTTTCAAGGAATCCAAGGCTGTTGCTGCATTGAATTATACTTTGCAGATCAAAAACGATGCCACGCAGATTGCTTATGATGTATCCGAAAACACCTACTATGCCATCAAACCCGGCTGCACGGTAAGCGAATTGCTTGCCAAGTTCAACTATGACTCCACTGTCAAAGTTCTGGACGCCAAAAACAAGGAACGCAGCAACACCGATACGGTCTGCACGAACGACAAGATTGTTGTTTATGCAACTGACAACTCGATTGCAAACGAATCCCTGCTTTCTGTTTACGGCGATTCGGACGGTGACGGCAAGAGCACCGCAACCGACGCAAGAGATACACTCCGTGCATCCGTAAGCCTTTACACCAGCTACAACAAAGCTGTCTATTATGCCATGGACAGTGACAACGACAATAAAATTTCTTCTTCCGATGCCCGTTTCATTCTTCGTACATCGGTCAGCCTGGAAGCATTCTATGCCATTGAAGCAGATGCCGTTTCCCTCAACACAAACAGTCTGATCGTTTACACAGGCAGCAGCAACACCCTGACCGCAACCATCGCTCCTGTCAACGTCTCCGTACAGTCCGTTTCCTGGACAAGCAGCGACGAAAAGATTGCAACCGTCAGCAACGGCAGAGTCTTCGGTGTTTCCGCAGGCACCTGCACCATCACCGCAAGCACACGCAACGGCAAACGTGCGAACTGCACGGTCACCGTACGTCAGAGTGTGGAATCTGTTACACAGTACCGCAAAAATCTGTACCTTGCAGCAAATCAGAATCTCAATCTGTCAACGTTCTATGCTGTCAATCCATCTGATGCCTATGTAGCCGATGTTCGCTGGACGGTAAACAATGCTGCTTTCACGGTTGCAAACGGTATTGTTTCCTGCAACCGCGAATATGACTCCGTTGCAGACAAAAACGCAACCGTCACCATGACCGCAACCGGTGGTGTAACCGCCAGTTTCAACATTACGCTGATCCCGGCAGGTGACAGCTATTGCATTATCAATCGCGAAACACTTTCCGTCCCCGTAGGACAGACATTCGGTCTGAAGAACACAAGCACTCCCAGTCTGATTGCAAAATACACCTCTGACAACCCTGCTGTTGTCAAGGTCAACGATGACAACTCCCTGACGGCTGTTGCAATGGGCACGGCAAAGATCACCTGCACAACTGTAAAATACACAACCACCTGCACCATTTCCGTCAAGAGCAATGCCATTAAGATCACTTCCTGCTACGTGGACAGAACCGACGGCATATCCACATTTATTCTCGGTGTGCAGAACACCTCCGGCAAAGAAATCACTTCCATGCGTTTCTATGTCACAGGCTATACCGCAAACGGCACGCAGTACAAAGACCGCATCCTTTGCGAAGTGACCAATCTTGCTGCTTCCGCTGCAACCAAAACGTTTGCCTACTCCAAACTGTGGGACGGCACCAACACCGTCTACACCGCATCCATTACGGATATCACCCTCAAATTTGCAGACGGCACAACGCAGAAACTGACCACGGATCAGCTTTTATTCGGTTAAATAACTAAACAAAAACGGCAGCCGAGCGGTTGCCGTTTTTTTTGTTATTCTATTCTTTTATCCGACCAACCATTTGTATTTTTCAACGCTGTACAGCGGAACAAACGGCACCATAATGGGGACACTTTTGACATATTTCTGATATTCGGGATCGTTGCCGTAATTTTTGTTCTGACGAATTTCGAGTCTGCGAGCACCACTGAACATAACAAAAATGATACCGACATAGCCGATTACAACCACAATCCACTGCAAGCCCGATACCGCACCGATACCCGACAACACAACACCCGTCCAGAAGATCATTTCTCCGAGATAGTTGGGACAACGAACCAATCTGTAAAGCCCGGTGTCAACAAAACGCTTGGGATTGACCTTTTTTGCTTTGTTCTTCTGAATATCCGCAACGGATTCAAGCACCAGACCGAGCAGCATAACAGCAGCACCGACAAACACAAAGGCATTGTCTTCGGCTGCATTTTCGAGGCGGTAATAAACACCCGAAACCTGCGTGACATAAAGCAGTGCACAGGTAACCCAGATAGCAATTTTGACACCGAAGGGAACGGTTTTACCGTCCTTGATTTCGCCTTTCATGTGCTTTTTGTAAGAGCCTGAGCCGAACTCACGGAATGCAAGATAGCCACCGAGACGAATACCGTAAAGAATAAACAGAACACAGCAAATGACCGTGCCGACCGTCAGTTGTTTACCGTACAGCAACAACATCAGAATGCCTTCGCCGGCAATGGAAAAGCCGTAACCGAGTGAAATGAACCAGACATAATTCTTGAAACCGATGGAACTGATGACCATGGCTGCAATGAACAGCCACAACAATCCGAATGAAAATACCATAACCAAAAATCCTCTCTTTCGTCGGAAAAAACCGACCGCCTTTATTTTGCTTGTATTGTACTACACTTTTATGCAAGATGCAAGCCGTTAATCGCCTTGCTCATAGCAAAAGCACACCGCTGTAAAACGCGATGTGCTTTTTGAAAAACATATTTTACTTCTGAATCTTGCCGAAGAAGAATTCTTTTCTTTCGGGTGTGTTGATAACAATAACGGGCTTGATCTGATTGAGGACTCTGCCCTGGGCGACAAGCGAAGCTTTGTAGGCATCGTAAGCACCTTTTTCAAGCTGATACAAAATCGGATCACCGATCATACCCCAATGTCTGTACTTGTCGTACTTTTCGTTGCTTTCGCGGAAGAAACGGTCGATATCTGCTTCAAACTCCGCTTTGCGGGTGGTGGGAATATCCGAATCGGCTTCAACAAACATTGCATAACGCGGCGGCATGGAATCGCTGTCGGAATAGAAAGAGTGACCCTTGAAGTTGATCTCGTATTTCTTCTGCAACTGTTCAGCAACCCAGTCAAGCATCTGGGTGGTGGTCTTTTCGTTTGCGAGGTTCAGGCCCATGTTGGAACGGTAGAGGAATTCAATACGTTTGGACTGGTTGAATTCGCCCGTTACATGAACGATGTCGAGAATGCGGTAGCGATACAGACCGGAGAAGTTGGTGATGATGATTTCATAATCCTTGCCGACTTCGATCTCGTTGAGCAACAGCGGTCTTGTGCCTTCGGGAGCATCCACGGGCAGGAATTCATAGATGATACTTCTGGGAAGAAGAACATAGTCGGGTGCATCCAGCTCAACGGGAATGGCCATATAGCCTTCGGATGCGGCATAACCCATGTTGTGCATCGGCAGGTCACCGACATATCTTCTGAGCTTATCCATATAAACGGCAAGCGTGGAAGAGATCATACCGTAACCCCAGAGCAGATCGGGCCAGATACGCTTTGCAATCGGCACATCGGTATCAAAACCTTTTTCAAACTCGGCACGAAGCTGTGCGGCACGTTTGGGATTGGGCTCCATCTTGCCGTACTTGTCGCGCAATGATTTCGGACAACGGATGGACGGATCCATGATACCCGTTTCCATGTCACGCAGGATCATTTCCCAGTTTTCTTCCAGATATTCAAACATATTCGACAGCAAAGTGATAACCATCGAACCGAGGTAGGTGACCTTTTCATTTGCCAGGCAGAAACGAAGCTGGAAGTAAGCCATATCCGTGCCTTCTTCATCTTCGGGGAAGAGGATATCGTCGGGTGTGGTTGTGAAATTGTGCAGGAAGGGTTTCAGGAGCAAAAACGGAACCTGACCGGCACCGTTGCAGGGCATACCGTTTTTCAGCGGATGGCCGTTGAGAGAAATGAGCAGCGGACCCATCTGGGGCGGCAGCTTGATACCCTGTTTTTCAAAATGCAATGCAGCACAACCGGGTGTTCCGACAAAACCCATCAGGTACATATTCAGAATGTCTTTTGCGGTCTTCGGCTGCAATTTCGGTTTGCCGACCGAACCCGAAGACGAGCAATAACGCTTGACCTTATCGCTTGTAATAATATTTTCCTTGCCTTCGTCGATCATGCTGTCGATCAGCGGTGCATAATCCTCAAAGGTTGAAAGCGGAACTTTATCCTGGAACTCACGGAAATTCTTGATATCGGCAAAGCCGTATTTTTTACCCAATTCGCAGTCCTTGTTGCGTTTCAGAATGTTCAGAAGTGTTTTTTCCTGGGTTTCCATGGCATGCGAAGTAAAATGCTGCATACCCTTGTGGACCATCTTGCCACCGATTATGCCAAAATCAGAAAAAATTCTCATTGTGCGGCCTCCTTATTTTTTTCCCGTCCGAAAAACGGACATAATCAATTTTAGTATAACAGAATTTTTTTCTCTTTGCAAGACAGAAACTTACCTGTTTCTGTAGCAAACGCAACATTGTTGCACTTATCTGTTTTGTTTATTTCCTTATCTTACAAAATTGTTTTTAATTCGCCACGTATCTGAATCAAGTGCATCTGCCGTTCGATGAGATGTATAACTTGTTTGGCTTATCAGACAAAGCTTTCGAAAAACTAAAAAATCCGAGAGTTACAACCTGTAAGTCCCGGATTTTTTCAAAACGTTATTTCTATTTTCTAAAGGTCAGCTCACGGCTTTTTTGTTGATGTTGAGGATACGGACGCGCATGGTGTCGGCGCCGACGTTGTATTCTGCGACCTGGCCGCTTGATTTACGGACGAGGGAACGGCCGAGGGGGGAATCGACGCTGATGGAACCGTGGGACGGCTGTGCATCGGACTTGGTGTATTCCTGGAGCTGATTAAAATAGTGATTACCGCCGATTCGTTTGAAGCGGTAGCCGGAATAGGTTTCGACGAGTTCATATTCGGCTTTTTCGCCTGTATCGAGAAACTCGAGGGCAACACGATCGCCTGACAGGGCGACATCATCCACCTTCTGCAGCTGCGTATTGAGAATGCTGCGGTTACGAACCATGCGTCTGCCGGCATACTCAATGACGACATTGTCCTTACCCAGGGGCCAGACGGTGACGACGGTTCCGTCTTTGGTGATGTATTTTTCGCTCTGTTTCATGGCTGGTTCCTCTTTTCTTTTATTTTGAAACGTGGTTACGTTTTTTGTTGATTTGTTTCTATATTTTCGCGGTGCTTTGGGAGCACCGTTTTTTACTGTTCCACAAGGGCACCGACGATTTTGATGATGGTATCAAGTGTTTCGTCGCTTGCATTGGCACTCATATCAAACAGCAATCTGCGTTTGGCATACAGGGCATCGCGGATTTCATCCGCTTGTGTATCACCGCTGCTTTCGAGCAGGCTGTCGGTGGAAACGGCAAAATAATCGGCAACCTTTTGCAAAGTACGGGCGGACAGCTGACGGGTACGACCCTTTTTCAGCTCCGTAAAGACCGAACTGCGTATGCCGATGTCTTGTGCCATTGCAGACAGACGGATGCCGCGTGCATCGCAAAGCTGCTTGATTCTGGCATACGTTGAATCCATAGTCCCTCCCCGGCGGCTGCCGTTTTCAGCAATTCTGTAAAAAACACTCTGTTTTTACAGAATACTGTATTCTTTAAAGGTATACACATTACAGCGTTCTGTAATTTTCTCCCCAGTGTCACCTATTATATTACATCTTTCTGTAAAAGTCAAGTCTTTTTTACAGATTTCGTCAAAATCTTTTACTGCATTTTTACAGAATACTGAAACGCACAAAAAAAAGACCGTCCTTTACAGACGGTCAAAATGGCAGAACCGGACTTCCCTGTTTTTGCAATGGGTAGTCAAGCATATATTAAATATTTTCTATAATGAAAAAAGCAGAAGCCGAAGCTTCTGCCTTGATCCGATTTGATTTTTGGGTTATGCACCAAGGGAGATGGTAACGACCGTATCCTCGGTGATATTGTCGATGTTATAGATCGCATAGTAATACTGCGTATCCGTATTGGGATCGTAGTCAGTCATCCATTCGCTGGAATAGTTACCGCCGACCTCGTTGCCGGGTGTCCAGGTGACGGTTACATTCTGATCTACACTGTATTTATAAACAATCAGTGTCATATTGTCACCGCTGCCGACCTTATAAACATTGCCGAGCACTTCATCCTGCGATGCACCCTGCATAACGGTATAATCCAGAGCATTGGAGTCGTTGCGGATGGTTACATCAAAGGTCTGGTTCATATCCTGCAGGAAAGGAAGATTGATGCCGAGGAAATTGAGAATCATACGCAGGATACGAAGAATCAGATTCATCGTATCGGAGCTTTCCTTGGTCTTGACACCGCTGACATTCAGAGAGATATCAGTGGTAACATTTTCAACCCTGTAAAGTCTGCTGCCGGTTGCATCCGTACCGTAGCTTGTGATGACTTCGGGTGAGCCGATACCGATCTGACCGAGCAAAGCACCGGGATCGAAGCCCAGTTCATCAGCAAGTGTGGACGAACCTCTTGTTACGGTGATTTTGAGATTGTTGACAACCGTATTTTCAGCAAGAACAAGACGGAAATCAAAACTGTCGCCATAATAAACGACGGTATAGTTTGTGTTTTCGAGAGTGCGGCAACGGTATTCACCGTCTTCGCCCTTGGGCAGATATACAAAGAAGTGGGAACGAAGAAGCACTTCTTCGTTGGCAGCATTGCGTTCAACAACATTGACAACGATATCCTGGTTGACATAAACGGAATATTCACCCTTGACATTGGGGGTAATATTGACACCGTTAGCACGGACAACGACAGTCGTCTGGTTGAACTTGGGAGAAGTCAGCACCTTGAAGGTAACGATTTCACCCTCGGTTGCTTCCATAACACCGGGCATCTTTTCAACCGTGTAATAAACCGGGTTTTCGGGGAAGTAGGAATCATAAACATCCTTGGCAAGAATGTAACGGTCGTTCTTTTCATCATACAGATAATCATTTTCATACAACCACTGCTCATCTGCAAGCCTGATGGGATCCTCTTCAAGGATGAAATTGAAATTTCCGTTATTGGAAGTCGTAAACCAATACCCATCCTTATAATAGTCACCAAACTCTTCGTTTACCGTCGGCTGCACAAATGTAACGGTATACACCATGCTTTCACCATCATCGGAAAGCGTTGAAACCGGCATGGTGTAGGGAGCGAGTGTATCTTCTGCAACATCTGCAATGTCGAGAGCTGCGGCAGGTGCACAGATGCTCAGGCTCATAAGCAGGCAAAGAAGCAGACACATTACTTTTTTCATATAAATTTACCTCCTGTTTTTATTTTTATTATTGATTTTATTATATTAAAATTTACTGCATTTGTCAATGTCATGCATATTGCACGTTTGTGTGCAAAAAGTAAATTTCATATACCATCGCTATAACATTATGACAAGCCTACACTGTGTCGAAGCACCAGTCGTGCATCGGCAGCGGTGACATTGCCGTCCCAGTCAATATCCGCACATTCCTCCTGTACGGGAGGCAACACATCCAATCCGACCGAGGCTCGCAAAACAAGCCTTGCATCGGCAGCATCAATATAGGCATTTGCATCCGCATCACCGGACAGCAGCCGTCTGCCGTAAAAATCAAAGACTTTTCCGACTCCGGGGGCTGTGACGGTCTGCAAGGCATCACCTTGCGTATAATCGCTGACAATGTAATACAAACCGGAGCCGCAACTTCTGAAAGAAACACTCGTGCGGTCATAGCTGACCGACAGAATCTGCGTGGTGTGCGTCTTTTCGTTGACATAGTATGCCTTGCAGTAGCCGCGCAGGAAAACATCATCCAGCGGCAAGCGGATAATCGGTGCACCGGCAGCATGGAAAGTCTGTCCGTTGCCGTACAAAAAATAAATATCGTACAAACGGAACGGTCGCGATGTCGGCACCGCCTGCAAAACATTTTCGTACACCTTACCGCTTGTGATTGTATCAGCGGTGAGATATGCGGTCTGCGGAAATGCGTCGGAGCTGCGGTAAATACAATTCACACCGGAATAGCGGTCTGCAATACCGAACATTTCCCCGAAGCTGACATATTGCGAATAAACAGCCGTGCTGCCGTCTTTCCCGATGCATCGCAGTTGCACAAGACCGCCTGCGAAAAGGGAAATGCTGCCGCCTTCGCTGCCACCGACAGGCATCCACTCCGAACCTGCAGCAGCCAGTTCATAAGAAACCACCTCATTGCGTAAGTAGGCAGGGGTTTCAAAATGCAGCACAACGCTGTCGCCTTTTTCTTCCATGTATGCCCACGAAACGGTAGACGGCACAGCAGCCGCACCCATGACGGGAAACATACAGAAAAGCACCAAAAGGGTCAAAAAACAAGATACAAAGCGAGTCAAAAAATCAGTCCTCTGAAAAGGGGTTTTGCGTGATTCAGGCATCGTAACCGTTGGGATTGTTTTTCTGCCAACGCCAGCTGTCTTCACACATTTTATCAACACCGCGTTCTGCTGTCCAGTTCAAAAGAGCATTTGCCTTGGAAGCATCGGCATAAGAAGTATCGATGTCACCGGGACGACGCGGAGCAATCACATAGGGAAGCGGTTTGCCACAAGCTTTTTCAAATGCAAAAACGAGTTCAAGCACGCTGACACCGTGCCCCGTACCGAGATTGAAAATTTCTGCACCGGGGGTCTTGAGAGCACGTTCCACAGCACACACATGACCGATGGCAAGGTCGGTGACATGGATGTAATCACGCACACCCGTACCGTCCGGAGTGTTGTAATCGTCGCCGTAGACACTGAGTTTTTCACGCTTGCCGACAGCAACCTGGGTAATATAAGGCATGAGATTATTGGGAATGCCGTTGGGAGCTTCACCGATCATGCCGCTTTCATGTGCACCGACGGGATTGAAGTAACGCAGAATGCTGACGTGCCAGTCCGAATCCGATACACAAAGGTCTTTGAGAATGCGTTCAATATAAAGCTTTGTTGTTCCGTAGGGATTGGTGGTATTGCCTTCGGGCATATCTTCTTTGAACGGAACGGGATTGTTGTCACCGTAAACGGTTGCAGAAGAGCTGAAAACAATGCACTTGCAACCGGCATCGTTCATTGCCTTGAGCAAGGTAACAGTGCCTGCAATGTTGTTATCATAATAAAGAATGGGCTTGGAAACACTTTCGGGAACGGCTTTGAGTCCTGCAAAGTGAATGACGGCATCCGGCTTGACTTCGGCAAATACCTTGTCAAGACCTTCCTTGTCGCGGATGTCGCAGTTGTAAACAGGAAATGTTTTGCCTGTGATTTTTTCAACACGTTTGCAGCTTTCGGGATTGGAGTTGCAAAAATTATCAAGCACTGCAATTTCAAATCCTGCATTGAGCAGCTCAACACAAGTGTGAGAACCGATAAAGCCGGCACCGCCGGTAATAAGAATAGCCATATAAATCCTCCGAACTATGTAAAATGTCAGTTGATGGGTGCAAGAGATGTGTCTTCAACAGAAGTGACTTCTTCTTCCTGAACGACCGCTGCGTTTTCCGATCCCTGGTTTTTAATCATCTGATTGGTCACAAAGAACGAGATCAGAATGCAAAGCACGGCTGCGACGGCTGCAATGACAGACAGAACTGCCATATTGCCACGGGAAATAAAGGTCTGCGGCTGTTCGGCAGCCTGCTTCTTTTCTTCCTCCCCTTTGATGCGTTCGATTGCAAAGTCGATCAGTTCCGTTGCACAGCGATTCAAAAACAGTTCAACCGTTTCATCGGGCAGCGATGTGATTTCACGCACTGCAGAATCGTTTTCATCCGTAAATGCAATATACACTTTCTTGGCAGAAGTGGCATCATTGCCTGCATAGTAGGCATTTGTCATGGCTGCACCGTAGGGACAATCCTCGAGTTCTGCAGCTGCAATCGACAGATTGACGGCATACTCAACGGGCTGCAAACTACCGATGCTTTCTGCTGAAGGAGTAAAACGCATCAGCGAAGCAAGAACGGGATCCTGCTGGGCAACACCGCGGACAAAAACAGAAGTCTTTGTGCCGGAAATAGCAATCATGGATTCTTTTTCTTCCAGAAGCTGTGCCAACTGATGGGCATGGTAGCGTGCAGAAGCATAAATATCCAACTCAATGTCATAAAAGTTATTCAGATACGGAAATACCTGTTCGGCAAGCAAACGGACGGTACGTTCTTTTTCAAACGGCAAGAGAATCATGTTCTGTTTACCTGCCGTTGTTGCAAAACCGGCATACAAACCGTCACTCATACAAAAAGCGGTCTTTCCGGCTGGAACCATGCAATGGGTGAGCATTTCTTCGGAACCGACATCAAAATCACCAATGCTCTTGTGGGTATTGACGGCAATAGACGGATCCGACTGCAAACGCAGACGCAATGCATCCGAAAGCATCTTTTTGGTTTGTGCATAAATGGACGGATCTGCCAGCAAAAGGATGACATCCGTTCCCTGAAAACGGGCAAAAAACTCAGAAAGTGCTTCCGACATGGATTCGTAGTAGGCAATCTCTTTGCCGGGCTGCAAATATCCTTTCAACATATAACGCAATTCATTTCCGATATTCTCGGTGGTTTGATTCCATTGCGTACCAAAAACCAAAATCTTAAAATTCATACCCATTTTATTGCCCTCATCTAAATGTTATATAATGATCTGTTATCCGACAAGCTCCTCTTCGCCATAGCCATAGTCCTCTTCGCCATAGCCGTAGTCCTCTTCACCATAGCCATAGTCCTCTTCACCGTAGCCATAGTCTTCTTCACCATAGCCGTAATCTTCCTCTTCGGCAACCGTGGTGGGAGCTTCTGTGGGAGCTTCTGTGGTTGTGTTTGCCGTTTCCACATTGGAACCGGGAATGGTTGCATCGGGATCATAGGTTTTGCCGTAGTATGCAGCAGGATACAGACAATCGATATTGACCGCAGCAGAAGAGGTGTCAACCGTCTGACTTTCGCCCGTACGCACCTGTCTTGCAAAAACGCAAAGACGACCGCTCTGGAAATAATTGGGATAGCAAGTATAAAGGGTCAGGATATTATCGCCTGCCTGTACATCAACAGGAATATCGAACATGGAGTGTGCCTTGATTTCCGTTATAAGGGAAAGGAAAGCGTCTTCCGTTGCAAAATCGGTGTACAGATATTCAAACTCATCGGTTTCGGAGTCGCTGATGGTAACAGCAAAAATCTTCCAATAGGTTGTTCCGTTGAATTTGGTTTCCATTTCGATAACGGGAGCCGTGCGGTAATTGCTCAACTCGGTGTATTTTGTCAGGTTGTAGAACTTCAGACCGTCATACGTATTGTGACCGTAAATGATGGTGTTGCGGCTGAACTCCTTGGAGCTCATTTCATTGCGGTAATCCGTAAAGGGTGTACCGTATTCGGTCTGTTCCTTGTATGTGTTGCGATAGAGATAATAATCGTTGTCATACGATTGCAGCACCACGGTGGAAAGATCGATATTCTCGATGGTCAGCCAACCGACGACATCCTGATTGATTGCGTACAGTTTTGCAAGTGTGGGATTCAATCCGTCGGGGAACACAACATCGGGATACAGTGTTTTCAGGTCATTCCAGAGTGCATCCAACTGCACTTCGTCCAAATCCTGACGACGGATTTCTTCAACAATTTTTTCAAGCTCGGCATCCTTGTTGACGGCATTCTTGTAGTTTCTCAGATAGATACCGCAGAACACCAGACCGCCGATAAGAACAACAAATGCAATGTTCATCACCAGACAACTGATGAACTCACGCTTTGTCTGTCCTTTATGCGGAACGTTGCGTAAAATAAATGCCTTGAATTTGCTTGGTTTCTTATTCTTCTTTTCGTTTTCTTCTACCTTGGGATTATTGTAATACAAATCCTCTTCACCTCCGTAAATGGTAGCCTCCGGATCATACATTTCATAGGAATCAACGGGTTCGCTTTCCTCCTGCCAAAACGGTGCCGGCTGTTCGTTTCCCATTTGTTCAAAATCGTCAAATGCATCTAAAGAATCAAGATCTTCCGCATCTGCCTGTTCTTCTGCTTTTACTTCTTCAACAGGCTGTTCTTCAACATTGCGTTTCTTCTTTTTCTTTTCTTTTTTCAACTTTTTTTCTTTTTTCTCGTTTATTTTTTGCTCGTCTCGACGAATTTCCTGTTCTTGCTGAATTTCTTCGTCCGTCATCATCCAGCGTGTTTTGTTTTCCTGTTCGAGCTCATAATCAGCAGAGAAAGACTCAAAAACCTGTTCGCGTTCGTCTGTCGCTTTTCTTTTTTCGGTTTTTCCGTCTGCGGCAGTCGGGTTATTTGTTACGGAAAAACCTTCCTGAAAAAAATTTTGGTTATCATCAGGTGCTTTTACCTTTTTGCGGCTGCTGAATGTAATGGCACCTTCTTCAAAATCAAGATCTTCCGCATCATCGGAAATGGGATCGATGAATGCAGGATTGACAAAGGTTTTGCCGTCATTCGGCATGGTCACAGGCATCGGATTGACAACCGGGCGTTGCTGCGGGGGTGCTCCGTTTTCCCATTCCGCATCGAAAACGACCCTCTCCCCTGCGGCGGCGGCATACTGTGATGCAGGACCTTTTTGCTGTTCTTCAGGCAGTTGTGCTGCCTGGTAATTCTGCTGCCCGTAACAATCCGGGTAAGCAGGCTGACCGTAAGGTTGCTGATAGGGCTGCTGATAGGGTTGGGCATACGGCTGCGGATACGGCTGTGCATAGGGTGCATACGGCTGTACATAAGGAGGATACATCGGCTGCTGCATATAAGGCGGATATGCAGGCGGCATATACGTCGGATAGCCGGAATAATACGGCTGCGACGGTTGCGAAAAATGATAGCCGTTGACTTCGTACTTTGCAGCAGCGGAACGGTAGGTATCTGCAATTTGTTCAGCGGTATAGTCCTCTCTGACACTTTGTGTATTCGCTGTCGGCTGCGGTGCAGGTGCTGCAGCAGGCTGCTGTTTTTCCTCTACCGGTTCCTCTTTCTTTATAACATCGGTTGCATCCTTCCGCATACCGACATCATAGCGTTTATAAAGTTCATAATAATTACTTCCTTTGGAGCCGGATGTACCCAACACTTCCGCAAGAATTGCGTCCACACTCTCATCGGATGCAGGCAAATAGGTATCTCTTTCCTTTTCAGCCATTTCAATTCTCCTTTATATTTAAAAACAATTCTGTTTCGTTTCACGCCCAGGGGTTTTCGCCATCTTCATACAAGTCATACCAGATCTGCGGCAAACGCGGATTCTCGTTCTGATATGCAAGACTGACATCGGGGATTGCACTCTCATTCGTTCTGCACAGACGACTGACAAGCACACAGCGTGCATCCGTCTGCTCGGTCATCCGGTAAGTACAGGTGGACAACAACAAGAGCTTGTCCCCCGGCTGCACATCCACGGCAGGATTCTGTATCCAGCTTCGTTCACGGATGTCCTGTACAAAATCAGTAAAAGCGGTATCATCGGTAAATTCCGTATTCAGGTAATAGAAAACTTCACCGTTGTCATCTTTTTCATCAACCGTGGCAAGGAAAACACCGTAAACCAACCAGGTATAATCTCCGTACAATGTATTGAATTGAACGGTTGGATGTTCTTTGTAATAAGCAATGTCCAGATAATTCTCAACTTCCGCAAACAAAGACTCGTCTGCAATCAGGTGATGACCGTAAAGAATGGTGCTCGCGGAAAACTGTGCCTTTGACACACCGAACTGACAGCGATAATCCATAAAAATACTGCCACGACGGTCATATTCCAGATAGGGATTGGCACGTATATATTTTTCATTCGACTCAGTGGACTGATAAACCGGAAAATCAATACTCGTCCCCTCGATGGTAAGCCAACCGACAAAATCGGCATTCTGTGCATACAGGGCTTTGTATTTTTCCTGCATCATAACAGGCGGATTTGCAGTCTGCGGCAAAGCTGCCGTCAACTCATCCGAAAACACGGCATTGTGATCAAAAAAACCTTGGGGAAGTGTTTCCTCCTCCTGCGGCGGTTGCGTGGTCTGCACAACAGGAACGGGAGCAGGCGTGTTCGGCACAGGTTCTTCTTCCGCTGCCGAACTTGCGATCAGCAAAATACCGATGGATGCAAGTGCCAGAATATTCGCAAATGCCAGCAAAAGAACAGCGGTCGGAGATTTGGTGCGTTTTGATATATGCTTTTGTTCTTGCGGTGTTTTTTCCGTCACTTCTTTCGCTCCTTTGCTATATTATAGGTCACTTTACATACTAACATAATTTACTTCATAAAACAAGTATTTTTATTAAATAATTAAAGGTTATTAAATGGTAACTTTCAATAACAGGATACAGCCGGAATCTTAAACAAGACATAAACCGTTTTTTACAGGAACTGTGTTTCTTTTAAAACATATAATGAACTGCGGGCAATCCGCAAATAAGCAAAGAAAAGGAGGCAACCATGGCTAAGTATCAGTATTTTCAGGACGATGCCTGCGGCTGCTTTTTTGATACCATTCCCACCAATGTAGTACACAATGACAACTGTTGTTGCAGACAGAGTTGCTGCATCCCTGTTTGCCCGACTCCGCCTGACCCCTCAGATCCGACAGGACCGACGGGCCCCACAGGACCGACAGGACCGACAGGACCGACGGGCCCCACAGGTCCCACCGGGTTGACAGGTGCAGTCGGTCCCACAGGCCCGACAGGTCCTGCAGGTGCAGACGGTGTAACACCCACGTTCACCATCGGTACGGTCACCACAGGTGACCCGGGTACTGCGGCAAGTGTAACCATCACAGGTACAGCACCTGATTATGTCCTCAACTTTACCATTCCGCAAGGCCCGACAGGTCCGGCAGGCGCATAACCCGATAAACTGAAAGAAAACGGTTTGCCGCACAATACGGCAACCGTTTTCGATCTTTTCAGTCACAAGCATCAATTTTACAGAAATGAGGATTGCATAATATGAATAAATATACAGTTTATGTGTATGCAATATGCAAAAATGAAATACAGTTTGCACAGCGGTGGTATGATTCCGTTTGTGAAGCCGACGGCATCATCGTGTTGGATACAGGCTCAACCGACGGTACGGTCGAATATCTTTCTTCCCTTCCGAATGTGCGTGTTTTTCAGGAAGAAATAAAGCCGTGGCGGTTTGACAACGCACGCAACCGTTCTCTCGATCTGGTGCCGCAGGATGCAGATATCTGTGTTTGCATTGATCTGGATGAGGTATTTCATCCCGGTTGGCGAGCAGCGGTTGAAAAAGCATGGGAACAGGATGCACAACAGTTAAAGTACCGATACACATGGAATTTCAACGAAGACGGCAGCGAGGGAACCGTGTTTCGGATCGAAAAAATACATGCCCGAAACGGCTTTCGTTGGGTGCACCCGGTGCACGAGGTACTGCAATGGGTCCACGAGGGAACACCGAAAAAAGTCTTTGCAGACAACGTGCAGGTTGACCACCATGCAGACACAAGCAAACCGCGTTCGCAATACCTCCCCTTGCTGGAACTTGCTGTCCGTGAAAAGCCGGAAGACGACCGCAATGTACACTATTTAGGCAGAGAATATATGTTTTACCGCCGTTGGGATGATTGTATAAATATGCTGAAAAGACATCTTGAATTACCGACCTCTGTATGGGCGGACGAACGCAGTGCCTCGATGCGATACATTGCAAAAGCGTACGCTGAAAAAGGAGAAAAAGAGGAAGCGTTATGCTGGCTGCTGCGTGCATGTGCACAGGCTCCGCATTTGCGTGAACCGTGGCTGGCACTTGCATTCCATTGCAGCGATTGCGGAAACCACCTTGCGTGTGCGGCTGCTGCCGAACAATGCGTACAAATCACACAGCGTGCCGACACTTACATCACCGAAGCTGCCGCATGGGGCAGCTTGCCGTGGGATCTGCTTTCGGTCGCACTCTGGAAAGCGGGACAAAAAGAACAGGCACTTGCAGCGGTGCAACAAGCAGAAAAACTTGCACCGTCCGACAGCCGCATCCGTGCAAACCGAATCTATATGGAAAGCCATTGAAATTGCGGTTTGTTGAACAAACCGCAATAATGATATCCGCTTTACGGATGATATGTTTGTTTGCACAAATATGTCGGATGCTGTCGCTATCCGCTTCGCTCTACATAATAATTCTATAATCCGGAGCGTGAGTAACTCTTCATATTTGCCGCAAGGCTAATATATCATTCATCATATCGAAAATATATCATACCGCTGCAAGCGGATATACCATTGTCTATGCATCACGACATCATTTCGCATGGCTGCGAACAAGTTGTGCCGCAACGCAGGTGATATCATCGGTTTTTCCCGACGGACACGCTTTGACCGCCTGTTTTGTGATTTCATCGACCGCATCACGAATGGGTATCATATCCTTGCTGCCGAGCAGCTCTTTGAAAAACTGTGCCGAAAGCGGTGCCGCACCGTCCGACAACAGCAAAAGGGTATCTCCCTCGTGCAAATCGAACTCCGTGCAGGCAAGGTCGGTGTCATTGAGGATTCCCAAAGGCAACGTCTGCTGCTCAATGAGTGCCGTTCCTCGCTTGCTTTGCAGCACCGAAAAGGATGCACCTGCCTTGTAAAGCTGGGTGTGACCCGTGAACAGATCGATCACGGCTATATCAAGCGTTGCCATGGTTTCCTGTGCACAACGCAACAGCAAGGCAGCATTCACCATCGAAACGGCACATTGGGGACTGATGCCTGCCTTGAGCAATGTTGCGGTCAAAGACGAGGTCATCAGGCTGTCGAGTGCCGCACGTTCACCTGTACCCATGCCGTCGCTGAGTATCATCACAAACCGACCGTAGGCATCCCTGAATCCCGAATAGGAGTCACCGCAATAGGTCTCCCCCGTTCCGAGTTGCTGTCCTGTTGCTGTTTGCACCGCATAGACGGGTGCTTCCGAAAAGCACACATTGCAACCGTTGTCGTCGGTGATAACGGGTGCCGCCATAGCAATCCCGAGTTTTTCCGCAAGCGCAGCCGAAACAGACTTTAACCGTTGTCGCGACAAGGCGGACGAGAAGCGGACATAAATAAAGAGGTGGCCGTTTTCATCGGTCTGTGCACTGACCTCCTCAACCTGATTGCAAGTTTCCTGCAAAACAGTCCGTGCAGCAGCGGCTGCGGCAGGATGCACGCAGCGACCGTGCAAACGGCTGTTTGCCACATCTTCCAACAAAAATGCAGCCGTTTTGAGTTGTGAAGCTGCCATACTGCGAACCGAAAGCATATCTTTTGTACGTGCACATCGTTGCAGATAATGACGATAAGCATCGTTGAAACATTCGGTCAAAGCTGCATTACGACGGCACAGTACAGTCAGTTTATCGGGCAAGGATGTTGCCGTCAGCCGACCGTCCTTCTGCAGAATACGTACCGCCTCCGAAAAAGCCGAACGCATCCCCGGCAACTCGTGTTCCCAACAAAAAGCATAGCGGTGGCAATCCGTACAACAGGCTGTCTGCACGGTTTTTCCGATTTCCGAAACGTCGGGTTGCGACAAACCGGTCAGACGTTTGGTAACCGTTTCTACGGATGTGGAATAGCGTTCAACCGCTTGTCCCGTACGTAACAACTGGCCGGTGAAAAGTTCCCGGGTTTGTTTTGCGATACTGCGTTCGCTGTAAGGAGATGCAAAGGGACGCAGTTTTTCCGCCCATCCGTGCGGCAGCAAGACAAAAACAATCGCAGCCAGACCACTTGCAACGGCATACAGAACGGGATTTCCCGTCACACCGTTTGCAAGCATGGTCATAAGACAAGCAAAAAAGTATCCGATTCCTGCCACCGACCGACCTGCCGGCATACAAAGACCTGCCAACAAACCGCCCAGACCGCAGGACAACATGGTATATGCCCCGTCCGCATGTAAACCTGCCACGCAGCCGCAGCAAACCCCTGCCAGACAACCGCCGCCGACACCTGCACAATATGCCCACAACAAAATCAGCAATCCGAGCAACATATCGGAAACAGGAAAACCGAAGGGTTGCAACGGCATCAGTGCCAATGCGACCACTCCGCAGGAAATCAGAATACAAACACGCGTGCGTTCATCCGACCGCAAGGCACGGCGGTTTTCGGACAAAATCTCAAAAAGGCGGTTCCACAAAAAGGCACCTGCACCGGCCAATACCGTTTCGGACAAACACATCAGCAACCCCGATACATCGAATCCCACCGCAGCACGCGTGGCGACGGCACAGGGAAAAACACACAGCATAGCCGTCAACGGATACGCTGCAAATGCACGCAGCCGCATCAAAGGTTTTTGCAAAGTCAGACGCACGATCACAAGCAACACCGCCGCACCGGCATATTTCAGTGCATCCAGCAAACCGCAAAACAGCAAACTTCCGAGTGATGCACCTGCCGCCGCCCAGATTTCAAATCCGCCCGGACAAGCTGCCGCAAATGCAATGCCCATCGGACGGATATCCCCCACAATCGCAGCATTGCTCAACAACAATGCAAAACCGCCGACTGCCACCCTTTGCAACACGCTGCGCACGGCAAAAGGAAGTGCAATCGGACGTTGAAAAGAAATTTTTCTTCTTTTTTCCATACTTTTCATCATCCTTGTTTTTGTTGGTAACATTGTACCGCAGAGAGATGGTATTTTCTGTCATATTGCGGTATAAAAATACCATTCTTTGTGTCGAAACGGCTTTCTGTTTTTCTTACATAAAAAAAGGAAAATAAAAAATATTGTCGAACTATTGAAATTTATGTTTATTTAGATGTATAATGAAAATAAATATACCTATAATAGCTCTTTTTGGGCAATTCGGAAAAGGGAAAAAACATGAAAAACTTTGACAACAATCGCCGTAATTCCGGCAATCGGGAAGAATACAACGACAAACGCGAACGTCGGGAAGCCCGCGATATGCGTGATGCAGACAAACGAGAAGAAGTAAGAGAAGATCTGATCATCGGCAGAAATGCCGTTTCGGAAGCTCTCAAATCGGGCAGAGCCGTTGACTGTGCCTATGTCGCAAAAGGTGAACGCAGCGGTGCGATTGTACCTCTGATCGCAAAATGCCGCGAGCGGAATATCATTATAAAAGAAGTGGACAGCCGCAAGCTTGACTTCATGTGCGGTCATGCCAACCACCAGGGCATTGTGCTGACAGCAGCCGCCCATGCATATTCCACGGTGGAAGACATTCTCGCCCTGGCTGCCGAACGAAACGAACCGCCTTTCATTATCCTGTGTGACGGTCTGGAAGATCCCCACAACCTCGGTGCCATCATCCGCACGGCGGAATGCTGCGGTGCACACGGTGTCATCGTACCGCAACGCAGAAGCGTGGGGCTGACCTGGGCAGTCGGCAAGGCAAGTGCAGGTGCACTTGAATATGTCCCTGTGGCAAAGGTGACCAACTTAAGCACGGTCATTGAAATGCTCAAAGAAATGGGACTCTGGGTTTATGCCGCCGATGCAAACGGTCAATCCTGGTACAAAGCCGATCTCACAGGTCCGATTGCACTGGTGATCGGCAGCGAAGGAAACGGTGTCAGCCGTCTTGTCCGCGAAAAATGTGATGCTGTACTTTCCATCCCCATGAAGGGACAGATCAACTCGCTGAATGCTTCCGTTGCAGCAGGAATCCTCATGGCAGGTGTGACCGCTTGCCGTGAAAAGGCTGCAAAATAAGAGAACAGGAGAAAAGCCGATGAATGATTATAACAATTTCCTTGACCTGATGCGAAAGAAAGAGCCGGCCGCTGTCTCTGAGCAACCGAAAGAACAACAACCTGCAAAACAGGCACCTGCTCCGACACCTGCCCCCAAAGAGCAGCTCGACAAGCCGCTTCACATCGACAACGGTCCGCGTGTGAGTGCCATTTCCGCATCCCCCTTCCTGGAAAGATTGCCCGATAATGTCACGTTTGAAGAACTGCCCTCGGAGACACTCATCCGCAAGCGTGCAAGTGTGACAAAGCCGGATGCCGCAACCGAAAAACAGCAGGAAGCACTTCTGGTGGAAGCCATCACGGAAGCACAAGCAGACAAAGAGGGTGAGCCGGTCGCCGAAGTGCTGACACAGGATGACATTTCTGCCGTACAGGCAATGACACAGGCACTGGAAGCTCCTGTTCCCGAACAACAAGATGGCAGACAGGAAGAAGTTGCTCAAACACAGGAACAGACAGAAGATTCCGCTACACCCGAAGAAATGCCTGCTGACGAAGCGGTCAACGAAATCGTCGATGAGATTCTTGCGGAAGTGCCCGGCATGACAGTCCCCGAAAAGGAAACTGCTGTCGCAGCAACCGAAGCTCCTCTTACGAAAACGGTTGAAGAAAAGACTGAAGAAGCTGCCGAAGAAACGATCGAAAAAACTGCCGAAGAAGGGGATATCAATATTTTTGAAACAACCGTTGTGATTCCCGATACTTCTTCACGCAGCTTGTTTGAAAAAACAAGAACTTTACATACACTACCGTCCTTGCAGACAGATGACCGTGCCCAACGCACCAAAATGCTCAACAAGAACGACAAAATCCCCGATTCTGCAAAAACACGCAACATTGATTCGCAGTTTTCCCCCTCGGCCGGTCTGCGAAAAACAGACGGAGATGATATTTCCGTATTTTTCCCGGCTGCCGACGATGACAAAGGTTCCCTGTTGCGAGCTCTGGCAAAGAGTGCCGCCATTGAAGAAGAGCCTGAGGTCGAACAGCTTGAAATGGCAGGTTTTGAACAACCTGAGCCTGAGATTACCGACGAAGAAGACATCGAAAACGAAGTCCGTCAGGTGCGTGAAAAACGCATGGAAGAATTCGGCTTGCATGCACAGCAGGCACCGCCCGAACTTGAGGACAATGAAGCACAGTTCAAAACCCATACAGCCGCATTGCCTGCCGTTATTAAAAAGATCTCCGCACGTTTTGCGGAAAAGAAAACACCGTTTGCTCCCATCAAAGGGGAAGAATACAAAACGCATGATCACCGTCGTTTTGCATTCCGTGCACTTGTCAAAACACGCAGCACCACCTTTATGCGTACGTGCATTTTGCTGGGAATCGGTCTGGTACTGTTGCTGATGAACATCATCACCACCGCCTCCGCAGCCGCAAACAACGGCTTTTTCACGGTGTTCGGTGCAAACATTGCAGCCTACACAACGGTCAATCTGGTTTTGCTGCTTGTCGCTGCGGCATTGCTTTTGCCCGACCTGAAAAACGGTATCATTTCCGTATTGCAGTTGCATCCCCGTACGGAGGCTGCTCTGTTGGGAATGTATGTGATTGTCCTCTTACAGACGATTTCGCAGTATTTTACAGGTGTACAACCCGAATCCTCTTACCATCTGTTCACAGGTGCAAGCGTATTGCTGAGTGCTATTTATATGTTCTCCAAAACACTTTGGTATGACAGCACACGCCATTGTTTCCGCACCCTTTCGCTGACAGGCAGCAAGCATTATCTGCGTGAGGTACGCAGTCCCAAAGCCTTGCGTGAACTGCTCAGCGAACATCATACCGAAGGCTTGCGTGCCGATTTCAGTGCACGAACCGCCTTTGTATGCGATTTCTTTGCAGACAGTGCAGACAGTGCCCGTTCGGCAATGCCCAGAAGCTTTCTGGTTCCTGCAGGTTGGGTGGTTTGCCTGCTGTGCGGCATCATCACATCCATTGTTGCAAAAAGTCCCGTTGTCGGCATCAGTGCCGCGGCTGCCGCCTCCTGTTTTGCATTCCCTGTTTGCAGCCTGATTTCCTGCGGTCTGATGATGCGTAAGACCAACAAAGAACTCGGTGATAAAAAAGCCTATATCATAAGCTTGCAGGATGCAAGAGGATTCGTTACGGTGGATCATTTTGCATTTGATGCCGATGAACTGTTTGACGTATCGCTCGAAAAAACATTCTCCATTGATTCGGTGTCAGAAAAGAATGCCGTTTCGGCTGCATCCGTTCTTGCTTACCACGCAGGCGGCACACTTGCAAATGCTTTTTGTGTCGGTGAGGACATGAAAGACAAAAAGATGCCTGTCCCCGAAGAACTTGTTTACGAAGAAAAACTGGGCATTTGTGCATGGGTCGATAATTGCCGCGTACTGCTCGGCACGGCAGAAATGCTCGTCAACCACAATATTGAACCGGGCACCATTCCCGAAGTGGCCCCCGATTGCAAGCTTCTGCACCTTGCGGTAGAAGGCAAACCCATTGCCGCATTTGCATTGCGTTATTCCTGTGCTGCCGACAAAGCAGACGGTCTGCGTGCAGCCGCCAACGCAGGTGTGAATCTTCTGATCCGTGCAAACGATCCGCTGGTGACCCCCGAAATGGTACAAAAGGCTGTAGGCTTGCCCGACAACAGCATCAAAATCGTTTCCAAATCGGGTGCAGAACTGTTTGACAGCCTGCATGACGGTGTCAGCGAAAAGGAAAGCACCGGCATTGTCACCGCCAACGGTTTCAGCGGTCTTTGCCTTTGTGCAAAACAAGCCGTTCTTCTGGAGCGTGACTCCCATCTTTCGGGCGTTGCAACCACCGTTTGCTCGCTTGTGGGTGCCGGTGTCGCATTGCTGCTTTCGTTTACGGGCGGTATCAGCAGAGCAACCGGTTGGAGTGCGGTGATTCTGCAAATTCTGTGGATCGTTCTTGCCATTGCCATTCCGCAGGCTGCCGTTCTGTTTGAAGGCAAAGGAAAAAAGACGACACAGATGATGAAAAACAGAAAGAAAAACAGCAAAAAAACAACCGTCCCTACCGAAGAAGACGATGTTTTACCGTTGTTTGACACCAAAGAAACAACAGAAGAATCCGCCGATGCACAACAACCGCTTGCAGATGAAGCTTCCGAAGAACAGGCAGACGAAGAAACCGAAGAAAGCATCATCCCCGGTGAAGCACAAGCAGTTGCAGAAGAACCTGCTGCGAAGTCCGACGAACATCTTGATTTCGTTTTGCAGGCAGGATTTGAAGATATTTTCGGTATCAATTCATAAATGTATAAAAATATATCATCGGGAACGACAGGAATGGTTTGACAAAAATCAAAAGATGATATATTATTGAATCAATAGTAAACAATAAGGAGTATTTTGTATGGCAGAAACAAAGCTGAATTACAAAAAGACGATCCTGACCGGCTTCGGCTTTTTGGCAACATCCATCGCATGGGCCATTTATGACCCCTACATCACAAAGATCCTCAACCGTCTGCTCACCGAAAGCGATACCGTAACGAAGATGAGCAACTATCTTGTTGAAAAGCTGCCCTTCCTGACCGATCTCGCAGCAGCACAGGGTGAAGATGTTGTGCTTGCAGGCGGCGGATTCACATTGGTTCCCCTTTTCATCGGTATCATCATGACATTCGATAACATTTTCGGTGTTATCTTCCAGCCCACATTCGGCAGACTTTCGGATGAATGCCATTCCAAGCTCGGCAAACGCCGTCCGTTCATTGTTGCAGGTGCTCCGATCTCGGCTTTGTTCTTCTTCCTGGTTCCCGTTGTATACCTTGCAACAAAGAGCCTGCCGCTGACCATGATCTGTATCATCCTCTTTGTTTTCACTATGTCTTTGTGGCGTGCACCCGTTGTTGCACTCATGCCCGACCTGACACCGCCTGCCCTTCGCAGTGAAGGCAATGCCGTTATCAACCTCATGGGCGGCGTCGGTTCCGCAGTCGGCATGGTCGCAGGTACCATCGGTATTGCACTTTGCGTCGCACTGGGCGGCTATTCCAAAGAAGCCATCTCCGCGGACGAAACACTCTCCTTCCCCTATGTTTTCGCCATCGGTTCTTTGGTTATGATCGCAGGCATGCTCGTTTTGCTGTTCTTCGTCAAAGAACCCGATTCCAGAATTAAATTGCAGGGCGAAGCCAACGCCTATGCAGATGCCAAGGCAAGAAAAGCTGCCGAAAAAGAAGCAAAGAAAGCCGAAAAGGCAGCAAGAAAAGCTGTCAAGCTTTCCAAGGCTGAAAGAAAGAGCCTGCTGTTCATGCTCGGCACACTGTTCTTCCTGTTCTGCGGTGCCAACGCAATCACCACTTTCTTCTCCTTGTTTGCACAGGAAATTCTCCACAAACCCACGGCTGAAGCCACCATCCTTATGCTCATCTTTGCGGTTGTTGCAGGTGCTGCAGCACTTCCCGCAGGTAAAATGGGTAAAAAGCTCGGCAGAAAAAAGACCATCGTTGTCGGTCTTGCCGTATTTCTTGTTGCATTCATCGTTTTCTTCGGTGTGTTCGTAGGCATGCTCGGCGGAAAGGGTCTGTCCATCAACAAGTATGTCACCGTTAACAACTCCTACATTGCAGTCAACGAAAAGATCAATTCTTACAATGCCGCTCTTTCCGATGCAGCAAAGGCAGACGGTACAGAACTTGCAGAAGGTGCAACACTGAGCGTGGACGGTTACATTGCTTACCTGACCGACGGCAGTGAAGCCGACAAGTACGAGGCATTTGTCACCTATCTCGGTGATGAAGGTGCAAACATTGAAGCCGCTGTGATTTCGGCAGCAACCAATATTCTTGCACTCGAAGAAGGCAGCTCCTTCGGTGAAGCACTCGTTGCCGTGCAGGATGCCGTTGCAAATGTAACAAAGATCCTCGGCATTCTCATTTATCCCGTTCTGATCCTCGGTGGTGCTGCCAATATGTTCATCACCGTCAACACACTTCCGCTTGTTCTTGAAATCGGTGGTGTCGATAAGGTCGGTACTTTCACGGGTTATTATTACACCGCAACCTTCTCCGCACAGATCGCATCCCCCATTCTGTACGGTTTCATCCGTATGTTTGCAGGTACCTACATGTCGCTGTTCTATTACAGTCCGATCATGTTTGCACTGGCTTGCATCATGCTCGTATTCGTCAAGCACGGTGAAGCCGTTCCGGACGAACTCATCAAAGAAGCCGAAGAAGCAGGCGACTGATACAAATAGCAATCAAAGGACTGTCTTGCACGGCAGTCCTTTTTTGAAAGAAAGGATATTGATTATGCCCGATAAAAACAAATGCGCACCGACACCGCCGATGGGGTGGAATTCCTGGGACTGCTACGGTGCTGCTGTCAACGAAGAACAACTGCTCGGCAATGCCGAATATGTACGCGACAATCTCAAAGACTACGGCTGGGAATATGTCGTCTGCGATATCCAATGGTCCGAACCGACCGCCGTCGGCTATGCTTACAACAATTTTACAGAGCTTTGCATGGACGAATATTCGCGTCTTGTTCCTGCTGTCAACCGTTTCCCCTCTGCTGCCGACGGCAAGGGATTCAAGCCCGTTGCAGACAAAATCCATGCCATGGGACTCAAATTCGGCATCCATATCATGCGCGGCATTCCGCGTCAGGCAGTGCACCGCAACACCCCCATCAAATGTGAAGGTGTAACCGCAAGACAGATCGCCAAGCAGTACTCTGTTTGCCCGTGGAACACCGATATGTACGGCATTGACTACCACCGCAAGGGTGCACAGGAATACTACAATTCCATTTTTGAACTGTATGCATCCTGGGATGTTGACTATGTAAAAGTCGATGACATTGCCAACACCGAGCAATTCCCGAACGAGCCGTATTCCGCTGCAAAGGAAATCGAAATGATCCGCAAAGCCATTGACAACTGCGGCAGAGAAATGGTGCTCAGCCTCTCTCCCGGACCGGCTCCTGTTGCCCATGCAGGTCATTTGTGCCGCCATGCCAATATGTGGCGAATGACAGGCGACTTCTGGGATCGCTGGGATGCTCTCAAAAAGATGTTCAGAAAATGTGACGAGTGGTACGCATGGCGTTCTCCCGGCTGCTGGCCCGATTGCGATATGCTGCCCCTGGGCACCATTCAGCTCACCGAAACCGACCCTGTTTACAAAAACCGCAAAACCCGCTTTACAAAAGACGAACAGTACACACTGATGAATTTGTGGTGCCTGTTCCGTTCTCCCCTGATGGTCGGTGGTGAATTGCGTCTGAATGACGACTTCACATTGTCGCTGCTGACAAACCGCGAATTGCTTGATTTCTGCCGTTTCTCCGACGGTGCCGTGCCGATTGAAAGTGACGATGACCATGCCGTCTGGGCAGGAAAAGACAAAGACGGTTCGACCGTGGTCGGTCTTTTCAATCTCAAAGACGAAAAAGCAGCCGTTTCGATCGGTCTTGAAAAACTCGGTCTGCTTGCAAAAATGACTTACACGGCAAAAAACTTCTGGACAAAAGAAGAAATCCGATTGGGAAGCTGTGTTTGTTCAACACTTGCACCGCACGCATCAATCGTATACAGAATAAATTCTTTATAATCAAAAATAAGAAAATGTTGACAATGATTTCTCGTTTTTGTATAATAATTTACAGAGTATGAAAGAACAGGAGAATGTCACATGAAACGCTTTATCAGTATTCTTCTCAGTTTTGCTTTGGTTTTTTCCGTTCTGAGCATCCCTGTTGGTGCAGCAGAAGCCAACAACACGGTGGAATTTGACGGCAAAACCTACGATGTCAGCAATGAATATCCCTGGGTATTCGTACACGGTATGGGCGGTTGGGGCCCCTACAGCGGTGAATCGCATGAAACCATGCCCTATTGGGGCGGTTGGGGTACATCCGAGGGTGATATTCTGCAGATGTACAACGATGCCGGTGTAGAAGCGTATGCCGCTACGGTCGGCCCGTTCAACTCCGCATGGGACAGAGCTTGCGAACTGTATGCACAGCTCACGGGGACGGTCGTTGACTACGGTGCCGCACACGCAGCCGAGCATAACCACGACCGCTACGGATATGACTATTCCGACCGCATTCTGATGGGTGAGGTCTGGAATCCCGAAAACCCCATCAACCTTGTCGGCCACAGCTTCGGCGGCCCTGCTGTCCGTCTGTTTGCTTCGCTGATTGCTTACGGTGATGAGGCTGAAATCGCTGCCACGGGCGACGACACCTCCCCTCTTTTCAAGGGCGGTTACGAAAAAGCCATCAATGCAGTGATCACCTTTGCAGGTGTACACAACGGTTCTCCGATTGCCAACATGGTTTATGACTGCAAACCGCTGATGCTGTTCATTTCTATTGTTGCAAATCTGGCAGGTGTTTTGTTCGGCAGAAATGCAATCATGTGGGACGTTCAGCTCGGTCATTTCGGTCTGACGGCTCGTGAAGATGAACAGCGTGCAAAATTCAGCATATCAGCCATCCGCAACTTTGCAACCACCAAGGACAATTGCGGTTACGACATGACATTGCGCGGTGCAGCAGAACTCAACGAACGCATCAAGCTTTCCCCCTATACCTATTATTATTCCTATACGACCATTGCTACGGAAGAAACCTGCATGGACACACAGGTGCCGATTCTGTCCACATTCCTGCTGTTCTTCCCGACCTCAACCATCCTCGGTGCAATGGAAGGCAAGACCCTTGACGGCGTTTATCTGGACGAAAACTGGGCACTCAACGACGGTATCGTTCCCTATGCCAGTGCCATTTATCCTGCAAACAACGCAGACACCGCCCTCTCCTACCAGGCTGAAAAGGATGCAGGCAACACGATTGAGCCCGGCAGATGGTATTATATGGATCCGATGATCGGCTTTGACCATTTCGATTTCTGCGGCACGATCGACTACCCGACTAGCTTTGAAGATTTCTATTACACCCTTGTCGGCACGGTCAACGGAAGATAAAAAACAATACATTTTACAAAAAGCGGGATTTGCAAAAATCCTGCTTTTTTTTCGCCACGGAAATGCAGGGGAATATTGCAAAAAAGCAATTACTGCCATATATTTCTTATTTGCCGCAAAAAAATCTGCAAACCTTTCTTTCGATTGGCTTGCAGATTGTTTTATTGGTGATCACTTTAAATTCGGTGTTTTTCTTTTTCTCCCTAAGTATCAATAATCGACGATATAGTCGGATTCGTCGGGTTCGTCGGGAATATCGGGTTCGTCGGGAGTATCGGGTACGTCGGGTTCGTCGGGAATATCGGGCACCAATACTGGTTCGCTGGGTTCCGTTACAAACTTCTCTGTAGCACCAGTCCAAGCTGATCCTGCAGAGCTCCAACCATTATCGTTATTTTCCTCATCCCAAGTGTATTGTATTGTGGTTGTGGTGGTTGTTATGGGCGATGTAGTTGTTACAGTAGTGGGGGCTGTTGTAGTGGGGGCTGTTGTAGTAGGTGCAGTTGTGGAAGGAACGGTTGTGGTGGGAGCTGCTGTAGTAGCCTCAGTTGCAGTGACAGACTCACTCGTTCCTTCGTCGGAACCTGCTGTTTCGGAAACATCTGTACTTTCGTTTTCGGCACTTTGCGTTACCGAGGTTGCTCCGTCTGCAGCATCTGCGCTGTTTACAGGAGTTGAAGCAAAACGATTAACAACAGCCAAGCCAACAAATACACACAGCACTGCAATAAGAACAAGTATATTTTTTGACTTTTTATTGTCTTTTTTGGTATTATCCTCATGCACAATCGAATCTGCATCTTGTATATTGTTGAATTTGTGTGCCTCTTTTTCCGACAAATACACTGTCTTTATGTCATCTTCATCTGCCTCAGTGTATTTTTCTGTTCGATCTTCTATAAGATTTCTCCTCAGTTCCGCGATTGATTGCCAACGCTGATCAATCGAAACACTGAGTCCTTTCATCAGAACATTCTCAACCGCAGCATTGACTTCAAACCCAAGTTCGGAAGGCTTTTTCAGTTCATCTGCCTGAATACGGTCTGTCGCATCATCCGGCGTTATACCTGTGATACATTTATATATTGTTGCACACAGACCATACACATCTGTCCACGGCCCTTGTTTACCTTTTCTGCTGTATTGTTCCATTGGAGCATAACCCGGTTTGAGCACAACGGAAAGACTGTTTTTATTCAGAGAGGAAGCAACATCCCGGGCAGAACCAAAATCAATCAGTTTAACAACACCATCGACAAGACGAATATTGTCAGGACTTATATCGCGATGAATGAGTCCTTCTTTGTGGACTTTTTCCAAAGCCTGAATAACGGGAAAAATCAGTTTAATGGATTCATCAACCGATAAAGTACCATGTTCTCGTAAATAACTACGAAGATCCGTACCTTCGAGATATTCCATAACAATATATGCTGTATTGTTTTCCTCAAAAAAATCCCGAACATCCACGATTCCCACTTCCCCTGCAAATTTTGCAAGTATGCGAGCTTCATTCAAGAAATCTTTTCGACCTTTTTCAAAAAATTTCTTTTTTTCTTCATTGATATGAATTACTTCATTTGAAAGCGTATTATTACGATTTACAAATCCATTGGGATAATACTCTTTAATTGCCACTCTGATTTCAAGATTCACATCTCGCCCAATGTAGGTAATACCACTTCCTCCCTCTCCAAGAGCAGTGCCTATCAAAAATCTCCCATTGAGCATTGTGCCGGGGGCAAGATGATGTGCCGCAACTGTTGCAGGTTTTTCTTTTTTACACTGCGTGCAATGTAATCCATCTTTAGGTGACATACAATAGTAACAGTATTCCATAATATCGCCCTTTATATATTATTTTCAAAAAAACCTTTTTCGATATTATATCATTTCATCTGTTATGTTGCAAGTACTTTCAAAAACAAAAAAAATCTGCAAACCTTTCTTTCGATTGGCTTGCAGATTGTTTTTATTTATTATATATACCTTAAATAACAGGCTTTTCCCAGGCTTCGTAAGGTTCGATACCGAAGATCTTTGCAACCGTGGGAGCGACGTTGGCAAGGCCGTATTCGCCATCCACGATCTTGTATTCCTTATCGGAAACGATGATGAACGGTACGGGATTCAGGGAGTGTGCGGTGCGGACGGCAACGGCACCCTTCTTGTTCTTTTCAAGCATTTCGTCGGCATTGCCGTGGTCTGCGGTAATGAGAACGGTGAAACCTGTTTCCTTAGCAACTTTCAGCACTCTTGCAAGGCCGAGGTCAACAGCTTCGCAAGCTACGATGGTAGCTTCAAGGCTGCCTGTATGACCGACCATGTCACCGTTGGGATAGTTGCAACGGATGAAATCATATTCGCCGGAGTTCATCGCTTCGATAACAGCATCGGTGACTTCTGCGGATTTCATCCACGGACGTTCGTCGAAGCTGACTTTATCGGAGGGAATTTCAAGGTAAGTTTCAAGCTCTTCGCTGAACTTGCCGCTGCGGTTGCCGTTCCAGAAATAGGTCACATGACCGTATTTCTGTGTTTCGGAAACTGCAAACTGACGAAGTCCCTTGGAAACAAGCAACTCGGAAAGTGTGTACTTGATTTCGGGAGGACTTACAAGATAACGGGCAGGCATATTCAGGTCGCCGTCATACTGCAGCATACCTGCATAAACGACGTCGGGCTTTGCACCGCGGTCAAAGTAAGTAAATTCGTCGCAATCAAAAGCCATGCTCAATTCAATCGCACGGTCGCCGCGGAAGTTGAACAGAACAACACTGTCACCGTCGTTGACCTTACCGACTGCTTCGCCGTTTTCGGCAATGACAAATGCAGGCAGATCCTGGTCGATGATGCCGTCGTTTTCTTTGCGGAAGGTTTCAATGGCTTCGGTTGCAGTTGCAAACTGTCTGCCTTCACCCTTGACATGGGTATTCCAGCCGCGTTCAACCATTGCCCAGTCAGCCTGGTAACGGTCCATAGTGATCTTCATTCTGCCGCCGCCGGAAGCGATCTTGCCGCAGAATGTATCGTCATTGAGGCATTTAAGTTCGTTTTCGAGTGCTTCGACATATGTCAGTGCACTGGTAGCAGGTACATCTCTGCCGTCCAGCAGGATATGTACGAATGCCTTTTTGACACCTTCACTCTTTGCCTGTTTAAGAAGCAGGAAGAGGTGGTTGATGTTGGAATGTACGTTGCCGTCAGACAGCAAACCGATGAAATGCAAAGCACTGTTTTTTTCTACACAGTTGCCTGCAACTTCTTTCCATGCGGTGTGTGCATAGAGAGAACCGCTTTCAATGGATTCGTTGACGAGCTTTGCACCCTGCGAATAAACCTGACCGCAGCCGAGTGCATTGTGACCGACTTCGCTGTTGCCCATGTCGTCATCCGAGGGCAGACCGACAGCTTCACCGTGTGCTTTCAGACGGGTGTTGGGGCATTCTGCAAGGAGTTTATCGAGAACAGGGGTATTTGCAAGGGTAACGGCATCGCCAAGACCGGTCTTGGAAAAACCGATACCGTCCATAACAACGAGAACAACTTTTTCGCTCATGTTACTTCCTCACTCTTATCTGGATGCTGCCTTGACGATGACAGAGAAATCTTCAGCCTTCAGAGAAGCACCACCGATGAGACCGCCGTCAACATCTTCTTTGTCAAGAAGTTCAGCAGCGTTTGCAGCGTTCATGGATCCGCCGTACTGAATGACGAACTTGTCGGCTGCTGCCTTGTTGTAGAGTTCACCGATGAGAGCACGGATGTCTGCACAGACTTCCTGTGCCTGTTCGGGTGTAGCGGTCAGACCTGTGCCGATAGCCCATACGGGTTCGTATGCAAGGATGATGCTGTCAAGTTCAGCTTCGCTGACACCGCCGAGAGCAACCTTGGTCTGCTTGCGGACGACTTCGGAAGTAACACCCTGCAGGCGTTCTTCTTTGACTTCACCAACACAAAGGATAACGGTCAGACCTGCGTTGAGAGCAGCACGGACACGCTTGTTGACTGTTTCGTCGGTTTCACCGAAATACTGTCTTCTTTCGGAGTGGCCGATGATAACATAAGGAATGCCGACAGCCTTGAGCATTTCGGCAGAAACTTCACCTGTGAAAGCACCTTTTACTTCCCAATGGCAATTCTCAGCACCGATCTTGATGTTGGAACCTGCGGAAGCTTCAAGAGCAGCAGGAATGTCAATATAAGGAACGCAGAGAACGACATCACAGTCTGCATCTGCTACGAGGGGCTTCATAGCCTCGATGGTAGCCTTGGTGGTGTCGGGGGTGTTGTTCATTTTCCAGTTACCGGCAATAACAGCCTTGCGAAGAGCTTTATTCATAATTCTTTATCCTCCGTAAAAATGGGGGTAAGGAAGAAGTGTTCCGTACCCCTTTGTTTTTTATTTTATTTCTCGCTGATGCAAGCGATACCGGGAAGTTCTTTGCCTTCCAGGAATTCAAGGGAAGCACCGCCGCCGGTGGAGATGTGAGTCATCTTTTCAGCGAAGCCGAGCTTCTTGACTGCAGCTGCGGAGTCACCGCCGCCGATGATGGAGATTGCACCGGAATCAGCAACAGCCTGTGCAACAGCGGTTGTACCTGCTGCGAAGTTTTCCCATTCGGAAACACCCATCGGGCCGTTCCAGATAACAGTGCCGGCACCCTGGATGGACTTGGAGAAGAGTTCCTGGGTGGTCTTGCCGATATCAAGCCCCATCCAACCGTCGGGAATGGAATCGGAATAAATACGCATAAAGGGAGTGTCGCACTTGTATTCCTTACCGATGACGTTGTCAACGGGAAGAAGGAAGTTAACACCCTTTTCACGAGCCTTAGCCATGAGATCACGGGCAAGGTCAAGCTTGTCATGTTCGCAGATGGAAGTGCCTACTTCGTTGCCGAGAGCCTTGAAGAAGGTGTAAGCCATACCGCCGCCGATGATGATGGTGTCGCACTTTTCGATGAGGTTTTCGATAACACCGATCTTATCGGAAACTTTTGCACCGCCGAGAACGGCAACAAGAGGACGAACGGGATTTTCAAGAGCACCGCCCATGACTTCGAGTTCCTTCTGAATGAGGAAGCCGACAGCAGAGGGAAGGTATGCTGCTACACCTGCAGTGGAAGCATGTGCTCTGTGAACGGAACCGAAAGCATCGCTGACATACAGTTCTGCAAGATCAGCAAACTTTTTGCTCAGTTCGGGGCAGTTCTTGGTTTCGCCCTTTTCAAAACGTACGTTTTCAAGAAGCATGACTTCGCCTTCCTTGAGGTCGGCTGCAAGTGCCTGTGCACTTTCGCCAACAACGTCAGCAGCAAGTTTGACTTCCTGGCCGAGGTACTTGGAAAGGCATTCAGCAACAGGCTTCATGGAAAATTCGGGATTGAATTCACCCTTCGGTCTGCCGAGATGGGAGCAAAGAATCAGCTTTGCGCCGTTTTCAATGAGGTATTTGATGGTGGGAAGTGCAGCAACAACGCGCTTGTCGCTGGTGATAACACCATTTTCCATTTTGACGTTGAAGTCGCAGCGTACGAGAACTTTCTTGCCTTTTACATCAAGATTCTCTACGGTTCTTTTGTTGAGATTGCCCATGATTTTCAGTCTCCTTTATTTTAAGAATAATATATGACGATGATAAGCGGTGTAAACACCGTTCATTGCATAAAGCCGATATTTTTGTTGCTGCCCCAGAACAGATAATCCGCAATCAGTACGGCTCTGCAAGGTGCAGCTTCGACACCTGCAATTTTCAGCGGTTGTGCCATGAGGAAATATTTCCCCGGTTGCACCGCCGACAAATCCAGATTTTCAAGAATTGCCGTGCCGCCCTGCAAAAAACCTTTGTGTGCGGCTGCTTCATTGTCTGCATTGCCGACCGACGGAGCATCCGTGCCGATGAGTTTGAGCCCGGCATAGGAAAGCTCCTGGGCTGCCGTGACATCGAACCATGCTTTTGCGTTGCTTTTGACAAGCACACGCTGTGCATCCGGCGGAAAATAGCGATTCACGGTTCTGCCCGTGATCATTCCGGCACCCATTTCAACCACATGGCATTCTCCGATAAAAACATCGAGCGCATAGCGGTTGACGGTTTTGCCGCCGTCTAAATAATGCAGAGGTGCATCCACATGCGTACCCGTATGCAGGCAGGTTGAAAGCATTGCAACATTGCAATCATCTCCGCATACAAACCCCGACAACAGCGAAAGCTGCGGTGCAGGATCTCCCGGGTAGGGCGGTGTTTTCATAATATCACGGGAGATGTCAATGAGTTTCAGTTCCATAAACAGCCTCCTGTGTTGCTTTTAAAATCAGTCTACGTTGACCTTTCTGTCGATCAGCAAAGCCGTTACAAGGAATACGGCAATGGACATGATCAGGGTGCAGTAGATGGTGGTGATCGGAAAAGCACCGAGTCCCTTGCTCCAGGCAAGGTTTGCTTCACTTTCATAAATGGTGAAGGTGAAGGCATAGCGTGTATCAATGAGAAGATAAACATTGATCAGTTTGCTCATCAGTCTGGAGAAGCCTTCCACCACAGCAAAGCTGCCGAAGAAATAGACGATCGGACCGAGCTTTTTGAGCTTGTCGAAGGGAGCAACATGTGCAAGGGTGACTGCAAAGAAGACAAGAAGCACAAAAATGCAGGCACGCACGCCGCCTTCAAACGCATAGAGGTTGACGATGGTGAAAATGATGCTTTCGTCGGGAATGATTCTGCCCGAAGCCTGGATGGCATAGGTGATAAACTGCCAGGCAATTGCGTAGACGTTATAGGATGCCGCATCACCTGCGTTTATGTAACCGCTTAAATCCGTAAGGACCGAGAACGAGCAGAAAATAAGACTCAGATAGAAAACAAGATAGCTGATGATGACACACACCGCACCCGACAACCACTTTGCAAGCAACAATGCAGAGCCTCTGACGGGCAATGCCATGGTCAGGTGACCTTGCTGGCCATACATACTCTTGCCGAAGTCACCGAACACGGCAACCAGGGTCAGGATAACGGAAATGATGGAAGTGATGCAAAGTGCAAGCGAGACGACCAATTTTGAAATCAGAGCTGCAACAGCACCGTTTGTACCGACAGAGGTAAAGTCAAACATGATCAATGCACCGAGCACAACGCTCAACACCAACATTGTAATGTAAATCGTATAGGTTGCGGAGAGATTGGATCTGAAACCGTTTTTAATCAACTTCCCAAGCATCGCCGATGACCTCCTTAAAGATTTCTTCAACGGATTTACCGGTCTGACGGAGATTGTCGATACCGGTGTTGACAAGTACCGAGCCCTTGCCGAGCATCAGCACGTGATCAAAGCTTGTTTCAAGGTCGTTGACAAGGTGCGTGGAAAGCAGCACCGTAGCATCTTCCTTGTAGTTGTTCATGATGATGTCAAGAATAACGCTTCTTGCAGCCGGGTCAACGCCGCCGAGCGGTTCGTCAAGCAGATAAATATCTGCTTCTCTTGCCATGACCGTCAGAAGCTGCAATTTTTCCTGCATACCTTTGGACATGGTGTTTACGCGCTGGTTGCGTTCGATACCGAAACGATCCATAAAATCGAGTGCCTTTTCACGATTGAAGTCCATGAAAAAGTCCTGGAAATAATCGATACAGTCGATGGTGCGGAAACGGTCGGGGAAGAAAGTCTTGTCGGGCAGATACGCTGTGTGGGACTTCGATGCAATGCCGATGCGTTTGCCGTCTACCTTGACAATACCGGAATAGTCATTGATAAGACCTGCAAGGATCTTGATCAGCGTGGTCTTACCGCAGCCGTTGGGTCCGAGCAGACCGACAATGCGGCCGGCAGGAATATCAAAAGAAATATTATCAAGGACAAGATTGTCACCATAAGACTTGCTCAGGTTGCGTACTTTGAATGCAAAGGTGTTGCGTGTATAAATAACAACATCTTCCATCGGACCGCCACCGGGTGCTGCATACGGATGCGGCGGTACATTTGCAGAATAACCAGCATACTGCCGATCGGCTGCAGAATAGGCATCTTCGGGTCTGTAATCCATTCTATCGTCTCCTTTGAGATTATCGCTCTATATGTTAAAATTATAACCAAGAAATGTAAATTAAAAATCAATCGTTCAGAATCCGCAACAGCGTTTCTTTGACCGCATCGGCACGCATGGCCTGCATATGTTTCACACCGGGAAAATAAAAGGTGCTGTCTGCAAGCACACCGGCTGCCTTGTCAATTTCATATCCGATGGGATCAGCGGTTTCGGCAACGGAAAAATTGAGTGCCGCAGAAGAAGTGTTCACAAGACCGTCGCTTACAACATCCGGCGACTGTGACAACGGCATAAAACGGTTTGCACTGCCGCAAAGCAGGCTGATTCGCACACCGTCTGCCTGCAAACGCAAAAGTGTTTCGGGAAGTTCCTGCCGAAGCTTCGCAAATGCATCCGTTTTTTGTTTCAGAAGGCTGCCGGGCGTCAGGAACTCTTCTGCGAGGTCATCGTAATCGTCCGACGGACAAAGTGCCCATGCTGCCGGCTGTGTCAGGAACAGGTTTCGCACTTCGGAAAAAATCTTTTCTGCCGTTGTTTCAAGCAGACCCGGAATCAGATCCTCCAGCTGCGAGAACATCTGTGCATCTTCTTTTTTGAGCAGCCAGCTCAGAAACTGCCTGCTTCTTGTATAGTCAAAGCTGTCCAGGTACAAATCGCTGGCAAGCAACGTACCGTTGAGCGGTGAAAAGCAAAATACAAGACGGGAAAGTCTTTGTTTTGCAACAGACTCGGACAGATAAGCGGTGACCACCGTGCTGCCGCAACCGATGCACAAAAGACGAACCTGTTGACAACCCGTTTTTTCGCAAACCGATTCAATAAAATCTGCAAGCTTTTTGCCGTTTTCGATCGGGTCGAGTGAAAAAACATACGAGAATACAAAACAGTTTTCCGTTCCTGCCTGTGCAAACAACTCTTCCGCACCCAGACGACGCAACAGGGCCGTTTTATCCTGCCCTTGCACATCGTTGTCAACAAAAAGGTCGGCACAAACAGGTTCACCGTCCGCATCCGCAGAAAAAGGTGCAACACAAGATGAAAAAAGGTCGCAAAGTTTGGTGGAAAAACCGCCGTCCTTGCGGAACAGGCTCATTTTCAGAAACAAACCCATGAACTCGCGTTTGAAATCCTCTTCATCCAACTGCGGAGGCCATGCCGTTGTTTCATGATTTCCGTTGTAAATCTTACTGTAACCGATGCCGCCGACAACAATCAACGGCAATACAGAAACTGACATGACAGACCTCCTTTTGCTGCATACAAATTCAAAATATATCTTAGCATATCACCCCATCAAATGCAAGATATTTTTTCTTATATTTATAAATTTATTTTTTATTAACAAAATGAGAAAATACCGTTCTGAAACCACCGTCTGTCATATCTCAAAAACCGTATTTTTTGTTACCGTTTTGTTATGAATATTTATTAAGAATCCATTGACAAAATTACATTTTCATAGCATAATATGCATGTTACGACAAATTTCAGCACTTTCGGTTGGTTCGGAGGAAAACATGGATATTTTTATTTGCGACAGCTGCGGAAACGAATTTAATATAGAGTGCGAAGGTAACGTGGAATGCCCCCAATGCGGCAAAATCCACACGGTCACGCTTCGCAAGAAAAAAGAGGAAACAGCAGAAACCACAGCAGAAAACAACAACGAAGAAGGCTTTTCACTGAGCCGTCTTCGCAGCAATATTCTGGAAAATTATGAGGCTGATCTGGCTTCGCAGGAACCTGCAAAAGAAAAAGCACCTGCACAGGAGCTGCCAATTGCACAGCCTGTTTCCGAGAAATCCGAAAAGAAAAAGAAAGAGAAACAACCGCGTCCGGTTTCCCCTGCAAAACAGGCCCGAATGGACAAAAAGAATGTCAAAAAGCAGAAGAAAAGAGACAAAAAACAGGCAAAAGAGGACAAACGCAACGCCAAAATCAGCCGCCAGCTCAACCGCAACACCAACAAATTCATGTTCGTAGTTTGCATTTTACTGTCCGGTCTTTGCTGTGCACTCTTTTTCATGTATAAAAACAATCTTTCCTTCTTTGATCTGCCCGAAGTGTTGGGCGGCTCGGGATCGGGAAAAGAAAAAACCACCATTGCCGTCAACATCAACGAACAGATCCCCGGTCTGCCTGCCGAACCGCCTGCAGGTCCTTACATTGTTATTGCGGCAGCAGGTGTTGCGGTATACGAAGAAGCTACCGACAACTCCGTCTACATCACCGCCATGACCGAAGGTACAAAACTGGATGTAAAAGCATTCAAATACGACAAAGATTCTCAGCAATACTGGGGCAGAATCAAAATGGGAAACACATACGGTTGGGTTCCGATGAACGGTTTGCAACAAACCACGGCGGACCCCGTTACCACCGCCCCGACAGCAGAAGCAATCGGATAAAACATAATATGACCGCAACCGCAAGACTTGCAGAAAGTCTTGCGGTTTTTTATGATTCTTCACGAAAACTTGGGGTATATTGCAATGAAAGCAACGTGCAAATTACGGTTTGTTGAACAAACCGCAATAATGATATACGCCCCGTTGGGGCGCATGATATCACGACTTCGTCGTGATGATACCCGCTTTGCGGATGATATATTTGCGTTGCAAATATTGCGGAAGCTGTCGCTGTTCCGCTTCGCTCTAAATAATTTTTCTATAATCCGGAGCGAAGCGACCCTCAATATTTTCCGCAAGGAAAATATATCATTCATCATATCGAAGATATATCATATCCGCTGCAAGCGGATATATCATTGT
>JAZNGB010000033.1:0-61343 GCA_045576275.1 Acutalibacteraceae bacterium
TTACTATTATATCAGGAGGTTTCTTCTTTCCGTTAGTTCTTTTTCGGGCGGCTTTGAGCTCGCCCGTTTTTGGCTTTACTAAAGTCTTCTTTCACCCCCAGTAGAACTGGGGGTTTATTTCCACACCTAAAGGCACCAATAGAAAATTTCGATTTTTTTGCTGAAAATCGAAATATTAAAACAAGGCGACCCATCATATCACGACAGGTCGCCTTATGTATTGCATTTAATTTATTTTATCTTTCTACAAGAATCGTGGTGATTTCAAACGGCTTAAACTGCAGAGTGAAAGAATTGCCGTTGACAGCAATTTCTTCTTTCTTGTCTTCAAGCATATTTGTCAGCCAGACTTTCTTGAAGGGGGTGTTGAGTGAAACGGTCGCTTTTGTTGCATTGCGTTCACATTCATAAAGTCGAAGAACGTATGCATTGTCGATGAGTTCGGCCGGTTTAACTGCTTCGCAGATAATGTTGTCAGCATCGATTGCAAGGAATGCGTTTGCATTCTTTGCACAACCGTTGACTGTTACAGTCGGAACATTGAGTTCATAGGCCGGTTTGACAACGCTGTCTGCACAGAAGTCGCTGTTATGCGGCAACAGGGAATAGGTCATTTCATGAACACCCTTGTCACCTGTTACATCGGGATGCGTACCACCGCGATGCAAGGAAAGGCGAAGGAATGTATCGGTAACCGTAATGCCGTATTTGCAATCGTTGAGCAATGCCACGCCGAAACGACTTTCGGAAACATCTGTCCACTTATAATTGCATACTTCAAACATAGCTGCTTCAAGGGAAGTGTTCTTGGTTGTCGGGCGTTCAACATAGCCGTACTGGATTTCGTTCTTTGCTTTCTGTGCACGGATATCCAGATCAAAACCGACTTTCAGCAGCGAATGCGGTGAATTCCAATCCACAAGAGTCTGGAAGTCAACTCTGGGGCTGTTTGCATAAACGATCATATCCTGTTTCAATGTGCTGTTGCCGAATTTGAACTCGGAACGAAGACGCATTTCAATGCAACCGTCCGCAACTACTTCACGGCCCAGGAAACCGTCAACGACTTTGAGTCTGTCGATGACATCTGTTTCCAGATCCCAGTTGTCCCAAACATGCGGAACATCTTCGCCAAACAGCAGGCAGTTCAGCGGTTCACCGCCCTGCTTGCGCAGTTCTCTGCCGGAGGCTTTATCAATAAAGGAATCAATATAACCGTTTTCACCGAATGTAATAACAGCAAACGGAGTTTCCAATGTTTTGCCGTCATACTTGAATGCGGATTTTGCCACGGGAGCGTTTGCGGTCATCTGAATGGTCTTTGCAGCAAAACCATCGATTTCACCGGCTGCAACAGCAAGGCAATTTCTGCCGCAGATATCTGTATACTTCTGACTGGGAACATCAGCAGCATATCTGTCTTCATTTTCAATGACAGTAATGTCATTTCTCTTAAAGGAAAGAGTATTGTAAAGACTGATGCTGTTGTCGCAGCTTTCTGTCAAACCATCGGCATATTCAAGTGCTTTCTCATTGAGGTTTGCAATCAGATCATCCATTTCGGTGTTGTAAAGTTCATAAACAGGTGTGATGCAAGTGCCGGGAAGAATGTCATGGAACTGATTCTTAAGCAATGTCTTGGTCCAGGCATCTGCATTGTCACAGTAGTTTTCACCGCTGAGAACATTGAAATACTCCATATTTCTGAGTGCAAATTCACCTTTTCGGTTTTTGCGCTTGACATCGTGCATCTGGGTCAGAGTACCTCTGTGCAATTCAAGATACAGCTCACCGTCATAGGTGGGAAGATATTCGGTATCTTCTTCAAGCTCTTTCATGAAGTTGCTGATGGTCATGTTTTCGATCTCAGGCATACCTTCCATAGAAGCAGTTCTTCTTGCGGATTCAATCATACCGTAAGTGGGACCGCCGCCACCGTCACCGTAGCCGTAAGAAACAAGACGCATATCGTTTGCTTCTTTAAGAGCAATATTGTTAACCATTTCCATAATATCTTTAACATCAGGGAAACAGTGTGTTCTGTTAAAGTGGGTCAGCACTTCACTTCCGTCGATACCTTTCCATGTAAAGCTGTCAAACGGGAATTTGTTCATTTCATTCCAGCTAATTTTGGTGGTGTAGAAATAGGGAACTTCACAGCCACGCATAATCTGCGGAATGTTTGCGTTGTAACCGAACGTGTCGGGCAACCAGAAGCAGTCAGCTGTGTAGCCGAAATGCTCTCTTGTGAACAGCTGTCCTTTAAGGAACTGTCGAATCATGAATTCACCGCTGGTTACATTGCAGTCGCATTCAACATAGACGCCGCCGTTGGGCTCGTATCTGCCTTCAGCAACATACTTTTTCATGTCTTCAAAGATGGCAGGATAATAATCCTTCATCCATTCACAGTGCAATGCAGAAGACTGAATGAATCTGTATTCGGGATACTGACGCATGAGAGACATTGCATTGCAGTATGTGCGTGCACATTTGCGGATGGTTTCGTCAACCGGCCAGAGCCATGCAGTATCCATGTGGCTGTGACCGAGAATACCGACTCTGCCGAATGCACGGTTGTTGCCGCCTTTTTCATAGAATGCACGTGTGTATTTGAGTGCTTCGCGTACACCTTTATGAATTTCTTCATCTGTATAGTGAAGCGGATAGAAGACAACACAATCCGCAACTTTGTCAAGCACACGAAGAATTCTTGTACGTGCAAAGTTATTGTGTGCATAAACTGTTCTTGCTTGCAGCAGTTCACGAAGGTCAAAGACAAAATCTTTGATTTCTTCGTCCATGTAGCAAAGCTGTACACCGTTGAATGTGTGCTTGTAATCGTTTGCAGGAATGTCCGGATAACCGTAATTGTCATAGGGCATGCAATCAACACAGAAATGACCTGCATAGCATTCGAAAGAAAGCTGATACGTGTCGCCCTCTTTGGCATTGTCACAGACGAGCAATGCACAGTGATTGCCGCCTACGAAATCATTTTTAGAATTGTAAAGTCCCATGGGTTTGCCGTCAATGAAGAACAACTGTTCCACTCCACCGCAAGCAGAAACTGCATACAGTTTTTTGCCGACAGCTGCAGCAGGTACGGTAGCAGTGCCGGTGAACCAACGATTTTGCCATTCACCGCCCCATTCAGTGCCGTTTTCAGCAGGCTGCCAACCGTTTTCAGGGGGCATGCGAAGATGTTCGGCACCACAGTCAACATACTGCATATTGTCTACTTTACCGCAGGGGACGAAAATCTTTTTGCCGTAGATTTCAAGAAGTGCTTCGAGTTTTTTATATACTTTTTCTTTCAGAGGTTCGTTGTACATACGAGTCTCCTTTCATAATTATTCAATATAAGTATAACAATACATGAAAGAAGTTGCAAGTGTTGTCCTTGTAAAATTTTTTCAAAAAATATGTGCAAAAGTGCTATATTTACAGACTTTTTCTTTTTACGGAAGTTCGAAAAAAACGCTTGCATAAGTGTCAATAATATGTTTTAATATATATTAGATGTTTATTTCTTGGAGGACGACATATGAATAAAGTATTTCTCAGGAATATTATCATCACCGTAGTTGTTTTTGCACTTGTTGTTGGTGGTGTAGTGGGACTTGTACGCAAGGATTCTGACAAGGAAGTTTCCGGTAAGAATCAAAGTGTTGTTGCTTTAAATGTTAATATGGGCGGTGCTGTATCAGAACTTGGCGATACGGCTTCTGACCTTGTTGGCGATTTGACAGGCGGCGGCATTTCCGTAGAGTCCGTTTTGGGTACGGTTAAAGGATTTGTATATTCAGATGCGATTGTCAATGTTATTATGTCGCTTGCTTACCCGCTGCTTAAACAGGTGTTGACAGATCTGAATATGTTGGAATTTGCACATACGATCGACTTGTATTACAGCGGTCCGTCTCTTGCCGATCAACTCGGTGAAAATTCTTTCACTTGCCTGGATCAGGACGGTACACGCAAATCGTTGAACGATGTCCTCAACAGTGTCGGTGACGATTGGACCTATATGGACAAAGAAGTATCTTATACCAAAGAAGACGGATCTTCTGCCACTACTTCTCTTTGGCACTCCATTGAATGGGGTGTAACGGATGAAGAAAGCTTTTTCACGATCATGGGTGAAATGAGCAAAGGTCTTCGCGGCGTGCTTGAAGTTTGCATTCAGGGTAAGACCCGTGTTGTCAATGTCAATGTTCTTGAAGTTCTGATGGATTTCGATGCTATTCCCATTCGCATGGATGCTGCCGATATCTACAATGAATCTGAAAAAACCGGTTATGAACTGTGTCTTGTAACGCTCTTCAATATGCTCGGTCTTGTAGAAGGTGAATATCCGACGGTTGATGAATACTGTGGATATACAGAAATTTCCGATATGTGGAAAGGTATTCTGCAACCGGTTTTTGCAGCTGTTGATAAAATTGCAAACAGTGATGATCCGATGACTTCCATTACCAGCTTGCTTGTAAACTTTGCAAACGCAGTAGACAGCGGCTTGTTGGTGGATGGTATGCGTTCAATGCGCATGGATGCAAAATTCAATCCGCTTGCAGCACTTGTAATGGGCTATGAAGATGGTTTGCTTTTCAATCTCGGCCAATCCCTTGTTGAAATGATCGGCTCTTTGGGCATAAAGCTGGATGGTGATTTCAATACCTTGCTTGACAGTTTGCTGCAGATGATTGTCAAAGATGAAAGTGCGGATCTTCCTGCCATGGATATTGCAGCACTGACCGCTTGTGCATCTTCTGAAACGCTTTCCACGGGGTATGTGTATTATACAGCTGATGCGCAGAAAGTAACCGACTTTTTGATTGATTATATTGTGCAGGAAGCAACGGTTGATGCCATTTTGCAGCATACCTCTTTGGCAGGTACGGCTACTGCATCTGAAATTATCAATGGTGTAGGAGCAAGCAAAGACGGTGTTGTGAAAATACTGAAAACATTGTTCGGTGCATTGTTGTTTGAATAATTCCGGAGGTTTATGTAATGAGAAATATTAAAATTATCAACGATAATTGGCTTTTTTCCAAGACCGCAAAGTCTGTACCGGCAGCCTTGCCTACGGATTGGGAGCCAAAAAACCTTCCTTACACATGGAATGAAAAAGACGGCCAGGATGGCGGTAATGATTATTACAGAGGCAAATGCTGGTTTACAAAGGAAGTTGCAAAGAGTGATTTTCCGGAAGGCGACGATTTCTATCTTCAGTTTGATGGCGTAAATGCTTCTGCTGAAGTATTCTTCAACGGTAAAAGTCTTGTAAAGCACGACGGTGGTTATTCCACATTCCGTGCAGAAGTAGATGCTGACGATATCAAAGACATGAATCTGCTTGTTGTTTCTGTTGACAATACAGCAAACGATCGGGTCTATCCGCAAATGGCTGACTTTACTTTCTACGGTGGTATTTACCGTGATGTCAGCATCATTGCAGTACCCGAGGATCATTTTGATCTTGATTATTACGGTGGCCCCGGTATAATGGTAACCCCTGTTGTAAAAGGTGACGATGCTGTTGTTACCGTACAGGCTTTTTGTGAAGGAAAAGTCCGATTTGATATTATTGATAACGGCACGGTTATTCTTTCCGCAAGCGTTGACGGTAAAAATCCGCAGACGGATATGACAATTAAAAATGTTCATCTGTGGCACGGAACGGTCGATCCTTATCTTTATACCATGCGTGCGGTTCTTCTGAAAGAGCAGAATGAAATCGATGAGATCAGCACTCGTTTCGGTTGTCGTTCTTTCAAAGTGGATCCGCAGAAAGGATTTATTCTCAACGGTAAGGAATATCCCCTTCGCGGTGTTTCCCGTCACCAGGACAGACCCGGCATCGGTAATGCTTTGCTTCCCGAACACCACAGAGAAGACATGGAGCTCATTAAAGAAGTCGGAGCCAACACCATACGTCTTGCTCATTACCAGCATTCACCAGTTTTCTATGATCTTTGTGACGAATACGGTATGGTTATCTGGGCAGAAATTCCTTATATTTCCAAGCATATGCCCAACGGTTATGAAAATACAAAGTCGCAAATGAAAGAACTTATCATCCAGAACTACAACCATCCGTCCATTGTTACCTGGGGTCTTTCCAATGAAATCTCCATCGGTGGTGCAGGGGATGATAGTCTGATCAAAAACCACAAAATGCTCAATGACCTTTGTCATGAGTTGGATAAAACACGTCTGACAACGCTTGCCGCAGTTACGCTTTGTGATATCAATGAAGAGTATGTGCATATTTCCGATATTGTTTCCTACAATCACTACTTTGGTTGGTATGGCGGTACAACCGACATGAACGGCCCGTGGTTTGATGTTTTTCATGCAAAATATCCCGAACGTGCCATCGGTTTGAGTGAATACGGATGCGAAGCTTTGAATTGGCATACCTCCACTCCCACACAGGGCGACTATACGGAAGAATACCAGTCCTATTATCACGAAGAACTGATCAAGCAGATTGCAGAAAGACCTTATCTTTGGGCAACGCATGTATGGAATATGTTTGACTTTGCTGCTGATGCGAGAAGTGAAGGCGGCGAGGACGGCATGAACCACAAAGGCCTTGTTACTTTTGACAGAAAATATAAAAAGGATTCTTTCTATGCATACAAAGCATGGTTGAATCCCGAACCGATGGTACATCTTTGCTCCAAGAGATACATAGACCGTGTTGAAGATGTTACAAAAGTTACCGTTTATTCCAACTGTGACGAAGTAGAGCTGTTTGCAAACGGTGTCAGTGTCGGTAAGCAGAAAAAAGGTAAATATCCCTTCTTCTATTTTGATGTTAAAAACGAAGGCGAAACCGTGTTGAAAGCTGTTGCCGGCACATTGAGTGACGAAAGCACCATTCGCAAAGTTGATTCGCCCAATGAGGATTATATCCTCAAAGAAGAAGGCGATGTGATTAACTGGTTTGAAATCAACACCCCCGACGGTTATCTTTCTATCAATGATACCATTGGAGAAATCATGGCTACCGCAAGAGGTAAAATGGTGCTTCTGTCCGTTGTTTTGATCCTTGTCAAAAAGATGAAGAGCAAAAAAGGCAACGGTGGCGGTGAAGTTGCAGGTTTCTCCGTCAGCAATGTTAAGATTACAAAAAGCATGATCACCGGTGCATTGCAGATGGTGAAAGGCTTTTCCATTAAACGTGTTTGTTCGATGGCAAAGAATCTCTTTACTAAGGAAGAATTGCTTGCCATCAATGCAAAGCTCAACAAAGTTAAAAAGAAATAAAGAATCTTTTGTGACCCCTCAGTTTTGAGGGGTCATTTTGTCGGTGCAATTATAAGTACAAAAGCATAGTATGAAATAAGGATATTTTTATTAAAAATATATATTGCGTTATTTGAAAATTTCATGTACAATAACGATTGAAATTATTAGGAGAAAATATGGTATGATTTATCAGAATATTTTGGATGCAATGGGGCACACCCCTCTTGTGCAGTTGAATCGAATTGTCCCTGCGGATGCTGCACGTGTGCTTGTTAAATATGAAGGTCTTAATGTGGGTGGTTCAATCAAAACCCGCGTTGCTTATAATATGATCATGGATGCCGTTAAAAGCGGTAAGATTACAAAAGATACAATTATCGTAGAACCGACATCCGGCAATCAGGGGATCGGTCTTGCTCTTGTCGGTGCGGTTTTGGGATATAAGGTGCGTATTGTTATGCCCGATTCTGTCAGCATGGAGAGAGAAAAGCTGATGCGTCATTACGGTGCGGAAGTTGTTCTGATTCATGATGAAGGCAATATCGGTGATGCCATTGCCAAATGTCTGCAAACTGCTTTGCAAATGCAAAAAGATGATCCGAATGTGTTTGTTCCGCAGCAGTTTGAAAATCCTGCAAATCCCATGATTCACCGTCATCAGACCGGTCTTGAGATTCTTGAGCAGGTCGGTGGTCCGATTGACGGATTCTGTTCCGGCATCGGTACGGGAGGTACCATTACGGGCATTGGTGAAACACTGAAAGCCCTCAATCCGCATATGACCATCTGGGCGGTCGAACCTGCCAACGCTGCTATTCTTGCAGGCGGTACGGTCGGTACACACTTGCAAATGGGAATCGGTGACGGCTTGATTCCTGATATTCTCAATCAGAATATTTATGAAGATATTTATATTGTTTCCGACGAAGAGGCATTGCAGACAGCAAAAGACCTTGCTGCAAAAGAAGGACTGATGTGCGGTATTTCTTCCGGTACCAATGTTGCTGCTGCTATTCAACTTGCTAAAAAACTCGGTCCCGGAAAAACGGTTGTAACCATTCTTCCCGACACCGCTGAACGTTATTTTTCCACACCTTTGTTTGATTGATTATATTAAAATAAAAAAGCTCGCTGCCGCCAGTTTTGCGGAAGCGAGCTTTTGTCATATCTTATTTGTACTGGTATACGCGAACATAGTCAACAATGAACTCTGCCGTGTCACCGGGTTCCATGCTCATTTCGCCCGTGCCGTGTCTGTCTGCGTGGGCAATGCCGTTATCTCCTGCGACCTCACAGGAAAGAAGCAGCCATTCGGGATTCTGGCTGACGCCGCCATCACTCAATCTGCCGGTTTCAACACCGTTGATGTAGAAAATATATTCATTTTCATTCCATTCAAGACCGTAAGTGTTGAATTCTTCGTACGGATTGTTTGCATACCATTTGTCAATGCTTGCATTTTGTGTGGCTTCACCGTAACCGTCATAAACGATACCGCTGATTACGCAATCGCCATAACCGAGCCACTCATCTTTGTAGTACATGGATTCAAAAATATCCACTTCCGTACCGTCTTGACCAGATCCGTCCACATTGGTAACTTCACCGTTCATCATCCAGAAAGCAGACCACATGCCGGTTGATTTCGGGAGAATGCATCTGCATTCGTAGTAACCGTAGGTCTGTTCAAACAGATTCTGTGTTGCTATACAAGCAGAGTACCAACCTGCTTTGTATTCTTTGAAGTTGATCTGATCTTTCCACTTGTCATAATATCTGTTTTCAAGCGGTTCATCAAAATATGCGGTTGTGATGATGAGGTTGCCGTCTTTTACTTCCACCATGTCTTCGTGCCAGTAACCGCCCTTGCGTTCGGTGACCCACCATTCGGTCTGCCACTTTGTTTTGTCAAGTTCGGTGCCGTCAAATTCATCGCTCCAGGTTAACTCAAAGCGTTCTTCAAGATTCAGCTCCTGACCTTGAGGGATTGCAGGTAAATCAATCATGTGCGGGAGTGTCGGAGAAATGAGCATCATCACAACGACCAGAAATCTGATAATTTTTGCAAACATATGAAACCTCCTTAAATATTATAACCTTATTATATCAAACGCAACATTCAATGTCAATGTTTTGCAAATTCTTTGGATTTAATTAATAACGGTTAATCCGGATTTTATTTTTATGTGTTATTTACATTTCATTTTAGTTGTGCTATAATTTGACAGACACATGAATTCATTTCTGCTGATTATATTTGAAGAAGGAAATATATATGAAAGATATTATTAAATTTGGTGTTGTCGGCCTTGGTCGCGGTACTGCGATCGCTTGCAATCTTTTTGCAATTCCGAATGCAAAATTGACCGCTGTTTGTGACCACAATCCGAAGATTCTTGCATCCGGATATGCTGAATTGAGTGAAAAAGGGAAGTGCGAACCGCTGCAATTCAGCGATTATGATGAAATGCTTAAAACAGATATTGATGCTGTCATTGTTGCAACCGAAGCAGTTTATCATGTCCCGATTGTTGTAAAAGCATTGGAAGCAGGAAAACATGTTCTGAGTGAAATTCCGTCAGTCAATTCTGTGGAAGAGGCAAAAATTCTGAAAGCCGCAGTCAATGCTCATCCCGATCTCATTTACATGGCTGCAGAGAACTGTTGCTATTGGGCATTTATTCAGACATGGAAAAAGATGCATGAACAAGGTCAATTCGGTGATCTGGTATATGCAGAGGCTGAATATCTGCACGCATTGGATCCGAACGAGTTTTCTCCCGACAATTACCCGGAAGGGCATTGGAGAACGGTCAATCCTGCAATCAAGTATCTGACTCATGAACTCGGACCGTTGCTTTACATTATGAATGACCGCTGTGTCAGTGTCAGTTGCTACGAATCGGATATTATTTACAATCCATACTTCCCGAATATCAAATCGACGGGTGTAGCAATCATGAAAACTGCGAAAGGTGCCATCATTCGCATTCTTGTCAGTTTCGGTGCTTATACAAGTTACGATCATAATTTCCGTATTTGCGGTACAAGAGGCTCTATTGAAACCGGCAGATTGGAAATTGTTGACAATGCATATTCGTATGCAAACTTACATTCGATTCCCGGAACATTTTCCAAGAAGATAGAAATTCCCGTTGCTTCAGCTTACGAAGGTGAATCGACCGAAGGCCACGGCGGTGCCGATTGTAAGATGGTAAAAGACTTTTTCGATTGCATCGCAGAGAACAGAAAGCCGGATCTGGATGTGGATTTTGCAATTCAGATGTCCTTGCCCGGTGTTTTGGCACATGAATCTGCTGTCAACGGCGGAAATGCGGTTGAGATTCCTGAAATTTAATTGCACTAAAAAACATCCTCCTGTTTGTTTTATTCAGGAGGATGTTATGTTTTTATTGCACTTTTTTATCTGTGTTTTTGATTCTCTCAAACACTTTTTGTACCGCGTAATATGACGGTTTCGGATTACCGTTGTTGTCTACCAATCCCCAGCGTGTTTCGGTCGGGCAATCACATTGACCGCAATAAGCACAATGCGGATAGTCGGTATAACAAAAGACAATGGTTCCGCATATAAAGTCAAGATTATAGAATCTGTCTAAAATCTTGTTGTAGAATTTTGCCTGTCCTTCCGGTGTGTGCGGATAGCCTGGAATCACCGTAATTCCGGGCAACTCTTTATAAAGATGATTTGTCATATCACCGTTAAAAAGAAAATCTCCGTATTTGCTTTCATCGTGTTCGCAGACATATCTGACATGGTCTCCGAAGTGTTGCGGCAGATTATCAACAAACTGACGGATGTTTTGTCTTGCCTCTTTTTCTGAATTGAAACCATATGATTGCAGAATTGCCTGTTTCTCTGCTTTTGTTTTCGGTTTGCCGTTGCTGATGTAACCGAATTCCTGCATTAGGATTGGTTTTTTTGTAAATGCCCACAGGTATCTTGCCATCACGTCAAACAGAAACATAAAACCCGGGAGCTTGAAGAAGCAGCCGAGATACATATCCAATCCCACATAATCGCAGAATTTATGATAAGGTTTCAGTCCTGCGTGCAAATCTGCCTGGGGACCTGCTGAATTGTAACCGATGATGATGTCACCACGGTAGTTATACATCGCTTCAAGTTGCATACCGATGAATTCAATGCCCTCATTCATGTTCAGCGGCACGGTAAAACGCGGCATGCCGATTTCATTTGCAACCTGAATGCCGTCAATCAGACCTTGCAGGTCTTCAACTGTAAAACTTGCGGCCTTGCAGATAATATCTTTTCCCTCTTTTGTCCGCGGATCAATTTCTAAATCGATGCAATGCGACGGAATGGCGGTCATGGCCATGATTTTTAATCCGTTGTTCTTGACGATTTTGAAAATTTCTTTTCTCTCCAGATATTCTTTCCGAACATTACCGTTCTTGTCAAAAGGAAAGGGCACATCGGTTCGGATCCACTCGATGTTTGCATTTCTGACCTGTTCATAGTCTTCACTGATATGACAGGCACCCCGGATAAATCCGAGTTTATTGCGGATTGCTATTGTTTCAGAAGAACTTGTTTTTGTAAAATATGATTTTACAATATTGGTTGGTATGTATTTTATGCTGTTGATGATTTGATTTTTCAGGAAGGGATCCATATGTCATTTCTCGCTTTCGTTTTTGATCTGTCCGTAGATGTCTCTGACAGCATAATATGCAGGTTTCGGTACGCCTTGCTGATCAACGAGTCCCCATCTGGTCTCCGTGGGGCAATCTGTTTGTCCGCAGTAGCCGCATTTTCCGTAATCGGAATAACAGTATATGATTGTTCCGCAGACAAAATCAAGCGAATGATACAGCTTGATAACTTTTTTGAAAAAAACAGCTTGTCCTTCAGGTGTATGAGGAATGCCGGGTATTTTTGTGATGCGCGGCAATTCTTTATACAGATGATTTTTCATATCACCTTTAAACAACAGGGATGCATATTTCGATGTATCATTTCCGCAGGCTTTTTTGACATGGTTTGCAAAATGAGGAGACAGATTGTTTACAAAAGTCTCTATATCCGCAATCGCATCCTGTTCACTGTTAAAGCCGTAGGATTGCAGAATCAAATTCTTTTCGTCTTTCGTTTTCGGCTTTCCGTCACCAATGTAACCGAATTCCTGAATCAGGATCGGTTTTTTAGTAAATGCCCACAGGAAACGTGCCATGACTTCAAATAAAAACACAAAACCGGGCAAATTAAAGAAACAACCGAGATACATATCCAGCCCAACATAGTCACAATATCGGTGATATTCTTTCATCGGAAGGTGCAGATCCACCTGCGGACCTGCTGAATTATAACCGATGATTCTGTTTTTACGCAGAGGATGCAATTCTTCCAACTGAACACCAATGAACCGAACCGCATCCTGCATGGTCAGTGGTAATGTAAAATGCGGCATTCCCATTTCATTCGCAACCTGAAAGCCTGCAGTACAGTCTTTCAGATCTTCGGCAATAAAACGTGCGGTTGCACGAAGGGTTTGTTCACCTGTTTCTGTTCGAATATCAGCACCGTATTTGATGCATTCGGCAGGGTAGTAGGTGATTGCCATGACTCTGAGACCGTTTGCAGTAAAACGCCTGCATTCTTCTTTGCGATCAAGATATGCTTTGCGAATGTTGCCGTTTTCATCAAAAGGATACGGAATGTCAAGACGTACCCATTCAATATTTGCCTCATGTAATTGTCTGAAATTTTCGGGTGCATGGCAAACACCTCTGATGAATCCGGTTTTTTTACGGATTTCTTCGGATGCAGGTGAGTGCGTGCTTATAAAATATGATTTTACGATATTTGCAGGAATATATTTTATGCTGTTGATGATTTGATTCTTCAGAAAATCATCCATGTTGCCCATCCTTTCAGATATGGTCCTTGTATCTTTCAGCTGTAATAATGCCGTCTTTTACATTCAGTTTACAAATTCTTGCATTTCTTGCATCAAATGCACTGGAGCAGAGTCCGTCATCATAATCTCTTGCATGGTATACAGCATACCATTGTCCGTCAAGTTTGATCATCGAATGGTGTCCCGTTCCTTCTTCAAAATCGTTGGCTGCCATAACGGGAGCATATGTATTGTCATCGGGATATTTTTCAAACTTGATTTTTGTCAGATCTGTTTCATCCGTTTTTGCTCTTGCGTAACCGATATAATAAGTCGGTTGTTCATAGCAGTTGCCTGAATACATCACATACTGCCAATCACCTTCCCTGAAATAGAAAGCACCTTCGATGGTGTGCCAATGTTCCCCTTTCTTGTAGCGATCACGGCTGTAAATATCTTCATCCAGAGTCGGTACTACAACAGGTACGGGATTGCCTGCAGGTGTTTCGGGGTCAAGCATACGATCTACGACGATATAGGTGCCGGGTCTTTCACAATCAAATCTGTTTGTGGAATAAAACAGGAATAAACCGTCTTCATTCTTAACTATGTGTGAATCAATGGAAAACGGATGCAGTATCTGTTTTGCATCGGTGAACGGTCCGAGAGGACTTTTTGATTTTGCTACATGCATGGCCTGTCTGTGACCGCCTTTGTCGGGTGTGTCATCAAAAAACTCAAAAGAAGTATACATATAAAAAGTACCGTCAATTTCAATTACGGACGGAGCCCAGTACTCTTCCATGCCTTCGATGGAAAAAACCTTGCCGTGCAGTTTCCAGCCCTCAAAAAGAGAAGCGGATTCATACGCATAAATGCCGTCATGTCCTGTAGTGTAAATGTAGAATTTTCCGTTGCTCTCAAGAATAAACGGATCAGCCTGACCGATATAGTTTTTCTTATTGATCTCCAAAAGGTGCATACTACTTTGTTCCTTTCAGTTTGTGATTTTTTGATTTAAGAAAAATATAACATACTCATTCTTTTTTTGCAAGTGCTTGACGGTAAGAGCAGATATTTGTATAATATAGTAAAGGGGGGATGGTTAAATGAGTTTTAAAGAATACATCAAACGTGCAAAATTAGCACCTGAAGAAGGCGACATCATTGAAATTATGGATGTTCGCAGCCGTGTTTTCAGCAATGCACTTGTCAATGCACAAAGAGAAATACCTGCTGTTTGCTGTACATACAATGCGGACATAACCGCCTTCTGGAAGACATATGAGGAGCTTAAAAAGTCTTGCGGTTATGCGTTGCCTTTCAATACATTGATGATCAAAGTGCTTGTCGAAGGATTGAAGGTGGCACCTCGTCTGAATGCACATATTGAATACAATCATCACTCCACAAGCGGTAGGTTGATTATTAAGAAGCACATGGATGTTACCGTACCGTTCTGCACGGAAGACGGAACAACGATTCAGGTCAAAGCACGCCATCTCGAAGATAAATCACTATCTGAAATTGCTGCCCAACTTGAAGAACTAAAGTACCGTTTGAGTAAAACCGGTACAAAACATGCCTATTTCAATGTGGCTGCACAGCGTATGGCAGGCTATGCAGCAAAAGGGAAAGTTTCTTCCACATTTGCGCAATTCAGAAGTGCATATTGGGGCAAGAATAAGATTGCAGAGTTTTCAAAGCTGTTTAAAAAGAAAAAACATACAGGCGGTCCGAAGAAAAAATACGAAGGTCTGCGTGCGGATGACTTTACGGAAGGTACGGTCTGTTTTACCAACTGGGGTACTTTGTATGATCGCCTGGATGTGAATGTTACATATATCACCCCGATGTATCCCTCTGTGTTTCTGCTTGCTGCAGGTAGGGTGAAAGATGAAAACTTTGCATACAAGGATGCAGAAGGAAAAGTGGATATCGGTGTCAAAAAGGTCTTGCCGCTGACATTGATTTTCGATCATAAGGTTGGCGGAGCTGCTGATATCATGCCCTTTATCAAACGACTGGATGATATTTTTGAGTCCCCGGAAGAGATATTTGAATGGTAAAAAAAGAAAGGTGATTCCGATATGCGGGAATCACCTTTTGTCATGCATTCAGATACCGTATTGATCAAAATCAAAGAGAGCTTGCAATGTAATATTGAGTGTCTTTTCAATGGTTTCGGGGACAAGAATGTCTGCTGTATCCAGGCGAGTGTGATAATATCTTGCAGGAGCGGGATCCATCGCAACAAGGCTTGCTGCTGCAATACCTGCCTGGGAAGCCGCTGCAGCATCCGTGGAGCCGAGCGGAATGGCACCGACGGGAATGTCTTTGCCGAATTGGGCACCTGCCTGTCTGAGCAGCGTGCAGACACGTCTGTCATTCTGAACCATTCCGGTCATATCTTTTTCGTAAATCATCATGTATTCTTCATCGCGAATGGTGTCAAGGCTGATGAAAATGGTTTCCACACCGTCATTTTTCAATTCAGGATGTGCTTCAAAGTAAGCTTTTGAACCGCGAAGACCGCATTCCTCACCGCCTGCAAGCATACAGACAACTTCCGTGTTTTCAAAGCGGATATCATTGTCGCTGAGATATTTCATTACGGCAGATGCAACATAGCAACCGCTCAGATCATCATTTGCACCTTCAACATAGCGTTTGCCGTTTGTGAATTTGTAAAGTGCACCGTAAGCAGGAAGGAACGCTGCCTGACCGAGAGCCATTTTCTTGGCTGCTTCGATATCTTTGTTCTTAAGGACTTTTGCAGTGGTGGCAACTGTGTAAGCAAGACCGGCAATCGCATAGCCGACAACGATGATCACACCGTGGGATCCGAGTTTGTAGGTATAAGTCCATTCCGGTGCGGAATCGGTGTGGCCCGAAATGATAATGCGGCGTTTGGTTTCACCTTTTGCTTTTCTTACAGCGATTACATTGCCGGATTCCTTTTCTTTAAAGAAAGGATCCAACATTTTTTTGTACATGACAAATTCTCCTGCAATGCCTGCAAGCGCACCGCCGACAAGGGCAACGGAACCGAGTGCTGCTCTTGACTTTTTGAATGCACCTGCGAGATTCAGTGCAGTTGCACCAAGCAGACAAGAGCCTGCAATCGGTACAAAGGACATGAATGCATCCGGATTGACTTTGAATGTTTCTCTTATGGTTGTGTCGCTATATGCTTTTAATTCTTCAAGCATTGCTTCCTGTGCTTTTTTTTCACTTTCTTCGCCACACGGACGGGGGCCGAATGTTGCACAGATATTTTTAATACCGTTTACTGCAAAATCAGTACAATCTTTTACTGTTGTTTTTTTATCTTTGAAAGCTTCTGAAAAAATCATGTTTGTTTCACTTCCTCAAATTTTTGTTTCATTCATTATACAGTAAAAGTTAAAAATAATCAAGTCTTATGTATTCTTAAAAAATCTGTATATTGCTGTTTCTTTACTTGTAAAAATTATTTACATGTGCTACAATAATACGGTACGTCCAATCTTTAAAATAAAAGGGGATTATTACATGAGTAAACAATATGATGTTATTGTCATCGGTGCAGGCAATGGCGGTCTTGCTGCTGCTGCAACCTGTGCAAGAGCAGGACTTTCTACACTTTTGCTTGAACGCCATAATATTCCCGGCGGTTCGGCATCTTCCTTTGTCCGCGGACGATTTGAATTTGAACCGTCTCTGCATGAACTGGCAGGTGTCGGTTCTCCCGATAAATCCGGACAGATTGAAGATATGTTCGGTCGTTTTGAAGCGAATGTTGAATTTTGTCAGCATGATTCCACATACCGTCTTGTTGTCCCTGCTAAAGAAGGTGACACGGATACATTCGTCAACGAAAACGGTGTAGAAGTTGTTGTCGATGCCCGCATGCCTGTCGGCTTTGAAGCTTTTGCACGCAAGCTTGATGAAATTGTACCCGGTTCGTATGAAAGCTGTAAGGAAGCTTTCAGATTGTCTGATCGTATGTTCAAGGCTTTTGATTGTCTTGAGGATCTTTCCAAATTGCCGGGTTCTCTGAAAGACGTTCCCAATTTGATGCGTATGATTTCTCATACTATGAAGGAATCACTGGATGCACTGGGAATGCCAAAGAAGGCGCAGGATATCTTCAATACTTACTGGTGCTATCTCGGTTCTCCCGCTTCACAGCTTGATTTCCTGTATTATCTTGCAATGGTTCACAGTTATATTAAAGACGGTACAGGCATTCCGAAGCTGAGAAGCCATGAAATGAGCCTTGGTATTGACGAAGTCATTCGCAAACATGGCGGTGACATTTGGTACAATTCGGAGGTTACCAAAGTAATAGTCAAGGACGGCAAACCTGCAGGTGTTGTTATTAACGGGAGTAAGGAAGTGTATGCAAAATACTTTGTTTGCAATTCGTATCCTTATGCTGTTTTCAAGGATCTTTTCGAGGCAAAGGATATCCCGGAAAAGCAGCTTAAAATGCTCAATGCCAGAAAAACCGCTTGCTCACTCACAACTGTTTATCTCGGCATGAATAAAACAAAAGAAGAACTCGGTATCAAGGACTATTCTGTTTTTATTGCTCCCGATTCTGATTCCGATAAACAATATGAAGCAGCTCAGAATTTCTTCAGCGGATACTGCATTATTAACTGTCTGAATGAAATTATTCCCGATTGTACTCCTGAAGGCACCAGTCAGTTGTTCCTGACGACCATGACCTTCGGTGACGTCATGAAGGATGTAAAACCCGAAGACTACAAAAAGTTCAAAACAAAAGTTGCCAAGGATATGATTGAAACATGTGAAAAGGCACTCAATATTTCCATCATGCCTTACATTGAAGAAATTGAAATCGCACTTCCGCCTACATTTGCAAGATATCTCAATACACCGTTCGGAACACCCTACGGTTACATGCTTGAAAAATGGGACAGCATGATCCCGAGAACTGTACAGTATCTGCAAGATCAGCCGTTTGATAATTTCTTCTTCTGCGGTGCTTCACAGGAACGCGGCGACGGTTACGGTTGTGCTTACTACACCGGTGAAAAAGCAGGCGGACTTGTTGTAAATGCAATGAAAAAGGAGGGCAAATAAGATGGCTGACCTGAAAACTTTAAAAGCAAGAGAATTTCTTTCCATGCTTCCCGACAGACAGGAAAGATTCAATTCTGCAAAAGCAGAGTTCCCGACATTTTCTGACAATGCAGCGGCACTTGCCCGCGCATTGCATCCCAAAAGACAGTATCTGAAAGTTGCCGAAGTCATTGAACGCGGAGCGGATTGCAAGAGCTTTGTTCTTGTTCCCGATGCAGAAAAAGGCACAACAGCACTTGCATATTTCGGTGCAGGTAAATACCTGACTGTATTTGAAACAATCGAAAATATGCCTGTTACCAGAGCCTATTCTATTTCATCCTCTCCCAAGGATGCCCTCAACGGAAAATATGTTCTTACCATCAAACTTGTTGAAGGCGGTCTAGTATCCCGTTATATTCTTGACACGTGGACTGTTGGTACTTCTGTTGAAGTTTCTGCTCCTTCCGGTAATTTTGAATACCAGCCGCTTCGTGATGCCAAAAAGGTCATTTGCCTTGCTGGCGGCAGCGGTATTACTCCGTTCCTGTCGATGGCAAATGCTGTTTCTGACGGTGATGAAGACTTTGAAATGACCCTTCTTTACGGCAGCCGTAATGCAGATGTGATTCTGTTCCGTGAAGAGCTGGATGCTGTTGCTGCTGCTTGTGATAAAGTAAAGATTGTTCATGTGCTCAGTGATAAAGATGCATCCAAGAAACTCAAGGGCTCTGAAAGCGGATTTATCACTGCTGAACTGATCAAAAAATATGCTCCTGCAGATGAAGAGTTTTCCGTATTCCTCTGCGGGCCGCAGCAGATGTACGAGTTTGTAGATAAAGAACTCGAAAAACTCAATCTTCCCAAGAAATTTATCCGTCACGAAATGTTCGGTGAGTTCCATAATCCTTCCACACAGGCTGATTATCCGACTGGTGTGCCCGAAACAGTAAAAATCACTGTTACAATTCAGGATGAAACTACTACTGTTGAAGGTTCTTCCAATGACTCTGTCATGCAGATTCTCGAAAAGAACGGCATTTCTGTGCCTGCCCGTTGCCGTAGCGGTGAATGCGGTTTCTGTCATTCGCATCTGTTGTCCGGAAAAGTATATGTTCCCAAGCAGCTTGACTACCGTCGTTTGGCTGACTATAAATTCGGTTGTATTCATCCCTGTTGTTCTTTCCCGTTGAGCGATCTTGTTATCAATGTACCTGTTGCAAAATAAACACATAATATGTTAGGAGAGAAAAGAATGGATCAACTTTTTACCATAAAATTTAAAAGCGGCAATCAGACCATCGTCACCCGTGCGACGGAAAATGATTACTTTCGTCTTGATATTGAAAACAAAGACAATCGCTATACTGTAACTCTTGTACCCAAGCAGACCTTTGAAATGGTCGACTTTTATGTTGAGTTTCCCTATGTTTTTGAGCTGGGGGATAAATTCTTCGGAAACGGCTATCAATCCTGGACAAAGTCCAAGGAATGGACAGCTGATGAAGTAATGCCCGGTTGCATCAAACTGAGCAATATCAGCGAAGTTACAAAAGGTATTGCCAGAAAAACAAGTGATGAGTGGATCGTAAATTATTCCGAAATTCCCGGTGAATTCCATAGCCATTGCTATACTTACATCCGCAACGGTGAAAATGTAAAGCTCTGGGGTTCTTTGAATGAAAAGACAGGTTATACCATCTTTAAAGTAAAGATGAATGAAAACCGTTTGTATTTCTGCAAAGATTTGCTTGGTAAGGTGATTACGGAACCCTGGCAGATTTTTGATATCGTTTATTTTGAAGGCGGTTATGAAGAAGTCTTTGATAAGTATTTTGCTATGTGGAAAATGCCTGAGACCAGATTCGGCACCATGAGTGGTTATACTTCCTGGTATAACTATTTCCAGAAGATTGATGAAAATATCATTCTTCGTGATTTGAACGGTCTGGATCCCTATCAGGATCAGGTTTCTATTTTCCAGATCGATGACGGTTATGAGACATTTATCGGTGACTGGCTGGATCCGAATCCCGAAAAATTCCCCAACGGTATGAAATACATCGCTGATAAAATCCATGATAAGGGTTATAAAGCAGGTATCTGGCTGGCTCCCTTTAACTGTCAGAAAGTTTCCCGTATGGCAAAAGAACACCCCGAGTGGTTGATTCTTGATGATAACGGCAAACCGATGGTTGGCTGTATTGCCTGGGGCGGTGCTTATACATTTGATATTTATAATGAAAATGTCCGTGCTTATCTGAAAGAAGTCTTTGATGTAGTCCTCAATGACTGGGGATATGACATGGTTAAGCTTGACTTCCTTTACAGTCAGTGTATCAAACCCAGACATGGTAAATGCCGCGGTGAAATCATGTGTGATGCAATGGCCTTTCTGCGTGAATGTGTCGGAGATAAACTCTTCCTCGGTTGCGGTGTGCCCATCGGTCCTGCTCTCGGTGTTGTCGATGCTTGCCGTATCAGCTGTGACGTTGACCTTACTTATAAAGGAAAATTCTACAGCCGTATTCAGGTCAGCAATGAAATGCTCAATGCAAGAAGTGCAATCAATAACTCCATTTTCCGTCGTCATCTCAACGGCAGAGCTTGGATGAATGACCCCGACGTCTTCTTCCTTCGCAAAGACAATCTGACCTTTACCGATGAACAGAAATATCTGTTGGGTAAAATCAATAATCTCTGCGGCACAGTGTTGTTTGTTTCCGATAACGCAGGAGATTATGATGCAAGTGCAAGCCGCCTTGTTAAAAAGTTCTTTGAGAAGACAGATGAAAAGATCATTTCTGCCGAATATATTGATAAAGACATAATTCAAGTTGTTACCGAAAAGAACGGAAAACAAGACAGCTTTACCTTCAATCTTGCAAAGGGCAAGTTTATTGAAGGCGAAAATTGGAAAGAATTCTTCTGATAATATCCTGAATTGCATATTTGTTACAACCGCTGAGGTTTTTCTCGGCGGTTTTTTTGTTTTAAGTCCGTATTATTGTACTTTCGATAGTAAAATAGACGGAATTACTAAAATAACTATTGAAAAACGAACAAAAGTTTGGTATAATCAGAACAAAAGTTCGATATTGGTGGATTTTCGGAGGTACAGATGGCTGATATAATTGTGTTGCAGTCTGTTCTAACAAAAATTAAACAATCAAAGAATAAGAATCTTTCAGAAAAAGTATATCAAGATGAGCCGATCCTGATGCGTGCATCACAGATGGAAAATTACACACCGGCCATGTATCAGAAAATGCGTCGTATGGCGGTGCAGTTGGTTACAAAAACCGAAAGCGAAGTTTTCTATAAGCAGGCTAAGTTTATGGAATATTTTGAAGATGACTGTTATTTTAAGGGAGAATTTCATCGGTATTATCCGACCTTTCGCGGAATGACAGATGCACAATTACGCGGTTATTTCACATGGCGTACACAAGTCAGAAAAGGAGATATCAGAAAGACCTCTCTTTCTTATGTCTATGTCTATATCTATGAACTTCTTCATGTCATTGGTTATGACACTCCGCAGGAGGCATTTTTGCAATTGATGCATTTTTGGAATGTGTATCAAGTACTCGATCCGTGTGTTGTCAATTATAAAATACGTTGGCTGAAGGATTTTTGTATTTATTACAATTTGCCGAAGGATTTTCTGCAAAAAATTGAAAAGAATGAATCAAAAGGAGCCGTTCAGGTGCTGCTGAACAGCGATTCCGAATCTGATGCAGATGTTTTTGCTTCATTGGCATCCCTTTCAACATATCGGATTCTTGATTCAGCTTTTTACAAAGCAAACAAAGAAGAGTTTGAAGCAGTAACAACTCTTGTTGTGCATGAATTGAATCAGTATTATCAAAACAACAGCCGCTTTTCTTCCACTGAACGTTTTTTCGGTACATTTTGCGAGGGAAAGAGAATGCTTTTTTCCGGAGCGGTATTTTTTGATAGACTTCGTCACGAGAATTATTCTTATCAACTGAGTGAATCCGAAAAATACACAGTTGATAAAGGTATTTGGCGATACTCTCATTTTGTCTGTTATACGGGTAAAAATCAGCCGGCAGGGAATATTTTGCGAAGCATTGACAGCAAGCTTCGTATCAAAACAGGATATAAAAAACAGATAAAAACCGGTGCAATCAATGAAGAATTCAGCAAAATAATCGATCGCTGTATTGAGGATTATTATATCAAAAAGAGATTTCGGGCTGCAGAAAAAATCGAAATTGATATTTCCTTGTTGGCAACCATCCGCAAAGATGCAAACGAGACCTGTGAATCGCTTTTGACGGAATCGCAGGAAGAAACAGAAAAAGTGATCATTGATGTTGTTCCTGTAAATAAAACCGGTCTGCAAGATTTGCATTTTCAGTTTCTCCTGCGGTTGTTGAAAAAGGAGTCGTGTGATGATCTGTTGCAACAAAGCGGTATGTATGTAAGTATTTTGGCTGATGCCGTTAATGAAGCCTTGTTTGACCAATTTGGTGATACGGTTATTTGTTTTGAAGGTGACACTCCTGTTATCATTGAGGATTACATTGAAGATTTGAAAGGATTTGTCGGTTTATGAATATACCCAAAAGAATAGCATCTGTTTTGATGAACGCTCTCAAAGGCGGTGTTGTACCTCGTATCGGTCTGCCTTATGTTACCGTCGGCAGAAAAGCTGAGATTGAAGCATTGTTGCATGATGTTGATATCATTTCAGACGGTGGAGCTGCATTTCGGTTTATTGTCGGTAAGTACGGCAGTGGTAAAAGTTTTTTATTACAGACGATCAGAAATTATTGTATGGATCGTAACTTTGTTGTTGTCGATGCCGACTTGTCCCCGGAACGCCGCTTGCAAGGAACAAAAGGACAAGGACTTGCAACATACAGGGAATTGATTCGTAATATGTCCACAAAAACAAGACCTGAAGGCGGTGCATTGCCATTGATCCTGGACCGCTGGATCAATTCAATCAGAACGGAAGTATTGTTGTCCTCCGGGTTGGAAGAAAACGATCCTGCTTTTGAAATGGCGGTGAAAAGAAGATTTTATGAAACGGTTGACACGCTGACAGAACTTGTGCATGGTTTTGACTTTGCTAAACTTCTTGTCGCTTATTATACTGCGTCACGGAATGGGAATGACGAACAAAAAGCAGCTGTTCTGAAGTGGTTTCGCGGTGAATATAACAACAAAACCGAAGTGAAAGCGGAACTGGATATCAATATTCTTATTACGGATGATACATGGTATGACTATCTTAAATTGTTTGCCGCTTTTTTACGACAGGCAGGTTACAGTGGTATGCTTATCCTGATTGATGAACTTGTGAATATTTATAAAATCCCCAACAGCATAACAAGACAGTATAATTATGAAAAAATGCTGACTATGTACAATGATGTTTTGCAGGGTAAAGCACAGCACCTTGGTATAATCATGTGTGCAACTGAACAATGCATGGAAGATCGTCATCGCGGGGTATTCAGTTATGAAGCACTTCGTTCGCGTTTGCAGACAGGTCGATATGCAAATGCTGATATGGTGGATCTGCTTGCCCCTATAATTCATCTTCACCCTCTTACCAATGAAGAATTGCTTGTTTTAACCGAGAAGCTCAGAGATATTCATGCGGTTTTGTATACATACGATCCGATTCTGACACAAGAAGATTTGATTGCTTTCATACAGGCAGAATGCAGTCGTATCGGAGCGCAAACAAAAATTACACCTCGAGAGATCATCCGTGATTTTATTGAGTTACTGAATATTGTCGTGCAGAATCCGCAATATCCGGTTGCATCTGTTTTGCAATCTGATACTTTCGTTTTTGCGAAAACGAAGCTGGAAGACAGTGAAGCGATCGAAGATATGGAATTTGCGGAATTTGAGGTTTGATATGGGTGTTTTTGAACGTTATGCACCTTTTGTGCAGGATTTTATTTATGCAAACGGATGGCAATCCCTGCGCGGAATACAAGTAGCTGCAGGGGAGGCTGTGTTTGAGACAGATGATAATATTTTGCTTTGTGCTTCAACTGCTTCGGGAAAAACCGAAGCAGCCTTTTTTCCCATCCTGACAAATTTCTATGAAGATATGCCTCGTTCCGTAGGTGCTTTGTATATCGGACCATTGAAAGCATTGATCAATGACCAGTTTTACCGATTGGAGGACTTGTGCAGAGAGGCTGATATTCCTGTTTGGCATTGGCATGGCGACGTGTCTCAGTCACACAAGAATCGTTTGTTAAAGAACCCTTCAGGTATTTTGCAAATAACTCCCGAATCGCTTGAAGCCTTACTGATGCGTAAACACGCTTACATCAACAAGCTTTTTTGCGATTTGCGATTTATTGTGATTGATGAAGTCCATTCATTGTTGCGTGGCGACCGTGGCGGCCAGACATTGTGCCTTATAGAGCGTTTAACAAAGTTGGCAGGTGTAAATCCGCGTCGGATCGGATTGTCTGCAACGCTCGGCGATCCGTCTGCGGTTGGAGTCTATTTATCAGCAGGAACAGGCAGAAACACTTTTATCCCGAAACTTGATAATCAACCGGTGAAATGGCGAATTGCCATGGAACATTTTTTTATACAGGGAGAACAAGCACAAACAGAAATGCAAGATGAAGAAGTGTGTGAACTTCTGTCGCAATCTACGGACACTGCACCGCATAATGCGGATCCCGGATTTGGCTATATTTTTGAGCACACACGAGATCGTAAATGTCTTGTTTTTGTCAATTCCCGTGAGGAATGCGAAGCTGTTACCACCTCTCTGCGACAGTATTGTGAGATCAACGGTGAAACAGACCGTTTTTTGATTCATCACGGAAATTTGTCAGCTTCATTCAGAGAAACTGCTGAAACAATTATGAAAGATGACGAGCAAATGCAGACAACCGTTACAACCGCTACACTTGAACTCGGAATTGATATCGGTCGGCTTGAGCGAGTGTTTCAACTGGATGCCCCTTTTATGGTTTCTTCTTTTTTACAACGCCTGGGAAGATCGGGCAGACGAGATATGCCGCCGGAAATGTGGTTTGTAATCCGTGAAGATCTCGCTGAATCCCGCGCTTTGTTGCCTGAAACAATTCCGTGGAAACTGATTCAGGGAATTGCGCTGATTCAGCTGTATCTTGAAGAAAGATGGGTTGAACCGCCCAAACTTGACCGATTGCCGTTCAGTCTGTTGTACCATCAGACCATGTCAACGCTTGTTTCCTGCGGAGAATTAACACCGGCTGCATTGGCAAGCCGTGTTTTAACGTTGCAACCTTTTTACCGTATAGAAAAAGATGATTATCGTGTTTTGCTTCGCCATCTGATTGAGAACGGACATATTCAAAGAACATCGGAAGGCGGTTTGATTGTCGGACTTGCAGGGGAGCGACAAACGCAGTCATTTAAATTCTTTGCAGTTTTTCAGGAAAATGAGGAATACACCGTACGTTGCGGATCACAAGAAATCGGAACACTTTGTTTGCCGCCGCCACCCGGAGAAAAAATTGCCATTGCAGGTCATGTGTGGATAGTCGAAGAATTGGATCATAAACGAAGAATTGTTTATTGTGAGCAGGTAAGAGGACAGGTTCCGGCTTATTTTGGTGCTTGTCCGGGCGATATCAATACGAAAGTTTTAGAACGTATGAGAAAAGTTCTTGCAGAAGAAAAAGCATATCCTTATGTTATGAAGAATGCAGCAGCCAGACTCATGCAGGCGAGGCAATCGACACAATATTCGGGTATCACGCAAAAGCCTTTGATTCATCTTGGTGGGGATATGTGGTGCCTTTTTCCATGGTTGGGAACCTACGCTTTTTTAGCATTAGAACGTTTTATGAAAATCAAATGTGCTGACCAACTCGGATTAAAAGGATTTGATTCCTCTCGCCCGTATTTTATTCAGTTTAAAATGAAAGTCTCCGAAGCAGAATTTTTTGAGATTCTTTTTTCTGAAGCCGCAAAAGAATTGAATCCGCTTGATCTGGTTTATGAAAAAGAAGTACCTGTTTTTGAAAAATATGACACGTTTCTTCCCGAAAGACTGGTTCGTAAAGGTTTTGCTTACGGGATTCTGGATGTGGAAGGAATGCTGAAAAGAGTCAGCGAATGGAAAGTATTTTCTCAAAAATGGTAAAACGGCATATAAAATATTAAATATGTTGTCAAATTATTGACACAATAAACAAAAAGAACATTTACATTTACAGAAATCAATGTTATAATGAAAGAAAAAATCGGAGGAGCTTATGAAAACCCTGTTTTTGTTTTCAAAGGATACCAAAGGTGAAGGGTATGTCCCGAATAACGAGATTTTTGCTCTTGCCTCAGGCTTGACGGGACAGAATCTGACATACAGCTATACTTCAAGTTGGCTTAAATATTTCTGTGTCAATCTCTTGCACATGGATCCTGCAAAAGTTGGTAACATTTTTTCTTTGAGTCATGTATGGGATGCAATCAATGACCCCATTGTTGGCGGTTTTGTTGACAGGAGAAATTATAAACCGTATAAGAAGCTGCGGCCATACTTGCTTTACACGCCTCCTATTTTGGGCATACTGGTATCCCTGATGTTTGTCAATGTTAACTTCAGTGAGAACGGAAAGGTTGCATATATACTTGTTCTTTACTTTATGTTTGACCTTTTTTATTCTTTTCAGGATGTCAGCCTTTGGGGTATGATAGCACTATCGTCACCACATTCACAAGAACGATCGCGTGTTGCACAATGGGTTTCCATCGGTGCAGGTGCCGGTGGTGCCATTGTCGGAACGTTCCAGCAAATCCGTTCCATTCTCAGCGGATTGGGAGTTGCAGATGTTTATATTTTCCTGATTTGCGGTATCGTGTTCGGTATGGGCGGTGAACTGATTTCCATGAATGCTTACCGTATGAAGGAACGCATTTGTTCTGAAGTCCCCAAGGAAGAAAGCCTTTTGACTTCTCTGACCATTTTGCGCCACAATCCGACATTGCTTCTGATCTCTCTTGCCCGATTCTCGCAGGGATTCAGTCCCAAAGTGCAAAATGCTTATTTCTTTGAAAACTGTGTAACATTGAAAGTCGGTAATTCCACGATTAACGGACAAACGGCGGAGTTCTTGTTTGGTCTGTTCGGTGGCATTCCCGGTGCAGGTGCAATGTTCTTTGCCAACAAGATTGCCGATAAGATTGGCGGCATGAAACGAATCTTGTTGTCTTCTCAGATTGCAGCAATTGTTTTGCGTTTGATTGTTTATTTTGTGGGTTATAACACATTGCCGAAGTTTATTGTCATGACGGTTCTTATTTCTCTTGTCAATCTGCCCGGCAGTATGATGGATATTGCACATCGTTCTTTGACAAGCGACTCGATTGATGAAGTCGAATATAAAACGGGTATTCGTTCTGAAGGCGTTTCATTCTCCATGCAGAATTTCACCACAAAGATGACAAGCGGTGTTGCTTCTATGATTGAAGGCAGATTGTTGAAGTATCTCGGATACGACAGTTATGCCAAGGAAGCAGGCATGATGCAGAATGAAAAATTCATGAAATGGCAGTGGCCGATGTTTGTGCTCGGTCCTGTTGTCGGTGCGGTTTTGTATCTCATTATTATCAGTTTTATTCGCGATTCCAAGGACCGCAGAACGGAAATCGAAACTGCATTGAAAGAACGCAGAAAAAAGCTTGAGGAAGAGACTGTGACTGTTGCTGCAAAATAAAATAATCACAATGAATGCTTGCGAGGAAATGAAATGAATAGGGAACAAATTCATGCTATTGTTGAAAAACAAAGAGAGTTTTTTGATGCCGGAAATACTGCATCCGTTGACACGAGGATTGCTTATCTGCAGAAAATCAAAAGCTATCTTCTGGAAAATGAATCGGTTATTGCTGAGGCTTTGAAGGCGGATCTCGGTAAGAGTCCGTATGAATCATATCTTTGTGAAATTGCTGTTGTTGTTGCGGAAGTAAACTATATGCTCAAGAATATCCGCAAGTTCACAAAGAAAAAAACGGTACCGACACCCTTCGGACAGCAACTTTCTCATAGTTATGTTATTCCGAAACCTTATGGTGTGACTTTGATCATGAGTCCGTGGAACTATCCTTTTATGCTGACCTTGCCTCCGATTATTGATGCCATTGCAGCCGGCAATACTTGTGTCGTGAAAACAAGTGCCTATTCTCCGCATACCGGTCAAGCTGTGAAACGCATGGTGGAATCAATCTTCCCGAAAGAGTATGTGTGTGTGATAACGGGCGGCCGTGAAGAGAATGCTGCATTGCTTGATGAAAAGTTTGATTACATTTTCTTTACCGGCAGCAAGAATATTGGTAAGCTTGTTCTTGAAAAAGCTGCGGTTCATATCACTCCCGTTACACTTGAATTAGGCGGTAAGAGTCCGACGATTGTTGATGAAACAGCCAACTTGCGAATTGCAGCAAGACGTCTTGTTTTCGGAAAAGGATTTAATGTCGGTCAGACCTGTGTTGCTCCCGATTATGTATATGTACATAAGAGCATCAAAGATAAGTTCCTGGGCTACGTGAAAGAAGAAATTGAGCGTCAGTTCGGTGATTGCCTTCATAACGATGACTATGGTTGCATAATCAACGATAAGCATTTTAACCGTATTACATCTCTGATTGATCCGGAAAAGGTGTATTACGGTGGCAACAGCGATCCGCAAACCAGGCGCATTCAGATGACAGTGATGCACAATGTCACATGGGAAGACAGAGTCATGGGCGAGGAGATTTTCGGACCTGTTTTACCCTTCTTGACGTATGAAGATCTGGATGAAGTGATTGCTGCTATCAAGAGTTTTGACAAACCGCTTGCATTGTATGTATTTTCACAAAACAAGAAAAATATTGAGAAGATTCATTCTTCTTGTTCCTTTGGCGGCGGATGTGTCAATGAAACCGATATTCATGTTATTACGACTGCCATGGGCTTTGGTGGTGTCGGTGAAAGCGGCATGGGACAATATCACGGAAAAGACGGTTTTGACACCTTTACACACTACACGAGTATTGTTGATAAAATGACGTGGATTGACCTTGGTCAAAGATATCAGCCCTATTCAAAAGTGAATATATGGTTCTCCCGCAACTTGAATTTCGGCTCCACCATACATAAGACACTTGAATCGGATTATAAGGCTGTTCCGAAATCATTTTTTGATTTGATTGGTTTTTATTTCACCAATAAGTAAATAGAATTTATATATTACAATGCCGATTTTGGACGACATGTTGTTCAACAATCGGCTCTTTTAAGGAGAGGATTGAGATGCAAAAAACACTACCGAAAAGAAAAATGATCCGCTATTGTCTTTCAGACATAGCAAAAGGCTTGTTTAACGGTATGATTGCGAATTATCTGTTATACTTCTTTCAACCGACCGTTAAAAGCGGATTGCCTATTCTTTTACCTCAGAATAAACTCTTGGGATTTATAACGATCATGGCACTGTTGACAGGTATCGGTAAAGTAGTGGATGCTGTTACCGACCCATGGGTCGCCAGTTTATCTGATAAATGCAAGCATAAAGACGGCAGAAGAATGCCTTTCTTGAAGTATGCAGCGGTACCGTATGCGGTTTCCGTTTTAATGATTTTTATGGCACCGTTTGAAAGCGGTTCGGCTCTGAACGCCGTTTGGGTCGGATTTTTCCTGATTGTTTATTATACTTCTTACACATTCTTTTTCATTCCGAGAAATGCTTTGATTCCCGAAGTAATTCCTGACGCAAAAGTCAGAGTCGGTTATTACGGTATCAGCACAGCATTTTTTATGGGATCCAGTTCCTTTATGTATGCTGCCACTCTTTTTGTGGATCTGATCAAAAAAATGAATGTCAGCTCTTTGTGGTCATGGAGAATTGTATTTATGGCATTTTCTGCTATCGGACTTTGCTGTGTTCTTCTCGGTGCAACAGCATTCAAGGAAAAAGAGTATGTAACCGAACATACAAGTCCGCAGCAATCCTTGCTTCATTCAGCAAAAACAATATTTAAAAACAAAACATTCCTCACTTTTTTTGCAGGAGATTTGTTCAGCTATATCTCCATGGCTTTCTTTCAGACCGCAATGCTCTATTATATTACCATGCTGCTCAATGTTCCTGAATCACAATCATTCCTTGTCATGTTGTGTGCCATTGCGGTTGCCTTGTGTTTGTTCCCGTTGATTGTTAAATTCAGTAAAAAATACGGCAAAAAGAGAATGCTTGTAATTGCGAGTGTTATTTTTACCGTTGTTTTTGCATTTATCTATTTTGGTGATAAGCTGTCGGCTCTTGTTGTCGGTAAAGAACTTTATCTGGGTTTGTTTATGGGAATTGTTGTATCCTTTCCGTTTGCTGCTATCAATATTCTTCCGCAGTCTGTTATGTCTGATATTATTCAGAAGGACAGTATTGAAAACGGTGTCAATCGCGAAGGCTTTTTCTCAGCAACCAAAACCTTTATTGAAAAAATTGCTTATTCTCTTGCAATGGTTGTGGTTTCCAGCGTACTTGCAATCGGAGCGCCGCAAGGTGAGAGTGTCGGTATGCTTGGTGTAAAACTGACAGGTGTTTTCGCAGGTTTATTCAGTTTGATTTCTCTTATTTTCTTTATTTTCTACAAAGAGAAATCAGTCATAGCATTCATCGAAGAGAATACAAAACAATGATATGTGAAGTATTTATATGTGTTCTTAGCTGATCATGTGAGATTTATGTTGTAAAAATTACAAGGTTGACGGTTCTTTGTGCATAAGACTTGTAATTCTTAAGAATATTTAATATAATAGATGTTAATATTATTTTGAAGTATACAGTCGAAAAATGACTATAGAGGTATTTTATGCAAAAGATTAAAAACATTCTGCTGACTATGTTCATTTTTCTGTTTGTGTTTGCATTGGTTGTGATTGCAAATACTGATATCACTTTGCCATCTTCGGAAGACCTGACACAGGAAGCAACTGCAAGTCAGTCTTTGAATGATGAGGAACAAACCACTGTCAAGCAACAGGAAAGTACGCAGATATCAACACCGACAACATTCGTTACGACAGAAGCACCGCAGTCAACAACATCTTTTTCTGCGGTTGATACGCATTGGGGAGATGTTAGCGGTTCTTCTGAAAATGATATACAAGCAAATAATGGTAAGTCTGTCGTGTTTTTTACCGATAAAATTGATTCTGCATCCCTGATTTCCGTTTATAAAGCATTGAATGTGGATTATGAATATCAGAAATCTGCTGTTAAGTTGTCTACAGGAGAAACCGGCAGCAACTATTTATCACCGACATTGATTAAAGAGCTGGTTTCTCTTGTTAACGGAACGATTGTTGAGTGCAATACGGCATATGGAGGAACACGGGCATCCACAGCGATGCATTATCAGCTTGCAAAAGACCATGGCTATACTGATATTGCAGAAGTTGTAATCATGGATGAAAAGGAAGCTGTTGAGATTCCTGTTGAAGGCGGAACACGGTTGAAAACCAATTTGGTTGGCGCACGATTTAAAGAATTTGATTTCTTTGTCATACTTTCACATTTTAAAGGTCATTCCATGGCAGGTTTCGGAGGTGCTTTGAAAAACACTTCTATCGGTATTGCATCATCTGAAGGAAAACGGTTGATTCATACTGCAGGAACAAGCACGCAAACCATTTACTATGATGACGTGAATGCTTTCCATGAAAGTATGGCAGAAGCCGCAAAGTCTGTGTCTGATGCACTTGATAAGAAGATCGTGTATATCAACATTATGAATAATCTTTCGGTTGATTGCGACTGTGATTCCGAACCGGCAGTGCCGACAATGAAAGATATCGGTATACTTGCATCGACCGATCCTGTTGCACTTGACAAGGCTTGCATCGATCTTGTGTATGCAGCAGAAGACGGCAAGGATCTGATCGCGCGAATCGAAAGTCTGAATGGTTCGCATATCCTTACCCATGCAGAGAAAATCGGTTTGGGATCGCAGGAATACACTTTGGTGAATATCAATGATTGAAGTATTACGCCGTGAGTTTATCTATATTTGGTATTATATAACCGTCTTGCTTGAGCAGATTGCACCTTATTGGGCAATAGGTATGGTTGTCGGTAGTGTCATATCTGTTTTTTTTAAACAACGGATATCTGCCTTGCTTGAAAAAGCCGCAGCTGCAAGACTGGGAATCATCGGAATTGTCGTAGCTTCAGCATTGGGAATCGCATCTCCTTTGTGTATGTACGGAACCATTCCGATTGCAGCAAGCCTTGCTTCAAAGGGAATGAAAGAGGACTGGCTCGCAGCTTTTATGATGAGTTCCATTCTTTTGAATCCGCAGCTGCTGATCTACACTGCATCTTTAGGTACTGCGGCAGTGATTTTGCGACTTGTTTCATGTTTTATTTGCGGTATTGTCGCAGGCTTGTTTGTACACTTCTTTTATAAGAATAAAAAGTATTTCAGATTTGAAGGATTTGCAGAAGCAGAGAATCGAGATACGGACAGCAGAATCTGGCTTCGTTTGATGAAGAATCTCGGCAGAAATATTAAAAAAACGGCACCTTATTTTTTACTGGGTATCTTACTTGCTTCTGCTTTTGAGCGATATGTTCCGCAGGATTCATTTGCCGATTTGTTTGGAAAATATGAACGATTCGGTGTTTTGCTTGCCGCAACATTCGGCGTTCCTGCATATGCCTGCGGTGGCGGCACGATTCCTCTGTTGCGAAGTTGGATGCATGCAGGTATGTCCTTGGGGGCTGTTGGTGCTTTTATGATTACCGGTCCCGCGACAAAACTGACAAATCTGACGGCTCTCAAGATTGTCTTAGGTCTGAAGAATTTTATTATTTATATTTTATTTTCGATGTTTTTTGCAGTTGCAGTCGGTTTGCTAACTGACGCATTTGTTTGATTATTTCTTTTCAGAATTATTATGTTGACAACTCTTTTTATTCGCAGTACAATAAATGACAAAGGAGGAGCTGTAAAATGGAAATTATGGATCAAGTCAGCAATGTGCTGTCACGTTATTTGTCTCATGTAGGGAATATTGTTCTTAAAAAGAATCCTGTCGGTATTCTTGCGGAAGGTAAATATGATAAGTTGAAGAGTGAACCTGCTGCAAGTTTTATTACCGGCTTTGGTAAGGCTTCGATTTTGCCTGTTGATTGGGCAAAGAAAAAGTATTATGTTGCAGGATATGGAGAGAATAATCCTGCTGTCGGTGTTTTGGATGAACCCCATGTGCATGCTTTGTGGGTTGATGACCGTTCAGGAAGAGGCGCTGTTTTGTTCATCTCCTGTGACTGTGTCGGTATTCTCAATAAGGACATTATTAAACTTCGTTCTGCTGTTAAGATTGCGCTCGGGGATAACTATTGCCGTTCTGTTAATATCCTTTGCACTCATAACCATGCAGGTATTGATACGATGGGTATCTGGGGCCCTTTGCCGTTGAGCGGTAAAGATCCGAAATACATGGAACTTATTAAGAAACAAATGATCAAGGCTGCAAAATTGGCTGTTGAAGATGCACGTGAAAGTGATGTGTTCTATGGTACTGTTCAGGTGCCTGATATGCAGGAAGATATCCGTTTGCCCCATGTCTATTCCAAAACATTAACTCGCTTCCGTTGTGTACCGAAAGACGGCAGCCGTGAAATCTGGTTTTTGAATTTTGCTTCTCACTCTGAATCTTTGCAAGGTTGCAATTCCAGAATCAGTGCAGATTTTCCGCAATATCTCAGAAACAGAATTCGCATCGAAACGGGAGCCGAAACCATTTATGGTGTTGGTGCAATCGGCGGCATGATCAGCATGGAGATTGAAAATGAAAAAGCAATCCGTGAAGCAGGAAATGACTTCGCTGAAAACACCATGAAAATCGGTCACAAGCTTGGTGGTTATGCATTGCAGATTGAAGATGAAAAACAGCTGACACCGGTTGTTGATTTTATCAGACAAGAATTATTTGTACCTGTCGAGAATTCTGTATTATCCATTGCCGGTCGTGTACATATTATTGAAGCTGATTGGTATGCAAACGCAGCATTGCCGAAGAAAATCTGCCTGAAAACAGAAATGACATATATTAATTTCGGTGGCATTCCGATGCTTTTGATTCCGTGTGAGCTTTTCCCCGAACTTGCTTTCGGCGGTTATCTCAGTGAAGAAGAGTCAGCAGAAGGGAAGTCTCCCTCCGTCAACCCCACACCGCTTACTGAAATTGCAGGCGAAAAGGAACTTCTGATTTTCGGTCTTGCAAATGATGAACTCGGATATGTCTTGCCTCCGAATGATTTCCTGCTGCATCCCACACAGCCGTATCTGGAGATTCCGCGTGACCGTCTGGGGCGTCGTCATTATGAAGAAACAAACTCTCTCGGTCCGCAGACTGCACAATGTCTGGCAGATTGTTTGGCGTCAATGATGAAAAAAATCAAAGAATAAGAAAAAACGGAGCGATCCCAACGTTTTTGTCGGGATCGCTCATAACATTTTATCTGTTTAAAAACTCAATATTGGTACAGTAGATTATATCATCCTTGTTTGCAATTCGTTTGCAGATGTCTTCAATGTGATCCCAATTGTGACCGGGTACGTTGTAGTCAAATTCATAAGAATGCCCCCACAGGTAGAACAACAGATCTCCGTCTGTAGGTTCTGCTGCAATAAAAGCATCCAACAATTCAAAAATCTTGTCGTCACAATGTTGGCAAGTCGGATGCCACATCAACGGGTCACTCGGTGGTGAGAATTCTCGTGTGCTGTCAATTGTTCTTGCATAACGAATGCCACAGTTTGCTAAAAGTGAAGCCGTTCTTTTGTCGTATGTACCGCCGGGATAAGCATGGCCGACAACAGGATAGCCGCACAGGGAAGAAAGTTTTTCCATGTCGTCACGAATCTGTATCGTGACATCTTTTTCCGAAAGCTTCGTCAGATCGGGATGTGTCTTGCTGTGTGTTGCCACTTCATGACCGGAATAAATACTTGCAACTTCATTTTCACTGATTTTGTTGTGCTCAACAGGTTTTCCGAGTCGAATCAGTTGACCGTCCATTCCTAAAAAGCCTGAATTGACATTGAATGTGCATTTCAGATTGTAACGGTTGAAAATTTCAACAAGTCGCTTATCTTGCTGCACACCGTCATCGTAACTGAGAGTGAAATATTTTTTATAAGCCATGTGTTATACCCCTTTCTTATTCTGCTTTCCAAATACGTTCTCCGTGTTGTTCTTTGTACCCGAATGTTTTTCTGAAGCATTCGGGTATTTCAGCTGTAACAATGTCTTCAATTCTACGGTGAACGGCATCTTTTCTCACTTGCAAAACAGAGAATGCATCACTCGGCAGAATGTCCTTGTTTTCTTTGAAAAGCTGACCTTTGTAAAATGAAGAATACGGAATTATTTCTGTTGTGTACGTGTTCGGATGCTGCAAATCGACCGTAATGCGTCTGCCGCCGTGGAATGCATTGAATGAACCACGATAACAACCCTTGGGTGAATTGATCAGATCAATTCCGCGATGGGTAATTTCAAATGTGTTATCATGGTCATGACCCGAAAAGCAAGCTTTGATACCACCGGCATTAACGATTGCATCAAACATGCCGTAGTTTTTTAGAAGCGTACAGGGCATTTCATTTAACACACCGGCACGCATGGTATTCTCATCCGGAATGAAATATCTGTCCTGATCCAAAAAGCAGGGCATGGCACGCGGTGTTTTGGGCTTTACTTCAATGAGTGCATCATAAATTTCAGGAAAAACAATATGATAAAACCAAAGAGACGGGAGAGGATTGCCGTTGTTTGCAAGACGTTGTTTTTCATGTTCCGACTCAAACCATGCAATTTGCTCTCGTGTGATATATTCACCGCCGTCGGGTTCCGCATCGGGTGCAGTGTCGCAAAACCAGAGGCCGTAAACCGTTGCAGTATCATTCAGGTTGCGAATCGGTAAAAAGAAAGTGGAGCAACGGCTATCCGGCAATTCAGGTGCGGGATTTACACAGCATGAATACGATCTGCAAGCATCTAAATAAGCACGCCTTTTTTCATAAGCAGGTTCGTGGTTGCCAAACGTAACAGCCGTCGGAATGCCGAGTTCTTCAGGAATTTGCATAACCTGATCAATGCGGTCGGGAGCAGAAATATCACCGGTTATAACCAACAGATCGGGATTTTCAGAACGAATCAATGCTTTTAAAAGCCCTTTGCTGATTTTGCCGAACTTTGCTTCATTAAAATTTTCGTGAATGTCAGTAACATGCAAAATGTGAAATTTGCTGTCTTGTGACATTTTTAAAACTTTTCCCATTTATCGTCCTTCTTCCTCATAATAAATCTGCGGATGCATTTCTTGCAGTGTATCGTAGGGTGATTTTTCATTTTGTATTGCAAACAGCATTTGTTGATTTGCATACAATCTTTCTTGTTTGAACAGAGCAGGCGGCAGACTCGAATATGTGCTTCTTATTTCATTGTCTTCTTCTATTCTGTAAAGCTGCACCGTGCAATCATCTTTTGAATAGTATATGGTTACATTCTGATTCGGACATGCAATGTATTGCAAGTTGAAAATATCACGGGGGAGTCCGATAAAGGCAGTAAAGTATTCCTGTAAACAAAACGGTGCTTGTTGGAATGAGGTGGTAAAGAGAATGTCTGCATCACCTCTTATAAAGCGTTCAATTGCACGTTGACGAGGTTCATAATGTAATTCGGCATGTGAGACTGCACATTTATATCCGAAGAAACGAAAATACCGATAAGCATCTTCCGCAATCTGACGCTCGGAGCAAAGGACAACCGCTTTACAGATTCCTTCTTGACGAATTCTGTTTTCAAGTGCCGCAAACGGAGGTATGCTGTTGTCAGTCTGCAGTTTTATGTTGCTGTTTTCTACACCGGGATACACGCGTGCAGGTGTTTTTAATTCCAATGTTGCCGAGATGTCACGCAAAATTGCAGAAGCATCACTTGCACAAAATGCACATAAGGCAAGTGGTTTGCAGAGTTGTGCTCGTAGCTCACGAATGCGTGCCATTCTTTTGTCGAAATCACCGGTCAAGGGAGAGCATCGTTCCGCATGAAGAATAAGCATTGCAGAAAAATCAATATTGTTAATAAATTCAATAAAATAGTCCTGATGCAAAACTGAAAGCGATGCAAAAAGGATACAACTTTCTTGATTTGCTGATTCTTTTAATGCTGTTTTGATTTCATCATCGCGCAATGAATAGCCGATAAAAAAACAGTTCCGGTCGGATAGTTTTTTTCTGTAATAAGAATTTGGGGTTGTCGGAAGCACACAAAGCACTCTTCCGGCAATAGTGTGACAGATTGCAGAAAACAATGCGTCTTCACAATGAAATACAGGCCGAAATGTCAACACATCAGCCTGTGATTTTAGTTTTGTTGCTATAAGTTGAGCAGTATCTTTGTATGATTGCATAAGTGAACACCTGTAGTGATAAGTTGTGATAATAAGCTTGCTTCTTTGATAGAACTGTAAGATTCAGAAGCGGATACCAATACTTTCTATTATAACAGTGTCGAATTTTAAAATCAATATTTACATTTATAATGTTTTGTGATATTATTTGTTTAAAATAATTTAAAGAAGGATTTTTTCAATGGATGTAAGAACACCGCAGCAAATCAAAGAGGAAATTTGTGAAATCGGCAGAAGAATATATATGAATGGTTTTGTTGCTGCTAATGACGGTAACATTTCTGTAAAAGTTGCAAACAATGAATATTACTGCACACCTACCGGTGTATCCAAAGGCTTTATGACTCCCGATATGATCATTCGCGTAGATGGTGACGGAAACAAAATTGAAGGTGACCTTAATCCGTCATCTGAAATCAAAATGCATCTTCGTGTGTACCGTGAAAGACCTGATGTAAATGCAGTTGTACATGCACATCCTCCCATTGCCACCGCTTTTGCGGTTTGCAACATTCCGTTGGATGAATATATCATGCCGGAAGCTGTTTTGTTCCTCGGTACCGTTCCGGTTTGTGCATACGGTACACCGTCAACGGATGAGATTCCTGAATCCTTGCAGCCGTATTTGCAGGATCATGATTCATTCCTTTTGCAGAATCACGGTGCGTTGACTGTAGGTAATACGCTTATGCGTGCTTATTTTAATATGGAATCTGTTGAATTCTATGCCAAAGTATCCAAGTATGCAAAAGAGCTTGGTGGCGGCAGGGAGTTTAATGATGAAGAGATGGAAAAGCTTGCTGAAATTCGCAAGAGATTCAATGTAGCAGGCAGACATCCTGGTTTTGATCGCAAAAAGTAAAAAAAGGAGTTTATTCCTATGGGTAAGAGAAAAATGATCCGAAAAGCAGTCACAGCCACAGCTATGTTGGCCGGTGCCTATGTTTATCTGAGCAAAACAGGGGAAATTGAATCAATCAATTCCGAGAAATTCAAGGAATCTGTTGTTGATTTCGGTAAGCAGTTTGCTTTTAGAAAATTAGACCAGACTCTCACAAACGGTCTTTCTGCACTTGAAAAATTGCTTGCACTCCCCGAAAATACAGGAAAGGAAACTGCACAGTATTTCTATGAAGGTACCGAAGAGTTTCTTGCGAGTGCTGCGAAAGGTGCAAAATGGAGTCTCGGTTCTGCAAGTGCAAGTCTTGTGCCGGATGACTGGCAGACGCATCCTTATTTCTTAGGCGGATACATGGTTGCTGAAAACGGATTTACAAACCGTGTGGAACAGCTCATTGATGATATGCGTATCCGTTGTATCGCTCTGTCTGATAATTCTGATCGCGGTGTTCATCTGTTCGGTACGATTGACTGCATCGGCTTTTCCAATAAGGACATCCGTGTTGTACGTTCCAAGGTTGCAGCAAAAGCCGCAAAGGAAGGAATCAAGCTGGGTTCGGTCAACATGTTCTCCACACATTGTCACAGCTGTATTGATACGCAGGGGCTTTGGACGAAAACCGAAGACGGCGGAAAAATCCTTTCCAATCTTAAAAAATCCATTGCCGGTAAGGAAGTTGAACAGGGAACAGATTTGCATTTCCTTGAAGTGCTTTATGAGAGAGCAGCTGATGCTCTGTGGAATGCTGTTCTTGATATGACGCCAGGTAAGCTCACATTTGCACAAAAAGATATCGGCAGCGGTTATGTTGATAACAGAAACCGTCCGTCTGCAACAGCACTTCCAACCATGCTCAATCGTTTTTTGTTTACTCCATCTGACAAAAAGAAAGCACCGACCATGATTGTCAATATCGGTGCACATCCCGATGTTGCAGGTCTTGCCTGTAATGACGGTTCTTCCAATGGTCGTGAGATCAGTGGTGACTATGTCTATTATCTCGGTGAAACACTTGCCGAATATGGCTATAACTGTATGTTCTTCAATGGTGCCATTGCCGGCATTTACATGGCAAGAGGTCTTTCCAATGACGGCATGCCCATGGAAAAACGCTATGAACAATCCTTGCGATATGGCAGAGAACTTGCAAAGATTGCCATTGCGATGACCATGACACAGGAAGAAATTGAAGCCGATACAGCACTTTCCGAACCCGAAGTGGTTGCAAAAGAAAAAGAACTGTGCGGCAAGACATATACACTTTGGTACGAAAATTGGGAAGCGGTGAAAGAACGCAAACTCAATCCCAAACTCAATGTTCGTATTCGTGAAATGACCGTTCGTGTGACCAATCCGCTTATTCGCATTGCCGGTAAACTGAAAATGGCAAACTATGATTTCTATCGTAACGGCAGAGATTCCTACCTCGTTACAACTGAAATCGGTTACATGGAATGGGATGATGTTAAAATTGCTATGGTACCCTGTGAACTTGTAACCGACCTGTATAAGGGCGGTAAATCCCTGACCGCAGAAGGATCCTGCAGAGGGTATGACTTTGCCTATCCCTGTCTGTGTGATATTTTCGGTGATGATCTTATTTGCTTCGGTCTGGCGAACGATGCTGTCGGTTATATTATTCCTGATAATGACTATTCCATGCGTCTGCTGGATGGACACTATCATGAAACACTTTCTCTCGGTGATGAAACAGGTTCAACTCTTATCAAATCCTTTATGGCTTTATACAATGAACTGAAATAAGTTTTAAAAAGCGGTATGGTAATTTTGTTGCCGTACCGCTTTTTGTGAGGAAATTATTATGAATATAAAAGAGAAAATCGAACTCGGATATGATGGACTTGTTGAATACGGTCCGATCAATATTGTAGCATTCGGTGACAGTGTGACCCATGGTGCCGTCGGACCGGATGAGATTAATTATGAAACCGTATACTGGAACCGTCTGAAACAAAAAATGAATGCATTTAAACCATATATGCCTGTCAATGTCATCAATGCAGGTATCGGTGGAATCACAGCTGACGGCTCTCTTGAACGTATGGAGAAACAAGTTTTTGCTCACAATCCGGATCTTGTCATTGTTTGTTTCGGCCTCAATGATGTCAACGGCAGTCTTGAGACTTATCTTAACGCTCTGAGAATTATTTTTGAAAAATGCATTGCTTACGGCGTGCAGATTGTTTTTATGACGCCCAATATGCTCAATACATATGTTGCAGAAGATACGGTCGAGGAGCTCAAAGGTTATGCCGCAGTTACCGCCAAAATGCAGAATGAGGGGAAAATGGATCTGTTTATGGAGTCAGCCGTACAGCTTGCACAAGAGCTGAATGTTCCCGTTTGTGACTGCTATGCAAAGTGGAAAGAGCTGAGCAAAACGCAAGATGTGACCATGCTCCTTGCAAACCGCATTAATCATCCGACAAATGAAATGCATGAGCTGTTTGCACAAGAACTTTTTGATCTAATTTTCAACTGAACACATAACAACGGAGTGACAGAATCGCCACTCCGTTGTTGTTTTATTGTTGTATTTTTTTGTCCACTTCTTTTCTTGGTGTAAATACAGCTTCTTGTACAACTTGTTCTGTCTGTCTCGTTGTGAGATGTGTGTTGTTTGTGATGTTTTGTCCCGTTACGGTTTGCAGAATGCTTGTTTTTCTTTTTTTTGTAACCAATACACCGAAAAATGTGCAAAGGCAAACAGCTGCACCGCAGATGAACCACAGAAGGGTTGTGCCGGTATTTTCAGCAGGTTGCGTAAAAGACACGACAGGCGTGAACTGAATATCCTCCAATGTATTGATTGCACTTGAATACGAAATTCGGATTGCATCTCCGTATTTTTCTTTGAGTGCATTTGCAAACTGTATGACGGCAGCATCATCTTTTTTATCTTCCAGAAAATCTACATGCACACAGTTTTCCATTTCATAAATGCCCATGCTGCTCAGGCCGAGTGACGGGTCATAGTTTGTAAAGAAGGTATCCATGTATTCCTGAATTTGTTTCAGGTGATTGTAAGAATATTTCTGTTGCACAAAGGATGCACTGTTGTCATTTTCTATCTTTGCAAGAATTTCAGCTTTTGTTTCTTCGAAATCCGCACTTTCGACTATTCCGAATGTAAGATGCATGCCGCCGTTTGTTGACCATATGCCGCTGATATAATCGGGGTAATTATCATACCATGCCTGATACAACTCCCAAGCATCTGCATAGGGTGCAGTCTGTTCTTCTGTTGCGGTTGCGGAAATTGGAAAAAGAAAAATGAAAATGAAACCGAAAATGAAACATAGTTTTCTCATATTTGTTATCCTCCGTTCAGTTCGCTTTTTAAAAGGCTGATTGCTTTTCGGTATGTACGGTATACTGCAGACAGGGAAGAATCCGTAATTTTTGCAATCTGTTGGAAACTGAAATCCGCATTCAGGTGCAATGTGAGTACTTCTCTTTGTTGTGCAGACAGCTTACATAATGCCATTTCAAGATCAATGCGTGTGTCCATCCAATATTCGTTGTTGCACAGATCGCAATAGTTTTCCATCAGTTCGCAATCGGTATGGCGTTTTTTTCGCAGTTCGTCGATGGCAGCATTGCGTGCAAGTTTGAAAATCCATGCTCGCGGATGTTTGACAACCGTTTTCGTTGGACAATCAAACACTTTCATAAAGACATCATGCAATATATCCTCTGCGACAGTTCGGTTTTGCACAATGCGGCATATGACAGTGAAAACAGGTATCTTTAATTCATTATACAACAGTTCAAATGCAGCACGATCACCATTCATACTGCTGAACAAGTATTTTTGCAAAGTCTGCCCATGCATAACGTCTTCTCCTTGTATGCGTGTTTTCCGTTGAAAGATCTTTCAATATCTATGACGATTGAATGATTATTTTTTTTCATCTTTTTAAAAAAATAACGACAGAATTTTCATCCTGTCGTTGCATTTTAATGAATATTTTCCGTTAGAATAACATTTCCGTCATCCGTAACCGTTGCAATGATTCCGTTTCGATTGACGGTAGCATAAATGGGAACCTTTGCGGTCATGGTCAGGTTCCACTTGACATTTGGATATATTTTGCCGAGCGTATTTGTGACGATTGCAATTTCCGGACTGAGTTTTTCCAAAAAAGACATAGAACTCGATCCGAAATATCCGTGATGACCGATTTTTAAAAGATCCACCTCTCCGATGGAATTTGCAAGGATCTCCTCTAAACCGGTTGTTGTGGTTATATCTGAAGCCAAAAATACTGTATAATCTGCTTTTTCGAGCTTCATGCCGACGCTTTCAGCATTGTTTCCTTGATCCGTCATTAAATCGACAGGTGTATTTGTGTTGTAAAGCTTGATTTCAAAATCACCAAAAATCATTTGTTCCGGCAATTCGGAGATCCATTGTGTTTCGTTTTCTTCTGCGGCTTTTGTAATGCGTTCATAAATGCCGGAGACATCCCACATTTCGATCTCATAGTCATGGAGAACTTCTGCGGACAGCGGCTTCATGTACAGTTTGCCGACTTTAATATTTTCATCATTGAGAATAGGTACTGCGTTACCGGAATGGTCATAATGCTGGTGTGTCAGCAGCATAAAGTCAAGTGTTGCCATACCATCCTGATCGGTGCACACCTTTTTGATATAGTTGATTACCTGTGTTTCATAACCTTCATAATCAACATTTTTACGCGGGTTTTCGTCGCCTTCACCTGTATCCACGAGTGCAAAATGACCGTTACTTTCAATCAAAATGCAATCGGAACATCCTGTATGTAAAAAATGAATACGGTCGTCTCCGAGCGAGCCGTCAAACATTTCTGTCGTAATTTCATATTCCGATTCATAAATGTTGCACAGAACCAGTGTCATCATGTCAAGAATGAAAATTAGGAACATGAAAGGAACAATGATCCATGTGATGACTTTTTTTGCCATGTCAGTACCGCCTGTTATGTTAAAAATGAGAATTATATATTATTTTGGATAAATATTTTAACATAATTTTTGTATTTTGCAAATAGAAATTTAAAAAAAATTATTATCTTACTTGTAACTTTATTAAAAATACTGTAAAATAAATAAGATAAATCAGAAACAGGAGATTATAATGAGCCCCTTGAATTTAAATAAAAATACTGTTAAAGATGAATTGTTGCACGGATTTTGTGCATCTCTTTATATATTTCCGTTGTCACTGAGTGTTGGTGTTTTATCAGGTGTCGGTGTATTTGCAGGTGCTTTTGTCGGCGCTGTCGGTTGCTTGCTTGCTGCATTTTGCGGTGTTGCGTTTGCACCATGTTGGATGCTCTTTATGCCTGCGTTTTTTGCAATCAAAGAATTCGGAACCGGTTTTACTTTCTTTGCGATGTTGTCAGGTGCTGTTTTGTTTGCATTGTTGCAGAATATTTTACAGAAAAAACAGATCAAGCCTGTGATGATGAACGGTGCTGCAGCAGGTCTTGCAATCGGTGCCGCCTTCCTGGCAACTGTAATTCTGACGAAAGATTATTTCGGTATTGCTGCGGCAGGAAACACAGCGATGGAAATGCTGCGTTCATATCGTTCTAACGGATTTCATGCAAATTGGCGCGGCGTTCTCTACGGAACTATCACACTTGTTATTATGATCACATGGCCGCGAAAATTCCGCCATTTTAAGCGTTATTTGCCGGCACCGTTTGTGGCTCTGTTGATTCCGTTGGGTATCAATATGATTCTCAATTATGAAGCCTACCGCACTCCTGTTTATGAAACAGGCAACTATGCGTTTACTGATTTGAAATGTTTGTTTGATTTATCTTCCAATCCGCATTCCTGGCTTTTGTTGCCTGTTGTGGCTGTCGGTTTTTGCGTTGCTTATTTTGCAGCTTATTTGTTCTTTCATGTATCTGCGGAATGTATAAAGGAACAAGTGATTTCTCATTTTGTTTCTTCTGCTGTCGGCTTGCCCATGCAACCGTATACATTTGGTCCGAAGACCATTTTGGGTGGTGTTGTCGGTGCGTTATCTGTCGTAGGTTTGTCCTGTGCTTTTCCTCTTGTTACTCGAATGCCGACACATTCAATGGCAGTTGTGCTTATAACCCTCGGTTGGCAAAGTGTGCCGTGGGGAAAGATCAAGGCAGCATTTAAAGCCGGACCGATTGAGATTACAGCATTCTTGCTTTGTTTTGCTTGTTTTGTTTTTGCGGATCCAATTGCTGCATTTTTACCACCGCTTGTATCCTGCCTGGATCTTAAAAAATCAAAATAGTTCTGTACTTCTTTTTTGTCGAAAGTTGACATTAAATTGTAAGTATGTTATATTAAATAAGATATTTATTAATTAGGGAGGGCTTAATATGTTATGTAAAAACTGTGCTCAACAGAATGCTCCCACTGATGTATTTTGTACTTATTGCGGCTCATTGCTTGCTTTGAATGATAATGAAAAGATCGTCGTGGATTGCCCGGTTTGTAAAATTGAAAATGCAGCTTCAGATAAGTATTGTTTAAAATGCGGTTCCTCACTGAAGAAAGCAACCGTTCGGAAGCTTTCATTTGATGTTCCTGTTGCAGCTCCTGTTGTTGAAAGTGCTGTTGCCGAAACAGAAGAATCAAAACCTGTTCTGTCAAAACCGCTTTTTGAACAACCTGTTGTGCCTGAAGTTGCGGTAACGGATCGCCCTGTTTTTGATTTGCAACCGGATGTAAATTCTGCTTTTGACCTTGATCTGTCAGCAACCGTGCAGAATAAAAAACCGCGTGTTGCTTGTCCGCATTGCGGTGTGAAAAATGATGCAGATGCCATGTATTGTCGTGACTGTGCACAATCCATGACCATTCCGAAACGCAGAAATGAACCGAATATAACAGCTCCTAAGACAAAAAAGAAAGCAACAGCAAAAAAGAAAAAACCGTCTCTTGCAACCATGGTTGTAAAAAAAGTTTTTTCAGGAAAGAAAGCTGATAAAAAGAACAATGTAAAAACAAAAGCACCCAAAAAGAAAAGAGCACTTCCTGTTAAACAAATCGGTATTTTGGCAGTTGCCTTGATTGCTGCTGTCTTTGTGATTTTTGTCGGATCACGGGTTGCAGCATCGTCTTCTTCCGATTTTGTCTATGATACGCACGATTTCAGATTTGATTTTTCCGCAGGAACGGGTTCATTTTCTCTGTTTGCAAACGGAAAAAACGTCGGTTCTTTGGCTGCAAAAGAAGTACCCGGTACGGTTTACTACGATTTGAACAGCACTTGCGGTGTGTTTACGGTTCCCGTGCAGGAAAACGGTGCTGCCTCAACTGCGGTTTACTATTTTGATAAAAACGGTATGACGCGTTTGGTTGACTCTGTCAATTCCGTTATTTATCTTTCCGCAAAAGGAACGGCTTTGCTATATATCGATTCCAATGCAGCTCTTGCATTGTATATGATCGATACCAATACAAAAATCACCATTGCTGAAAACGGCGAGTATGTTTCCGGTGCTTATGCAATCTCTCCCGATGGGGAATATGTCATGTATTGCTATCGTAATGAGTCGAATACCAATTCCGTTTGTGCGTATGGCAGAGGAGAGTACAAGGATATTTGCACAAGCGGTGTGCCGGTTGCTATTACCAATGGCGGTAAACAGGTGTATTATCTGACAGTATTGAATAATACTTATGATTTCTATGTTACTACCTTTAAAAAGCCGACAAAGTTCAGTAAGATTGCATCTTCCGTTTACGCATCTTCCATCAAATTGAATCAGGATATGAGCGAGATTCTTTTCTCGTTGATTGACGGCAGCACATATTATTCAAAATCAGGAAAACAAGCAGAACGTATCACGGCTGCAACGGTTTATCCAGTTATGTGCAATGTGGTGAATTTCAAGAATTGTTCCGGTATTGCAACAATTTATGGAATGAAGGACTTTTTTGATTGCTTTTGGATTGGTGAACGCGGATTGTATGTTGCCATGAAAGGCAATGAACCTCGTATGCTGGTTGCAAATATGTTGGATTATGATGTTTCAGTCGATGGCAAAAAGTTGGTTTATGCGGATGCTGACGGCAAATTGTATATTCGTGAGTTGAAGAGAATTGACGAGGATGTAGTCGGACTTGCAGAAAATGTCACAGCAGTTGCCATTACCGGCAATGGCGAATCGGTCTATTATCTCAACAGTGTTTTGTCACTTTGCAGTGTAAACAATTCCGGTGAAAGCATTTTGATCGATCAGAATGTGGACGGTATCAAGTGTTCAGATAATGGTGTATTCTATAAGAGCGTCAGTCGTACGCAGGAATATTCCGTAAGTTACTGCTCAAATGAAAAAGAAGGAAAGCTTATTTCCAATTCCGTACAAAGTTTCCTGATCTCTGACGGATGTGTATATTACACGTCCGGTGACGGTCAACATCTCTATTACAGTAAAAACGGTACACGCAATTTCAAACAGTTGTACTGATGAATGAAAAGAGGTGTCTTTTTGAAAAAGGCCGACGTCAAAAAGAAAACCTATGAAGAGTATGAAGCCTATGGATTGGAGATAGAAAAGTCAAGTCGCGGAGAGCGATTTACTTCTTCTGAAGCCTTGCACTGGCTGCTTATGCTGCTATGCATACTTTGTTCCGTCTTGATTGTACAACAGATGCTTTACCACAATTCCGCTACGCGATTTGAAACGGCTGTTTCCGTAATGGATTATTCTGTTGAACAATCCATTTCAGCAAGTGTTGCAACACAAGAAAAAAAGAATGCCCCGGTCAATATTAATACTGCTGATGCGGATGAGTTGTGTCGTTTATCGGGAATCGGAGAAGTAAAAGCACAGGCGATTATTGACTATCGTACTGAAAACGGATTGTTTACATATCCAGAAGAAATTATGAAGGTCAGCGGTATCGGGGAAGGAATATATAAAAAAATCGCTTCGCAGATCATATTGTCTGATGCTGAACTTACAAGTGAATAAAGTAAAAGAGGATTTTCAATGCGAAAATCCTCTTTTTTGCAATTTTTATTCTTCTGTAAACGGAATATATTTTTCTATAAAAGCTTTGCAGGATGCGTGATATTTTTCAGGGTTGACATCAATGGAGTTTGCGTGTTCTGCACCTTCTATTGTGACTTTCTCTTTTGGACAAGATGCAGCATCATACAGAGCATCACGCATTCTGAACGGCACAAAGGTGTCATCTGCACCGTGAATAAACAGGGTAGGGACCTTCGATTTTGCAACTTGATTGATCGGATTGTTGTCTTTGATATTCCACCCTGCACGCAGTTTATACCACTTTGCAGGAGCAGCAAGTGCCCACGGAGCTTTGAAGCCGATTGTTTGTGCAATAACATTGTTGAATTGCTCCCAGCAAGTTGAAAAGCCGCAGTCCTCAATCATGCATTTCACATTGTCGGGACATTCTGCTTCGCCCGAAGCATTCATCACAGTGGCAGCGCCCATGGATATGCCGTGCATAATAATTTCTGCTGCGGGGTCATGTTTTACAACGTGATGAATCCAGTCGAGAATATCGAGCCTTTCAAGCCATCCCATGGTGCAGATTTTGTGCTCACTTTTGTCGTGTGCTCTTGCACAAGGGGCAATGATGTTGAAGCCGTAGCTGTAATATCGTCTTGCCATGGATGACATCTGATGCGGACGCGAGGTATAACCATGGCAAAGAATTGCCCATTTGTTGCTCGGCTTTTTCTGTCGCATAACATAGGCATAAATCGCTTTGCCGTCGCGGTTCATAATGCATTCGCTTGTTTCTGCTTTTGCTTCAAACCATTCTCCGTCACCGCAGTTTTCAAAATTATTTTTACGGATTTCTTTCAATCTTTTCGGATCGGGATCATTTTTCGGCAATTCATATTTTCCTCTGAAATCCGACAAAAGCAAAAAATGCGAAAGTTCACAGTAAGCAAGTGTCAGAATACCGGCACCAACAGCGGCACCTGTCAAAAGCTTTTTCATCATAGACCTCCAATTGTTGTGTTGTTGCAGAATTCACTTTTTCTTACAAGAACTATTTGAATTATATCTTATTTTTGCTTATTCGTCAATACACAATCCTTGCGGTCATTGAAAATTGTTCCTTCACAGAAAGTTTGGGAATGTTGCAATTTAAAGAAAAGTTTAGCTGTTACAACATCCCTCACATTTTACGAAGAAACGTTTTTTTTGGCAAAAGAAGAGAGCCATGTGCAGTAAATACCGCACACGGCTCTATCTGTTTTTTTTGAGGATTAATAATTTAAATCCTGACAAAAAGCACTGCCTTTTATGCCTTTTGCATTTTTTTTGTTATAATGCGGACTTAGAACAACGGTTCTTCGGTAGCAACACCAGTTTGCTCGACGTTCTTTAAGTAAGCACCAAGATCGGACTTCGATGCGATCGGTGTTCCATTGATTGTTACATTATAAACAAAAACTGTTGTCCATCCGCCGGACTTATCATTAACAAGATATTTGCCTTCAGGAATAGTGAGGTCGCAATTTTGGATCAAAAAAGTGTTTTCCTTGTTATTGACAATTACATCACCTGTTACTTCTGCGGTCACATTGTCAAGTAAAATCTGGGCAACAGTATCATTAGCAACAACAATATTCTTTGCATAGAGATTTTCATTTGCAATCAAATAGTCGCCGGTTGTATCATACTCAATGGTGTAAGCAGCGCCGTCAATGTATACGGGTTCAGTAACTTCGGGTTCGGTAGGAGCTTCGGTAGGAGCTTCGGTGGGAGCTTCGGTTTCGCCTTCGTATTTTGCATTTGCATCATACTGATTGTCATAGCTGTCAAATTCATAAGCGAGCTGAGCAGCCTGAACAGTGATGGAGATGCCTTCGATTGCAAGACCCTGGTAGTCGTTGCCTGCTTCCTCGTCCATGTGACCTTCAATTACAAGTGCAACACGTTCGCCGGGAAGAAGTTCACCTTCGAATGCAGCAAGATCAACTTCTTCTTCATCGATTGTAATTGTGAAATCGATAACTTCAAGAAGCTGTGCATCGCCGTCGATACCGTTGACAGCAACCTTATACTTGAGAGCAAGATTGCCCTTGTTCTCGATGTTAGCCGTCTCAAGTGCATAAGTGCATCCGGGTTCCCAAAGAACTTCGTCATCGCCTTCAGCCTTAACCCATTCAAGGGACTGGCCTTCAAGGCTTTCACCTGCGTCGTCAAGAAGAGCAACGTCAAGTGTACCTGCCTGGATTGTGTTTACGTTTGTTGCTGCTGTGTCTGTGAACCATGCAAATGTTGAGCCCATAAGCATTACGACGCAAAGGCAGATAGCCATAATGCTGCTGACAAGTGCATATTTTGTGGATTTGTTTCTCATTTTTTTTCCTCCTTTAATTATTTTAGATAGAGAAACATATATAGAACGGCAATGCCGTTTATATACCATAATACATGGAACTACGCTGTTGATTATTATATTATCATTTGTGTAACTGTCGGTTCGGTTGCTATTTTTCTGTCGAAGGTTGTGCTACGGGTTCTTCGGAAGGTGCTTCAGCTGTGGCAGGAGCAGCCGTAGTAGCTTCTGCGGTGGTAGGTGCAACCGTGGTTTCTTTTTCAGTCGTAGGTTCTACTGTGGTCGCTTCTGCAGTAGTTGGCGCAACAGTGGTCGCTTCTGTAGTTGTGGCAGCTGCTGTCGTTTCTTGTGCTGTAGTGGATGCAACAGTGGTTGCTTCTTCTGTGGTAGCAGATGCAACAGTGGTCGCTTCTGCAGCAGTAGTCGCAACAGTGGTCGCTTCTGCAGTTGTGGTTGTTTCGGTTGCTTCAGGATCGGTTGCTTCAGCATCGGTTGCGGTTGCAGTGATCTTATCTGCGGCTGCTGTTACTTCGGCATACCAATTGTCATCGCTGTCAAATTCAACACTGTTCTGTGTAGCCTGAACGGTGATGGAAATTCCATTAACGGACAGGTTCTGAAGTTCTTTTCCTGCTTTTTCATCGATGTGTGCCTTTATTTTAAGAGCAACACGAGCCTGGGGACGAAGATCGCCTTCAAAAGAATCGAGATCTATTTCCTTGCCGTCAATTTCCGCTGTGAAATCGATTATGTCAGGGAGTTTTTCATCGGATTTGAGCCCGTTGATGACAACTCTGTACTTGATATTGATATTACCGTTGTTTTTGATGTATGCAGTGGTGAGCTCATTAGTGCAACCTGCTTCCCAGGTAACATCGTTGCCGCCGTCAGCATTGACCCATTTAAGAGTTTTACCCGCAAGACTCTTGCCGGCACTGTCAACGAGATCGACAGTAAGCGTGCCTGACCGGATGTCTTTTACATTTGCTTTTACCGAGCTTGAGAACCATGCAAATGTTGAACATATAAGCATTACAACGCAAAGGCAAGTTGCCATGAAGCTGCTGATAAGTGCATACTTTGTTGATTTGTATTTCATTTTTTCCTCCTTTTTCCAATCATTGTCCGGAGAAAGTGATGGATGACAGGGTATTGAATGGCTTTAAAAATCAATCCTGTGCAGTGGCTGAATCCTCTGCTGCGGCAGTCTCAATCGGCTGCGAATCGTCAATTGCTTTTTCTTTTTCTTCTTCTTCTTCTTCTTTTTGCTTTAACTGTTTTTTCAATTCAAGAAGCTCTGCCATCATTTCCTGGCTCTTCTCTCGTTCCTTGCGAAGCTCTTCTTTTTCCTGATTGATTTCCTCAAGCTGTTCTTGCTTGTACTTTTTAAAAAGCTTCACACAGTTGATACCTTGAGAAAGAATGAGGATAAGGAAGGGAAGGAGAATGCAGATAATATAACCGGGGGTTGTTTTCAGGAAATTGAAAAACGTGCCGACTTTAGGAATGCTGGTCTTGTAAATACCGAGAATGTACGGATATGTTACAACCTTTTCATCATCGGTATCGGTTGTTGTACCGTATGTTATAAAACCGGGATTGCCGTATTCATCGGTTGCGGCTCTTCTGATTTTATGCGTAACAGTTTCACCGAAATTCTCAATATTCTGCGAGGTATAGGAAATTATATCGCCTTCTTTCAGTGCGGTATAATCCACAATATCTTTTACAATAATAAGATCTCCGGCAGAGAAGTCTGTTTTGCTCATTGAATCCGAAAGAACAATATATAATTTGTAACCGAGGATAGAACGGTCATTGCGGTTAAAGGTGTTCATGGAAAAGATGGTGAAAATCATCATCCCCACGGCAACCACAACAATTGCTCCGACCAGAATATTTTTTATTATGTTTAATACTTTTTTCATATCAGGGATCCTTAATCAAAAAGCTTCGTAGGGTTGTTTCTGGACTGTACGGCTTTTGCACAAAGGTCAAAAGACAAGAAACCGTCCTGTGATATGTTGTTGTCTTCAGGGAAGTGGAAATAAATCTTAAGGTCTCGCTTTTCTCCGACAGCAAGATCATCATTGTCAGCAAGACTTGTTTTTTCGCTGAGCTGTGCAATGGTCCCCTCTGCTATCACATTATCACCATTTGTAATTTTAACTTCAAGAACTTCAGCAAGACCACCGGATACATTATTAAAATATACCTTATAATAAACTGTATCCGTGCTTGTGTTTTCTATAAAGAAATCTTTTTCAACGGTCATACCGGGTTCAAAAAGGAATTCATTTGCTTCAATCACAGCTTTGCCGTCATTGAGGTTAATTTCCACGCCACCTGTTTGAAAATAGTTGTTTTCAACTTTGACGGTCGTATAAACAAGAGCAAATGTTGTTATGCAAAGACATATTGAGAGGCTGATTATTGCAACAATACCTGCCGTCAGACGTTTTGTAATATTGTACTTATTCTTATCCACGTGACGACACCTTCCTTTCAATCAGAGAAGCTGCAAATACAAAGGAAGAAACGGCAATAACTGCAGCTATCGTTCTGATGTGTGTTGAGTCACCGGTGTTTGGTGGATCAATAAGACATCCGGGAGGCTTGGGTTTGCAGGTGGTCGGTTGTGTTATAGGTCTTGATGGATCCGTGGACGGATGGGTAGAAGGTTGTGTGGAGGGCTGGGTAGAAGGCTGTGTAGAGGGTTGGGTAGAAGGCTGGGTAGAAGGCTGGGTAGAAGGCTGTGTAGAAGGCTGTGTAGAAGGCTGTGTAGGAATGGTTGTGTATTCCATGGATGTAGTTTCTGTTGTGGAGGATGTTGTTGTTCCTTCCGTTTCAACCCACCAATAGAAATCGCAGAAAAGCTGTTTGTTCTGATATTCATTGCCAACACTTGTATCAAGATAAACCGTAATGTGGTAATCAAGTGTCTGTGTAATTCCGGATTCTGAGGAAATCTCAGTATCAACGCTTGACGGCATATCTTTCATAAGACCATCATAAAGCGGAGCCTTGTTTTCTCCGAGTTGAATTTTGCATTTGAGTACTTCTGCCAACTTTTCATAACCGGGAAGTATATCTGTACGAAAATGCACCGTAATTGTACCCTGGTATGAGACATCAAGTTTATAAACAGCTGTTTCCTGATCACCCGGGAACATGTTCAACACATAAAAAGGTACTCTTTCTTCCGGATTACTCTTGTAAAGAGCCAAAGACACATCTTCTGCAGATGCTGAAATATTCTGTTTGAGCAGTATCTGTGGACTGATTCTGAGCATATTGCTGCTATTGTACTTATCATTTTCACTCACAACTGTACGGCTGATCGGATTGATATAGTTGTCAGGCGAAACTGAAGTGGATTTTTCATCAGACTTTATACCTGCAACAAGCAGACCGATCAATGCAAGCATATTGAAAACAAGTAATATGGCCAGAATCATAATGATTTTTTTCAGCCTTTTGTTTTCCATTGTCAAGCTGCACACCTCCTGTAGATTTTATCACATACGAATGTTGAATTTTGGCACAAAAATGTATGTAACACACATTTTATAAAATTATTATACTCAACCGTATTATATTTTCAATAGATTTTGATGCATTTTGTGAAATTCACCAAAAATATTGTTTGATATTCGTCAAATTATCATAAGCTGAACGGAAATCAGACATAAGCTTTAAATGCTGAATAGTTTTTGTGCCAATTCGTCAGCGATGGATTTAACAGGAGTCGGATAATAAAAATCAAAATCAGCAGCTCTGCGATTGTCCACACCGACCCACACGGTTTTGATGTTATCTGTTCTGACAATCTGACGCAAGGTGTCAAGTTCGTCAGGAATCAGTTCATTTGCCGTAATAATGAGAATATTACCTGCATCCAGCAGAATGTTGGAAACCTCACCGAGTCTGCGGATATGCTCGTTGCGTTCCTCGGGGCTATTCATGGAGTCATCGGACTTGATGTCGGAATTGACACCGTACAACACATTGCCGATACCGAGGTAATAAGCAATCTTGCCGTTTTCAAGCAGCTTCTTTTCGAGCTTGCGTGCAATTTCCTTTTTGTCGATCTGAATGTTGCCCGTCAGAATAATCAGCTGTGCACGCTGTCTGTAATAGCCCTCGCGTTCATGCGGTGTCATGCTGCTCTGAATCCATTTGACATTGCGACGGATAAGCTTCATTTCAAGCTCCTCATCCTCTTCAACATCGGTGATAATACCGCCGCCTGCAATTTCGTAGTCATCTACAATGACAAATCGGGATGTGTCTGCGCATTGACCCGAAAGATCAAATGCGAGCGGTCTTTCAAAATGCAAAAGGCATTGAGCCACTTCATGACGGTCAACAGTTTGCTTCTCGCTGTTTTCGAGTGTGGAAGCATTCAGAACACCGAGAATCTTTTCAACACGCATTCCTACCGCTGCAGAACCGATTTTAACCTTGTATACTTTTTCTGTGTTAAGCGGTTCTTTGCCGAGCCAGAAAATGCTTGTTTTAACAAGACTGCCTGTTCTTGGTGGTTGTTCTCCGATTTTGCTGCAAAGTTCACCGCGCTTTGCATAGATTTGTTCAGTCATGCAAAAACCGGTTGCTTTGCCCGTTGAAACGCTCGTTTGTACGGGTTCGTTGAATCCCTCAATGGAATGTACTTTCGTCTTTTTTCCGGATGGTAAGAACATTACTTCGTCACCGACAGAAAGTTTACCTGCACTCACCGTACCGGCAATGATGCGGCGTTCGTCACGGCTGTTGGTGAATTTATAAACATCCTGCACCCACATGCGGAATGCGTGATCATCTCCGTCTGCTGTTTCTTTAAATGCATCCAAAGCCTCCAGAACGGTGATACCGTCATACCAAGGCAATTCTTCATTTTTGCTTGCAATGTTATATCCCTCAACTGCTGAAATGGGAATAAAGTGTTGCGGAATAATTTCCACATTCTGTAAAAACTCGCTGTATTCCGAAACGATGCTTTCATATACACGTTGTCTGTCATCATAAGGAACAAGATCCAATTTGTTAACAAGTACAACCACCTGACGAATACCGAGCATGGAAAGCATATAACCGTGTCGACGGGAGTTTTCCATAATACCCTCGTGTGCATCAATAACAAGCAATGCTGCTTCCGCACGGGATGCACCGGTGATCATGTTTTTGAGAAACTCAATGTGCCCCGGAGCATCTATGATGATGTATTTTCTTTTTTCGGTTTTGAAAAAGCAACGTGCGGTGTCAATGGTAATACCCTGTGCTCGTTCATCTTTGAGTGCATCCAAAAGAAATGCATACTCAAAAGGTTTGTCCGTTCTTCTGCACAGAGCTTTGATCTGATCGAGTTTGCCTTGCGGAAGGGAATTGGTGTCTGCCAGAAGTCTGCCGATGACCGTGCTTTTGCCGTGATCAACGTGACCGACAATAACAATGTTCATTTCCTTGTTGTCAACGATATTACATGTAGCCATCTTTACGCAGTTCCTCCAATCCGCCGCCGTCTTCTTTGTCCTGTTCTCTGCCTGAGCGTTCGGCTATATTTGCAAATTTGCCTGTTTTGAGTTCTTCAATGATTTCGTCGAAGTTTCTTGCATCCGATTCCACCGGTTTCGTGCAGGGCCAGCACCCCAACGAGCGATAACGCTTGCCGTCCCCCTGATTGAAATACAGCGGTACAACGGGCACGTTTTCTCTGCGGATATATTCCCATATATCGAGCTCCGTCCAGTCGAGCAGGGGATGGATGCGGATATGTGTGCCGGGCTTGAAATCGGTTTTGTACTGTCCCCAGAATTCGGGTGGCTGGTCACCGATATCCCAATCGTTGTTCTTGTCACGCGGAGAGAAATAACGTTCCTTGGATCGGCTGCCTTCTTCGTCTGCACGGACACCGACAATAACACCTGTATACGGCTCCGTATTTTCATCGCGTTCATAAAGACCTGTGTCATGGTTCATTCTGTAACGCGGCCATTCGCCCGAAAGTGTGCAACGCAGAGCTTCCGTCTTTAAGTTCTTGCAGCATTCAATGCGTGTGCAGTTGCCGTCGGGGAAGGTCTTTTTTTGCTCAAGGGCGGTGATGTTCTCACCGTACACCATATCGAGCTTCCATTCACGGGCAATGCGGTCACGGTATTCAATCATTTCGGGGATTTTGTAGTGCGTGTCAATGTGCACAAGCGGAAACGGCACATGACCGAAAAAGGCTTTTCTTGCAAGAGCAAGCAGTACCGTGGAGTCTTTACCGATGGACCACAGCATACAAAGGTTGCCGAAGCGGTTGTAGGCTTCACGCAGAATGTGAATGCTCTTGCTTTCAAGGTTATCAAGATGCGTCATCATTTGTATTTCCTCATTCCAATGTATTTTCGGCGCGGTTTAAAATGTAAAAGCCCTTATCATTGAGTGTATTTTTACGATTGTAAAGCAATGCGGAATGATCGAGTTGCTTTAACACACCTCCGGCCTGTTCAACAACGCAATGCATAGCACAAGTATCCCACTCGCTTGTAAAACCCGTGCGGTAATATATGTCGGCTTTTCCCTCTGCGATCAGACATCCTTTTAATGATGAGCCGGCACTGACAGTTTCCTTGATACGGTCTTTGTTGTTGTCAAGAATGGCTGCCAGTCTTGTATCGGCATGGGATCGACTTGCCATAACCGTAAAATCTGTTGTTTTATCAGAAACAAATATGCGGTTTTCTTCATCGAAATAAGCAGTCACTTCAGCATTCTGCGAATAGGCACCGCAGCCGATTGCACCATACCACAGTTGTTGTGTGACAGGTGCGTATACGATTCCCAATATCGGCTTACCGTACGCACAAAGACCGATGTTGACTGTGAATTCGCCGTTGCGTTTGACAAATTCTTTTGTACCGTCCAACGGGTCCACCACAAAGCAGAACGGATTTTGTCTGCGTTCCCCCGTGTCTTTTGTTTCTTCGGATAATACAGCAATGTCAGGGTAATTCTCTTTTAAAAAGTCAACAATTAATTTGTTGGATCGCAGATCAGCCTGTGTCAACGGTGATTTATCATCTTTTGTCTGTACGGCAAAGTCAGAGTTGTATACATCCATGATTTCTTCACCGGCAAGAATGCTTGTTTTACACAACTGATTGCACATATCCGGCAGTTTTTGATATAGTGTCAGCAATGCTGTTACTTGTGTTGCTGCTTGTTCAGGAGACAGCGAAATGGTGTCAATTTTTAAAAACGGATTGTCCGGTTGTTCATACGGTGATGAAATGCCGGTAAAATTCGCGATTTCTCCATTGATTGCTTTTTTATAAAGTCCTTTCGTATCCCTGCGGATGCATTCTTCCAAAGGTGTGTCAACAAAAATCTCAAAAAAAGCAACATCCATCGTTTTTGCTGCTTGTTTGGCAATTTCTCTGTCTTTTTCAAACGGTGAAATTGCACTGACAAAACAAATGCAACCGCTGTGTGCAAACAGGGAAGCAACATGGGAAATTCTGCGGATATTCTCTGTGCGGTCAGCATCCGAAAAACCGAGATCAGCATTGAGCCCCAATCGAAGATTGTCCCCATCCAGTAAATAACAGCGGTAACCAAGATCTGTCAGTTGCTTTTCGGCAAGTACTGCAATCGTGGATTTGCCGGATCCAGAAAGACCTGTCAACCATACAACGGCACCTTTTGTTCCGAATTGGCGTTCTCGTTCTGTTTTACTTACAAGATTCTTTTGTTTGAAGATGTTTTGCATAAGGAACCTTCTTTATGGTATATTTATTAAAATATATATCAATTAAAAAAAGAAGTCAATAATAAAAGCGGAAACTTTAGATTTCTTGTTGCATATTTCTGTTTTCGGTGTTATAATTCGAGCGAAAGGATGTGGACTATATGATGGTAACCGTCATCGGCAGAGGCCATTCCGGTACTCGTGCCGTTTCTAATACACTTGCAGAAAGCGGTTTTTTTATGGGTGCACCGCTGAATACCTCATGGGATCTTGTGCCGCCAGAAAAAATGTATCAGGCCTGTGCCGTATTCGGTGATTATGTGAAATATGAGGGCGACCTCAAATGGGATTTTTCCAAGGTTCTCAACATGGAACCCACCGCAGAATTCAAAACGCTCATTGAAGAATATCTGCACTCTGTTCTGAACAGTGATGCCCCCGATAAAGGCTGGAAGATTCCCGAAACAACCCTTTGCTATCCGTGGATCGTGAAAATGTTCCCCGAAATGCACTATATTCATTGGGTGCGTGACCCGCGAGACTGCATCCTGGGCGGTCATGTGACGGATGATATGGCGCAGTTCCACATCGAAATGCCCGCAACGGATGATGTCCGTGAGCAGCGTGCGCTTTCGTGGAAATATCAGAGAGAGCTGATGAATGCCACCCCCGACCCGAAGCGCATCATTCGCCTGCGCTTTGAGGACATGGTCTTCAATCAGGACGAAACCCTCGAAAAATTGGGCTCCTTCCTCGGCAGAAAAATGGCAAAGATCCCCATGCGTCCCGACTCTGTCGGTCGCTACAAAACCGCAGAAGGCAAGGTCATGTACGACTTCTTCCTAGACGACCTCAAGGAATGCGGCTACGAAATCTGAATATAAAAAGCAACAGGCAGTACCGAAAGGTACTGCCGTTTTTTCGTGGGACAAATTACGGTTTATTGGGCAAAGTAAATTTTATGGATTGTAGGGAACGGATAGTATCCGTTCCGGTTTTTTTCACATCGTCAAATTTGTTGCGGAACGCATACTATGCGTTCCCTACGGCTTTTTTACAGGGAAGATAGGCTTGCACCTGCGATAAATATTTTTCGATTTCTTTGTTGATTTCGGTCATTCCTGTTTTCCTCCCTGTCAAGAATTATTGGAATCCGTCCTTGTAACCCTAAAATCATCTATATAATATGTTCCTTCTTCTGCTATTGTGACTGTATATGTTCCGTGACTGTCACCATGTAAATCTAAAAATACTGCGATTACAAAACCGGTAAAAACTAAAAGTGTTGCAATAACCGCCGCTATCACTACCTTACGGATGTTGATTGCTTTTGAGATTCTTTTCGGGTCAGCATCGGCAAGATAGTTTTTTGCAATTTCTTCGGGTTCGCCGAACTGTTCAACAATCTGCACCAAATCGGCATCCGGATTTTCCTGTACAAAATCAGACACATTTGCTTGCAGTTCCCGGAGCATCTGACGGCTTTCGGCAGTCGGGCAGACGATCTGCTTTTTAACCGATTTTATGTATTCTTTGATTTCATTCTGCATTGCCATTGATTTCACACTCCATGTCTAAAATATTAAAAACCGATTTTGTAACCGTTACATATTCCTGCAACAGTTCTTTGTAGTATGCACGGCCGGATTCTTCAAGGTGATAATACCGCCGTCTGCGACGCTGGCCGACCAGCTCCTCGTAGTCCGAAATGTAGCCGGCATTGACAAGACGGTACAGCACAAGATACAGTGCCGCTTCCGCCATGGTGTAGTTACCGCCGCTTTTTTCTTTAAAGGCCTTGGTAATTTCGTAACCGTACAGATCGCCGTCCTGCAGTAAATACAAAACGAGCAATTCTGCCGTACCTCGTTTAAAATTGTCTTGATTGGGACTCATATATTATCCTCTCAATGCTTTCCTTTTTCATCCCGTAGGGAACGGATATCCGTTCCCTGCAGATTATACCACATAATAAATATCGTTGTAAATACTTATCGTAAATAATTATTATTGACAATTGAGACTATTTGTGATATAGTTTATTCATCGTTTAAAATGTAACGGTAATACATTAAAAAGGGTGATGCTGCATGGTTTACTGAAATTTTAACTTTTTACACCGAAAAAAATTATTTAAGAAAGGAAATGGAAATTTTATGAAAACAAAGAAATTATTATCCCTTTTATTGGCACTTATGATGATGTTGTCAGTTGTGCCTATGTACGCAAGTGCGGCTGACCCAATTGCGTTGACAGAAGCTAATGTAGCCGTTTGGCCGACTGCCGATAAGGAAATCTACTACGGTCAAACTGCAAAAAATGAAATTAACCTTGTCGGTGGTATTGTTACAAGTGATGGTACGGAAAGTGGAGTGGTTATTCCGGGAATATGGCAATTTACTGATGAAGACACATATCTTCCGGTAGCTGGAACAAGAAAATCAAATATTCGATTTGTTCCTTCTGATTCTTCTTACGTAGGTTTTGAAGTTGCCAATAGTGCAAATGTAACATATGTCGTTAATAAGGCATTGCCTGTATTGGCTGATGAAAACAATCCGCCAGTTGCAACTGCTGTTGAGGCCAATTCTAAACTTTCCACATCAACGCTTTCGGGTGGAAGTGTTGTGAATCCTTATAACCCTGATGAGCCTAAAGCGCTTGCAGGATTTTGGCGCTGGACAAAAACAAGTACAATTGTAAATGAAAGCGGTTACTATCAAGCAAGAATGGTGCTTGCTAACTATGAGATTCTTTACATGGATGTTTATGTAGAAGTTCTTGCAGATTTCGAAGTAACTGAATATCCTACCATTCCCGAATTGACTTATGATCCCAATGTTACTTGGGCAGATGTTACGCTTTCAGGCGGTAAAGCTGTCAGCAGAGCAACCGGTGAAGAAGTTGCCGGTGAATTTACCATTAGTGCAGATGTTATAAATAATGTTCCGTATGTCCATAACACTTCTCTTGCTATTGTGTTTACACCAGCAAATGAAGCAGATGGAAAGGCATATAATTTTAGCATCCCCGTAACAGTCAAACCCTTCCCGATTTCGTTCGGCTCCGATAAAAAAGGCATCAGCATTGACGATCCCTATATTTTTGAGGTCGCTCCGTTTGCTGACATGGGAGAGGTAAGGGACACTCTGAAATATTATCACCTCAATTGGCCCGGTTCTACCGGTGTGCAGATTGAGGATTATAACGGCACTGCGGAACACGGCAGAATCTATGAATATTATGTGCGCGAATACAGCAACAGCAACTACACCGGCAACATTGCCTATGTAAAGCTCGTATTTGCCACAACCGAAATTACCCCCACAATCGTGAGTGCATCGGGCGGCGGCTTCAAGGTGGATTGCGCAGGTCACTCCGTGCCCGGAACCTTTACCGTTTACTGCAACGGCGAGGAAATTGCCACGGTCAGCAGAAAAGAGGGTTATGTGTTCCAGTGTGAAGTGTTCACCGACGAAGGCGGCACCTTCAACATTGTTGCCAAGTACAACCCCACCGAAAATGACTACTTTGTATGCAATGATGCCGAAACCACCATCACCGTTGCTCCCATGCACACCATTACCAATGCAAAAGGCACCTCATCGCATCCGATCAACATAAAAGTGAACGGTTCGGGTGACGACTCCGGTCGCACCGGCAGCACAGTAGAAATGCGCGCA
>JAZNGB010000034.1:0-22013 GCA_045576275.1 Acutalibacteraceae bacterium
AGGGGTTAACCAAGTTTGCACAAATTCGGTCAAAATAGTCTGATATAACCGCCTGAACCCCTCTGTCTGCGTTCCGCAGACATCTCCCCTTTCAGGGGCGACGAGTGTTTGAGAGGAAAATTTACTTTGCAAAGACCCCGACAAACCGTAATTTACACTTTCCTCATTTTTATTTTTACATCCTGCAAGTTCTCGTGAAGCTTTGTTTTTTATTATTATGCAAAGAATGGAGTTGACATTTAATTATGGTATATTATAATATAAACAGAACTGTTGATGGAATTTTCATTATGATACGCAGCAATCACAAAAATATTTGTATTATATGAGGTTTATCCGATGGGAAAAACACTTGTTTTAACTGAAAAGCCCTCTGTGGCGAGGGATATTGCCCGTGTGCTTGGTTGCAAGGGCAAGGGCGAAGGCTGCATCATGGGGCAGCAGTATATCATCACATGGGCATTGGGTCACTTGGTCACCCTTGCCGACCCGGAAGCGTATGATGACCGTTACAAACGCTGGGATCTCAAGGACCTGCCCATGCTGCCGGAAAAGATGAAGCTTGTCATCATCAAACAGTCTGCCAAGCAATTCCGCAATGTGCATGTGCTGATGAAGCGTGACGATGTGGACAACATCGTTATCGCCACCGATGCCGGTCGTGAAGGGGAGCTGGTTGCCCGTTGGATCATGGCAAAAGCGGCTTGCAAAAAGCCTGCAAAGCGTCTGTGGATCTCCTCGCAGACCGACAAGGCCATCCGCGAAGGTTTTCAGAATCTGCGTCCTGCAACCGAATACGACAATCTTTATTATTCCGCACAGGCACGTGCCGAAGCCGACTGGCTGGTGGGTATCAATGTCACCCGTGCTCTGACCTGTCGTTTCAATGCACAGCTTTCCGCAGGCCGTGTGCAGACCCCGACACTTGCACTCATCGTCAAGCGTGAAGAGGAAATCGAAAAATTCGTGCCGAAGGATTACTATTCCGTGCGTGCTTATTTTGACGGATTTTCCGGTATTTTCCGTGACCCCAAGGGCAACACCCGTTTTTCCGACCCCGAATTTGCAAACAAAATTCTCGGTGAAACCAAGGGCAGCAAGGGTACAATCGTGTCCTTGCAGAAAGACTACAAGCACAAGGCACCCCCTGCCGCCTATGACCTGACCGAGTTGCAGCGTGATGCCAACAAAAAATACGGCTATTCCGCAAAACAGACCCTCTCCGTTATGCAGAGTCTGTATGAATACCACAAGGTGCTGACCTATCCGCGTACCGATTCGCGTTACATTCCGCAGGATGTTGTACCGACCCTCAACGAACGACTCAAAGCCGTTGCTTACGGGCCTTACCGAGAGGCGGCATGGAAACTGCTGCGCGGTAAAATCAACACAAAATACATCGTCAATGATGCCAAAGTCACCGATCATCATGCCATCATTCCCACCGAAGAATCGCCTGATGAACAAAAAATGAGCCGTGAAGAAAAAAATATTTACGACCTCGTTGTCCGTCGTTTTCTTGCTGTCCTCAGTGAACCGTACGAATATGACGAAGTGAAACTCACCGTTCGTGTGGGCAAGCATGATTTTTATGCACGCGGTACGGCTGTGCGTTCCCCCGGTTGGAAAGCTTTGTATCAGAACTTTGCGGAAGAGGATGAAGACGACAACCCCGACGACACTGCACAGAATCTGCCCAACCTGCAACAGGGACAAACGGTGAATGTGCGTGATGTACGAGTTCTCAACGGCAAAACAAGACCGCCTGCACGCTATACGGAAGCGACTTTGCTGAGTGCCATGGAAAATCCCACCGGACAGGTCGAAGACAAGCAGCTTCGTGCCGTACTTGCCGCCACAAGCGGTCTCGGCACCCCTGCCACAAGAGCCGATATCATCGAAAAACTGTTCGATAATTTCTCCATTGAACGCAACGGAAAAGAAATCCGTCCCACTGCCAAGGGCAGACAGCTCATCCGCATTGTTCCCGAAGAACTCAGAAGTGCAGAGCTGACTGCCAGATGGGAACAGCGTTTGCAGAATATCAGCCAAGGAAAAGAAAATAAACAAAAATTCATCGGCGAAATGCGTACCTATGCTACCAAGCTTGTCGTTGAAGTCGCCAAAAGCGAAGCGGTCTACCACCACGAAAACGCAACCAAGGAAAAATGCCCCGACTGCGGCAAATTCCTCCTGGAAGTCAACGGCAAAAAAGGCAAAATGCTTGTCTGTCCCGACCGCGAATGCGGCTACCGCAAGGGACTTTCGCAGACCACCAACGCAAGATGTCCCAACTGCATGAAACGCATGGAGCTGCGTGGTGAAGGGGAGAAACGTCTGTTTGTCTGCAAATGCGGCTACCGTGAAAAACTGTCCGACTTCAACAAACGCCATGAGGATGCAGGTGCAGGCAAGCACGATGTGTCCAACTATATGAAAAAGCAAGAAAAAGAACAGAAGAACGATGCTTACAATCCGTTTGCAGACCTGTTGAAAAAATGGAACGATTGAAAACGGATCGAATAAAAGAAGGAGATGGATCACCATGTTCAAAAAAGTATGGAGTATTCTTTTATGCCTTGTCCTTTTGACGGGAACCTTGTTGCCGGTTTCGGCACTCAATGTCACACCGGATTATGGCAATGCCCATGTCAGCATTGAAGCCGAAGATCTGGGGGGCGGTGAAGCTGTACTTGCTGTTTACCTCAACAACTGTGTGGGGCTGACCGCTGTCGAAGTGTTTATTGACATCGAAGGCAGCTCTCTTCGCTATTTCTATTGGGCAGGCGGTCTCGATGACGATGAGGTGGATGAGAGTAAAAGTAACGTGTTCACAGCCGAGTGCAATGAACTTCCCGACGGTATTGTCAAATGTGGCGGCTACTTCAAAGAATGCCTCTGGACAGCCGAGGACTTTGCAGCAAATGCCAAGAAGAACAAGGACTGTGCGGTCAACACCGAAAAATTTCACTGCATGGATATTTACATGGAATATGACGACGAAATTGACCTTTCCGTAATTTCCGCCACCGCTGACCTGGAGTTCAAAGGCTGCGAATCCTTTGCAAACACCTATCTCGGCAAAGGCTTTATCTACGGCACGGCTGTACCTGTTACGGTTCGCAAAGCACAGGTCTGCAAACACGACGGTGCAACAGAAATCCGCAATGCAAAAGAACCCACCTACACCGCGGCCGGCTACACGGGCGACTCCTATTGTCTGCTTTGCAATGAAAAAATCGCAACCGGCAGCGTGATTCCTGTTCTCAGCAACATATATACCCCCAACCCGGATGCCGATGTCGAAGTTGAATTTGAATACGATGAAACCACCGGCGAAGTCAAAGCGGATTTGTATCTGATTGATGCCGTGGGTGTGTCTTCTTTTGAGCTTGCAATCGATTGTTTTACCGATGGTGCAAAGTTGCAGTACGTTGATTTTGCTGTTGGTGAAGATGCAAAACAAGTCGGAAATTCATATAGCAATTCTTTTGCATGCGAGAGCGCTCCTGAGGATGACGGTCAGCATATTCTGTTCGGAGCTTACTTTAGGAACTGCCTGTGGACAAGTGAGCATTTTTTTGCTGACTCCGACTACGGAAAGATATGTGACGTTAACGCGGATCGTTTTCATTTTGCAACCTATTATTTTGAAATAAGTCCCGAATTGGCAAATTGCATTGCATTTGGTTGCAGAATCAGCGGATATCTGAAATTCAAAGGAGATGACAGTGACGACATTGAATATGCAGCCATGGATGATGTTGTAATCAGTAAGAGCGTGAACTTATCTGTGGGCGGATGCTGCCATCTTGATACCGAAATCCGCAATGCAAAAGACCCCACCTACACCGAAGAAGGCTACACGGGTGACACCTATTGTGTGGATTGCAACAAAAAACTTTCCACCGGCAGCGTGATTCCGGTTCTTGAAAAAACCGATTCCTATATGAGTCTTGAAGTGCAGGATCTCGGTGAGGGTGAAGTTGCGATTGACGTGTATCTCAACAATTGTATCGGACTTACAAGTCTTGAACTGTTTATTGATATCGAGGGCAGCGGTCTTACCTACGCTTACGATGAAAACGGTGCGGATGCTGACGAAGTGAGCAAATGCAAGAACAATGCTTATAATTCCGAATGCAACGAACTGGAAGCAAATACCCTTTTCAAATACGGTTCCTATTTCAAGGACTGCCTCTGGACGGCCGAACACTTTGCAGCGGATGCAAAGAAAGGACAACAATGTACCGTCAACACCGAAAAATTCCATTGTGCCACGATTTATATGGAATATGACGGCGAAATTGATCTTTCGGCACTTTCCGCAACAGCGGATGTTGAGTTCGGCGGCGGCGATCTTGACGCAGAGCTGTATCCGGATATCGGCTTTATCTATGATACGTTTGTACCCGTTACGATTATTGAGGCACCGGTCTGTAATCACGACGGTCCGACCGAAATCCGCAACGCAAAAGACCCCACCAGACAGGAAGATGGCTACGCAGGCGATACCTATTGTCTGCTTTGCAACGAAAAAATCGCAAGCGGTCCCATGATTCCGAAGATTGTGGATTATTATATTGTCCCCGTCAGCGACGGTGCAATCGATGACGGCTATCTTGCGGTGGATGTGTATCTTGATAACTGCGTGGGTCTGACCTCTTTTGATTTTGATTTTACATATCCCTCCGAGTATTTCAGCTTTGAATATATCGAACGCGGAGCGGATGCAAAAAAGATATTCACAACATCGCATCCCAATGCAATCAATATGGATTACAATGAAATCGAACCCGGTTCGGTACAAATCGGTGCTTATTTCAAAGAAGGCTTGCTTTCCAAGCAGCATTTCATTGACACCTCTTTCATGGAACCGTGTGTAGTCAATGACACATACTTCCATTTTGCAACCATCTATTTTATGTGCAGAAAAACCGATGTACAGTTTTCGATGGAAGCGATTACCTGTTTTGATTTTAACGGATTTACCTATGAGGGTGTATCCTATCCTGCTTACGGTAAGTATACTTCCGATCCCACACCGTTCAGTGTGCAGACCTATTGTGCACATACGCAGTCCGAAATCCGCAATCAGCTGGATCCCACTTGCGTAAACGACGGCTATACAGGGGACAAATGCTGTACATTCTGCAACGCCACTTTGGCTGCAGGTACAACTGTGGTTGCACTCGGTCACGCTTTTGACGATGGCGTGATTGCCGTAGAGCCGACCTATGTTGCAGAGGGTGAAAAACTGTTCACCTGTACAAGATGTCCGGAACAGAAAACGGAACCCATCGAAAAACTCGTTGCCGTGTTTGAGGACAGCGAGAATTGCAAAGAAGACGAGGACGGTACAATCGTGTCCGTCGGGGAACGTACGGTCGAACAGCTGCTTGAACAGGCTTCTCCCGGTGCGTATATTACCGATAAAAACGGTGAGCAGCTTGATGCGGAAGCAAAATACGGTACCGGTTGTGTCCTTGTGCAGCCTGACGGAAACACCGTTACACTGGTTGTGGCAGGTGACGTTTCGGGTGACGGTTGTGTCGAAGCGGAAGATGCCCGTACTGCACTGCGTGCAGCGGTCAGCCTTGAAAATCTTACGGAGGAATACTTCAAAGCTGCAGATATCAACGGTGACGGTGTGATTTCCGCAGAAGATGCCCGTCTTGCCCTGCGATCCGCAGTCGGTCTGGAAGATCTGAGCAAATGGCTCTGAAAACCCAAGTTCCATAACACAACAAACCACCGCAGGAGCATTTCCTGCGGTGGTGTTTTATGCCGGATTGTATTATGTTTGTTTATTTATTGCTTTGCACCGTTGTCGAACATTTCGAGGGTCTTTGCGGTAACTGCGAAGCAGCCTGCAAGACCTTCTTCGTTCATGTTGTCATAGGAGTCGCGGCGGGTGTGATAATAGGGTTCGATCTTGTGGTTGAGTCCCGTAATACCTGCTGCACGGAAACCGCCCTGTGCAAAAGCTGCGGAGTCGGTTGCGCCGCCGAAGGGAGGAACAAGACCCTTGTCGCAATGGATGCCGAGCTCTGCGGCTGCTTCCATGAACAGGTCGCAGGCATCCTTGTCTGCCTTGACGGTTGCGTTGAGGTCGCGGTAGTTTGCAGCAAGGTACTTAGGATCATGAATGGTATCGTATGCGTAAATAAAGGTGGGAACATCGTCGAATTCGCCTTTGTGTGCTTCTGCCCAGGCTTTTGCACCGCGAAGACCTGCTTCTTCGGAACCGGTCAGCACAACGCCGAGTTCGGTGTTTTCAAGCTCAATACCTTCGTCCTTGAGGAACTTGAGCAAAGCAATACCCATGTAGCAACCGCTGAGGTTGTCGTTTGCACCGTCAACGATCCGCTTTTTGTTCCACATGAATAACATGCCGATCCACAGCGGAGCAAATACAAGACCACCGAGAGCGAACTTTGCAAGAAGAGAATCTATGTTCATGCCGTTGACAGCACCGTTCTGTGCAATAGCGGCAATGGCAATGCCGATAAAATAGAGCAGACCCAGGAAAGAGCTGATGATGTGCAGGTCAAAGCCGAGGTAACCGAAATGATAGTTCATCGGCCATTCCCATGTTGCATCGGGGTGACCGTTGAAGATGATGCGGCGTTTGACTTCTCCGGTGGGTTTTTTAAGGGCGGTAACATTTGTACCGGTCTTTTCGGGGAAGAGCTTGTCAACAAGCTTCTTGTAGGTGCCGAACTGCAACAGGGCAATAGCAAGGCCGGCGACCAGGAGAATAAAAGAAACGATGGGAGCAAAGAACAGCAAGGGAATAGCAATAAAGCCTAATCCAATGGTCAGATAGAGCCAGCCGTAGAACGAGCCGGGGTTTTCCTTGAAGGATTCAATCGTAACGCGGTCGCAGCCGCAATCTTCTTTGAGAACTTTTGCCATGTATTCACAGGCAAGACGTTCACCTTCGGAGCCGGGATCACGCTTGGGAAGGTTTTTGCAGATGTAGGTGATTTCTTTGATCATGTACTTGGCTGCAGATTTCTTTTTTGCAATGATACTGTCGAGATTCATTTTTTTTCTCCTCACTTTATTGTTTTAATAAGCTTGATAGTATAATAAAAATCAACATTTTGCAACGAGGTGTCGGAAAAGTTTACAATTAGAAAACAATTATTTTCTATTTTAAACAAAAAGAAAAGTCCTTTTTTGTTGTTCTTCACGGAAATGCGGAAGATTGAAAACGGATATTAATTGCGGTTTAGTGCTCTCTTTCTTTGTTGCTCCTCAATCCCCCCCCCCTTGTCGAGTGTTTGAGAGGAACATTCACTTTGCAAACACCCCTTAAAACCGTAATTTGTCTTTATTATAATTCCCGGCATTTCCGTAAAGACCAAAAAAAAGACCTCGCCGTGCGGTACGGCGAAGCCTTTTCTGAAAGTTTATTATGTTTTCATATCAACCGAAAAGATTGCCGAAAAAGCTGCGGATCTTTTCGATGAGGTCGCGGAAGAAATTCAGAATGCGGTCAAAAACACTCAGTGCTGTTATTTCACGCCACTGTGCATACAAGGTTACATCTTCTTCTCCCAATGTGAATGTATCGCCCTTTTCATAGGAAGTGCCGCTGCCGTCAGCTTTGGTGTTCCAACCGTCGAAAATCAGCATACCGTTTTCAAAATCGCAATCGGGAACAGTGTAGATATCGCCTGTTTGCAGAGCTTTCTCTGTAAACATACCGCCTTCACCGCCGTTTGCATCGAAGAACACACGGACGGAAGTTTCACCGAAGCCTTTGTTGAGGAAGTCTTTGCGTTCCTTCATGAATTTGAGAACGACGGACGAAACATAGTTTTCGTATTTTGTCTTGGTGGCTGCGTAAGCGGTGGTGGAAAACGAATCCCAACGGACCGCGTTCATGACGGCGGAATCGGTGAGAGCTTCAGCGGTGCTGCTGACGGAATCAAAATATTCTGTTGTCAGCATGGGAGCAAACACGGTGTTCCATTCCGCGGAGGCATTGTCAAAGAATTCTCTGTGGCTGAACAGAACGTTGAGAATGGTAGGAAGATACTCTGCATCGTTTTTATTGAAGTGATAAATGATACCTGCCCACCAACCGTTGGAAGTATTGGTGTTCATGCCGTAACGGGCATAGTCATTACCGAGTGCATTGTCAAAATCCCAGACGGGGGCAGCATAGAACAGATCGCTGTCGATATCTTTATAAATGTAGAAACTGGTCAGACCTGCATCGAGATTCTTGACATATTCCTGGAATACATACATTTTTACAAAAGATTCCACATCAATGTATTCCGTATAGTGTTTGCCCTTTGCATTGTAGCCGTTTGCGGAGAAAACGGCATCTTCAAACTCCTGATACAATGCACTGATGTACTTGACCTGGGCTTCAGATGCATATTCGGGTGCTTTGAGGACAATTGTCTGATTTCGACTGGTCACAAAGCCGCTTGCTTCCTTGACATAACGCATGGGAAGTTCATATTCGAGCAGATAGCCGCCCGTAATGTCTTCGGGGTTGTTGGGAATGTTCAGCCATTTCTGCGTGCCTGCTTTGAGATCTTTATAGTCTTCGGTTTGGTCACCGCCTGCGGAATAGCTGTCAAGATCCTCGGTATTGACATCTTCCGTGTCGCCTTCAAGGTCGCGGATGTCGACTCTTGTTTCACCGACTTCTACGCTTTCGGTCAACAGGTAGTTGCCGTAGTATTCGTTGTTGACATACAGATCAACAAAAATGTGTTTGGAAGTGTATTCAAGACCTGCTGCATCAGCCAGATTCAATGCAATGTCATTGCGAAGCAAGGATTCGTCAAGATGATTGGCAAGCAGACTCCATTTTTTTGCTTTTCCCATGCCGAACAAGTCGGTTTTTTTGTCGAACTTGATGTTATAGGGTTTCTTTTCCAAGCTCCATGTTGCATTGCCGCGGCCTTTGATGTAGTCCAGTTCTTTTTCAAGAATCACTTCACCGTCGTCAATCAGCACAAGATATGCATCTTCCTTGTGGGATTTGTCGGCATGGACGGCATCCATCGAACCGGATTTGGTGGTGATGTGCATGGTGGGAATGTCGGAGCCCTGAAAAACGGACAGGGTGTAGCTCTGTGTGCCGCATTGTAAAGTGTGTTTGCCACCGGGAGTCAGGGCAATACGGTCACCGTCTGCAATTGTCTTTCCGTCCAGTGTAACGGCTGCGGAAGCTTCAAAGGAAACCTGCAAGTCTGCAGCATCGGCACCGGCAGGCAGGAACAGATACATCGCACCGTTCTGTTCCCATTTTGCAATCTCTACCTGTGTTTCACCGATTGCGGCAGAAACGGAAAATGCGGAAATGCCGTCAGCCGCACTTGCAAAAACAAGGCAGCAGCTCAGCAGCATAAGAACACTCATAGTAAGCAGCAGAAGTTTTTTTGCAGTCTTCATAAAATAACACTCCTGTTCATAGATGATAATTTCAGTATATCATAATTTTCACAAAAAACAAGAAGATTTTTCTTATAAACAAGCGTTTTTGTATAAAAATTTTCATGAAATCCCATGAAAAGCCTTGACTTCGAAAATATTTATATTATAATGGATTTATCAAAACCGAAAGGATGTTTTTTTGTGAAAAAGAATTTCAAAAAAGTATTTTGCGTTCTTCTGAGTGTCCTGATGCTCTTCACAGCCTTGGTTCCCACCGTTTTTGCAGCGATGGACGAAACTTTGCTTTGGAATGACACCATCCTGACCTCTGAAAAAGAATACCGCCTTGTCAGTGGTGTTATCGAAAGAGATTATATTCTCAACAATTCCTCCAAAACTGCTCAGAAAAAGTGTTTTGTAATGGAAGTTGACCTGAGCAATCCCGATATTTCCATTATCGCAAGTTACAACGATCACAGCACCGACACTTGGATGAGAACACCTGTTCGTGATCATGCTATTGCTGCTGAAGAAAAAACCGGCCTCAATGTTATCGGTGCCATCAACGGTGACGGCTACACCCATGAAGAAGGCATCCCTGCAGGTTTGCTGATTATGGACGGCACTGTCCGTCATCCCTCTTCATCTCGTCCGTTCTTTGCAATTCTGAACGACGGTACGGCTGCAATCCGTCCTGCCGGCGGCAAGACAGACGACGTCAAGGAAGCTGTTTCCGGTTTCCAGATTCTTGTTAAAGACGGCAAGAGTGTTACTTACACAAACAAACTCAACCCCAGAACATCCATCGGTATCAAGGCTGACGGTACGGTCGTTATGTTTGTCGTTGACGGCAGACAGGAACCCGATTCGGTCGGTATGGACTATCCCGAACTTGCAGCCGTTATGATCTCTTTGGGTTGCGTGGATGCCCTTGAACTCGATGGCGGCGGATCTTCTACTTTCCTTGTGCAGAGAGAAGCCGGTGCCGAACTGGATTGCAGAAACAGCCCCAGCTACGGTTATGAAAGAAAAGTAGGTTCTTCTCTGCTTGTCTGCACCTCTGCAAAACCCACCGGCATTTTTGATCACGTTGCTTTCTCCGAAACCGAATACCTTGTATCCCCCTATGAATTTGTCAAGGTTTCCTGTGTCGGTGTTGACGTAAACGGCTACGAAGCTGCCCTTCCTTCCAACGGCAAGCTTGTACTTGAAAGCGACAAGTACGGTTCCTTCGACGGCAAGACCTTCCGTTCCAACGGTACACTCGGCAAGGTCAATGTCAACTATGTTGTCGATGGCGAAGTGATCGATTCTGCTGTTATCCGCATCACCAACGATGCTGACAACGTTGTGGAATCCATCTTCAATAAAATCCAGGATTTCTTCAACACCATCATCAATCTCTTCAAAACACTCATCGACAAACTCGGTGAAAAGGGCATCCTGTAATTGTCCGCTGTTCTGAAAACAAATAATAAAAGCGAGATTTGCATTTGCAAGTCTCGCTTTTTTTGGCTTTATAAAGCAAAAAAGATTATATGTCCCTCCATCGCCCGCTGCACGTGCTCGGAGATGGACGAATCGAAAACGGTCGCCGCGTTACGGCGAAGCCGTTTTCTTGTGGAAAGATGGGGGATTTATGCCAAATAGATTGCGGTTTGCCGCAAAGAGCTTTATTTCCGATCCTGCGGATAGATGATCCCTGTCTGCTGACGGATGGCATCCATCTGACGGATGATATACAGCGTTTGTTCGTGCGGTACAAGCGGACTTTCGCACAAACCGTCGTTCACGCAAGAGCAAAAATGTGCAATCTGTTCTTCAAAACCGTTGCCGGCATAGGGGGTGGGGATGGTTTCGGTTCTGCCGTCGTTAAAATGCAGAATGATCTCCTGCGGTGCATAAAAACGACGCAGATGGGCATAGCCTTTTGTGCCGTAGACAAAACCTTCGTTTGGTTTTCTGAGCAGAATGGCACTCGAAATGTCTGCAATGGCTCCGTTTTTATATTGCAAAATCGCACACGTATGGCTGTCCACACCGTTGAACAGGGTGGATTTTGCGGTGATATCGGTCACATCCTTTCCCAGGTACCACGATGCAAAATGCAAACCGTACACACCCACATCCAGCAGTGAGCCGCCGCCGTTTTCGTTTTTGAAAACATGATGTCCCATTTCGTCCTCGTCCATGGTGTAGCAGAATTTTCCTTCCGCACCGAGGATCTCACCCAACACACCGTCGGCAACAAGCGAAAGCATTTTCAGCGTACCGGGGACCAGTCTTGCCCACATTGCTTCCATCAGCAGCACATTGTTTTGCTTTGCACACGCAAACATTTCTTCTGCTTCACGGACATTGACACACATGGGTTTTTCGCAGAGCACGTGTTTTTGGTTCCGCATCATCAGGCACGAGCAACCGATGTGTCCCGAATGCGGCACGGCTATGTAGGCAGCGTCGATCACATCGCTTTCTGCCATTTTTTCATAACTGCCAAAACGGACGGGGATGTTGAATTCGTCTGCGAAACGATCTGCATTTTCTTTGGTTCTGGATGCAACCGCCACCAATTTGGCTTCCGGCACATTGCGGATGGCTTCGGCAAAACGGTGTGCAATGCAACCCGTGCCCACAATACCGAATCTTACTTTTCGCATATGATCTCTCCTTTGTCTGTGTTCAATGTAAGTTGCTGTTCGCGGTAGAATTTGCGGACATTTATGAATGCGACGATGATGCAGTATACCGTATATACCGCATAGATCAGATAGGTCAGCTGGCGGTAATCGTTGACAACCATCTGCACACTCAGCAGCAGATTGACCACCGTCGAGACGATCCACAGGTAGGTGTATTCGATGTAGGCGAGCATGGTCAGCACGGGAATGACAAAGCCCAGCAGGAATGTACAACTGTCAAGTATCGCATATTCATAGTCCATGTGCATGAACACGACCGCCAGCACCGCCCACAAAACAACAAAAGCAGCACCGCTTAAACACCTTGCCTTTACGGACATCTGCCTGAAAATGACCGTGCTTTTGTAGGCGTTTTTCCGCCAACGGAAAAATGTCATCAATTGAATGGGAAAACTGAACAAAACAGCGGATGCAGCCGAAGCATACACACCCATGTAAATATAGGCAGCCGTATAGATGAGTGAATTGATCGCACCTGCCAGGGCACCGAGACGGTTGGCTTCCGACTGAAATGCCATGACAAAAAGCGAAATAAACAGCGGAATCATCAGGAAAAACGGCTGTTTGCACGCAATCCCTGCCGCCAGAATGGCAATGCCTGTAATAATGATAATGATGATTTTCTTTTTATCTTTCATTGCTCAGAATACATAGTTCGGCTGCACGGGTTTGCCTGTGGCAGCGGATTCGATGATGGCATGGCAGACCGCAACGGTTTTTGCACCCTCACGGGCATCGGTCAGCACGGGTTTGTTGTGCAGAATCGCATCTGCAAATACGGCAAATTCCTTGCAGGCATTGTGGTTGTTGACCTGCACTTCGATCTGCTGCGGCGGTAAGGTGACATCGTCTTCTCCCACGGTATACAGGGTCATGGTGGGGGAGGTGTTGTCGCAGATGATCGTACCTTTGGTACCGTAAATGCAGGTACGCATGGTGTAGTCACGCTTGCAGCCTGTGGACACGAACACCTTTCCTGCAAGATTTTCGTCAAATTTTAATACCGCAACGGTAGCATCGTCATAAGGTACTTGCGGCAAGAGCCTGTGTGTGCCGTAGGCAAACACTTCCTGCGGATCGCCTGCAAGCCAGCGAAGCAGATCCACCGCATGGCAACCGCCGCCGATGACACCGTGCCGCATGGGATCGGCTCGCCAATTGTCAACGATTTTCATATAATCGTGTGCATATTCGGACTCGACAAAATACAGTTCTCCGATGGTACCTGCGTCAATCAGCTCTTTTGCCTTTTCAAAAGCAGGCGTGAAACGGCAAATCTGCCCGACCATAAACTTTGCATCTGCTTCATCAGCAACCTTTACGATCTCTTCAATGTCTTCGCGTGTCAGTGCAAGCGGTTTTTCGCAAAGCACATGCTTGCCGGCACGCAGCAGATCGCAGCACACTTTTTTGTGCTGTTGGTCGGGGATGGCAACGGACACGACCTGTATGTCGGGGTTGTTGACAATGTCCGTATAATCGGTGACCCGTTTTTCTTCCGGAATGTTGTAGCGTTCTCCTGCTGCACGCAGATTCTGCTCGTTGCAGTCGCAGATCGCGGCAATTTCGGCACCGTAGTGCATCGCACCCTCAACGTGCGACATGCCGAATTGCATACCGATGTTTGCAACCACCAATTTCTGTTCCATAGCGAATCTCCTTTTTTATTCAGATATAACTCCTTAATATGTTACAACAAATGCAGGCAACTGTCAACAATACACTTCCCGAAACGGTTAGGATTATATCCGTCACCCTAACAATCCGCAGCAAAGGCAGCTCTGATTGGCTGTTGTCTATTGACTGACAGAATAAAATCTGATAATATGAAAATAAAGTATTATAAGATTACAACTATATAAGGAGATGATGTCTTGGTTTGTCCGAAATGCGGAGCAGGGATCAAGCGTTTTGATCTTGCCCCCAACTGCAAACAATGCGGTGTGCATATTATGTACTACACGCAGGAAGAGGACCTGGCAAGGGATGCAAAAAAATGTGAACTTGAATTCGCAAAGATGCATATTTTGCTGGAAAAGGTAAAACTTGCTTTTGTCAAAGACCGTCTTTCGATTGCCCGTATGGTGATCATCATTGCCGGCATTGCCACGCTGCTGCTGCCCTTTGCAAATGCGGCTGCCGAATTGCCGTATCATCCCATCCGTATCACCCTCAGCGGTCTGGGTGTGTATCAGATGATCTCCGACGGATTGCTCACACAACTGATGAATCTGCTCAACGCAGGTGTCGCTTCGGATCTGACCGTGCTGCTGTTTGCGGATATGGGTATTTTCGTTGCGATGTTTTTTGCCTTGTTGGGCGTGTTTGTCACATGGTTGCTCGGCTTTCTCAATTTGCGGAAAAGCTGCCGTGTGATGAATGGTTTTTGTATTGCCGCAGGTTGTTTGTGTGCGGCCGGCATACTCGTGTCCCTGTTTTTGCAGATATCCACGGCGGACTACAGCCTTTTTTCGGCAAAACTCGGCCTGGGATATATCGTCATGCTCGCATTGCTGTGCGGTCTGATTGCGGTGAATGTAAAATTATATCGCAAGAATCCGCAGCCGCAGATAAAATCCATCGATCTTGAAAGAATCGAAATCCTCGGCAAGGTGAAGAAAGGCGAAATTTCTCTGGATGATCTTCCGTTGCCCGTCATTTACAGCGAAGAAGAAGAGCTTGCCCGTACGCAGTTTATCGGAGCCGACAATAAAAAGGAAAAAAAGAAAAAGAACAAAAAGAAAGGCGGGGATGAAAATGGCTGAGAATAAAGGCATCAACGCATTGCCGATGAAAGCCAAAATCGCATTGCTGGCATTGTGCCCCCTGCTGATTATTGTGCTGTGTTCGGGTGTGATCGTGCTGTATGCAGACTCCCTTGTAGATGAAGGTGTGTATGTGCCGCCTGTTGAAACGGCAGAATACACCGCCACTCTTCCCGAAAGCAATGAAGACCGCCTGCTTGTTGCCAACACTTTGCTTGCCGGCGTGCAGCAATGCGGAGAAACGCAGATCACGGTTGAAAACACGGTTGATCTGCATGACCTGACGAGTGACCTGACCGAAGCACAGCAGAATCTGCTTGCGTTTGCGGCAGGCTCGATCGAAAGCGGAATTGCCGCCCTTGCAGAAAACGAAGGGCTTGCATACGGAGAGACCGCAGAGCTGTTTGCACCCTTGTCGGCAGAAGAAATCAACCTGACAACGAACACCGAGATTCCTGAATACTGCTATACCGCGGTCATTGAAAATCCGTTTTCTGAGCAGGACAGCAAGCTGTTTGCAGATGCGGAAGAAACATTTGCACACATACTGACGGCAGACAAAAAGGAGAACAAGCTGACCGCTTGTGAAGTGCAGCTGCTTGTTGACCCCGTCGCCAACCGTCTGCACACCGTTTCCTATGCACGCACATATGCATTCGATTACACCGTTACATTTACGGGTGATCTTGCTGACCTGGGCACAAAAACACTGTCTTTTCAATGTACACTCGTCAGCCGTTACAACATCAGCCATGCAGGCATTTCCATTGAGCAGGAACGCATCATCCTTAATAAAACAGGCTATCAGGCACTCAACCTGACCGTCAACAAGGCGGAAGATGCACCTGAGGACAGCTACAAACTCACATTCACATCGTCCGACGAAAGCATTGCTGCCGTGGATGAAAAGGGTGTTGTGGATGCTGTTGCTCTGAGCGACAAGATCGTTACCGTTACCGCAACGCTCGAATACCTCGGTAAGACCTATACCGATGCCTGCGAGGTACTTGTCATCACGCTTCCCGAAAGTGTAAAAATGCACTCCAAAGCACAGACGCTGCAGATCGGAGAGCAGACACAGCTTTCCGCATCCGTGCAGCCCGAAAAAGCAAGCATTAAAAATATCATCTGGTATTCGCCCGATGAAAGCGTGGCAACCGTGGATGAAAACGGTGTTGTTACCGCTGTAGGTGAAGGAGAAGTGCAGATCATTGCCGTCAGCGAAATTGAAAATTTCATGGCAGGCTGCAACATCACTGTTGAAGGAGGTACACAATAATGGACGAAAACAAAGCAACCGTTCAGAACAACGACGGCACAAAGCTGCCCAATGTTTATGAAAATTACAACTATGTTGCTACCAAGGAAAGTGTTGCCTATCTCCTCAACGACGTTTCCAATACCTTCAACATCAACGGATTCAAGGAACGTTACATCTGGGATGTTGTCAAAATCGACTTTACCATTTCCGCCATTGTCAACCTCTTCACAAGTGCATGGGATATTTTCAACGATATCATCCTTGCCACGGTCGTTGACTCTACCCGTACAAGAATCGGCAAATTCCGTCCGTATCTGTTGGGGTTGCAGATTCCGCTGACATTGCTGGGTGCAGTTTACTGGTTGATTCCGATATTTTTTCCGAACACCTCGGCAACCTTTGTGCCGAAGCTGATTTTCTTTTTTGCATTCACCGTTATCAGTGAAACCGCAGATACCGCCATTTCCCTTGCAAAAGGCGGCTATCATTCCACCATCACCCCGAACCCGAACGAGCGTGTGCGACTGATTACCCTTGTCGAGCTGCTGTCGGGGTATCTCGGTGAAGACATGCCGCGTTATATTTTCGGTGCCTTGTATGACCTGATCGTCAACAAGGTCATCAACTGGAAATTAAGCTCCGCTTTCATGACCTTCGGTATCGGTACAAGCCTGATTTCCTCGGTTATGACGCTGTATTTCTTCCTTGTTTCCAAGGAACGTGTGCCGCAGTCCATTGAAAAACCAAACATCAAGGAAGGCCTGCATGCCATTGTGACCAACTATCCCGTTCTGCTGATGTGCCTGTCGGATTTCCTCGGCGGTTTCAGCGTGGGTACAAGCGAATCGAACTACTTCATTGATGTGTTCGGCTCGTATTCACTTATCACCATAGCCAATATTCCGTCGTCTCTCAACGGCTCTATCAGTTACGGTTTTGTAGGTCCCCTGCGTCGCAGATTCTCCTCCAAAGCCATCTGGGTCGGCTCGGATATTTACGGCGATATTCTCAATATCGGTTATTTCCTGTTCGGTATCATCAACCGCAACTACACCAAGATGATTCCCATGGTCGTTGCCGTCGGTGTGCGTGAATTTATGGGCAAATGGACCTTCGGTGTCAACAAGGTCATCAATGCGGATCTTTGGAACGAAGCCATGGACTACTGCGAATGGAAAAACGGCTACCGCATGGAAGCCACCACCAGCGTTGCAAAGAGCCTTGTACTGAAAATTCAAAGCTCGCTGATGAACTCCGTCAGAAGCATCGTGCTCAAGAAGATCGGCTATGTGCAAGGACTTGAAATCGGTACGCAGGACAACCGCACCAAATTCTGGTTGTTTGCACTCTGCTCCGTCGTTCCTGTCATCACGGGATCCTTGGGTATCATCCCCAAATTCCTGTGGCCGCTGACCAAGGAAAAACGCAATCAGATGTACAAAGACCTCGCCGAACGTCGCGAAGCACTTGTTGCAACCGCTGCTGCGGACAGCCCGGCAGAATAATAAATGATATACGCACCTTTGGTGCGAATGATATCACGACTTTCGTCGTAGTGATTGTTTGCAGAAAGTCGGATACAGCTTTCGTAGGAAAGGATAGTATCCGTTCCGAGCAAACCGTCAATTTGTCCACTCATCTTGACAAGTTTCGATGGAAACAAACCGTAAAGACACGAAAAAAAAGCAGAGCCGAAGCTCTGCTTTTTTTGTTGGTATTTTTCAGAATCCGCCGTTTTCGGCAGGAGTGCTGCCCATGATGAAGGTAAGCTCGCCGCCACCGATGAGGTCTGCGTGCGAAATACGGGGACTTGTCAGGCGTTCACCGTTGAGGGTCACACTCTGTACATAAACATTCTTTTCACCCTGGTTTTCAGCCGTGATGGTGAGGGTGTTGCCGTTGCCGAGGTTGACTTCTGCCTTGTCCACACAGGGGGAACCGATCCAGTATGCATCCGTACCTGCAACGGGATAAATACCCAATGCACTCAATACATACCATGCACTCAATGTGCCGCCGTCTTCGTTGCCGTCAATGCCGTCGGGTGCGGTGGCATAGCGTGTATCCAATGCCCAGCGTACCCATTTCTGTGTAAGAGCAGCTTCGCCTGCATCATTGAAGAGGTAGGCAGCGTGCAGGTCGTGCTCGTTGCCGTGCCAGTAGCCGGAGGAGGGAATCAAAGCACTTCTCATGGTGTTTGCATCTTCCATAAAGTCGGTCAGCTCTTCCACGAATGCCTCTTCACCGCCGTACAGCTCGATGAGGGCTTGGGTGTCAAATGCAATCGCCCACTGCCAATGACGTGCACCGCCTTCGCAGTAGCCGTAAGCAAAGTCTGTGCCGAGGATATCGTCCGCGAAGCTGATCCAATCTTTCGAGAATGTGCTGCACCATGTGCCGTCTGCTTTCTTCGGACGGAAGCACTTGGTTTCATCGTCCCAGAGGTTGCGGTAGTTTTCGGAACGGGCAAAGAAGAATTCCGCATCTTCGGTTTTGCCGAGTGCCTGTGCCAACAGACCGATGCAATAGTCAGCATAGCAGTATTCCAGCGTGCGGCTGACGCATCTGTCGTCGGTCAGGTCGGCAGGACAATAGCCGTATTCCATGTATTCGTTCAGATACTCTCTGCCGTCACCGCTTTTCAGATCGGTTGTGGCAGCTTTTTTCATATATTCGTATGCGGTTTCTGCATCAAAATCAAAGCCTTTGAGGTAGCTCTCCGTGATGACCATATCCGCAGGTGTTCCGAACATGGAGTTCGTTTCTCCCGTACCGGACGGCCAACGCGGGAAAATGCCGTGTTCTTCAGCCATGAGCAGCAACGACTGCACGGTGCTGTTCTGTACTTCGGGAGCAATCAGTGACTGCAATGCGGTCACGTTGCGGAATGTATCCCACAAGGACATATCGGAAAGGTAGGTAACGCCGTTTGCCGTACCGACGGTGTTATCAAAACCTGCATATTCACCGTTGACATCCGTGTAGGTGGTGGGCATGAGAACAGAGTGGTAAAGTGCGGTATAGAAATTGCCCTTGACCTCGTCCGTACCTTCAATCGCGACACGGGAGAACAGTTCTTCCCAGGTTTGTCTTGCATTGGCTCGGATATCGTCGAATGTAAGACCCTCTGCTTCTGCTGCAAGGTTTTCTTTTGCGTTTTCAATGCTTACAAAGCTGATGGCGAGCTTGAGTTCAATAGGATCGTCCTTTACATTGCCGAAGTTGAAGTCCACGGCAAGTTTGCCGCCTGCGGCAGAAGTCAGACCTTCGGTTTCCGTGTCACCGTTGATGACGGTAAAGGATTCGAAATCCTTGTTGAATTCGGCTGCAAAGTAAGCGGTCAGACCGTCGTAACGGCCTGCAAACTGGGTGGTAACAACGGATTTACCCGTGATTGTACCGGTTGCGGTGTCAATATATACTTCACCGCCGTGGGCACTGCCGTTGGGCATGAATGAAGTCACATCAAGATAAATTCTTGCATCTTTCTTGGTGCGGAATGTGTAGCGGTGTGCACCGACGTGTTCGGATGCCGTCAGTTCTGCCATGCAGCCTATGCCGGGCAGGTTGACCGCATAATAACCCGATGTTGCCTGTTCGTTATTGTGCGAGAACATGAGTGCACCTGCTTTTGCATTGCCTGCAACAGGAGTGACACGGAACTGACCCATGTCGGCAGCACCCGTACCCGAAAGACGGTTGTGGCTGAAGCCGATGATATGCGTATGCATATAGGAATAGCCACCGTTTGCCCAGTTGTTGACAAGCTTTTTGCCGCCGATGATACCCGTGTCGGGACTCAGTTTGACAGCACCGTAGGGTGTTGCGGCACCGGGGAAAGTCATACCGCTCATATACGGTGTGCCGCCCGTCCCTGTAAACGGATCGACATACTGACCGTATTCACCTGCCTGCAGAGCCGGCATTTCGACGGAATCGGGAAGCTCACCGACCGAAAACAGGGAAACAAAGAACAGTACCAGTGACATAAAGATGTTCATGGTTGCACGAATGATTGCAAACACAGATGTTCCTCCTTTTGCATCGGAAAAAAGCAATTGCTTTCTCCGTTCGTTTATAATTAAAAAAATTATAACACATTTATTTCTTTTTTGCAATATCCTTCCGCACAAGTATTTCGGCAGATCCTTTTTTTATGATTTTTGAAAATGTTGTCGGTTTCTCTTGCTTTTCGGACTTATAAGTGTTAATATAAAATGCTGGCAGAAATATTGAATTTTAATATATTGAAGGTGAAAAAATTGACTCCCATTCAGGAACGCAGAAACATTGCCATCATCGCCCACGTTGACCACGGCAAAACCACCCTTGTTGACAAGCTGTTGCAACAGTCGGGTATCTTCCGCAGCAACGAACAGGTCGCTGACCGTGTTATGGACTCCAACGACCTTGAACGCGAAAGAGGCATTACCATTCTGTCCAAAAATACATCCGTTATTTTCAACGATGTCAAAATCAACATCGTTGACACCCCCGGTCACGCGGATTTCGGCGGCGAAGTCGAACGCATCATGATGATGGTTGACGGTGTTTTGCTGCTTGTTGATGCCTTTGAAGGCTGCATGCCGCAGACCCGTTTTGTTCTCAGCAAGGCTCTTGCTCTGCGTAAAAAACCGCTTGTTGTTATCAATAAGATCGACCGCCCCGGTGCAAGACCCGAAGAAGTCATCGACGAAGTGCTTGACCTTTTCATTGAGCTTGGTGCAGACGATGACCAGATCGAATTTCCCGTTATCTATGCTTCCGGCAGAGACGGCTATGCTGCACTGACACCGGATGTCCGCGAAGGGGATATGCGTCCCTTGTTTGAAGCCATCATTGAAAACATTCCGGCTCCGCAGGGTGACCCCGAAGAACCGTTGCAGCTTTTGTTCTCGGCACTTGACTATGATGACTATGTCGGCAGAATCGGTGTCGGCAGAGTCGAGAGGGGACGCATCAGAAAAAATCAGCAGGTCACTCTCTGCAAGGATGACGGCAGCCGCCAGAACGTGAAAGTTTCCCGTCTGTATCAGTTTGAAGGCCTCACAAGAGTTGAATGCGAAGAAGCTGAAGCGGGTGATATCATCTGTGTTTCGGGTATCGAGGGTATCAATATCGGCGAAACCGCCTGCGATCCCGAGCATGTCGAGCCGCTTCCCTTCATAAAGATTGACGAGCCCACCATTTCGATGAACTTCATCGTCAACGACAGCCCGTTTGCAGGTAAAGAAGGCAAGTTCGTCACCTCAAGAAACGTGCGCGACCGCCTTTTCAAGGAGGTTGAAACTAACGTAAGTATGAGGGTTGAGGAAACCGAAAGCACCGATACCTTCAAGGTTTCGGGCAGAGGCGAACTCCATCTTTCAATTCTCATTGAAACAATGCGCCGTCAGGGCTATGAATTCCAGGTTTCCCGTCCCAGAGTTATTCTCAAGGAAGAAAACGGTGTTACCCTTGAGCCTATCGAGCTCCTTATCGTTGAAGTTCCCGACCAGTACGCGGGTGCGGTTATCGAAAAGGTCTGCTCAAGAAAGGGTGAATTAGAAAATATGGGTACCCGTGACGGCGGCAGTACTCACCTTGGATTCAGAATCCCAGCAAGAGGTCTTATCGGCTACCGCAGTGAATTTATGACCGACACTAACGGTAACGGCATAATGAATCAGCTTTTTGCAGGCTACGAGCCTTATAAGGGCGACATTCAGACAAGAGAAAGAGGCTCAATCGTTGTTCACGAAACGGGAGAAAGCTCAGCCTACGGTCTTTTCAACACTCAGGACAGAGGCCGACTTTTCATTGGTGCAGGCGTACCTGTTTATGAGGGTATGATTGTGGGCGAATGCTCAAAGAGCGAGGACGTTGTATGTAACGTCT